>JAZKFB010000065.1:0-42453 GCA_040386695.1 Verrucomicrobiota bacterium
GGTGCTCATGCCGTCCATTTTACCACAATCCGCAAGATCTTAAACAGGTTCTGAGTGCCGCGCCATGCTCCGCGGGTTTCAATCCGCGCCCCCGTGAGGGGGCGACCTCAGCACGGACGCCGCCGTTCCCCTGCCCAACGTTTCAATCCGCGCCCCCGTGAGGGGGCGACGGCTTCGGTGACTACCTTGTCAGGGAGCACGGCGTTTCAATCCGCGCCCCCGTGAGGGGGCGACGGAAGTCATCGCCTATGACGCTGACGGCAGTATTGTTTCAATCCGCGCCCCCGTGAGGGGGCGACCACTGATACCGCGACTAAACTTTTAAAAGAGCTAGTTTCAATCCGCGCCCCCGTGAGGGGGCGACCCGGTATGCGTCCCCGCCCCGATCCCCGCAAGGGTTTCAATCCGCGCCCCCGTGAGGGGGCGACCAGCCTGCGCTGTGCTGCCGGTCCTGAGTCGATTGTTTCAATCCGCGCCCCCGTGAGGGGGCGACCTCGTCGCACGCCTCGCCGCTGATACGGCAGCGGTTTCAATCCGCGCCCCCGTGAGGGGGCGACAGGACCCCCACGCGCCATTTCAGAGGCGCACCCTGTTTCAATCCGCGCCCCCGTGAGGGGGCGACTAGTTACGTCCCAATCAAGAGAGCCGGGAATCCCGTTTCAATCCGCGCCCCCGTGAGGGGGCGACTCGTGTCGATGCACATCTTATCAATAAGCGCGGTGTTTCAATCCGCGCCCCCGTGAGGGGGCGACGGCGGATTGGCATCATAGGGCATCATGCCGACGTGTTTCAATCCGCGCCCCCGTGAGGGGGCGACAAATGATGCGTCAGGCTGCGGAGAAAAGAGCAAAGTTTCAATCCGCGCCCCCGTGAGGGGGCGACTGGCCTGCGGGCGGGGTCGCGTCGGCCTATATGGTTTCAATCCGCGCCCCCGTGAGGGGGCGACTTAACGTCGTTTTGCTGGCGCACAGCAAGATTGAGTTTCAATCCGCGCCCCCGTGAGGGGGCGACCAGAAAATCACGGTATCCCTGAAATCCACATCCGGTTTCAATCCGCGCCCCCGTGAGGGGGCGACCGCGTTATTTCGCGGACTTGTGGCTGTGCCGGAAGTTTCAATCCGCGCCCCCGTGAGGGGGCGACTGGGCCGCTGGTTATTGTGGATTTCAAGGGAGGGTTTCAATCCGCGCCCCCGTGAGGGGGCGACCGGCTGGCGAGAGCGCGGTATTTTTCGTGATTGAGTTTCAATCCGCGCCCCCGTGAGGGGGCGACAAGCGGCAAGGTCAAGATTGCTATTTGTCAGGTTGTTTCAATCCGCGCCCCCGTGAGGGGGCGACTAGCGGCAACTCCTTCCCCTGACGGTGTTCAGCGGGTTTCAATCCGCGCCCCCGTGAGGGGGCGACTCTTCCGGTTTGCAGTTCCCTCAATAACTTGAGGGTTTCAATCCGCGCCCCCGTGAGGGGGCGACTGCGCCGGATGCCGGTGATGGGAATTTATATGTTGTTTCAATCCGCGCCCCCGTGAGGGGGCGACGCGTCTGAATTGGAGGACCGTGGGGGATATGCGGTTTCAATCCGCGCCCCCGTGAGGGGGCGACGAGGTTTGCAGTTGTAAAACGGCTGGTTGACGCCGTTTCAATCCGCGCCCCCGTGAGGGGGCGACAATTGACGGTGGACGCTCACGTTTTGAGCACCGGTTTCAATCCGCGCCCCCGTGAGGGGGCGACCCCTTCCGGGCAATCAACCGTTGCCCTCGCGGGGTTTCAATCCGCGCCCCCGTGAGGGGGCGACGGTCGCGGAGGCTGAGGCTTCGAAGGAAAAGAGGTTTCAATCCGCGCCCCCGTGAGGGGGCGACGAGGCGGAGGCGCTTCTCTTTTCCGCGACAGATTGTTTCAATCCGCGCCCCCGTGAGGGGGCGACAACTTCCGGGGAGGCTGTCCGCGACTGCATACGGTTTCAATCCGCGCCCCCGTGAGGGGGCGACTATCAACAATGGTTGTTTCGCGGCGGACCACGCGGTTTCAATCCGCGCCCCCGTGAGGGGGCGACATCACCTAATCACAATCTCCATGCACCGCATGGGAGTTTCAATCCGCGCCCCCGTGAGGGGGCGACGCGCGCAACTCCGCGCCGCGATTATCGTTATCAAGTTTCAATCCGCGCCCCCGTGAGGGGGCGACCCTCGCCTTGCGCAATGCCGGGCGGCAGCAGAGGTTTCAATCCGCGCCCCCGTGAGGGGGCGACCTTGACGGAGGGCCGGGCCGCATCAAATATACTCTGTTTCAATCCGCGCCCCCGTGAGGGGGCGACAGCGGCAACTCCTTCCCCTGACGGTGCTCAGCGGGTTTCAATCCGCGCCCCCGTGAGGGGGCGACTCTGGCGGAAGCGGCGCGTCAGAGTTTTAACGAGGTTTCAATCCGCGCCCCCGTGAGGGGGCGACCTCCGCCCCTTATTGTCCGTGCCGATGGCGGCGGGTTTCAATCCGCGCCCCCGTGAGGGGGCGACCTACGATCCAAAAATGGTTACAGGGGCCGGAATCGTTTCAATCCGCGCCCCCGTGAGGGGGCGACCCCGGACAGGCTGGCGATCAGCGCGGCCTGCGTGGTTTCAATCCGCGCCCCCGTGAGGGGGCGACCGTCCGGGCGGCTGGTGGGCACGATCGATGCGGGGTTTCAATCCGCGCCCCCGTGAGGGGGCGACGATCCCCAGAAGGGTCACATCGGCGTCCGGGTTGTTTCAATCCGCGCCCCCGTGAGGGGGCGACGCAAGGAAGCGTAGAATTACTTTTGCCTCCACATGTTTCAATCCGCGCCCCCGTGAGGGGGCGACCAGCATCGGTCCGTGGAAACCGGTCATCTGGGGGTTTCAATCCGCGCCCCCGTGAGGGGGCGACGGTTGGAGTTTAAGGCGTTCAGTTGCAGTGTCCAGTGGGGAGGTTGGCGCGGATGGGGCGGAAAGCCTGACAAGTTGTTCTCCCCGGTTTTCTGCAAAATTGTCAAAGAGCTGAAAATCAACGGGTTCGGTGTTTCGCGAACCCTTCCCGATGGAGGATGTTCATTGCGGGTCCGCGCAGGGGAAAGCGTTTTTCCCATGGACCGGCTTTCCGCGCCCCCGGCTCCGGTGATAAGCGTCTGTTCCGGTTGGTTTCCAGCTCACCTGCCGGAACCCGCACCGGTGTCCCGGGTTCCGGATCAAGGGGCGGGGGTCAGACAATCAGGGGGCCGTCAACATCGTAGCCGGGTTTGGCTCCGTGGTGTTCGACCCGGTTGTGCCAGTTGGCACCAAGAAAATAGAAACGGATACTGTCATGATGCAAGTCGGCTTCCTCCAGAAGCCGCCGTTTCAGGAAGGTGAACTGGCCGGGGTCCACTTTGCATTCAAAGACGGAATTCTGCACCCGCTGGCCGTAATCCTCGCAGGTCCGGGCCACGCGGCGGAGGCGTTTCTGGCCGCCGTCGCTGGAGGTGGCGACATCGTAGGTGATGAGGATATGCATGAGGAGTTTTCAGGGGGGAGAATTCGAGATTTGAGATTTCAGGGTTGAGTTTCAGATTTAAGATTTCAGTTTGCGCCGCGAGGAAGCGGTCCGCCATCAACGACTGGGGGATTTCAGTTTTTAAGGTTGGTTCCGGTGTTCGAACGGGGCCGTTCCATGGCGGATTTAGCCCTGTATCGGATGTGAGACGTGGTTCGCGGGGCATCGCCAAGTCCATCAGGGGAATGGGAGGAATTGTCAGGGAACAGGATCATCAGGGTTTTCGGGTTTTCCTCAAAGCCGCCGCTCTCACCGCCACAGGAAGGGCGGGTAGGCATCGGTGTCGCCCCGCAGATGCCTGGCCAGCAGGCGGGCCTGAAGATGGACGAGGAGTCCGATGGTGGTTTTTTCGCCGAGGAACGGGTGGGTGATCTCCTCCTGCTTCCGCTCCTGCCAGGCGATGAGCACGGCCTTCCGGGCGTCATCCTTCAGGGACACGGCCCCGCCTTCCTCCACCGTGAAATCCCGGGGCTGAAGCTGGCAGCGGTTGATCAGGGAAAGCGCCAGCCGGTCCGCGAGCATGGGCCGGAATTCCTCCATGAGATCCAGCGCCATCCCCGGGCGGCCGGGGCGGTCGCGGTGCAGGAAACCGACGGCGGCGTCCAGCCCGCAGGCCTCCAGGGCGGAGCGGCAGTCGTGGGCCAGCATGGCGTAGAGAAAGGAGAGCAGGCAGTTCAGGCGGTCGAGGGGCGGGCGGCGGGAGCGGCCGGCCATGCGCCAGGCGGGATCGGGGTTGGTGAGGCAGAGGTTCAGGGAGCTGAGATAGGACTCCGCCGCGTCGCCCTCAATGCCGCGCAGGGAATCCAGATCCGTGCAGGCGCGGGCGTCCTGCGCGCGGCAGGCGAGGCGCCGGCACACGGTTTCCAGGGTCTCCCGGGCATGATCCCGCGCTGCCCGCAGCAGGACGGTGCGGCTGTTGGCGATTTTGGCGCCGATCATTTCCCGGGCCACGAGCACGGCGGCGGGCAGGTCATCGGCGATGCGGTACTGGGCCCGGCGCAGCAGCACATTGCCGGGGGAGAAGCCGGTGGCGGCGGCGATGAATTTTCCGTGCGGACTGCAGAACGAGATGCTGACTCCGGTCTCGGCGCAGGCCTGCATGAGCTGCGGGGACATGCCGATGTCCCATCCGAAGGTGACAATGCCGTCCAGGTTGTGCAGAGGCACGCGCAGGCGGCTTTGTTTTTCGAATCTCACATCCACTGTGGCCCCGTCCTTGGCCAGCCATGCGCCTTCGAGAGTGATGAAGAGCGTGTTCAGGTGACGTTTCATAAGGTTGGACTGCGGATTTTGAACGCTGCCGTGCCGACCAGGCGTTATCCGGTTTTCACCGGTGATTCTGAATTTCGGAGAACGAACCACGGATGGCACGGATAAGACGGATAATCACGGATCCATGAAGAAAAGGAGCTTGCCCGGCGGGTGGATTCATCCTTTGCATCTATCCGTGTGTCTCAGTGAAATTCGTGTTATCCGTGGCCCGTCTTCCGGAATTCAAAGTGATTCCAAAGCCGGTCCCAGGGAATCCGTGAAGGCCCGGTCGTTCCAGGCGCGGGCTCCGCGGCGGAACCGGAGGGCGTCGGGGAGGCAAAGCTCCAGCAGCGAGCAGGCGTCGCATTTTTTCTCCCGGACAGCCGTGGGCGTCAGGCGGGAGGCGATGAGGGCGTGCAGCCGCTCCGCCGTGGAAAGCGTGAGGCCGCGCAGGGTGTCATCGAAGGCGATGTCCGTTCTTTTCCGGTTTTTGCCGTAATAAAGAGCACCGCAGGGCACGGCGATGCCGAACATTTCCTCCAGACAAAGCGCCTGGGCGCAGAGCTGCACCTCGTCGGCGTGGTGGGTTTTGGGTTTGCCGCGTTTGTATTCCACGGGAAACGGCTGGCCGGTGACGGCCCGCCCGCGGCCAGCGCCGCTGCTGCTGTTGCTGCTGTTGCTGTTGCCATCACCGCGAATTTTCCCGTCGCCGTCGTCGGCGGCGGGCGGATGATCCGCTGCGTCCGCCCCGGCGCGCGGGCGGAGGAATTCCACCACATCCGCCACGCCGCGCAGTCCGAGGGCGCGGGAGGCCAGCTGCAGACTTCTAACAATCCTCACGCCCGGCCGCGATTCCGACCCGCCGTCGTCCACCCGCTCATGCAGCACTTTGCCCTCCGCCGTGAACCGGTTCTCCTCCCAGACCTGCTCCACATGGATCAAAGCGCACTGCCGCTCGCAGAACAGCAGATGCTGCAAAGCGGAGAGAGGAAGAAGCTGATCGTCCGTGAACACTGCCGTCGGCTGGCTGTTGTTATTGTTATTGTTTTCTGTGAGGCCCACGCCGCCAAAATCCGCCGGTTCCGGACAGAGCCGCCCGGCACCCGGCCTGGCGGAGCGCGGAGCGGCCGGTCAGATCCGGCGGATGAGGGTGATGCCGTTGCCGAGATCTTTTTCCTGGCCGGGTTGCACCACCTCATCCAGCGGCTGACCGTCAAAGGTGATGCGGCTGGCGTAGTCGCTGAATTTGCGGGGCGGTTTGCCGTCCTCCGCCGGAGTGGATTCGAAGGACTCCACCTGGAGGCGGTCGAACAGGGAGTGACTGGGCGCTTTGCCGAGCTGGCTGTCGTGTTTAAAAATGAGCAGTCCGCGCGGAGCCATGCTGCCTGCGGGCCGGGCGGCGGACTGGTCGAACTGGAAGGCGTTTTCCAGGCTTTGGAAAAGCAGTTCCAGGTCGTCATCGGAAAATCCGGTCTGCTCGGCAAGGAAGGGATTCACAAATCCGTGAGCTCGGTAGAGTCCGTAAGGAACGGTGAATTTGCGGCCCATGGTGCGGTTGTCGCCCTGCTGGGCCTCGGCTTCCTTTTCAGTGGCCACCGCCATGCGGGTGATGGCGTGCTCGCTGATGACAATGGGGTCAATGGAGCGTGAGAAGCCTAGCTGGATGGGACCGCGCACCTGGCCGCAGTTGACGGCGAGGCTCATGACGGCTCCGAAGGTGCGGATATCGTAAAAGTTCTGACACATCCATTTCCGGGCCTGCTCCACCTCGTCTCCACTGCCTTTGCGTTTGCCGGCTTTGGTTTCGCTTTGCTCCTCGCCCTCCTTTTTGATGGCCTTGTAGGCTTGTTCGTGGGCGCGGATGAGGACGGCTTTTTCTTTGACGTAGATGTTAAAGCTGGGCGCGTCCTTTTTGACGACTTCAACGAAATTGCGGATTTTGCGTTTGAGGCAGACGTCGGTGATGAGTCCCTGACCGGATTCCGCATCGACGCGGGGGAGATTGCCGGCGTCCGGGTCTCCGTTCGGGTTGGCGTCCTGGGCGTCGAAGAGGTAAATGAAGTCGTAGCGGTGGTTCATGGGTGAAGCTGTTGGAAGTTTGAGAAAAATCAGGCGGCGGCGGATTCAGTAGCGGGACTGGCGTCTTTTTTGGTGAAGAAATCCTTGCGCTGGTGGTAGTAACCGAGAGCAAACTGTGCCTGGTTCTGGAGATTGAGGTGGGCGGGGAAATCAGAAAGAGGTGCGAGGATTTCCTGGGTTTGCTTTTCGCGGGCGATTTTTGCACCGACAGTGTCGAGTTTGGCGAGGTGGTGCTGATAAGTTCTCAGCAGTCTGCCGAAGACCGCGCGGGGAGTGGCGGAGGCGCTGGCGTAAAAGCGCTCGCGGATGGTGGCGTTGAGGCCGGGCAGAGCGTCCTGTTGGGTTTTCTCCAGCACGGCGAAAAGGCGGCCGAGGCGGTAGCCGGGACTGAGGTTGGATTCATCTAGCATAATTTGAATGTCCTGTTGGTGATTGCGGATGAGCCAGGATTTGAGGATGGCGGCTTTGAGGTAATTGATGTCGCGCTCGGCACGGATGCGGTTGATGACGGCGGTGATGAGCGTTTCCGGATAACCAGTGCCCAGGAGAATGGAGCGCATGAGAGCCCCGCCCAGCAGCGGCGGAATGCCGTCGGCATCCCGGGAGGTCTGACGCAGAAGCTGGTAAACGGACGGTGTCAGCGGATCGGGATTTTTGGAGTTGGTCTCATCCCACTGGCGGATGAGGCTGAGGCAGTCAAAGTGCCGTTTCAGATTGGCGAGCAGCTCGCCCAAGGTTCCGGTGTGCCAGAACCGGACGGAAAGCCGGGCGACGTTTGGGGAAAGGCCGAGGATGAAATAGCGCACGGAGTTGTCACCAAGTTCATCCTTGCTAAGAGTTCCTTGGGCGATGTGGGAGAGGGCATCATGAACACGCTTTTTGGTTGCACCGTCCTCAGCATCAGGGACTCCGGCCATCATCCATGGCAGCAGGGTTTCCAACGGTGTGGCTTTTTCGGTCCAGAAAACAGTGGTGGCATCACCAATGCGGAAGCGGCGTTCTTTACCGGCAAGCAACCAGTTGAGAGCGTTGCAGTAGGAAAAGGCAGCGTTTTCGCTGACGGGGGAATTGAAGCCCTGTTCCTTACCAAAAGATTCAACAGATTGTAAATTGAAGGAGACAAGCTTGGCACCCATGCCTTGAGCCCCCGCGACACCTTTAATTGCGGGTTCGTGAGTTACGGCGGCTTGGGATGGTTCACCGGTAATAAGGCAAATATTGGTCGCCGCATTGCCGGAGCTAGTGTCCTGTGCGGCCCACCAACTGGAAATCCTGGGAGACTGGTGAACGTATTTCAATTTCCCGCTGATCTGGAAAACTCCGAATCCGGAGGTGATTCCGTTCAGAACCGGGTGCTGGCCGGCATGGTCCGGGGACCAAGTTTCGAGGAAACGGCAGACGGCTGAGAAATCGGGATCGCTGACAGCGGCTTCGAGTTCGAGGTGGCGCTGTTTGAAGGTGTCAAAGGAAGCGAGAGTCCGGATTTTTTCCTTTTCCCGATCGGTGGCGGATTTTTTGGAATCGTCGGGTTTGAAACCGAGCATGTAGCCGGTGTTGTCCCACAGGAAACAGGGATTAAAACCGGATCCAGGGGGTTTGCCCTGTCCAGGCACCAATAAGGAAAGTGCGCGCGCGGTTTTCTTTTCCTTGCCGCTTTTCCCAATCTCAATGGTTTCCTGCTGGCACGGCTGGATTTCCACCAGGGAGCCGTCGGTCTTAATGACAACGCAAAAGCTGATGTTCTGCAGACTGTATCCCGGCATGGGCAGGCCGTTCAGCGGGTCCTCAGCGAGCCGCTGGTAAAGTTCGTAAAGAGCTTGAAGGATCATGAGCAATTGAATTGAAAAATGTGTGACCGGCTGGCGGCCAGTTATTTTGCTTTGAATCCGGGCCAGCGGTTATAGCCAACAGCCGGGTTGTTTGAATGGAGGCGTTCAATAAACTCAATTTCTTTGACGGTGACTTCGCGGTTCGCCGCAGTGGAGGATTCCCAAAGAATTTCCCTGATGATGGTGAAATGGCGCCGTTCCTCCCGGCTGAAATCCACCGCGATCAAGGCGCTGCTGGCGCTGCCAAAATAGTTAATGCTGTCCGTGAGATCCTTCCCGACATAAATTTTCCCGTTTGGATAAGTGATTTTGTAGATGATCTTCATCCCTCAGGCGAGGGATGTGTGGAAGGGAGGAACCTCAATGATGCCGTTTTCCATGAAGGCATTGAAGAAGCGGGGCTCGGCGCGGACGCATTTCCCCTGGCCGGTGAGGAAGGAGTCCTTGGCCTTTTGGTCGGCGGGCAGGTAGGCGATATCGTGGAGCATCCAGCCCAGAGGGCGGGTTTGCTGCTCGGACGGGATGGTGGATTTTGGGATATCGCCGTCGTCTTCGATGAGTGTGAAACGGGCGGGGAATTCACGGTTTCCGAGGCAGGGCTGGTGGAAGCACTGGCCGGTGCGGGCGCGGCGCTTGAACATGTCGAGGTGTTTGCCTTCGTTGTCTCTGGCGGGGAGTTCCGGACCGTTTTTATCGAAGCGGCGGTCGAGAATTTCAAAGTGGGCCTCAATGAGATAAGAAACATCACGCAGGAGAGTGGAGGCGCGCTGCTGGCGATTTTTTGGATCGTCTGCTAAAATACCGAGTAACGGGACTATTTCACCTTTCATTGCGGCGGCGCTGGGTGAACTGGCCTTGACTCCGACTTCGTTCCGGCGGATATTCGTGAAGCGGATGGGGGCGAGAACGTGGATGCGGTCAACGACCCAGAGAATTTGCGGCTTCCAGTAAATGGCCTCTAGGATGCCCCGCGCCGCTGAGGGCGTGATAACATCGTAGGAAACCCTTTCCACTTTCATTTCCGGTCGGGTGAAGCAGGCGAATTCGCCGGTGACGTGAAGTTTGATGCCGTAGGACATGAAGGCGGTCAGGGTTTGGTTTCGGGTGGTTGCTCTGACGTGAGGACAGGACTAAGCCTGATGCGGCCGTCCTTTACGGTGAAGACAAAGCGCTGGCCCGGTTTGACTCTCAAGGCTTGTCGGATTTCCTTGGGGATCACGATCTGGCGCCTGGGAGATATGGTTACGATGGGCATACGGGTTAAATTCCAAGAAGGGGCGTGATTGGGTGAATCCAAATTCCTACACGCAAAAAGCGTTGGGGTTGTCAGGGGTTTCAGGACGCTTGAGCCCGGTTTTTTCGTGGTAGTCGTTTTCCGGGTGGGTAAGGATGGCGATGGCTTCGCCGCAGTGGAGGGAAAGGAGATTTTGCATTTGTTTCCACTCATGGTCGTAAACTTGCACGGAGAACTGCTGGGCGAGACGGTAGTGGTCGAGGCTCAGGGGAATGTTGAAGCGGTCCTTCTGGCGGATTTCATCGGCGAGCTTTTTGGCGGCATCGTTCCAGGGAATGAGGACCGCATGAGTCTCTGAGTCGATCATGCGAAATTTCTGAGCAGCGGTTTTGAAGCTGTAGGATTTGGCCCAGTTGGCTGATTTCTCAGTGGGATTGAAACAGGGGATGCTGCCGGAAATGATGTGGGCTTTGTCCCACTGGTCGGTTTTGGGTCCGGCCTGCCAGATGGCGTGCTCGAAGTAAGCGCGGATGGCGGCGGGCGAGAGCAGTTCACTGTCAGTGTGATTGGGCAGAATCTGCGTGCGGGTGACCGCCGCTGCGGCGATGAGATCGGTGAGCGCCTTCGGAATGGGATGGTCGCTCGGCTGAAACAGAAAAACCTGCCCTTTCGCCGGAGCGAGTTCGCCGTGGCGGTTACAGCGTCCGGCGGCCTGGGCAAAGGAATCGAGCCCGCATTCCGCCCGGTAAACCACAGGGAAACTGATATCCACCCCGGCTTCAATGATCTGGGTGGAGACAAGGACGACGGGTTCGCCTGCCTTTCGCAGGATTTTCGCGTCCTTCAGAACCTCCACGACATGAGCCGGGCACATGCGGGCGGAAAGGTGGAGGACGGACAGGCGGGGGCCATCGCCGTTGTCACTGAGCTTCTTATGCAGAGTCTGGGAGGCTTTGGTGGTGTTGAGAATCAGCAGGCAACCTTGGGCCGCATTCTGGCGGATGTGCCGGATGAGCGAATCATCATCGATGGCGCCGAGCGGATGACATTCGACGCGCTCCAGAACGGTGAAGAGCGCGGCTTCATCGCGGATGATGGGGGTGATGTCCTCCGGCGGGATGCCGACGTGAAAATCCTCACGTTTTTCCAGCGCGGGCTGGGTGGCGGTGCAGAGGACGGCGGTGGTTCCGAAATCTTTGACGAGGCAGGTGAGCGCCCGCAAAATCGGAGCGAGGAGGTGGTTGGGCAGGGCCTGCACTTCATCGAAAATAATGACGCTGCGGGCGGTGCGGTGGAGTTTCCGGCAATCGCCGGGACGGTTGGCGAAGAGGGATTCGAAAAACCGGACGTTGGTGGTGACGATGAGCGGCGAATCCCAGTTTTCCGCCGTGCGGCGGTTGGCTTCGGTTTCCTTCGCCGGATCGAACTTGGAGTGATGTTCGAGAACGATTTCACGGCCCAGTTCCTTGGAAAGTTCCGAGAAAGCGTCGCGGAAAACATCGGCATTCTGTTTGATAATGCTGGTGAAAGGAATGACAAACAGGACGCGCCTCAGTCCGTTTTTCCGGGCGTGGCGCAGGGCGAAAAGCAGGGAGGACAGAGTCTTGCCGCCGCCGGTGGGAACGGTGAGGGAGAAAAACCGGCCGGAAGGATTTTCCGCCGCCGCCTCACAGTCCCGCCGGACTGTTTCCCGGGCGTCGTTGACGGGATTGGATTCCGCGACGCCGAATTTTTTCACCAGATACTCCTCCAAAGCGGTGAGCATCCGGTCGATGATGTCCTCCGGCCAAGCTTCGCGCTGAAGGGTTTTCTCCGGCTGCATGAAGGACTCCGTGGCCAGCCAGTCCGCATCCACGAGGCACGAGAAAAAATAGCGCAGCATGAAGGCCATGGCGTCATTGCCCGCCTGCGGACGGGTGAGCGGCGGCGGCGGGATGAGTTCTTTCAGCGGAATGCCTGCCGCCTCCGCTTCCGTTCTCCAAAGCTCAACTCTTTTGCTGAGACGGGTGCCTTCCGGGAAAAGGGTGCAGCCGTCGGCGAGGCCGGCGTGATGGCCGGCGATGAGATAGGAGATGAGGTCCCCGAAAGGAGGGGTTCCGTGCGTGAGGATGGCTCCGGCGGTGGAGTGGTCCACTTTTCCGGAGATTTCACCGAGGTGGGGGTCGGCTTTGGATTTGAGGTAGGCCTGCCAGATGGGGGCGAATTTCCCCAGATCGTGCCAGAGGCCGGTAAGCCAGCCCCACGTCCAGGCGGTTTTGGATTCAGGGGAACCGGGTGGAAACATCCCGGCGGCGAAACGGGCGGCCCAGAAGGCGACTTTATTGGTGTGGCCATGGGAACGGTCCAAATGTTCGCATTTGAGGCAGAGTTTCCCGGCGCACTGGGTGTCGGAGGTGGTTCCGAAAGGTGTGAACAGTTCCTCCCACGGCTCGCCGTCCTTTGCCGAGTGAGCATAAGGCGGTGACGGGGCGGTGGGATTGAGGGGCATGGAAAAGGGAGACGGAAAAACGGCTTTGAAATGACGATATTGCCCCTTCCGGGACCGGGGGATCACCGGCGGGTGATGCTGATGTCAGTGGATTTTTGATATTTCCCCATTCACTTACAGATATTAAGATCAGGGAGTCAAAAACAATTTATGAAAATTTCACAAATTGGAATTTATCTGAAAAATCGAACGTGAACGAAAATGTGTGTTCATTTCCGTGTTTCCGTAATGATTGCATTCGGTGACACCTCATGCGGAAAACAGGAAATTTCCATCCTGCGGCGGGATGTTTCCCGTGCGGAGGAGCGGTGGGCGGTGCCGGGTTTTGCCGCTGGCGGGCAAGGGGTTGCGGGTTATTTTCCCCTTTCGGCGGTCCGGATTCCGGGAGTGGTTTCCGGCTCCATTTCCGTGATTGAGCCAATAAGAACCCACGCGCCGTCGAAACCTTTCATATGGAGATCACGGGGAATGGTATTGGAGGAATCCGGAATAAAGAGTGCGGTTCCTCCGTCACTGATGCGGCGGATTTCCGTGCCTGGCATCTTTTCGAAAATGCCAGGGCCGGCGGTGTAAAATTTATTCTGTTTGCCGGAGGGCTGGGTTTCGGTCCATAGCATTCCCTCACGCGTCCAGCGGCGCACGCCGGGATCGCTGCCCTGGGGGTAGTCAAGTTTGAAGCCGGCGGGAACGCTCAGGCCGGGCGGGAATGCGGCGGGGGCGGTGCGGAGCAGGTCCTGGAAATCCGGACGCTGGCGCAGCAGAGGGTTTTTCCCCGGATTTTCAAACCAGGGCAGCCCCAGAAAGCCTTGGGCGACCGCCTGCCGCAGCAGCTCCACCGTCCGGGTCAGTTGTGTCTCCACCAGCCGCGCCCGGCTGCCGTCCGGATCGGGGGTGGGATCCTTCAGTTCGCTGCGGACGGCTTGGAGCAGGATGTCGGCCGCCCGCTCCCGCACCTGCCAGCCTTCCGTCACCGCCGCCGCCCAGGCGAGGGCCTCCCGGGCGGCGGTGGCGAAGTCCTGTCTTGCCAGCGCCAGCTCGCAGACCGGCAGCTGATACCCGGCGGCGGGGAGGGCGGTGGCGGCCTGGCGGTAATAGTCCTCGGCTTCGGACCAGGCTTGGCGGCCGCGGGCATGCTCCCCCAGTTTGACCAGAATGCCCGCCAGATCCGCCGGACGGGCGGGAGGCCGGGGGGCGGTGGAAATCAGTTGCCGCTGGGCGGTGAGGGCGCGCTCCCATGCGGCCTGACTTTCCTCTTTCCGGTCCTGTTCGTCGTAAAAACGGGCCAGGAAACGCTGACAGCGGACCACGGCCTGCGGATAGGAGCTGTAGGCGGGAAACCGGTCCGCCAGTTCCTGATAAAGTTCCGCGGCCCGGTGGAAGGCGGGTTCCGCAAGGTTTTTGTCGCCCCCGCGCCGTCGCATTTCCGCCAGATTGGAGAACGTCGCCGCCAGCACAGCGCGGTATTCGCGGTTCTCCGGCTGGCTCCGGACCGCGGCTTCATGGAATGTAATGGCCTGGCGGTAAGCACTTTCCGCCTCATCGAACCGCGACTGGAAGGTGTGGAGGGTGCCCATCGCCGTGTGGCAGATGCCCATCTGGTGCGGGAACTCCGCCTTTCCCGGAAAGCGCGCGGCCAGTTGCTCCTGACGGCTCAGGACACTCCGGAAAGCGTCCCCGGCCTCCTCCAGGCGGCCGAGCTGCCAGAAAAGCTGTCCCCGGTGCAGCACAAAAACTCCCTCACGGTAGATATAATCGGCATTGTCGGGGAATTTCCGGGCCAGGGAGGCCATGAGGGTGACCGCCTGGCCGTAATGGGCGAGGGCCTCCTGCTGCCGGCCGCCGGTTTTCTGAAGAATGGCGAGGTTGTTGTGCCTCATGGCGAGATTGGACGGCCAGAGGGGATTTTCGGGAAATTCCGCCGCCAGACAGTTTTCAATCTCCAGGGCCTCCGTGTAGGCGGTCTCCGCTTTGTCCGGGATTTCGAGAGCCTGGTAAATATCCGCCAAGCGGCCCTGAGCCTCCGCCCGGGCGGCGCGCAGCGCGGGGTCATTGTTTCCGGCGTGGCTCATTTCCCGGTAAAACGGGACCGCTGTCTCCAGCAGCGACTTCCGCAGATCCCGGAAATCCCCGTGTTCGAGCTGCGGGTGGTCCGTGATGCCGCTGAGATATTTTTCCACGGCTCCGCAGGCGAGGGCGAAGTTCCTTTCCGCGTCGGCCTGGCTGCGGGCGGCGCGGAAGGCCTGCCAGAGGCTGACGCCGGTGCCGGTCATCAGCGCGGTGGCGGCCAGCCCCGCCGCCAGCAGGGCCGCGCGGTGGCGGCGGGTGAATTTTCCCAGCCGGTAAGACCATGCGGGGGCGGCCGCGCTGACCGTCTTGCCATCGAGGCAGCGCTGCAAATCCCCCGCGAGGGCGGCGGCGGTCCCGTAGCGGCGGACGCGGTCCTTTTCCAGAGCCTTGAGCAGGATCCAGTCCGGGTCCCCGCGCAGTTCGCGGGCAAAGCGCCGGGGATCAAGGCGCCGCCGCTCCGCCGCCTGTCTGACGGCGGGTGTGAGGGGCTGGACCAGTTTGCCGGGTCTTATGGGCTCCGCTTCGCGGATCCGGCGCAGCGCGGCGGCCGGCGGATTCAGGAAATCCGCCGGCAGCGGGAGGCGGCCGGTCAGCAGTTCGCAGAGGATGACGCCGAGGGAATAAACATCGCTGCGGGTGTCCACATCGGGACTGGAGCCGGCCTGTTCGGGGCTCATGTACTGGAGCGTGCCGGTCAGGGTCCGGGTGGGATGGACGGGATGGATGGCGTGGACAGAATTGGTGGAGGCCGGGGGATCCGCTGTGGGTGTCAGGGCTTTGGCGATGCCGAAATCGATGATTTTGGGGACGGGGCGGCCGTCGATGGTGGTGACCGGAATATTGGAGGGCTTCAGGTCGCGGTGGATCACGGCTTTCTGATGCGCGTGCTGCACGGCCTGACACACCGGAATGAACAGCGCCATCCGTTCCCGCAGGGTAAGCCGGTGGTGGTCGCAGTAATCGGTGATGGGCATGCCGTGAACCAGTTCCATCACAAAAAAGGGTCTGCCGTCCGCTGTTGTTCCCGCGTCCAGGACGGCGGCGATGTGGGGGTGGTCCATCATGGCCAGGGCCTGCCGTTCGGCTTCGAAGCGGGTAATCACCTCACGGCTGTCGAGTCCCGGTTTGATCAGCTTGAGCGCGACCTCCCGCCGGATCGGCTCCTGCTGCCGGGCTTTCCAGACTTCCCCGAATCCGCCCTCGCCCAGCAGTGCTGTCAGTTCATAGCGGCCGATGATTTCTCCGGCGCGCCGGTCTCCATCCGGCGGATCGGAGGCGGGATGCCGTCCGCTGCCCGCAGGGCGGGATTCCCGGCATTCCTCCGGTGAGGCGGGATAAGGCCGGGGGGCTTCAGGGCATTTCGCGGAATTCTCCCTCATGGCTGCAAGGCTCTGAACATCTGTGCTTTATGCAACGGACAAAGCAGAATCGGGGCCTGAAAAATGTCCCGTCGGACACGGAAAGGAGGGCGGTTGGAGCACGCTGAAATTACGGCCCTTCCGGAGGGAAAAAGGGTCTCCAATTGAACGCTTCAGAAACGCGGTGCCGGGTCAGTTATTCACAATCGCTTGAAATCCAAGCAGTTGGAATTACAGGACTCCATGCTGAGAAGTATGATGAGGTATGGGGCGGGCATTGTGTGGCTGGGAGCCGCTGGTGCCGGCCTGGCCGGATTGTGGCGCTACAGCGTGACTCCGGCTGAAGTTGTTGAAAATCAGCGTGTCTGGCCGGAAGGGAGCGCGTTGTCCCGCTCTGGAAATCCCTTCAGTCTGGTGATGTTTCTGCATCCGGAGTGTCCCTGTTCGCGGGCCAGTGTGGAGGAACTGGGGGTGCTGCTTTCCCGGAATCCGGAACAAATTTCCGCGCAGGTGCTGTTTTTCACACCGGAGGATAAACAGGCGGTCTGGAGTGACACCACATTGTGCCGCCAGGCGCGGGCGATCCCCGGTGTCGGGGTGCAAACCGACGCTGACGGACGGGAGGCGGGGCTTTTTGCCGCCGGAGCCTCGGGGGAAACGTTTGTTTATGATCCGCGGGGCGTTCTGGTTTTCCACGGCGGCATCACGGCGGCCCGGGGGCATTCCGGGGACAATGACGGACTGGATTTGATTGGAAAACGGGTGAGTCATGGCGGTCCTGGGCTTCGGAACTCCGCCGGGCCGGAGGAACCGGCGCGTTCGCCCGTGTATGGCTGTTCCCTGCAGGGGGCCATCCCGGAGGCGCCTGTGAAACGTGAGCAGCCAAAAGGATGACGGAAGCTCTCAACCCCTCATTGCCGTCGCAGAAGGACAAACTTTTTGCCGCCCAGCAGCAGAACGTGTTCCGGAACACGGACCGGATTTTCAAGTGGCTGCTGCTGCTGGAATGGGGTTTTGGCGTCCTCGTGGCCGTGTGGATCTCCCCGCTGACGTGGTCGGGGGTGAGCAGCCGGATTCACCCGCATGTCTGGGCCGCCATCGTGCTGGGGGGAATCATCGCCGTGTTTCCCGCGCTGCTGGCGTGGAGGCAGCCGGGACGCGCCTTCACCCGCCACGCCGTGGCTCTGGGGCAGATGCTGATGGGGGCGCTGCTGATTCACATCACGGGGGGACGCATTGAAACCCATTTCCACGTTTTCGGCTCGCTGGCGTTTCTGGCGTTTTACCGGGACTGGCGGGTGCTGCTCACCGCGACCGCCGTGGTCCTGGCGGACCATCTTCTGCGCGGGATTTTCTGGCCGCAGTCGATTTACGGCACGGTGGCGACCTCCATCTGGCGCACGGCGGAGCACGCGGGCTGGGTGATTTTTGAAAATGTGTTCCTCCTGCTCTCCATCCGCCAGAATCTCCGCGAAATGCGGCGCGAGGCGGGCCAGCAGGCGGAGCTGGAGGAGCTGAACGCCGGCATTGAGGAGAAAGTGGGACTGCGCACGGCGGATCTGGCGTTCAGTGAGGAAAAATTCCGCGTGATGAGCGCCGGCGCGCCGGTCGGGATTTTCCAGACGGACGCGGAGGGCGCCTGCACCTACACCAACGACCGCTGGCGCGCGATCACCCTGCGCCGGGAAAATGAAAGTCCCGCGCAGCTTTCCCGGAAGCTCCATCCCGATGACCGTCAGCAGGTTCTGACGGAATGGCGCGCCGTTCTGGAGCAGGGTCTGGCGCTGGACTGCGAGTGCCGGCTGCTGCTGGCCGGCGGGGAGGTGCGGTGGCTGCACATCCGGGCCAACGCCATGCGGACCAGGGAATCCATCACCGGCGCGGTCGGGACCATCGAGGACGTCACCCAGCGCCGGAATGCGGAGCGCGATCTGGCTCTGGCGCGGGATGCGGCCATGGAGTCCGTGCGTCTGAAATCGGAGTTTCTGGCCAATATGAGCCATGAAATCCGCACGCCGATGAATGCCGTGATCGGTCTCAGCAATCTGGTGCTGGACTCGGAACTCACGGCCCAGCAGCGCGATTTCATCACCACGGTCTGCCACAGCGCGGACTCCCTGCTGACCATTCTCAACGACATTCTGGATTTCTCCAAAATCGAATCCGGCAAGCTGCTGTTCGAGGAGGAGGATTTCAGCCTCCGGCAGGCGGTGGAGGACACCCTGGAACTGATGGCGGAGCGAGCCCACACCAAGGGCCTGGAGCTGGTGGGGTTTCTCCAGCCGAACACGCCGGTGCAGCTGCGCGGGGATTCCGGACGGCTGCGGCAGGTGCTGATCAATCTGGTGGGCAATGCCATCAAATTCACGGAATCCGGCGAGGTGGTGATCCGGGTTTCGCTGGTTTCCCAGGATGCGGACGGGGTGAAACTCCGCTTTGAAGTGCGGGACACCGGCATCGGCATTGAATCCGAAGCGGAAAAACGGCTTTTCACCGCCTTCACCCAGGGGGACGGCTCGACGACGCGCAAGTATGGCGGCACCGGGCTGGGGCTGGCTATCTCCAAACGGATTGTGGAGCTGATGGGCGGGGACATCGGGGTGCAGAGCGAGCCCGGGGAAGGGTCGCTGTTCTGGTTTACGGCTGTTTTTCATCATTCCTCCGCTCCGCTGGCGCTGGCTCCTCAAATCAGCCTGGAGAAACCCACGGGGGTGAAGGCGCTGATTGTGGATGACAACATCACCAACATTCTGGTGCTCCATCATCAGTTGAACGCCTGGGGCATGACCTCGTGCCACGCCTCCGGCGCGGAGGAGGCGATGCAGCTTCTTAAACGGGAGACCGCCGCCGGAAAACCGTTTCAGATTGCCCTGCTGGACATGCAGATGCCCGGCAGAAACGGTCTGGAGCTGGCGCGGGACATTAAAGCGCATCCGGCGTTCACGGATATGCCGGTCATCATGCTGACGTCCCTCGGCGTCCGGCTGGAGGCCGGGGTGCTGCGGGAGGCGGGCATTCTGGAATGCCTGCTCAAGCCGGTGCGTCAGGCGCGTCTTTTCGAATGTCTGATGCGGGTGCTTCAGAGCCGCTGGCTGCCGGGTCCGGCGGCCGGGGAGGAATTGGTCACTTCCCCGGAAATTCCCGCCGTCCCGCCCGCTCCCGCCGCCTCCGCCTGCCGCATTCTGGTGGCCGAGGACAATCTGGTGAACCAGAAGGTGATTGTCCTTCAGCTTAAAAAACTGGGCTTCTCCACCCAGGTGGCCGCCAATGGGTTTGAAGTGCTGGCGGCGATGGAGCGTTCGCCTTTTGATCTGATTCTCATGGACTGCCAGATGCCGGAAATGGAGGGTTATGAGGCCTCCCGGCGCATCCGGAAGCGCGAGCGCGCCCAAGGGCTGGCTGAGAACCAGGGAGTCCACATCATCGCCCTGACCGCCAATGCCATGGCCGGGGACCGGGAAAAATGTCTGGCGGCGGGCATGGATGATTACCTCAGCAAGCCTGTGAAGCAGGACCTGCTGGCCGCCGCTCTCCGCCGTTTCACGGAGAAGCGGGCCCTGGCCGGCGAAAAAACGCCCGCCGGCGGAGACGGCGGCTGAAACCTTTTCCTTGCCGCTCGGGGTATCCCCCGGCATGGATCGGAAAGTGCCGTGCTTTCCGTTGTGCCCGATTCCCCATCCGACCCTGTATCCGTCCCCGCGCCGCGGGTGACCGCCGCCGGGAAATTCCTGCGGCTGGACGGCCGGAAGTTCATCCTGCACGGCGCGACTTACGGGCCTTTCGGTCCCGGGGACCGGAATCTGGGACTGCCGCCGCCGAACACGGTGGCCCGCGATCTCAGCTCCATGGCGGACTGGGGGGCGAACACGGTGCGGCTTTATCATCCGCCGCCGGAGTGGTTTCTGGATCTCTGCGCGGAGCGGGATCTGTATGTCGTGGTGTCCGTTCCCTGGGGTGATCATGTCGATTTTCTGAAAACCGCCGCTGACCGCCAGACGGTGCTCGACACTGTCCGGGGCGTGGCCGCGAGGCTGGGACCGCAGCCCCGGGTGGCGGCGCTGCTGGTGGGAAATGAGATTCAGGCGACCCTGGTGCGCTGGCTGGGGGCGGAGCGGGTGCGGCGTTTTCTGGAGGAGCTGATCGAAGCCGCGCGCGCGGCGGCGCCGGAAACGCTGATCGGCTACGCGAATTACCCCGGCACGGAATTCCTCCAGCCGGGCAATGCGGACTTCACGGCTTTCAACGTTTACCTGGAGGAGCGCGCGGCCATGGACCGTTATCTGGCGCGGCTTCAGAACATCGCGGGCGATCATCCGCTGATCATTTCGGAATTCGGCGTTGATGCCCAGGCCAACGGCGTGGACCGGCAGGCGGAAATCCTGGCGTGGGAGCACCAGCTCCGTCTGGAGCACGGAGTGGCGGGAAACCTCATTTTCTCCTGGACCGATGAATGGTTCCGGGGCGGACAGATGGTCACCGGCTGGTCCTTCGGGCTCACGGCGCGGAGCCGGACGCCGCGTCCCGCCTGGCATGCGCTGCACGGAGGGCCGCTGCCGGTTTCCCAGCTGCTGACGGGCAGGGCCCCGCGCATTTCCGTCATCGTCTGCACCTGCAACGGCTCGGCCACTCTGCGGGCGTGCCTGGCGTCGCTGGGGCGGCTGAACTACCCGGATTTCGAGGTCCTGCTGGTCGATGACGGCTCCACGGACACGGTGCCGGGGATCGCGGCGGAGTTTCCCGGAATCCGTTATCTGCGGCTGGAGCACGGGGGCCTGAGCGTGGCCCGGAATGCCGGCGCGGCCGCCGCCACCGGGGACATTCTGGCCTACACGGACGACGACTGCATGCCGGATGAGGACTGGCTCGCCTATCTGGCCAAAGCGCTGGAGGATCCGGCGGCGGCGGCGGCCGGCGGGCCGAATATCCCGCCGCCCGCGAAGTCCATGGTCCAGGCCTGCGTGACCGCCGCTCCCGGCGGGCCGGCGCATGTGCTGCTCTCCGACCGCGTGGCGGAGCACCTTCCAGGCTGCAATCTGGCGGTGCGGCGGGCGGCTTTTGACCGCATCGGGGGGTTTCTGCCGAAATACCACGCGGCCGGCGATGATGTCGATTTCTGCTGGCGGCTGCAGGAGGCCGGTTTCGGCATCGCTTTCCACGCCGCCGCCATGGTCTGGCACGACCGCCGCACCAGTGTGAAAGCTTTTTTGAAACAGCAGGCCGGTTACGGCAAGGCGGAGGCCCTGCTGATGTCCCAGCACAGCCAGCGCTTCGGCCAGATCGGCGGGGCGCGCTGGCAGGGAATGGTTTATCAGCCGGCGATTCTGCGGCTGCTTCAGAATGGCAGCCGCATTTATTCCGGCCTGTTCGGCTACGCGCCGTTTCAGGCGGTTTACAGCCCGCCGCTTTCCGAAGCCTCGTGGCTGGTGACCAGTTTTCCGTGGTGGCTGATCATGGTGACGGTGTCGGCGTTCGGCCCCTGGGTTCCGGCGGCGCTGATCCCGGCGGGCCTCATGCTGGCGGTCACGCTGATCCACACTGGCCGCCAGGCGTGGACCCTGCGGCTGCCCGCGCCATGGCCCGCGAAGCGCGGGCATTTTGTGCTCTGGGGCCTGCTGCTGGCGCAGCCGCTGGTGCGGGGCTGGTCGCGTTTTGTGTGGAATTTCCGGTTCGGCTCCGCTCCGGGTGGCCCGTGGTTTTCCCTGCGCTGGAAACCCCGGGGAATGTTCCGCCTGTCCAAACCTGTCTCCGGACTGGCCTTCTGGAGCGAGGAGGGGGCCGGACGCGATGAATGGCTGGCCGCCATGCGCGCGGTGCTGGAGGAAAAATCCATTCCCTCCCGCACCGACGACGGCTGGCGTGACTGGGATCTGGAGGCCGACGCCAACCGCTGGTGGCGGGTGCGGGCGGCCACGGTCACGGAATATCACCAGGCTCCGCGCCGTCTGACACGCATCCGTCTCGCCAGCCGGATCACGGGATTTTACGTGCTCCTCCAGTTCCTGAACGCCGCCGTCTGCGCCGCGCTGGTCCTGGTTTTAAAATGGCATCCGCTGTGGGGCGTCGGCGTCTTTTTCCTGCTCAACGTGGTCCTGGAGGCCATGCACCGCCGCACCGTCGGCCGCATGGCCGCTCTCGCCGCCCGGGCGGCCGCCGCAGCGGGGATGCAGCCTTTCCAGGCTCCGCGGTCTCCGGGGAATGCGGATTAGACGGGATGGACGGGATGGCGGGATGGCCAGGAGGAATGGGCGGTTTACACTGATCGCTGGTTTTTTGGGGTGGTCAGACGGAGTTTCTGACAATCGGATTGCCGTAGCGGTGCATGGTTTCAGTGAGACTCTGCTCGCGGAGCCAGCGGGGGAGTTCGAGGCGGGCGCGGGGGAGGACCGGGGCGTCGATCCAGCGGAAGCCGGCTTCGAAGGTGGCGTTCAGCAGAGCGCCGGACGGCCCGGATTTTTGGCCGGGAGCACGGGCCTCCGGCCGGTGAGCAGTGCCAGACTCTCCTCCTGCCGGGACTTCGCCGAGGGTGCGCAGAGTGTCGGCTTTGCGCTGCCGGGACAGCTCCGGCAGGCGGGCGGCGAGGGTGGATTCGCTTTCGACAGTGATGATGATCCCGGCCTTTGTCAGGAAATCCGCGATGGAATTTCCAGCGGTTTCCAAGGGGACGGCGGTGCTGATTTCCAGGCGGGTGCCGCAGGTGGCGGCGGCTTTGGCGGCGAGGCGGGCGGCGGCCAGGTTTTCCGGGCCGTTGAGCCGGATGACCACGCCGGTCGTGGGGCGGTAGCGGAGAACGTTGCTTTCGCAGGCGAGTCCGGAGGGATCGGCGTCTTTGGAGAAGACTTCGTTCCAGGCCTGCGCGAAATCGTCAGCGGCGATTACGGTTTCGTCCATCCTCCCATTTTTCACTTCCACAGAAAGACTGGATTGTTCAGCCGGGACGGATCCGACAGATCCGGCGCTCCAGCGACAGAGGCTGAAGACGTAGTTGGGTCCGCCGGCTTTGGCTCCGGGGCCGATGCTGCTGCGCTTCCAGCCGCCGAAGGGCTGGCGGCGGACGATGGCGCCGGTGATGGGGCGGTTGATGTAGCCGTTGCCGGCCTCCACGCGGTCGCGCCAGAGGGCGATCTCGCGTTCATCCAGTGAATGCAGCCCGGCGGTGAGGCCGAAGCTGGAGTCGTTCTGAATCCTGATGGCGTCCTCCAGATTCTCCGCCCGCATGAGCCCGAGCACGGGGCCGAAACATTCCGTGCGGTGGAACCACGAGCCGGGCCGGACGCCGAGTTTGATGCCGGGCGACCACAGGTTCGGATTGCCTCCCTGACAGCGCGGCTCCAGCAGCCATTCCTCGCCGGGATCCAGCGTGGTCAGGGCGCGGTGCAGGGCCTCGCCGGGCTCGCGGATGAGCGGAGTCACGATGCTGGCCGGATCCCAAGCGCTGCCCGTGCGCAGGCTCGCGGCGGCGTCGCGGAGCTGGCGGCGGAAGGCGGGATCGTCGTAAACCTCAGCTTCCAGAATGCCGAGGCTGGCGGCGGAGCATTTCTGTCCGGCGTGCCCGAAGGCGGAGCGCACAAGATCCTTCACCGCCAGATCGCGGTCGGCCTGAGCGGTGACGATGAGCCCGTTTTTACCGCTGGTTTCGGCGAAAAGTTTCATCTCCGGCTTCCAGCTCTGGAAAAGGCGGGCGGTTTCCCAGGCCCCGGTGAGAATGACGGCGGCGGTGCGGGGGTCGGTCAGGAGGGCGCGGCCGATTTCATTATCCGGACAGGGCAGAAACTGCAGGGCATCGCGCGGAACGCCGGCTTCCCAGAGGCATTCCGCCAGCAGCCAGCCGGTGAGCACGGCCTCCGGCGCGGGTTTCAGAATGACAGCGTTTCCGGCCATGAGCGCGGCCAGCACGCCGCCGCAGGGGATGGCGAAGGGGAAATTCCAGGGCGGCGTGACCACGACGACGCCCAGCGGCTCCGTTTTGACGCCATCCAGCTGCCCGCCGGCCTCATCAAAAGCGCCGGCGTAGTAGTTGGCGAAGTCGATGGCTTCGGAGATTTCCACATCCGCCTCGGTGACGGCTTTGGCGCATTCGGCCATCATGGCACCGATGAGATCCGCGCGGCGGGCGGAGATTTTCACGGCGCACCGGCGGAGCACGGCCCCGCGTTCCGTGGTTGAAAAAGCCGCCCAGCCCGCGCCGCCGGTGACGGCGGTGGACAGGGCGGCATCGACTTCCGCCGCGCCCGCCAGCGCGTGGCGACCGAGGAGCTTTCCGGGGATTGAGGGATCCCGGATTTCGCCGTCGTCATTGGGATGGCGCAGCTCACCGCCGATGCCCAGCGGCAGCGGCGGATCAATGCGGAAGGAAGTCCACTCCTGGCGGATTTTGTCCGCCCACCCGCGGTTCACGGGCAGGGTCCAATCGGTGTCGGAGACATTGTCGAAGGGCCGGGCTCCGTGCGCCGCGTGATCCTCCTCCGTTTCTGTCAGGCGGTTCTGCGGGCGGCGGGCGGAGCCGGTGATGTCATGCCGCGCCTCCCAGGCCGCGAGGAACCGGCGCTGCTGCTTTTTCCAGTCGGGCGAGCCCGGGGTGATGCCGAAGAGATCGCGCAGGAAATTGTCCGGCGCGGTGTTCTCATCCAGCCGCCGCACCAGATACGCCATGGCGCTGCCGAAATCCTGACGCTTCACCACCGGAGCATAAACCAGCAGTCCCCCGGCCTCGTCCTGCACGGCGCGGGCCTGGTGATTGGCCATGCCCTCCAGCATCTCCAGCTCCAAAGCGGCGGCGGTTCCGTTTGTCCGCGCCAGAGTCAGGGCGAGAGCGATGTCGAAAAGATTGTGACTGCCGACGCCCAGCTGCACGGCGGCGCTGTTTTCCGGGCGCAGGGCGAATTCCAGCATCCGTTTGAAGTTCGCGTCCACCTCGTGCTTCGAGCCGAACGGCGCGGCCTCCCAGCCATGCAGCTCGGCTTCGACGCGCTCCATGGCGAGGTTTGCGCCTTTCACCAGACGGACCTTGATCCGGCTGCCATGAGCGGTCTGGCGGCGGCGGGACCATTCCGTGAGCGATTGAAGGATCGGCCAGGAGTCCGGCAGATAAGCCTGGAGCACGATCCCGGCGTAAAGTTTCGAAAATTCCGGCTCGTCCAGGATTTCGCGGAAAGCCTGCACCGTGAGGTCCAGATCGCGGTATTCCTCCATGTCCAGATTCACAAATTTCGGCTGTGGTTTGCCGTCGGGACCGGGCGCGGGATTCGCCATGGCCGCGCGGTAAAGCAGGCGCAGGCGGTCCTTGACCGCGGCCACGGTGCCGTTCCAGTCCGTCAGGTGAATCTGGCTGAAGATGGCGGAGATTTTGACCGAGATGTAATCCACCGCCGGATTTTCCAGATGCCCCAGAATGCTGGCCAGACGGTGCGCGGCCTCCTCCTCGCCGAGAATGGCCTCTCCGAGCTGGTTCACATTCACGCGGGTGCCGCCGGCCCGGCGTTTGGCGAGGTAGCGGCCGAGTTTGTCCGGCTCGCCGGGAAGAATGACGCCGCTGCTGTCGGCCCGCAGCTGCCTTTCCACGGCGGGCATGACGAGGGCCGGGAAATATTCCGAAGCCCACAGGCCCAGCCGCAGCATCCCGCGCTGCACCGGACCCAGCCAGGCGGGGATGCCGGTGTTCTGCGCCAGCCGCCTCATGCGTCCGGCGGTGGCGGCGGCGCGGCGGCTGCGGAAAACCTCGTCGGCGAGGCGCACGGTGAACTGCTTCCCCGGCGCGTCCTCCACCAGTCTCGCCATGCCCGCTCCGTGGCGGCGTTCGGCGGAAGTCTGGCCCTCCACCGCTTCCCGCAGCAGCCGCTCCGCCAGGTTCAGAGCCTCCGGCAGCGGATCGGTGGTGACGGCACCGGCAACGGGCGGGACGGACGGCAGGGAGGAGGCGGCGGTTTGGGGGAAAACGGTGGCGGACATATTCAACGATGGCCCTGCAATTGCCCGGTTTCGTGTCACTAATGGACGTCAACCGTGTCGAATCCGCACAAATCCCCGACTTCCCTCCTCCCCGCCGTGGAGGATCTGCGCCGCCGTATTTTCAAAGCCGCGCCCGGCCTGGCCGTGGCTGAACGGCTGTTCGACAGCGTGGAGGGGGTCATTTTCTGCATCAAAAACCCGCGCGGCCAGTATGTCGCCGTGAATACCGCCTTCGTGGAGCAGCTCGGGCTTCCGGATAAAACCGCGCTGCTCGGCCGGCGCGCGCGCGATTTGTTCCCGCCGGGCATGGCGGCGGGTTACGAGCAGCAGGACGACGAGCTGTTCCGCACCGGCCGTGAGATTTCGGACAAGCTGGAGATGCTCATCGACCGCAAAGGCCAGCCCGGCTGGTTTCTCACGCAGAAAACTCCCGTCACGGCGGCGGACGGCAAAGTGATCGCCCTCGCCAGCACCAGCGCCAATCTCCATCTTCCCGCCGGGAGCGATCCCGGCGTGCAGGAACTGGGCGGGGTCATCGACACCATCCGCAGCCGTTACGCCGAGCCGCTGCGCATTGAGGAGCTCGCCGCGAAGGCGGGCATGACTCTGGCGCAGCTGGAGCGCCGGATGAAAAAGGTGCTGCGTCTGAGCGCGCGGCAGTTTCTGACCCGGATGAGGCTGCACGCCGCCGCCGCCGCCCTGCGCGGATCGGAGGACGCCATCATCGATATCGCCACGGACTGCGGTTTTTATGATCAGAGCACCCTCAGCCGGCAGTTCCGCGCGGCCACGGGCTTTTCGCCGGGGGAATACCGCGCGCTGTGCCGGGCGGGCGGCGGGATGCCGGTGTAGGACGGGATGGACGGGATGGACGGGATGGACGGGATGGACGCGGTGGACGCGGTGGACGCGGTTTTTGTTCTTTTTGCGAAAACTGGATCAAACCGGCATTTCCGGGGGGAGGGCGGCGAGGCGGACGGCGTGGATGGCGGAGTCGATCAGTTCGCGGGTGCGGTGGGCGAGATCGGCGTGGGGGGCTCCGTATTTCAGGGCGTCGCTGGCCTGAAGCACTTCGCGGAAGGCGGCGATGGCGGGCGGCGGCGGAGGATCCCCGGCGCGGGGGCGGTCGCCGAGAATTTCCGGAGAAGTGGCGTAAAGCGCCAGCACGCCGGTCTGGCGCTGGAGAAAGATGCGGACCACGCCGGAGAGCTCCGTCGCGAATTCCTCCGGAGCCAGCGTATCGGCCTGTCCGCGCAGCGCCTCCAGTTCGCGGAGGGCCGCTTTTTCAGGGTTGGAAGGCAAGGCGGGCAGGCGCACGCGCCGCCTGAAAGCCCGCAGCCAAAGGAAAAAACTGACCAGAATCACCAGTCCCAGCACCACCGCCGCGATCCACCATCCCCACGCGGTGCCCGCCTGCGTGACCGGCTCCACGGGAGCGGCGATGTCCTGGATGGGGGGGAATTCGGGCATTGGGGCGGGAGGAGGTGGCGATTTGCGAATCTGAGATCTGGAATTTCAAATCCGGGATCCGGGATGGGATCGGGGCTTCAGAAAGCTGTGATTTGAGATGTGAAATCCTGGATTTGAAATGGAGTTCACCGCCGGGCGGCGCGGCGTTTGAAGAAGGCGTGGAGGGCGGGGACGTAGTTGGAGTCCGTGCGCAGGTCGATTTTGTCCACCGCGGCGGTTTTGAAGGTCTGATCCAGCTCCGCCTGCCAGGCGGCGCGGCGCTGGTGGTAAAGCGCGCGGACGCGGCGGTTGCTGGTCTGGACCTGCATGAGTTCGCCGGTTTCCGGGTCCTCAAAGCGCATCCAGCCGGCTTCCGGCAGAACCTCCTCGGACGGATCGGTGATCTGCACGGCCACCACGTCATGGCGGACGGCGGCGATGCCGAGGGCCCGCTCGAAGCCGGGCGCGATGAAATCCGAAATCAGCAGCACCAGGCAGCGGCGGGGCAGATGCCGCGTCAGGCGGTCAAGGGCGGCGGAGATATTGGTGCCGGTGCTTTTGGGCTGGGCGTAAAGGATTTCCCGGATGATGCGCAGGCAATGGGTGCTGCCTTTGCGGGGAGCGAGAAACAGCTCCGGCTCCTCGGCGAAGAGCAGGAGGCCGACTTTGTCCTGATTGTGAATGGCGCTGAAAGCGAAGGTCGCGGCAATTTCCGCCGCCAGTTCGCGTTTGGACTGGTCCTGTCCGCCAAAGTTTTTGGAGGCGCTGACATCCACCGCCAGAAACACGGTGAGTTCGCGCTCCTCCACAAATTTTTTGATGTACGGCATGCCCATGCGCGCCGTGACATTCCAGTCAATGGACCGCACCTCGTCCCCCGGCTGATATTCCCGGAAGTCATCGAAGTCGATGCCCTGGCCCTTGAAAACGCTGTGATATTCCCCGCCGACCGCCGCCCGGACAATGCCGCGTGTCGCCAGTTCGATCTTGCGCACTTTCTTGAGAATGGCGGTCAGGCGGTCGGGCATTCAGGGAGAGGAGTTGATGGTTGAGAGTTGATGGTTGATAGAGCCGGATGGCGGGAAAGATGGGAAGCGAAGCGGGATATCAGCGCAGCCGGATGGCGGTCAGGCGGTCGGGCATTGGGTAGAGGGAGTTGATAGTTGAAAGTTGATGGTTGATAGAGCCGGATGGCTGGAAAAATAGGAGCGAAGCTGATACCGGCGCAGCCGGATGGTCGGGGAATTTTCCATCAACCATCAACTCTCAACCATCAACTTCCCCTCACGGCACCTGCACCTTGGCCAGGAGACGGTCGATGATCTGGGTGGAGGTCACGCCTTCGGCTTCCGCCTCATAAGTGACGAGAATGCGGTGGCGGAGGACGTCGTGGGCGAGGTCCTTCACGTCCTGCGGGGTCACGAAGGCCCGGCCGTTCAGGAAAGCGAGGGCGCGGGAGGCGAGGGCGAGGCTGATGGTGCCGCGGGGGCTGGCGCCGCAGCGGATGAGGTTTTTCAGCTCCGGCAGCAGGGTGGCGGCGGTGCGGGAGGCGTAGATCAGGCTCACGATGTAATCCTTCACGGGATCCGCGATCAGCACCTCGTTCACCAGCTTGCGGCTTTCAATGACCTGAGCGGCAGTGATGATGGCCCTGGTCTCCGTGTTGGCGGAGGAGGTGCCCATCATGTCGAGAATTTTGCGCTCCTCGATCTGCGTCGGGTAATCCACTTTGACCTTCAGCAGGAAGCGGTCGAGCTGGGCTTCGGGAAGCTGGTAGGTGCCCTCCTGGTCGATGGGGTTCTGGGTGGCCATGACCATGAAGGGGTCCGGCAGGCGGTAGGTGGTGTCGCCGATGGTCACCTGTTTCTCCTGCATGGCCTCCAGCAGGGCGCTCTGGACCTTGGCCGGGGAGCGGTTGATTTCGTCCGCGAGGATCAGATTGGCGAAAATCGGCCCCAGTTTCGGGCGGAACTCGCCGTCGCCCGGATTGTAGATCAAAGTGCCCAGCAGATCCGCCGGCAGGAGGTCGGGCGTGAACTGGAAGCGCTTGAAAGTCGCCTCCATGGTCCCCGCCAGCGCGCGGATGGTCAGGGTTTTGGCCAGACCGGGCACGCCCTCAAGGAGAATGTGCCCGTTGGTCAGCAGGGCCACGAACATCCGGTCAATCAGCACCTCCTGCCCGACCAGCACCCGGTGAAGCTCCTCCCGCACCCTGGGCACCCAGGCGGCGGAGACGGCGATGCGGTCGGTGAGATCGGCGGGGTCGGAGGTCATGGGCAAAAAGGAAGGGAAAGGGGATGAGGAAAGGAGCGGAACAGGACGATGACGGTGAACTCAGCGGCCGGCGGCTAAGCCGGAACCGCCGCGCGTGCGTGACCATTGCAGCAAAAGCGCCAGTGGCGACGGGATTTTTGCTGAGGAATACAAGCCCAGGAAGCTGTTCCTCCCTGAAGAGACTACCGGGGAACAATAATACGGTCGTCCTCCTGAAGCTTCGGATTATTGGAGCCATTGGGTTTGATTTTCCGAAGATCAAAAATGGCCGTTTTGCCGTTTTTGTGGATGATTTTGACCTTCCTGCGGTTTGCAAATTCCGAAAATCCGCCGCTGCGGATGATGGCTGACATCAGAGTCATGTCTTGTCTCAAAGGAAATTCGCCAGGCATGCGCACTTCTCCTGATACCGTGATGGTGTGCGATAGGCACGTTAGACGGAGCGCAACCCTAAGGCTGGGCACGGATATTGCATTTTCCTGCGCAAATGCCCAGATTATGGAGGTCGCGAGCTGCGCCGGTGTCAGCCCGGCTGCTGGAACTTCCTGTTTCAGCCCGGGCATTTTAATTTTGCCGGATTTCAAAACCACGAGTCTCTCACGAACAGAATCCTGTTTGGAGGAAGCCGAGGGTTCAATAACTACAATCAGACAGTCCCCGGCTTTGATGGCTTCACTTTCCTGAGCCAGCAGGCGTGAAGGGAAAATCAGAACGACGAGAAGCAGCAGGAAAAAATGGAACGGCGTTTTCATGGGGAAACCTTGGAGACGGTTCCGCGTTTCGACCGATTGACTGGATGTTTGTTCAGATTCCGCTGCCGATCCGGTTTTCCGGGGTCGGATTATGGGGCTTTTGCGGGGCAAAAGCCGTTCCAGCCGGGGGGCGGGGGGGATTCCCATTCGTGGTCGGTGCCGTCGGGGAGGGGGAGACCGAAGCGGGTGCTGTGGAGGGCGTGGCGGGGGAGGAGCAGGACGGCGGCGGCTTCGGGGGTCCAGCCGTGCTCGATCTGGCGGAGATACCATTGCGGGCCGGGGCCGTAGAGTTTGTCGCCGACGACGGAATGGCCGGAGTGCTGGAGATGCACCCGGATCTGGTGCATGCGCCCGGTTTCCGGGACGGCGGCGACGAGGGCGAAACGCGCGGGGCCCGGGCCGGAATTTTCCCAGCGGCGGAGGACGCGGAAGCGCGTGACCGAGGGCGCGCCGTCGGGATGGACGGCCTGCATGAGGTAAACGGGCGATTCCTCCACGTCGCCGCGCCGGAGCAGCGGGGCGTCCACCGTCCATTCGTCCCGCTCCGGCCAGCCGTGGACAAGGGCGGTGTATTCCTTGCGGACCTCGCGGCGCATCATGGACTTGTTGAACGACCGGGCGGCGGCGGCGTTTTTGGCGATGAGCACGAGGCCGCTGGTCTCGCGGTCAAGGCGGTTGATGATGGAAAGCGCCGCGCCGTTCGCCAGATCGTAAACCAGCAGCGCCCGCAGCCCGTGCCAGAGCGTGGGCGGGCCGCCGGGTTTGGAGGGGTGGATTTGGAGAGGCGCGGGTTTGTTGACCACGATCCAGTCCGGGGATTCGTCGATCACGGAAAAATCCAGGACATCAGAATCCGCCCGTGAGGCGGCGGCCGGGGGATTGGGAATGGGGGATTTCAAATTTGAGCCTGAAAAATGGAATGACGGCCACGGATGGCACGGATAACCACGGATTTACAGAGGAGAACAGGCCTCCTCGGCAGGGTGAAATTCTGGTTATTCCCTCTATTCGTGATGATCCGTTTTATCCGTGCCATCCGTTTTATCCGTGCCATCCGTGGCCCGTCTTTCCGGAATTCAGGTTGAACGGTCAGCCTCCGGGATTTCAAATTTCAGGACCCGTGTTTTCCGGCGAGGGCGCGGAGGCGCTGGACGCGTTCGGCATCGGACGGGTGGGATTTCCACCAGCCGCCGCCGGTGCGGCCCTCCGCTCTGCGGCCGCCGGTGTAGAGTTCCCAGAAATCCGCCGCGCTGCGGGCCGGGTAACCGGCTCGCAGGAGCAGGGCGACGCTCTCCGTGTCCGCCGCGAACTCCTGCGAGCGCTGATAAGCGGTCAGGCCCGTGAGCGAAACAGTGAACACCGCCGCCGTCCCCATGCCCGCCGCCTCCCAGCCCCCGGACCCGCCGTGATGGTGCGCCAGCACCGCCAGGGCCGCGCCGCCGAGAATGACGCCCCACGAGGCCATGGACCGCGCGATGCCGTGGCGCAGGGTGACGTGCGACATTTCATGGGCAAGGACAGCGGCCAGTTCGCCGTCGGTCCGGACAAAGGTGAGCATGCCCTCCGTCACCTCCACACGGCCTGAAGGCAGGGACCGGGCATTGCGGCCTTTGGCGGGGACGACGATGAATTTCCAGTCAATGGGCCGGTCGTTCCGGTCCCTGGGAACGGCGGCGGCCAGGCGCGGGGTGACGCGCTGCCAGCGGGCCATGGCGGAGGCGGGCAGCGGTGTTTTTTTTTCAGCGGGCAGCGGCCGGGCGGCGCACTGGCACAGGGGAAGGCACAGGATCAGCGCCAGCCATGACGCGGGACGCCGGATGGAAGGAAAGGGAAAGAGGGAACCCGGGGGCTGCATGAGTTCCCTTTATCCCATGAATTCCCCTGATGGAAACCGGAACCGCGTTGGCGGTGCTCCTCCGCCGGCCGGCCGGCTGGCCGGAACGGAGGCGGAAGGTCAGTTCACATAAGCCATCTCGTTGGTCATCAGGAGGGCGTGCGCGTATTTCTCCCACGGGCTCAGCGGGCTGCGGTCCACTTTTTCGGCGGAGGGATCGCGCACGGCCTCCTTCACCATGGAGGAGTCCCGCTTTTTGTTGACCATGGCCAGCTCCTCAAGGCGTTTTTTGCGCTTCTCCCGCACAAGGTATTGCTGGCGCTCCTTTTTGGTCATGCCGCGGAGATCCGGGGGCCTGCTTTCTCCGGCCTGGGTGACCGTGCTGACGGATTCCGGCGATTCCAGGCTCATGGACTGAATGTAGGCTTTGGCCAGCTGGATCTCCCTCTCTTTGGGCCAGCGCTGGTAGATGATCTCGTAGAGCTTTTTCAGGCGCTCATCGTCGGTGGTGCAGGCTTTCATGTCCTCCCGCTCCATGATATTCCGCGCCTGCTCGATCACCAGCAGGCTGTTCATGCGGAAGAGCGCCTGCTGGGGCACGATGCTGGTGAAGCGCCGGCCGGTGGTCAGCTCCGCATTGGCGACATCGAAGCTGCGCATGAATTCCGCCATCTCGATGCGGTCGATGAATCCGTAGACGCTGCGGCGCGGGCTGTAGGGCTCGGACTCGATGTTCACGGGGTGTCCGCCCATCGACTGGTCGAGCTTGCCGCCCATGAAGAGGATGCTGTCCCGCAGCGACTCAAAATCCAGCCGGCGCACATTCTGACGCCAGACGAGATGGTTGAAGGGGTCGATCCTGGCCCTGGCGGCGTCCGGTTCGCTGGACTGCTGCCAGGTTTTTGAAAGCAGGATGGTCCGGTGCAGCTTTTTGAGGGACCAGCCGTCACGGACAAATTTTGAGGCCAGCCAGTCCAGCAGTGCGGCATTCTCCGGCGCGGGGCTCATCACCCCGAGGTCGTCCGGCGTGGGGACAAAACCCTCGCCGAAATGGTGCAGCCACACACGGTTCACCAGCACGCGGGGCGTGAGGGGATTGGCGGGCGAGGCGATTTCCCGGGCCAGCTCCAGGCGGCCGCTGCCCTGCGTGAAGGGTTTGCGGTCCGGACCGCTGAGAAACTCCAGATACTGCCGGGGCACCACCGGGCCGGGACTTTGAATCTGGCCGCGCAGGAAGATGGGGGAGTCCTTCGGGCGCCCGTTGTCATAAATCACATTGGCGAGTCCGGGCGCCCCGGCATGGCTCACGTCCAGCCGGGCCAGCTCCGAGGCCACGCGGCTGCCGACATTCCGGGCCAGGCCCCGCAGCCCGCCCTCCCCGACCGGACCGGTCAGGAATTCGTCAGGATTCACCACGGCGTTGCGCGCCTCCCTCAGCGCTTTGTCCTTCAGCCCGGGGAAAATCCCTTTGCCCCCGGCCTGGCTCCAGGCGTCGGATTCCGCCTGCCACTGCTGCTCGGCTTTGACAAAAACGGAGGCGTAAATATCCAGCGCCCCGGCTTTGGTCGTCGGCTGAACGCCCGTGAAGGCGGCGCTCACCGCCGCGTTGACCCGGTTTTTCCTGTCCCCGCGCTGCACAAAGGCCAGCCATTCGGGGAAACGGGCGTCGAAGGTTTCAGGGGTCAGGGCCAGCAGCCGTTTCAGCGGGCCCATGACGGGAGAGGGCGGCTCCCCGCGGCGGATGATGAGGCTCCGGTTGAAGGTCTGGAGAAGATCCTGCAGGACGCGGCCCTCGATTTTGATGTCCCTGGCGAGGGCGTAATATTCCGGGGTTTTATTGCCCGCCTGGGCGATTTTCAGGAACGTCCCGGCGTTCAGGTTGAAGTTGGCGGCCTGCCGGTTCAGCTCGGCGATGATGGCTTGGCGCCCCTCCCCGGTGATTTTCGCGCGCTGTGTCTCGTAGGCCTCCGTGCCCGATCCGCCCTTGGCGGCGACGGCGACCGGTTTCTCATCCGGCTCATGGCACGAATTGAAAACGCCGTAGAGCGAATAATAATCGGCCTGCGGCACGGGATCGAATTTGTGATCGTGGCACCGGGCGCAGCTCACGGTGAGGCCGAGGAATCCCTTGGTGACCACATCAATCTGGTCATTGATAATGTCCGGACGGCTGCCCGCGAACTGCTCGCCCTGGGTGATGAAGCCGAGCGCCGCCAGCGAGGCCGGGTCCTTCGACGCCTCCGGCAAAAGATCCGCCGCGATCTGCTCGCGGATGAACTGGTCAAAGGGTTTGTCCTGATTGAAGGCGCTGATCACATAGTCCCGGTAGGTCCAGGCATTGGGGTTCAGGGAGGTCTCGCGCTGCCTCGTGCGGCCCTTGGTGTCCGCGTAGCGCGCGACATCCAGCCAGTGACGGCCCCAGCGCTCGCCATACTCCGGACTGGCCAGGAGGCGGTCCACGACCTTCTCAAACGCCTGCGGGGATTCGTCGCCGACAAAGGCCAGCACCTCCTCCGGGCTGGGGGGCAGGCCGGTCAGATCCAGCGCGGCGCGGCGGATGAGGGTGCGTTTGTCGGCGGCGGGGGAGGGTGCGAGCTTTTTCTCCTCCAGCCTGGCAAGAACAAAACGGTCGAGGTCATTGGCGGGCCAGGCGGTGTCCGTCACGGCGGGCACGGCCGGCTTCCGCAGCGGCTGGAAGGCCCAGTGCTTCGCGGCCTGGGCTTTCATGGTCTCCGTCATCGGGCCGCCGGTTTTTACGGTGGTCACGGGCTGAATGCGGGGATCGGGCGCGCCCATGCTCACCCATTTTTCCAGATCCGCGATCAGGGCGGGCGGCAGTTTGCCGTCCTTCGGAGGCATGGCCAGATCGGGGTCGGTGTGCCGCACGGCTTTGATGAGACGGCTTTCGTCCGGCTTGCCGGGCACGATGGCCGGGCCGTTCTCACCGCCTTTCTCCCAGCCGGCACGGGTGTCGAGGGTCAGGCCGCCCTTCGATTTGCCCTCCGCCTCACTGTGGCAGCGGTAACAGTTCTCCACCAGCGCCGGGCGGATGCGGTTCTCGAAAAACTGCAGCTGGTCCGCCGGGATGTCCGCCGCGCGCGACACGCCCGTGAGGACGGGCAGGGTGAGAAAAAGGAGAAGGGAACGTTTCATGCGGGGATGAGGAATGGAGGGATTCCTGCGATGGGAGAGGGATTCAGGCCAGAATGGGGGACACGACTTTCCCCGCGACATCCGTCAGGCGGAAGTCCCGGCCGTTGTAGCGGTAGGTGAGTTTTTCATGATCAAAGCCGAGCAGCCGCAGGACCGTGGCGTGGAGGTCGTGAACATGAACTTTGTCCACCACGGCGGCCTGTCCCAGCTCATCCGTGGCCCCGTGGACATAACCGCCCTTCACGCCGCCGCCCGCCAGACAGGCGCAGAAGCCGCGCGCATTGTGATCGCGTCCGGCGGTTTCACCCTGGCCGTTGCGGTCGCGTCCGGCGGTGCGGCCGAATTCCCCGCCGATGATCACCAGGGTGCTGTCCAGCATCCCGCGCTGCTTCAGATCCTTCAGCAGCGCCGCGATCGGCTGGTCGATGCCGCCGGCGCGGTTCTCCATGCTGTCCTTCAGATTTCCGTGCATGTCCCAGCCGCCGGCGAAAACCTGCACAAACCGCACTCCGCGCTCCACCAGCCGCCGGGCGATAAGCAGACGCTTGCCGACCTCCGCGGGATTGGGCGGCGCCTTTTTCCCCCGCGCTTTTCCGATGGCCGCCGATCCCGCGCCCCCGATGCCGTAAGCCTCGCGCGTGGCCGCTGTCTCTTTGGAGACATCAAAGGCGTCCGTGGCCTCCGTCTGCATGCGGAAAGCCATTTCAAACGAGGCGATTTCCGCCTCCAGTTGACTGTCGTTGTCCAAAGCCTTGTTATGCATCTCATCCAGCTGCCGCACCAGATCCAGCTGGCGGCGCTGGTCGGGAAGGCTGACGAAGGGGTTGCGCAGATTCTCGATGATGCGGCTCACATCCCCGGCATTGGTGTTCACGCTGGTGCCCTGGAAGCGGCCCGGCAGAAAAACCGACTGCCAGTTCGCGGTGGCTCCGGTGGGAAGATTGGCGCCACGCAGGGAGACATAGCCCGGGAGATTCTCATTCAGCGATCCCAGACCATACAGACTCCAGCTTCCCATGCTGGGGCGCGGCAGCCGCAGGGAGCCGGTGTTCATGAAAACGGTGGCCGGCTCGTGGGCGGGGATGTCGGTCCACAGGGAGCGGATGACCGTCATGTCATCCACCATTTTGCCGAGTTCCGGCAGCACGGAACTGACCTCAATGCCGGACTGGCCCTGTTTAATGAAATCGAAAGGAGAGCCGAAGGCCAGTCCTCCGCCCGATGGAAGTGATTGTCCGTCAATGCGTTTCAGTTCCGGCTTCGGGTCCCAGGTGTCGAGATGGGACGGCGCGCCCTCCAGAAAGATGTGAATGACATGTTTCGCTTTCGGCGCGAACTGCATGGGCTGCGCGCCCTTGAGAGTGCCGGACAAAGTGTCCGCCGCGCCCGCGGAAAAAGGTTTCAGAAGTCCCGCCAGCCCCAGCATTCCCAGGCCCATGCCGGTGCGCTGCAGGAACTGCCGCCGGGTCGGCGCCGCGTTTCCGGAGGGGAACCGGGTGAAATGCTGGGCGAGGAATTCAGGGCTCGGATTCATGGCGGGTGGGAGGGTGGAATGAACCGTCGGACGGATCAGCGGAATAAAACGTCAGGCGGCGGGAAACGGACGGGACTGCGGGCTCGTGGAACCGGAGCCCCGCCGCATTGGACGCAGGGAGGTGGGGAAGGTTTCACTCAATTACGCTCAAGGGCTTACGCGTGGGCGTAGGCGGCGGCGCGCGGGATCCCGGCACGGCTTCACCATCCGGACCTCAGACGGGAACGTGAAAGGAAAAAGGCTCCGGACTTCCCGGGGAAACCCAGTCCGGACACAGGAAATCAGGCGGGGGATCCCGCGCCGCTCTGCGGAACCAAAGAGAAAACTTTGCGGCTTATTCCGGATTTTTCTCCGCGTCCGCCTTGCCGCTGTCCTCCAGCCAGGCTTCGAACTGCTCGCGGTGGACACGGTGGGTCATGCCGCAGCGGGGGCAGGTGACTTTGAGGAATTCATCCTCCGAGAACAGATCCTCCAGCCCATGCCGGGCGTGGGGGGAGAGCACCTGGTAGATGCGCTCGATGGTGCAGCCGCATTCCCAATGGTAGGCGCGCTCCTCCAGCAGACTCAGCTCCTCGTCCTGGTCAAGCTGGCGGACGGATTCGTCCGTCAGGCCCTCCAGCCACGCGGTGTCGCACTGCGGCTGCGCGGTGATGAAGACATAATCCTCCGCCGCGTGCTCGAAAAACCGCGCCACCCGCTGCTCGCTGCGCAGGTAAAACTGCTCCGTGGCCCGCAGGAAATTCGTGCCGTCGATCTCAATGGCGCTCATGCGGGGCTCGCCGAGCCCTTTCTGCGCCTGGGCATAAAACACGCTGCGCTCCGCCTGCCGCACATCCTCGGTGAACACCCGGCCGGTGACGCAGGAGGTGTTGTTGTCGGCGGTGACGAAAAAATTCGCCAGCGGGTGCTGGAAATTCACCGTCCAGGCATGGCGCTCGTTCCACGGCCGCGAGGCGCAGTGCAGCGTGACGCCGACCAGCGCGTCCTTCAGCATGGTGTCCAGCTGCGGCGGATGTTTGACCCCGATCTGCAGCAGATGCAGGTAATAATCCATGAACACGCCACTGAAATTCGCGCGCACCGCGAGGGCATTGCGTTTTCTGACGAAATAGCAGCGCACGTCCAGCTGGCTGGCGGCTTCGGCGGGGGGGACATCCATGGCTTACGGAGAATGGAAATCAGGAAAAATAAAATGGAAAATGCCGCCCGGTCCGAAAAATGCCGCCCACGGACACGTCGGCGAAGCGGATGGCACGGATTCAACGGATAAGCACGGATAAGAAATAACCAGAAAGCGGATGCCGCCTGTTTATTTTTCCAAGTCCATCCGTGTCCATCCGTGTCCATCCATGTCCATCCGTGTCCATCCGTGTCCATCCGTGTCCATCCGTGGGGTTTTTCCGGCAATGACCGTCTCCGCCGCCGGTCAGAAAGTCTGAACCACCAGGCCGGACCGCAGTTTGGGCTCAAACCAGGTGCTTTTCGGAGGCATGATCTCGCCCGCGTCGGCGATGGCCATGAGCTGATCGACAGTCGTCGGATACAGGGAGAAAGCCACGGCGGCGCGGCCGGAATCCACTTTTTTCTCCAGCTCGGCGGTGCCCCGGATGCCGCCGATGAATTCGATGCGGTCGTTGGTGCGGGGATCGTCAATGTCCAGCAGCGGGGTCAGGATGCGGTTCTGAAGCACGCTGACATCGAGCGATTCCACCGGATCGGTGTCGTGTTCGGCCGGATCCCAGGTCAGCAGATACCACGCGCCGTTCAGATACATGCAAATGGAGCCGGGGGCGGCGGGGGATTTTTCCGAGGTCGTGGTGACGGTGAATCCGGTGGCCGTGATCCCGCCCAGGAAGTCCTCAACACTCAGGCCATTGAGATCGTGGACCGCGCGGTTGTAGGGGAGAATGCACAGCTCGCTGGCCGGGAAAAGCACCCCGAGAAACCAGTTGTAGTCCTCGCCCCCGGTGTGGGCGCTGTTGAGTTTCTTCCGCTCCGTGCCCACACGCCAGGCGCTGGCGCTGCGGTGATGGCCGTCGGCGACATAGGCGAACTGGACATCGGCGAAGGCCTGAATGAACGGATCCGCGCCGGTGATGCGCCAGACGCGGTGGATGATGCCGTCGGGCGCGGTGAAGTCGAAGAGCGCGGGCTCGGTGGCGAGGATGTTTTTAATGCGCGCGTTCACCTCCTCCTGGTCGCGGTAAGTCAGGAAAATCGGGCCGGTGTGGGCGCTGAGGGCGCGGACCAGATTGGTGCGGTCGTCCTCCTTCACCTGCCGGGTTTTCTCGTGCTTTTTGATGACATCGTGGCCGTAGTCATCGACGTGGCAGGCGGCGATGAGCCCCGTCTGCGCCCGGCCGTTCATCACCTGCTGGTAAAGATAGAGCGCCGGCTCCGGTTCGCGCACCAGAATGCCGTCGGTGATCAGTTTCTGGAAATTCTCCGCCGCCTTGGCATAAACTTCCGGGGAATACGGATCGGTGTCCGGCGGCAGGTCGATCTCCGCGCGGTCCACGTGGAGCAGATCATAAGGCCGGCCGGCGGCCAGAGCGCGGGCTTCGGTGGTGTCCACCACATCGTAGGGCACGGCGGCGACTTCGGAGGCGAGATCGGGACGGGGCAGGAGGCCGCGGAAAGCTTGGATGCGCATGGCTGTGGAGAGTGGATGTTAAGGTAAGGTGGACGGGGGTGGTTGGCTGCGGAAAAAGGCGGAAACGCCGGTCCGATGCCGGATATAACGATTCCGCACCTGGCCGGGAGACTGCCTGATTTTCCGTGGCGCAGGGCGGTGGGAATGACAAGTGGCCAGTCCGCCCGGCGGCCGGCGCCCTCCACCGCTGCTGCGGGGGGAGGCGGAGAAGGATCACGGCACCGTGCCGGGAGGATGGGAAAATCAGCAGCTGGTCGGCTCCTTCTGAAGGATTTTGACGGTGTGGGGGATGGCTTCGGCGACGAAGCCGAGGCAATCGACAGCTCCCTGGGGTTTGCCGGGCAGGGCGATAACGAGGCTGTCGCCGACGATGGCCGCGAGGGAGCGCGAGAGGATGGCGTTGGGGGTCAGGGCCAGGGACTGCATGCGCATGGACTCGCCGAAACCCGGAATTTCCAGCCGGGAGACGGAGCGGATGGCCTCCGGGGTGACATCGCGGGGGCCAATGCCGGTGCCGCCGGTGGTCAGGACCAGCTGACAGCCCTGTTTGGCGAACGATTTGACGGCCTGGGCGATTTTTTCCAGATCGTCAGGGACGAGCGCTTCCGCGATGGTCTGCCAGCCACGCTCCGCGACGGCGGCGCGGACGGCCGGGCCGCCAAGATCCTGATAAACATTGGCGGAGGCGCGGTCGCTGACAGTGATGATGCCGGTGGGGATCATGGAGGGAAGGTTTCAGTTTTCAGATTTCTAGTTTCAGGGGTTCCCATCCCGGCCGTTGGTTTGCCGGGCCGGGAAACGGCGGGAGGATAGCCCTTCATGGGGCATCCGGGACGGGGGGACATTAGCCAGCCGCTTCATCATGCAATAGCTGGAAGTGCGCGAGGCAGGAGCCAGGATCCGGCTGTCCTCGACAGGGAGGTCCGCCCGGCCTCCTGGCGCGTGCAAGGCTGGCCCTGGTGCGTGCAAGGCCGGTCCTGGTGGGTGCAAGGCCGGCCCTGGCGCGTGCAAGGCCGGCCCTGGCGCGTGCAAGGCTGGTCCTGGCGCGTGCAAGGCCGGCCCTGGCGCGTGCAAGGCTGGCCCTGGCGTGCGCAAGGCTGGCCCTGGCGGGTGCAAGCTTCTTCCCGGACGGTGAATGAACGGGATTCTAATCGGAGGAAGAACCGTTTTTGAGGAACAGTGATCATCCGGAGGAGGCAAAGGAAGCAAAGCGGGAAGGAGGATTTGAGATATCCATACAAAAGAACGTATCCTTTCCGGGCGTTCTTTGATTCCGCCTGTGATGCTATGTTAGTCAGGCTGCGGCGTTCCGGAAATCCTGATGAGACCCTCAAGTCAGGCTTTGGGCGGACATTCCTCCTGAGCCCACGCCGCCGCCCTCTCCCACTCCGGAACAACCTAAAACAGCACCACCCAACCCGACTTCCCGCCATGACCCAGCGTCAGACCGCCACCGCCCTGCTTCACGCCTTTGATTATGCCGAAGGCCGCCGCCCGGATTTCACTCACGACCCGGCTCTGCCGGTGGATGAGACCTTCGACACCACCCTCACCCATCTCGACGGCATCCTCAAAACGCTGGGCGTCAAAAAAACCACCCAGACCGGCAGCCATTTCCACCACCGCACCGGCCAGCAGGCCAAACTCCGGGACCAGCTGGAGGACGATCTTTCCGACGCCGTGCAAACCGCCGTCTCCATCGTCAACCGCGGCGGCGACTCCTCCCTCCTCGCCCATTTCCGCATGCCGGAGAGTCACAGCGACTCCAACCTCGTCACCACCACCCGCACCATGGTGGCCGCCATCCGCGAACTCAACCTCAACCCCGCCTTCCACAGCCACGGCTGGTCGCTCGACGCCGCAGGGGATCTCGAAACCCTCGTCAAGGATTTCGAACATAGCGAGGCCGATCAGGGCGGCACCCGCGGCGAAAAAGTCGGTGCCACCGCCGCCATCCCCGGCCTCCTCCGCAACGGCCTCGCCGCCGTCCACACCCTCACCACCATCTTCCGCCGCTTTTACAAAACCCAGCCCGAAATCCTCGCCGCCTGGCAAAGCGCCAGCCACATCGAAAAAACCGGCACCCCCACCCGCCCCGGCAGCGGCACGGCAACAAACACTCCGCCTCCGGGCACGGCATCGGAGACCTCCAAACCGGTCCCTCCCAACGAGTGACCCGGGTGTTTGAAGGACCGGCCATTGGTTCTCAATGCGCCTTTACTTGGCCCGAACCACCGGCAGCGGGGAACCGCTGCCGGTGGTTCGGGAAATCGATAATCAGGCATGAGGGGCCGGGAGCGCGTCCTTTTTCTTCGCGCGGACCTTTGCGCTGAGCCGCAGCATCATTCCCGCCCACGCGCCCCTGGCCGCATCCGCCGGCAATGGTCCTAAACGGCCGGCCACGGCGCGGAATTCACGGGAAGCTGACGCCACTGGCAGCCCGTTTTGCCGACGTGAAGGATGGCGTTGATGATTTCCCTCATGGAATGACGGCGCGCGGCTCCCCCGCGGCTCGGGGCGGGCGGCGCATTCCTCAATCAAAGCCCGCTGCGCATCGTTGAGATCACCCGCATAATTCATCCCGCAGCATAATCGCTCAGGCAAATCAGGAAATTTTAGCCAAACAGCTTCTCAGAATTCTGGCGGCTTAAACAAAACAGCTTCCTGGGGACGCGTGCGACCAATCCTTCTCAGCCTTTCCTCAAATTTCATGGAAAATGTTGATTTTTGAACATTATTATTCATTTTTTGCTGTTTTTCCGCAAGCCTCAATTCCTGCAAACTAATGCACCTTAAACGGAGTTTTTCTTCATTTTTGCAGACTAATATCCCGAATCCATGCCGGAATCCTCAGGATTCGTGGGTCTGCTGCAGGAATTAGTCTGCATTTTTGGGCTCTTCGAGGAATTTAGTGGTTGAGGCATCCGCACTTCCGACAGGGCCGCTAATGGCGGAAGTCCAGTTTGCCGCAGAAAAACAGAATTCTGATCCGGTAATTGGCGACATTGCGGAAGCCCCGGG
>JAZKFB010000066.1:0-60077 GCA_040386695.1 Verrucomicrobiota bacterium
CGCAGACGCAGACCTTGCCCATCTGGCGGGCGACGAGGGCGGCGTGGGAGGAAACCCCGCCTTTGGCGGTCAGAATGCCTTCAGCGGCGATCATGCCGCGCAGATCTTCCGGGGAGGTTTCGTTGCGGACGAGGAGAACCTTCTCGCCTTTGGCCTCAGCGGCGGCGGCGCGGTCGGCGTTGAGGTAGATCTTGCCGGAGGCGGCGCCGGGACCGGCGGGAAGGCCGGTGGCGATGGCTTTGGCTTTCTTCACGTCGGCGACATCGAAGATGGGGGCCAGCAGCTGGTCGAGCTGGTCGGCGGGGTTGCGCAGGATGGCGGTTTCCCAGTCGATGAGCTTTTCCTTGACCATGTCGGCGGCGAACTTCAGAGCGGCGGCGGCGGTGCGCTTGCCGTTGCGGGTCTGGAGCATGAAGAGCTTGCCTTCCTGCACGGTGAACTCGATGTCCTGCACGTCCTTGAAGTGCTTCTCCAGGGTGGCGCGGACCTTCATGAGTTCCGCGAAAGGCTTGGGCATGGCGGCCTTCAGCTTGCTGACGGGCTCGGGGGTGCGCACGCCGGCGACGACGTCCTCGCCCTGGGCGTTGATGAGGAATTCACCGTAGAATTCGTTGACGCCGTTGGCGGGGTTGCGGGTGAAGGCCACGCCGGAGCCGGAGGTGTCGCCGGTGTTGCCATAGACCATGGCCTGCACGTTGACGGCGGTGCCCCACTCGGCGGGGATGTTGTATTTGCGGCGGTAAACGATCGCGCGGTCGTTCATCCAGGAGCCGAACACGGCACCGGCGGCGCCGCGGAGCTGATCCCAAGGATCGTTGGGGAAAACTTTGCCCGTGCGCTCCTTGACGAGGGATTTGAATCGGGAAACCAGTTCCTGCTGGTCGGCGGCGGTGAGGTCGGAGTCGACGATGTCGCGGTGGTATTTCTCGTGTTTGAAGCCTTCGATGACCACTTCAAAGGGTTCGTGGTCCTCACCTTCCAGCTTCTGCACGCCGAGGACGACGTCGCCGTACATCTGGATGAAGCGGCGGTAACAGTCCCAGGCGAAGCGCTCGTTTTTGGTGGCGGCGGCGAGGGAAAGAACGGTCTGGTCATTCAGACCGAGGTTCAGAATGGTGTCCATCATGCCGGGCATGGAGTCGCGGGCGCCGGAGCGCACGGCCACGAGGAGCGGCATGCCCTTGGCGTCGCCGAACTTGCAGCCCATGATTTTTTCCATGTTCTTCACGCCGGCTTCCATCTGCGCCTGGAGGGAGGCGGGATAGGTCTGCTTGTTGGCGTAATAATAGGTGCAGACTTCCGTGGTGATCGTGAAGCCAGGAGGCACGGGGAGCGCGATGCGGGTCATTTCCGCGAGGTTCGCGCCTTTGCCGCCGAGCAGGGCTTTCATGGAGCCGTCGCCGTCCGCTTTGCTGTCACCCCAGGTGTAAACGTATTTGACGGATTTCCCTGCGGCTTTTTTCGCCGGGGCTGCTTGCTTGGTCTTGGTGGCCATGTGGGTTATTTAACGGATTTGTGGTGGGTGAGAAATGGATCGGAAAAAAGCGCCGCCGCCGGATGGGCGAAAGAAAAAGGGCGCCCGAAACGTCCGGTCCGGGAGAGCGCGACTTTAATGGCTCATCACGGGGAGTCAAACCGGGAGTTGAGGAAGCGGACCGCCGGGTGAAGGGGGTTTCATGGCGGAAAAAAGACCTCAAAATCAGACGGATTTTCATCTTTCCCCGCATAAGAATGGAATTTAAAAGAAATTGACCAACTGTTCGCCCGTCGGTTAAAACAGTTGGTCCGGGCCGGAAAACTTCCAGAATCCCCATCGACGGAGGAGCCGCCGCCCGGTCACCCGCAGCATCCCCCCTCATGATTTTCCATCATTTTGTCCGGAAAGGGACCGCCGCCGCGATTGTCCTCGGGTTGACGGCGGTGACGGCGGAGGCGCAGTTTTTCACCGGCCCTTACGGACCCGGCGGCGCGTGGAATCTCTATCAGGTGGTCACCGTCCCGGCCACCTATCCGAACGCCCGCACGGCGGCGAGGAACAAAACGGCCGCCTCCACCGGGCTTCCGGGCATGACCAGCACGGTGACGGGGCACCTGGTGCAGATCGGATCGCAGGATGAGAACACGTTCATCGCGGCGGTCACCGCTCTGACCCCGGGAGCGGGAAATTCCAATATCTGGCTGGGCCTGAACGATCTGGACGCTCCTGACGGCCCCGGGGAAAAAGGTGCGGCGCGCACCGGCTGGCGGTGGGCGGATGCGGAGGATCAGCTGGATTCCGGGGATTTTGCGCCGTGGGCTCCGGGGGAACCGAACAATTCCGGCGGTGTGGAGGATGGCGTGGAGATGCGGGTGGACGGGTCCTGGAACGACGCCAATATCACCGGAGCCAGGCGCTATGTGATTGAATGGGAACTGCGGGCGCCGGGCCCGGTGCCGGGCGCGGCGCCGTATCCCGTTTATTACACCGGTCCTTACGGGGCGGGGGGAACTTGGAATCTTTACCGGATCGTGATGCACGGCGAGAGCTGGGACAGCGCGCGGGCGGCGGCCAGGGCGGCCACCGCGAAGTCCACGGGGCTTTCCGGAGTTTCCGCCGCCGCGTATGGCGCGCTGACGGGGCATCTGGTTTCCCTGAACACCGAGGCCGAGCACCACTTTGTTTACCAGGCCATGGCGTTCGGCGGCCTGAACACCATCGGCTACTGGACCGGCGGGACCGACCGCGTTTCCCTGGGGGGTGACGGGCAGGGCGCGGATCCGCTGACGGGCTGGAAATGGGCGGATGAAACCTCTGGCCAACAGCACCTGACGTATCATCATTTTCCCCGCCGTCCTTTCTTCGCCATGGCGGAACCGGGCGACACCGGCGGTCTGGAGGATGTGATCGAGGTGACCGGAACCGGACATTGGAATGACACCAACGGCTCCATGGCGGCCACTCTCCGCCGTTATGTCGTGGAGTGGAACACGGAAATGGCCGCTCCGGTCGGCGGGGCGGCGCAGCTTGCGCCCATGCTCAGCGGCGTCCGCGGGTTCACGGGGACCGTGAGCACGGGGCAGTGGAATGTGAAGGGAACCGTTTTCAGCAGCAAGCCCCTCACGCTCAACAACATCACGGCGGCGCTGGCCTATGTGAACACGCCGCCGCCCACCGCCTTCACCCAGGAGGTGACCCTGCCGGTGCTGAGCTGCACGGACAGCAATCCGCCCTCCTTCACCACCGGGCGCTCCACTTACGGCCTGTTCTGGCCGCGCCAGCCGCTGGCGAACGACACCGCCGGCGTGGATGATGACCATTATCTGGTGAATGGACGCACGCGGATCCACTGCGAGGCCGGGACAACCTATACCATCAATGTGCACAGCGACGACGGATTCTACCTGCGCCTCACCGGCAGCGGCGGCGGCCGGGCGGTTTTCAGCAAAATCGGCGGTCTGGGCGGCATTGATCAGAGCGACGGCTCGGCGATTTATTTCGTTTACGGCACCAGCGACTCCAGCACCCGCGGGGTTTTCTCTGTTTCCGACACCGGGGTTTATGATGTGGAATATGTCGGTTTTGACGGCACCGGCGGCAGTTTTCAGGAAGTCTCCTGGGCTCCCGTCGAGGCTCTCAACGACTGGGACACCGGCGAATGGAGGCTGATGGGCGGGACTCCGCCCGGCGCTCCGCAGCTTCCGCCCGTCGGCGTGCTTTCCGGGCCGGCGGGCACCGGCCGGAAGTGGGGCACGCGCGCCGCCGCCAGCGCCGCCGTGATCACCGGCATTCCTGACGCCGTCGCCGCCATCCAGTCAGCGGCCAGTCCGGTGGAGGAGGAGTTTCCCGTCATCAATTACAATGATCCCAACAATGCCGGAAACCGTTTCCGTTTCGCCGGCGACTTTCCTCTTCCCGGCAACACCGGTGCCGATGACAACCAGTTTGTGGTGGCAGCCAAAACGGACTTCCAGGTGCCCGCCGCCGGTCCCTGCACGATCTGCGTGCGCGCGGATGACAATTTCGCGCTCCGCGTGACGGGCCAGAAATGGGCCGGCCGGGTGATCAGTTACACCGCCACCACCGTTTCCGCCACCGGCAACGGATTTGTGGATCCGCTGGATCCCTCCACACTTTTCTGGATGCCGTCGTCGGACACCAATGCCCGGGCGGTGATCAATTTCCCCGCCGCCGGGCGCTACGCGCTGGAGTTTCTGCATTATGAGGGCACCGGCGGAGCGGGCGCGGAAATCTATTTCGCCCCGGGGATTCTCGCCTCCGATGCCGATTCCACGGAGTGGAAACTGATCGGCGAAACCAGTGCCTACACCCCCGTTCTGCCGGCCACGCTTCCGGGCGGCACCGATGGCCGGAAGGACGCGTGGGGGCTTCAGGTGCTGGAGCCGGCGGCGGCTTCGGTCAACAGCGTGGCCACCGCCGTGGCCGCGCTTCAGAACGGCACCGGGGTGAATCACCGGGACACGGTTCCGGTGCTGAATCATATCGTGGCCGCCAGCCCCGGCACCGGCGGCATATTCGGCGGCGACCTGGAGCTTCCCGGCATTGATGCGGAAAATAACGCCAATCTCGCCATCCGCGCCCGCGCCGCCGTGATCGTTCCCGCCGCCGGACTGTACACGTTCTTTGTCCGGTCCGCCGATGGCTGGGCGCTGCGGTTTAAAAATCAGACTTGGCTGGACCGGAGCAGCGCGGGCATCGACCCGGCGGATCCGTCCACGCTGATTCACAATGTCACCGGTGCCCCCGGCGCGGTGAACGACTTCCGGGGCGGCGGGGTGATTTTTTTGAATCAGGGCAGCCACGAGGTGGATTTCATCACTTTTCAGGACCAGCGGGACACCCAGTTCGAAGTGTATGCCGCCGCCGGAAATCTCATCGGCACCGCGGACACCGCTCTGATCGGCACCGCCAATCTGGGCGATGCCGGTCCCGGTGCCGCCTGGCGTCTGGTGGGGCATCAGTCGCAGGACATTTTCCCCCGCCTCGGGGTCATTTCCCCCTGGACGGTGCGGCAGACCAGGCCGCAGGCCACCGCCTACGCCGGATCGGGCGGCATCGCCGGAGCCACGGCCTGGCTGGATCAGCCGGCGGGAACCAACGGGCTGATCACCGGCCACTATAACATGATCAACTTCAACGATCCCGGCTTCGGCGGTCCGGGAAATATGGTGAACGACGCTCCCATTCCCTGGAACAACACGGGGACGGCGGCGGACGACAACTATTTCGCCACCCGCATGGAGGCCACTCTCCGCGTGCCGGCGGACGGGTATTACTCCATCGGCTGGCAGGGGGATGATGGCGGATTTTTCGAATTCCTGAACCCTCCCGTCCCGGTGGAGTTCAACCGTCTGGTGGGCAATGCCATGCTGGGCGGCACCATCGGCGATTCCACGGACGGCACGCCCAAAGGCCGCATCCAGCTCAATGCCGGCGGCGGCAACACCCGCACTATCGGCGAAATCCTGCTGCCCGCCGGCGATTACCCGGTCCGGGCGCTGTGGTTTGAAGGTCAGGGCAGTGCTTATTTTGAAATCTTCGCCGCCGCGCCGGAGCAGCAATACCATCTGATCACCACCACCAGCGGAACCACCGCCACCTCGCCGGCCGATACGGACGGGCTGCGGCTCGGACCCATGCCGCCGCCCGCTGTTCCCATTGAAATCATCCGCGTCAGCTTCCCTGCCAGCCGGGTGTTCAGCTTCACGTGGACCTCCGTTCCCGGGAAAACCTACCAGGTGCAGCGGTCGGCCGATCTCAGCGCCTGGGTAACCATCGTTCCCGCCATGGCCTCCGGCGGCGGCGCCACCACCACCTACACCTCCCCCGCCGCGCTGCCCGCCGGTGAGACGCGTTATTACTACCGCGTCAGGGAAGCGCCGCCATAACACCGTGAGGCGCGGTGGATGCACATGCGCGATTGTGGGACGGGACCGCTCCCAAGCCACCCTTTTCCCATATGACAACAGGCAGAGAATATTTCTGCTTGTCAGCATCCGTTGCTCCTCAGCCACTGGACCACGTTAAGCAGGAAAAGGTCCCTGCTGCCCGTCCATCCGTAAAGCGTGGAGACCTCCCTGGCCGCTGTCGTGATGGTCGTATCCCGGGCATGGGGAATGAAGCCGCGCACTCTCTGGCGGAACTCGTTGGAGTCCATAGCCTGTGTCATTCCCCAGGAGGGCTGTCGTATGGTCTGTGAAATGGAATTCATGTTTCAGGCGGCATTACTGAAATAGCATGAATTCCGGTCATTACGCATGAGCGTAATCCGCAGCCTTATGAAGCGGGTGATATCAGCACGACGGCCTCATTTTGGCGATATGGGGCTCCGACCGCCCGAAATCCTTCCCTGGCTGCGCCGGAAGCCGGTAAATGATGGATCGGAGGATGCCGCCGGGGCCGTTGTCCACTGAAGACTGGAGAAGCATGGACCGTGGAAAAACGTCCATGAAGTGTCCGGATAAAAAATCCCGCAGGCGGATTTTGTGAGGACTTGATCCCCGTGACTCGTTGAAAAAGAAGGTGGTGGGCAGGGCTGGATTCGAACCAGCGAAGGTAAAACCAGCAGATTTACAGTCTGCCCCATTTGGCCACTCTGGAACCTGCCCGAAAACGGTCGCAGCATGGGGAGGCGCTGACCGTTTGGCGATCTAATGGGAGGCGGAGGGGAATGCAAGCCGATTTTGCGGATGATGGAAAATCCCTTCCTGGATCTGGTGGACTGTGACCGGTTTTGCAGTCGGAAATGAGGGGCGGTGTTTTCCGTCGTGAGAAGTCCGGCTTGCCGTTCACAGGGGAAAACCACGCATTTTCCAGTGGCGGGGGGGCATGAGGTGTGCTCTGTCACTCCTGCCCGGACCTTCGCGTCCGGCAGGCGGCGCGTCCTCCGGCCGGCACGGGACGCGTCTGTTGTTTCCCCGGGCCACCCTGCGGGATCCGGCCTGTTTTTGCCGGCCCGGCCGCCACCTTACCCTCACCTCCTCCCCGTCCTGTTTTTTCTATGAGCGACACTCCCCACACTGCCCCGGTTTTCAATCTCAAGAATCCCTGTCAGGCGCGGATGAAACGGGCCGTGAAGCTGTCCGCCGAGGGTTCCCCCAAGGACACCCGGCATTTTGAAATCGATCTGCGGGGCAGCGGGATGACGTATGAGCCCGGAGATTCCCTGGCGGTGCTGCCGACAAACTGCCCGGAGCTGGTGAATGATGTGCTGACCGCGCTGGGGGCGACCGGCGACGAGCCGGTGAAGGATGCGGCCCAGCGCGAGATGACGTTCCGCGAAGCCCTCACCTCGTCCTGCAATCTGGCGACTCCGGACAAAAAATTCCTCAATGCCATCATTGAGCGTTCCGGCAATGCTCCGGAACTGGCGAAACTCCTCGACCCCGCCCGCAAGGACCAGTTGACCGAGCACCTGAAAGGCCGGGAACTGATCGATTTCCTGCACGAGTTTCCGGATGCCAAGTTCCAGCCGCAGGAATTTGTCAGTTTCTGCAAGCGCCTGCTGATCAGACTTTATTCCATCAGTTCCAGCCTCAAGGCGAATCCGGATTCCGTCCACCTGACGGTGGCCACGGTCCGGTATCACACCTTCGGCCGCGACCGGAAAGGCGTGGCCTCCACTTTTCTGGCGGAGCGCACGATTCTGAATGAGACGGTGATTCCGACATTCATCAATGCGGGCAAAGGATTCCGCCTGCCGTCCCCGGACGACCACACTCCGATCATCATGTGCGGTCCCGGCACGGGCATCGCGCCGTTCCGGGCGTTTCTGCAGGAGCGCGAGGTGACGCATGCGAAGGGCAAAGCCTGGCTTTTCTTCGGGGAAATCAGCGCCAAAACGGATTTTTTCTATGCGGAGGAATGGGATGAATACCTGAAAAAGGGCGTTCTTACCCGCCTGGACACCGCCTTCAGCCGGGATCAGGAGAAGAAAATCTACGTGCAGCACAAAATGGTCGAAGCGGCCGGGGAATTGTGGAAATGGCTGGAGGAGGGCGCGATTTTCTACGTCTGCGGCGACGCCAGCCGCATGGCCGCCGATGTGGACGACGCCCTGCACACGGTGGTGGAGAAAGCCGGAGGCAAGACCCGCGAGGAGGCGGTGGAATACATTGAGGAGCTGCGCAAAACCAAGCGCTACCGCCGCGACGTGTATTGATTGATTTCAGGCTGTCCGTCTGGACATCTGGCGAAGGATTTAAACTGAAAATCCCGGCTGCCGCGCGGATGCGCGGGGCCGGGATTTTTGCTGCCGCTTCCAGCGTGGAGGCCTGTTGAAATTCAGAATCGCAACCGGAATCAGGCTCAGACTCGGTCAGGGCTGTTCCGCTTTGGCATTTTTGCCGGTTTTGGGCGCGCTGGCGCCGGCGATGATTTCCTGGTCGGCGCTGGAGAGCTTTTCGATGGCGTAGCTGAAAATGGAGCCGTCCCGGCGCCGGAATTTGCCCTGTCCGCCGGTCACGCTCAGCAGCGCCGCCGCCAGCGGTTTGCCGTCCGTATTGGTCCAGGTGCGCTCCGGAACCAGCGGGCCTGAGCTGAGGGCGGAGGTGACGGGCTTGGCTTTGCCGGTTTCCGGGGCTGCGGACGGGGGCGCATCCTTTATGGCCAGCCGCAGGGCGCGGTCGAACTCCTTGTCATCCGGGGAACCCTGGAAAAGCATCACGCCGTCCGCGCCGAAGATCAGACTGTGCGGGATGCCGTTGAACTGCACGGGGCCATGAGTGCCGGTGGTCACCGGAAATTTGACCTTGGTGGACTTCACTTTTTCCAGAATCTCCGCATCCGTGGCCGACTGGGAATGAGCGCCGATGACCACCAGGCCTTTGGAATCGTAGCGTTTTGACAGGGCATTGAACATGGGCATGTGCGCGAGGCAGGGAGCGCAGTTGATGCCCCAGAACTCGATGAGCACCGGCTTCCCTTTCACAGTTTCCGCCGTGACCTCCGTGCCGGAGATGGTTTTCCCCAGCGTGAACTGGCTGATATTGACCTTCGTCTCCGCCCGGGCGGCGAAAGGAAGGAGGGCGGAAAAGAGCAGGGCGGGCAGGAGTTTCATAAAATTACAAAATGAAATTCTCAATTTATTTCGCAAAACCAAGCCGTCCATTCCTCATTCGTAGGTAATTGCCGGATGCGGGCATGGCGCGCTTCCGGGTTTGCGGAACGGGCTGATGGGATTTCGCCCCGTCCGGCATCAGCCCGGCGGCCACTGAAGATCGCGGCCGGCGAGGAGGTGAACGTGAAGATGCGGCACGGTCTCGCCCGCGTCCCGGCCGTGGTTGATGGCGAGGCGGAAACCGCTGTCGGTGGAGCAGACGCCCAGTTTCCGGGCGGTTTCCCCGGCGGCCAGCAGCAGGGCTCCGAGTTGGGCCTGATCCTCCGGCTGGGCCTCGCCGACGCGGGGAATGACTTTTTTGGGCACCACCAGCACATGAATGGGCGCCTGAGGGTTCAAATCGCGGAAGGCGATGGCGTCGTCATTCTCAAAAACGATGTCAGCGGGGATTTCGCGGGCGATGATGCGTTCGAAGATCGTCATGGGAGGGCAGGGATTGAGCGGAAAGGAAAGGGTGCGATTTGAACAGAAGGAAGCGAAGGAAGCAAAGGGCGGGGAGGAGTTCTGATGGCGGACTGACGGCATCCGATAAAGCGGCGTGCTCCCGGCTGTGGGATACGCTTTTTTCCTCAAAAACTTTGCTCCCTTTGCTTCCTTCTGTTTCAACGTCTCCGCTCACGCCGCCATTTCGAAGTGACAGAAGCCGTTGGAGGGCAGGCGGATGCGGAGAAACAGGGCGATTTCCTTTTCCAGGGCGCGGCAGCTCTGATTCCAGGTTTTGGCGGCGCAGAGGCGTTTGACGCCCTCGCGGGAGGCGGTCAGGGCGACGGAGGGCGCATGGAGCGCGGCGAGTTCACTGACGCGGGCGTCGAGGAGCTGGAAAAAGCGCAGTTCAAAACCTTCCCCGGCCTCGCGGGCAAGATCGTCGAGGGACAGGCTGAGGGCGGGCGGCGTGAGTTTCACGCATTGGCCGATGTCGCCGAAGCCGATTTTTTCGAGAATGGCGCGGATTTTCCCCGAAAGCTCCTCCAGGGTGATGGCGGATCCTGCAAAGCGTTCGCGGAGATAAACCAGCAGGCTGCTGACAATGTCCTCCGTGAAAAGCCATTCGCCCTCCCCGGCGGCACGGGCGGCGCGGCGGATGTTTTCCTCCAGCCAGTCCTGGCCGTAGGTGGTGACCTCATAGCGGCCCACGCGGAGGAGCGGCAGTTGTGCGGCGAGAGCGATCATGGGAGGATCGGGGGGAAAGCTCCGGGAAAATCCATGCGGAGGAGCGGATAATAACAGGGCGGACGGGCGGGATCACCGTTTGGGAAAAAGCTCGGGATGCGTGATGCTGGCGGGCACGCGGTGCTCCATGGATTCAATCTCGTCGATGAAAGCGCCCACATCCTGGAACTCCCGGTAAACACTGGCGTAGCGGACATAGGCTACAGGATCAACGCTGTGCAGCTTGTCCATGACCTTGAGGCCAAGGACCCGGGACTCAATTTCGCGGTGGCCGCCGGCTTCCAGCTCGGCGGCGATTTCCCCGGTCGCCCGGCGCAGGGTCTCATGGCCGACGGGGCGTTTTTCGCAGGCTTTGACAAAACTGCGGAAGAGTTTTTCGCGGTCAAAAGGCTCCCGGGCCCCGTTCCGTTTCACCACCAGAAGGTCGGCCTGCTCCACATGTTCATAAGTGGTGAACCGTCCTCCGCACTGCAGGCACTCGCGCCGCCGGCGGATGGAGTCACCGTCCCGGGAAATGCGGGAGTCGATCACTTTATCCTCCAGATTCTGGCATTTAGGGCAACGCATCAGCGGGAATGTTTTTGTATTGTAGAGACTACCTGTAGTGGCGTCAATCGCTGAGGATACAATATTTAGACATTTCATGTCATAAAACGGGCTGAATCTGTCATTTGGCCAATCCCGTGAAACCGGCGCAAGACAGAGCCCGCGCGGCGCGTTGGTGAAGAATTCCTGGAATAGGATCGCTGAATTTGCGCGGACCGCCTATGGATTGGCGGAATCCGCCCGGTCCGCTTCCGGGAGAATTTCCCACCGCCATGCGACTGTCCCGCCGCCTCCGAATCCCCGCCGTCATTTTTCTCGCCGCCTCCGGGTGGCTGTCCGCTTTGTCCGCCCCGGCGGAGGAGGGCAAGGAACGCGGCTGGCCCCAGTTCCGCGGCCCTCATGCCACCGGACTGGCTGACGCCAAAGGACTTCCGGTTTCCTGGTCGGAGGAGAAAAACGTTCTCTGGAAAGTGCCGGTGCCGCACAAGGGCTGGTCCACGCCGCTGGTGCTGGGGGATCAGGTCTGGCTGACCTCCGCCACCGAGGACGGGCGGGAATTTTTTGTCCACTGTTACGACCGCGCCACCGGAGCGGTGAAACATGAGGCCAAACTGTTCACCAGCGAGGCTCCGGAACCGCTGGGCAACGACCTGAATTCCTATGCCTCCTGCACCGGGGTTCTGGAGGAGGGCCGGGTTTTCGCGCATTTCGGCAGCTACGGGACCGCCTGCCTGGACACCGCCACCTTCAAGGAAATCTGGCGGCGCACGGACTTGCCCTGCCGGCATTACCGGGGGCCGGGATCGTCGGTTTTTCCGTGGCGGGACACCATTGTTCTGACCATGGACGGCGTTGACGTCCAGTATCTTGTGGCTCTGGAGAAGGCGACCGGCAAAACGGTGTGGCGGACGGACCGCAACACGGAGTTCGACGATCTCGACGCCGGTGGCAAACCGACCTCCGAAGGCGACTACCGCAAGGCCTACAGCACGCCCATTCCCATTGAGGTCGGCGGCAAACCGCAGATCGTGAGCACCGGTTCCCGGGCCACGGTGGGCTACGATCCGGACACGGGCAGGGAACTCTGGCGCGCGCGCTACAAGGGATTCTCCAATGCCAGCCAGCCCATCTGGATCGACGGCCTGCTGGTCCTGAACACGGGCCATGGCAAAGCGGTGCTCCACGCCTACCGCATCACGCCGGAGACGGCGGGCGACATCACGGACAAGCTGGTGTGGGAACAGACCAAGTATATCCCCACCCGGTCCTCGCCGGTGGCGGCGGGCGGGCTGATTTATGTGATGGCGGACAACGGATTCATCAGCGCGGTGGATCCGAAGAACGGTGAACTGCTTTTCAGCGAGCGCACCGCCGGGGCCTGCAGCGCGTCGCCGACTTTTGCGGACGGCCACGTGTATTTCTGCAATGAGCGCGGGGACACCGCCGTGGTCGAGCCGGGCCGTGAATACAAGCTCCTCTCCCGCAACACTTTGGCGGCCGGCATCCTCGCCTGCCCGGTGGCGGTGGGGAAGGAGCTGTATCTGCGCACCAAAACCCATCTTTACAAAATCGGGGAAAAAACGCCCGCTCCGGGCACCCCCGGAGGTTGACAAGGCGCGGAGTGTCCTGTTTCCTGACCGACGCATGATCACAGAGTCCGGGGAAATCATCTGCCACACGACGCCATGGTACAGCCGCCGGCGCCTGCTCATGGTGGCCATGCTGCTGGGTTTCAGCGCGTATTTCGCCTACGACTGGAAAATCGGCTACCCCAAGGAGCGCCTGCGGTATCTGGAATACTGGGCGTCCTACCAGAAGCTCGCAATCGAGGGCAACGATCCCAAGGGGTATTACGATCTCGCCAAGCAGAAGGGCTGGCCGGAATCCCCCAAGGAGGAGACCGAGGGGAAGCACCAGTACAAACTGAAGGAGCAGCTGATCTGGTCCATCGCGACCGGCATTGGCGGCCTGCTGATGCTGGGGGCTTTTCTGCGGAATAAAAACCGCACGCTGCGGGCGGATCATGAAAGCTTCACCACGCCGGACAAGGTCCGGATTCCCTTTGCCAATGTGGAGAAGGTGGACAAGCGGAAGTGGGACAACAAGGCGCTGGCCTACGTCTGGTGGAAAAGTGAGGCCGGGCTTAAAAAAGCCACCATCGACGACCTTGTTTTTGACGACGCGGGAAAGGTTTTTGACCGCCTGATGGCGAACTTCCAGGGCGAACTGATTGATATTGAGCGCCCGCCTGCTGAGCCGGAAGCGGTTCCAACGGAATCCTCGCCCGTCGCTGAAGACCCTGCCGTCAGGGAGGAACCCGCTGTCCCGGCCGGTGAATCCCGCACTCCCGCCGGGGGCTCCTGAGCCCGCCGTTCCCGCCCGTTTTTGTTTTCTGTTGCAATCGGAGTCCGTCCTGATAATGGGACCCCCAAGTCAACCGTCCCATTTATACATCCCAGGAATTTATGTCAGAAAAATCCGTCGAAGATAAAGTCCGCGACATCATCGTCGATCAGCTCGGCGTGAACGCGGAGCAGGTCGTCACCTCCGCCCGTTTCATCGAGGACCTCGGTGCGGACTCGCTGGACACCGTGGAACTCGTGATGGCCTTTGAGGAGGAATTCTCCATTGAGGTGCCCGATGAGGAAGCCGAAAAACTCCAGAGCGTGGGCGACGTCGTGAAATACGTCGAGGAGCACGCCAGCGCCTAGTCCGCCCTTGGGGCCGCGTTGGCCGGGCTTTCCCTCTTTCCAAAAAAGCGCATCCGTCCCGGCGGCTGCGCTTTTTTTGTGCCCTTAAATTGCCGTTTTCACGAGGAAATCCCTGCCGTTTCGCATGCCATTGCCACTGGAAAATCGGGAAATTTGAAGTGCGCGGAGCTTGCTCCCGCTTTGAGAAAGGAGACTTGCCTCCGTCGCATAATCCCCGGACGGAGCTCATGAATGCCGGGCACGGGGCTGGCCCCGCTGGAGAAAGCGGAGGCTGGCCTCCGCACTCCAAATGGTCCTGTTTCGGATGGAACTGGTATCATTTGTCAAAAAGGCGTGAACCGCAGCCCCGGCGGCTGCGGTTCACGCCTTTGAAACGTTGGAAATGCGCGTTTACGGATTTTTGCCGCGCACCACGGCGGCATGCCAACGACCTTCCTCCGGATGCCCGGCGGGCACTCTGGCGGGGGCGAGGCTGAGGATTTGGAAGGGGACGGCCGGAAAAGGAAGGTTGGATTCGATCATAAAACGCTGGCGGTCCGGTTCCATTTCGACCCGCTGATGCCGGGGCAGCTTTCTGTCGCCGTCGGCGGCCTTTTTCAGTTCCGCCTGCGTGGGTTGAGTGATGGTGCTGTCGGCATGCTGAAAGCCCAGGAAAGTCTCCCCTTTTGTCGGCGGTTCGCCGTTCACGGTCTTCAGCGAGAAGCCGATATTGTGGAATTCGATTTCCGTTGCCAGCAGCCTGCCGGTTTTGGTCCAGGCCGCGCCGAGCGGAACGGCGGTTTCGACCATGGCCACGATTTCCGGCTTCGACCGGGCATCCCCGGGCACCAGGCAGAAAGCGACGCTGTGGGTGCGGCCGCTTCCCGTGGTTTCGGACAGCAACGCCTCCGTCTCCGCCGGGAAATGCCGCAGCGTCTCCAGCCGGGCGGCATCGTCGGCGTTCAGGGAAAATACCTCGGCTTCCAATTCCGGCTCCGGTGGAACGCCTTTCAACGCCGGATTCTGATGGCTGCCCGTGCCCGCGACCTTGAGCAGGCTGATTTCCATCAGCGGAGAGTCCGCCCGCTGATCTTTGAAATACTCCGGCAGCGTGATGGCTCCAAGGCAATACACGCCGCCCGGACGCACGGTCAGGGTTGCGGTGAGGCTGGTCTGGGAAAAGGAGGCGCACCAGGTACGGTAACCGCGCTGGCCCTCCTTCATTTCCGGCCACGAAACCATGTCGGGAGCCGGCCAATGCTCCAGATTGACCGCGATCCGCGCTCCTGAAGCGTTCATCGGCCGGACTACGGAAACCAGAAAACTGCGGCCGATGTTTTTGTTCTCAAACGATTTGGGCACCAGCTCGTCGGTGTATTCCGTGGCGAACGGGAATTCCTCCATGCATTCCACGCTGGCGGTGCGGTCTCCGCCGCTGCCGTTACCCATCATGAACGGCTGATAAACGGCAGCCTGGGGTCCGGGCTTGGGAATGGCGAAGGGATCCTGAGTTTTCAGCCCTTCCGGTTCAGTTTCCTCCGGAGCAGACGCGCCGTCCGGGGAAAGCGGACTGCGGGCCGCCTCCACCAGCAGGGCGGCGAGATGCGTCAGCTCCGCTTTTTTCTCCGCGTGGGATTTCAGCAGGACCGCCAGCAGCTCCCCGTCTTTCCCGGCGGCATGGAGTTTGAGGAATTCCCGGCCGTCCGCCACCGGAAGCCGGAACGTGAGCGCCTGAAGCCGGAGGGCGGAGCCGGAAGCGGCGGCGGCTGTTTTCCCGTCGGGGGACTGGGGGGTGGCTTTGGCGAATGTAAGGCTCCAGACATCATTGCCAGGCACCGTTTCCCCGGCCTGACGGCAGACCGAGATCAGGTGGTGAGCCGAATCCGCCGTGCGGAAAACCGCGTTGATGGACTCGGTCGGAAACCGGGGATGATTGAAAGCCCCGTCCTCGTGGCTTTGCGGCAGGCTCACCGGCACCTGACCGAGGTGATCCATGCGGATGCTTTTAATGGACAGACTGCCAAAGATCCCGGCGGTTCTGGCGTTTGGAGGCGCCGCAGGAAGGAAATCGAGCTGGGCATTTACCGAGATGCCGGTATTTGTGGTCTCGAATTCCTTGGGCATGATTTCCCGGGGATCGGGCAAAGGCGTCCAGTCGGAAGGGTAAGGAATTTCCTTGATCGCCTCAGCGCGCGCCTCCTTGACCGTCGGCATGGTCAAATGCTGATCCGAAGCCAGCTCCGCGCCGCCGTCGGCAACCATGGCGGCGAGGCGGAGAAAAAGAGCCTCGTCTCCGGACACGGGTTCGTTCAGCAGGGAAAGCGGCAGGGCCGTTCCGGTGACGGTGAACGTCGTGGTCTGGAGGTGAATGTTTCCTTTGCCTGCCGGAGGAGAATCATCCGCTTTCGCCGGAGAAAACAGCGCGGAGGCAGCCAGAAGGAGGACGGGGAACCGGGGAAGTTTCATAACGGATCAGGAGGGATTGAGAGTGACAAAAAGCAGAAGAGTGCGCGGTCCGGGCGCGGCGTCGGGCAGTGTGGAGGAGGGCAGGTGCTGGATGAGCAGCAGCCGGGGCTCGTTTTCGATCATCCCTCCAGTCCGGCCTTCGGCGCCGGTTTCGTGGAAGTCCGCCATTTGAATGCTGCGCTCCGGGTCGCCGCCGGATTTCTCCAGCGACAGGGGCCAGGCGTGGAATTCGGGCTCGGCGGGCTGGGTCTGAAAGCGCCAGGTGATTTCGAGCCCGCCGTCCTCCGGCTCCGTGGCCGTGATGTCCAGGGCGGTGCCCAGGAACCGGGTCTCCACGGAATCGGGCACCGCCACGCCCTTCTCCTCATCCCAGCTCCAATCGGGCGAATATTCATAATCCCTGGTTTTTTTGAAATTACCGGTCCTTCCGACAGGGGTGCTGATGTCAAAATCCTCCACGGTTCCCCCGGTTTTGGCTAGGCTGCGGACTTCGGCGAGAAGGGCGGCGTCACTGGCCGGGCCGGATTCATAGGTCAGCAGCCGGACGGCGAGGAATTTGGCGGGAAGATTGGCGGCGGTGCAGCGGAAGAGGAGGGCGGGGTCCTCCGCCACAGGTTTGCCGGAGGAGGGCAGGGAGGAGCTGGAGCCTGCGGCGAAAGCGGGTTTTCCTCCGCTGAACCACCCGCTTTCAGCCACCGCCCAGACGCCCCCGGCGAGGATGAGGAGCGCGGCGGAGGCGGGGATGAAAAACCGGCGGATCAGGGAGGTGACGGGACCGGTGGCGGCGACCGGCCCGGCGAGGTTCGCCTGACGCCAGGCGGCTCCGGGGAGGGTGGTGGCCAGATGGGCGGGGACGGCGGCGGTGGCGTGGTCGGTGAGGAACTGCGCCAGCAGCGCGGCGGTGAGCAGCACGCCCCGGCGGCGGAATACGGCGCGCAGTTTTTCGAGGGCGCGGGCGACGCGTTTGCGGGCGGCTTCCCCGGAAAATCCCAGCGCGGCCCCGATGGAGCGGTGGTCCTGCCGCTGGTAAAAGCGGAGGAGGATGGCTTGGCGGTCGGTATTGGCGAGCTAGTCGAGGGCGGCGTCCAGGAAAGGCGCGGCTTCCGGCCAGGCGGGTTCGGAGACAGGGACGGGAGCGGTCATGGCGGTATGAAGGTCGTGGTCCCCGTGGAGTTCGGCGGCGCGGCGCTCGCGGACGCGGCGGCGGATTTCCGTGCGCACCATCTTGCGGGCGGTGAAGCAGGTGTGCCGGTGCAGCCAGCCGGCGGCGATGGTGCCGGGCGGGAGCTGCGGCGCTTTGCGGGCGAAATCCGTGAGGACGATCTGCGCCACGTCCTCGGCCAGGGCGCCGTCACCGTTCACCAGCCGGCGCGCGGTGGCCCAGATCAGCGGCAGGTGCCGGGTGGCCAGCAGGCGGAAGGTTTCCCCGGTGGGCGCGGCCTGATACCGGGTGAGCAGGGCGGCATCGCTGTCCGGCGGCGGGGAGAGGAGGGGGGCACGGTTCGACATGGGGAGGCGGGGAGGCGTTTCCCATTAGAACCCGCCGCGGCCGGGACCGGACAGAATATTTTAGTGGGGCGGGCGGCACCCGAAAATTTCCGGACTGACAAACACCGGCCGGCGCGGCAGAGTGGCCGCCATATGCAGCAAGTGAAAGACACGGCGCGGGCGACGGTGCGCATAGGCTACGATGGCCGGGTTCATAAATCGTTCCGCGGTCCTTTGGCGGAGGAGCGTTTCGCCAACGAGACAAAAATCCTGAGCTATCTGGCCACGCGCGGCTGCCCTTTCGTCCCGCGCCTGCTGGAAAGCGATGCTGAAGCCCTGCGCATTGTCACCAGCAACTGCGGTGCCCGCGTGACCCAGCTGGACGAAAACCGCATGCTGGAACTGTATGAGGAACTGGAAACCTTCGGCGTGCGCCACGGCGATCCTTTTCTGCGGAATGTGACTTACAGTCAGCAGCTGGCGCGGTTTTGTCTCATTGATTTCGAGTTTGCCACCATCCTCGAAACCGGCGAGGGCCTCGTTCAAAGTGCCGCCAGCGGGGTGGATCCGGACCGTGACTGTTGAGCAGGGAAGCAGTCAGCGGTCAGCGGTCAGCGGTCAGCGGTCAGCGGTCAGCGGCCGGACTTGAACAGAGGAGGAATGGAAGCAGCCGCCGGGTGGAACAGGCGTCCCGCCGGGCAATCCTGCCCGGTGCCGAAGAATCGGCTTCCCCGCCCCAGGGTCTTCAGCCAGAATCCCCTGCCCGGACCCCAGCCATTTTCCACAGCCCCGATGAGCCAGCACCAAAGTCAAAACGTTCCCTCCTCTCCTCCGGGCGAGTCCGATGAGTCCCTCATCCCCAACACGCCTCCTTGGTTCCTGGGCCACATTCCTCCACCCGCGCTCACCCTGCGCTGGTCGGGTCTGACACATCCCGGCAAGGTGCGGCCGAACAATGAGGACGCCTTTCTGGCCCTGAATTTCGACGGCGGCGGTCTGCAGTTTCTCGGCAAAGTCGGCAGCGCCCCGCTGTCGGAAGCCGACTTTGTCTTTGCCGTCAGCGACGGCATGGGCGGCGCGAAATCCGGCGAATTCGCCAGCCGCATCGCCGTGGATAAAATCACGCAGCTTCTGCCCCGCAGCTTCCGCCGGGCCGCGCAGGGCATGTCCGTGGATTACCATGACGTGCTGCCGGAGCTCATCACCTCCATTCACCGCGACCTGACCAAGCTGGCGGAAAGCTACGAGGAATGCGCCGGCATGGGCGCGACCCTGACCATGGCCTGGTTCGCGCCGGGCTGGATGTATTTCGCGCACATTGGCGACAGCCGGCTTTATTATCTCCCGGCGGGCGGCGCGCTGAAGCAGATCAGCGAGGACAACTCCCACGTCGGCTGGCTCCGGCGGCAGGGGAAAATCAACGAGCGCGAGGCCCGCACCCATCCGCGCAAAAACGTGCTCAACAAAGCCCTCGGCGCGGGACATCAGTTTGTGGACCCGCAGGTTGGCGCCGTCTCCTGCCAGCCCGGCGATATTTTCCTCCTGGTCACCGACGGCGTCACCGACGGTCTCTGGGACCGGCACCTGGAGGAAATCCTGCGCACGCCCGACGCGGTCATCACCCCCGCCCAGCAGTTCATCAATGAGGGTCTCGCCCGCTCAGGCCGCGACAACCTCACCGCCGTTGTCGTGGAGGTGCTGCCCTTTGAACCCTGAGGAGAGCCGTCATTCCGCCGGCCTTTTGATGAGTTTAAAATCTCAAAGAACGGCCGTGGCGGCGGGTGAGCTTTGGCGGGGGCGGCTGATCCTCGCGGGTGGAATATCCGCTCTCCTTTGAAAACAAAAAACACCCGCCCGGCTTCCGCGGGACGGGTGTTCTTTTGTCTGAAGGGACGCGGGTGGAACTTACAGCGCGGCGGCGAGGACCTTTTCCATGCGGGCGAGCATGGCGGTCGGCGTGTCGAGGAGACCGGCGGCGATGAGGGCATTGTCGCGGAGCTGCTCGGCGATGAGCGGGGCCAGCTCGTCGTTCTTTTTCTCGCGCAGGGCCAGCTTGCGGATGAGGGCGTGGCGGGGGTTGATTTCCAGAATGACCTTGGCGGAACCGCCGCTGTCCTGGTTCATGGCCTTCATCATGGCGCGCATCTGCGGGCTCATCTGGCCATCCGGCTGAAGGGCGACCGCCGGGCTGCTGACGAGACGGGAGCCGGCGCGGACGCTTTCGACGCTGCCGCCAAGGGTTTCCTTGAGCCATTCGCAGAGCGCTTTGGTCTGCTTTTCCGTGAGAGATTCGCCCTCAGCGGGAGGCGCTTCACCCAGATCAAGGTCATCGCTGGCGGCGGAGACGAGGCGCTTTTCCTCCACTTCGGTGAGGGAGGAGACGACGTATTCGTCGATGGGCTCGAAGAAGTAGATGACCTCCAGGCCGCGGGCTTTGAAGGCTTCCAGATACGGCCCGGCCTCAATGGCGGAGCGGCTGGGGGCGACGAGGTAATAAATGTCCTTCTGGCCGTCCTTGGCGCGGCTGATGTATTCCTCAAATCCGGTGAGGACCCCGGGCTCGGTCAGGGAGGACTCGAAGCGCAGGAGCTTCGAAAGCGCCGCGCGGTGGCGGTCATCCACGGCCACGCCTTCCTTGAGGAAGCGGCTGAAGGCTTTGTAAAAATCGTTGTATTTTTCGACGTTCTCCTTGGCCTCGGACTCCAGCATTTTGATCAGGCGCTTGGTGAGGACGTCGCCAAGCTTCTGCACCAGAGCACTGTCCTGCATGGACTCGCGGGAGATGTTCAGCGGCAGGTCATCGCTGTCGATCACGCCTTTGGCGAAGCGCAGCCAGTCCGGCAGCAGGCCGCGGGGTTTGGGATCGATGAGCACGCGGCGGCAGTAAAGCGCCACGCCCGGCTCCATCTGGCCCATGCCGTAACGCTCCGGATTTTCGTTGGGGACGAAGAGCAGGGAATTGATCACCAGGGGCGCGTCGGCGCTGAAGTGCAGGCGGTAACGGGGCTCGTCCCAGGCGTGGGCGATGAATTTGTAGAATTCGTTATACTGGTCCTCGCTGACCTCGCTTTTCTTCTTCAGCCAGAGAGCCTCCACGTTGTTCACGCGCTCGCCTTCGAGCAGGATCGGGAAGGGCACGAAGTTGGAATAACGCTCCAGGATGGTTTTGACCCGGCCCTTGGTGGCGAATTCGGCGTGCTCCTCCTTCAGGTGAATGACGATGCGGCAGCCGCGGTGCTGGCCGGGAACCACCGCGATGTCATAACCGCCCCGGCCATCGCTGGTCCAGAGCAGGGGCTCGCCGTCCTCGCGCCAGGAGTGGGTGTGAACCTCCACCTTGTCCGCCACCATGAAGACGCTGTAAAACCCGACGCCGAAGCGCCCGATCACATTGCCCGCGGCCTGCGCGCCGGCCTCCAGATTCTGGAGAAAGGCCTTGGTGCCGCTGTGGGCGATGGTGCCGAGGTTTTTGATCAGCTCCTCGCGGGTCATCCCGATGCCGTAATCGGTGATGGTCAGGGTTTTGGCCTCCTCGTCGGCGGTGATTTCAATCTGCGGCTCCTTTTCAGATTCGAAAACCGAGGACTCCGTCAGGCGCAGGTGGCGCAGTTTTTCGAGGGAGTCGGCGGCGTTCGACACCAGCTCGCGGACAAAAATCTCGCGGTCGGTATAGAGGGAATTGATGACGATGTCCAACAGCTGGCGGACTTCGGCCTGAAAGGGCTGGTGGGTGACGGGGACAGTGTCGGTTTCGGTGCTCATAAGCGGTTTAACGGAGGTATTGGAAATGAACGGGGTCTCAAAAAGGGGCGTTACTTTAACGGCCAATGCGCCGCTGTCAAAAGCCCTCGTCCCGCAGCGCGCTTGCCGCTGCGAAGCCGAATTCGGGTGGATTTTCGGGATGACGTGCGCGGAATATGACTTTAGGGAATGGGGAGACCGTGCGCTTCCGTGCGGAGTTCTATTGACCAGCATGGGCATGCCTTTTCCCGTTTCCACACTCACCGTGACCAGATTCCGATCCCTGCGGAACCTGACTGTCGGGCCTTTTGGGCGGGTGAATCTGATTACGGGGAAGAATAACACGGGCAAATCCACGTTGCTGGAAGCCATTGCGCTTCTCCTGTCTGATGATGCTTTGGGGACACTTATCGGTCTTCTCAATCTCCGTGAGGAAACTGATTTGAAAGCGCCTGTGGCGCTGTTGGAGCAGCCTTGGTTTTCCAGCCTTTTTTCCGATTTCCCCAACCTCTCCGAATGTGGTGAACCGCTTGCGGTTTCGACTGCCGGCACTGAATCCGCCTCGGGGAAAACGGTGGAGATCAAAGTCCTCTGGCGTCCCGAGCAGGTGGATTCTGAGCCAGGTAACCGCAGCCATGAATCGGCACCTGGATTGGATGACCCAAGCGCTCCATACAAAATTCCTTATTTAGAGATTAAAACACCTCGTGGGCATCGAATGGTTCTCCTGGACAGCATGGTTCCATTGACGGCAACTGGCTTGGCGGACTTCACACAAAGAAGTCGAATTCCCTGCGTTTATTTTGATCCCTTCCGGTCACGTTCAATCGCCCAGCTCGGAGCGCTATGGGATTCCGTTGCCCTGACGCCTGCTGAACGGCAGGTTGTGGAGGCGTTGCAAATCATTGCGCCTGACATTGAGGCGGTCTCCATGATCGGAAGCGAAAACGGCAAACGCTCCCGAACGGTAATTGCCAAAAGCCGTCGGTTTCGCACTCCTGTCCCCCTTCGGACTTTTGGCGACGGAGTAAACCACCTCTTTGGGATTATACTTTCACTCGTAAAGGCTGAAGACGGCGTGCTGCTCGTGGATGAGATTGAAAATGGTTTGCACCATTCGATCCTTCCTGAGGTATGGAAGGTCATCTTCCAAATGGCGGCGGAGCTGAATGTCCAGGTTTTCGCCACAACGCACAGTTGGGATTGCGTGGATTCTTTCCAGCAAGCCGCCAACGGGCACCCGGAAGCCGGTGTGCTGGCCCGCCTTACCGCGCATGGAGGCCGGATCATTCCCACTCTATTCAGTGAGGAGGATCTGAGTGTCATCGCCAGCGAACGCATCGAAGTCCGCTGATTATGGCCGGTTCGAAATCGCTTCTCGTTGAGGGTGTTGATGACAAGCACGTCATCCTCGCCCTCCAAGGCACGTTCAGTCCCCGCGTTTTGGATAAAACGCAGATTCACGATTTGGAAGGGTATCCGAACTTACTCAGACGCTTGCCCAGGGAAATCCAGGCAAGCGAAGGTGGCGCTGTCGGTGCCGTTCTCGACGCGGACATCAACCTGGCCCACCGCTGGAGCGGCATTCGGCAGATGCTGGAAGGGAAGGGGTATCGGAATGTTCCCCATGCACCAACTCCAGCTGGCACCATCGTGACTCCGCCTTTGGACACACTTCTCCCCAAGGTCGGCATCTGGCTCATGCCGGACAACTCCACTTCCGGCATTCTGGAGGATTTTCTTAAATTTCTGGTGCCGGAAGGAGACACGCTCCTCGCTTTTGCCAGTGAAACGATCAATCAGCTGCCTGAAAAATCCTCCGCTGACAAATTTTTTGCCGACAAAGACCGCCCCAAGGCACTCATGCACACTTGGCTGGCATGGCAGGCCAAACCTGGGACACCTTTTGGTCAAGCCATCACCGCCAGTTTTCTGGATGCCAACGCGGCGCAGGCGGATGTTTTTGTGAAATGGCTCCAGGAGTTATTTGCTGACTGATTGGGCGGCATTGAGGTATGCTGAGCCAATTTCAGGGAGCGGAGAGCACCCTGAGCGGTAACACTACTTCACCAGCGCCTTCAGTTCCTCGTGGGTCCAGGGGGTGGTGCGGGATTCGGTTTCGGTGCGGACTTTGGTGATGTCGGCGGGGGTGAGGGGGCGGGTCCAGTGGTGCCAGCGTTCTCCGGCGTAGGTGAGGACCTGGGCGAGCTGCTCGTCGGTGTGGGTTTTTTCCAGCGGGGGCATGAGGCCGGCGCCGTAGGTGATGCCGTCGATGGGGCCGGCCTGGCCTTTGAGGAGGATGCGGGCGAGGGCGGGGACGTTGCCGTTGTCAGCCATCCAGGCGGATTTGGCGAGGGGCGGGGCGAGGAGGGTGTCGGCGGCTTTGAGGCCCATGCCGTCGGGGCCGTGGCAGGAGATGCAGAGGCTTTCGTAAACCAGCCGGCCCTGGCGGGCGGTGGGGCTGAGCTTCTGCTGGAGCATTTCCTCCACGTCGTTCAGCCTGAGGGCGTCCACGAGGGGAAGAGGGCGGCTGCCGGGCTGGAAGTCGGTGGTTTTCCCGGCGGCGTGCCACGCCAGATAGGCCTGGGTGGCGACCTGGGCGTCGGGATCGGTGTTGATGGTTTTGAGGGCGGCGGCGGTTTCGGCGTCGTTCTGAATCAGCCAGGATTCCGCGAGTTGGACGGCGGCGCGGCGGACGCGGGGCTCCTTGTCTTTGAATGCGGTGAGGACGGTTTCCTTTTTCAGGGCACCGAGGCCCTGGAGCGTCCAGAGGCTGTGAATGCGGGCGTTGTTGTCCGGATTTCCGGTCATCTTTTCCAAGGCGGGAATGACGGATTTGTCGCCCCGGGACACGAGGAGCATCTGGGCGGTGTCGCGCCACCAGCCGCTGGGGTTCGCCAAGTGGGCGACGAGTTCCCCGGGGGATTCGTCGAGCATGCGCGGGCGCGGCAGTTTTCCGGTGGACTGGCTTTCGGGAAGGAGGCGGTAAAGGCGGCCGTGGCGGTGGACTTTGATCATGCCCCAGCGCTTCACGCGCTCATAGCGCTCGACCCACAGCTCCAGTTTGTTCTTGCGGTAATCCTCGACGTAGCGGGCGCGCAGTTCCGGCGTGACAGCGGTGGGGAACCATTCTTTTTCCTGAATGATGCCGCGGTAGAGGTCCGCGATGTAAATCCCGCCGTCCGGCCCGCATTCGGTCCAGACCGGGCGGAAGTAGGCGTCTTTTCCGCGGACAAACTCGCTGTTGGGGAAGGCGTTGTGCGCCGTGCCCTTGCCGTCCTGCCAGGTGTAGCTGGTCATGCGGATGAGGCGGCCCACGGGTTCGCAGCCGAGGGAATTGCCCTGCCACTGCGGGAAGAGCGGACTGCGGACCACGCTCTGGCCGCAGGTGGCGGAGAAATGGGTGAGCTGGGCCTGGCGCCGCACATCGTAGCCGCCGTCGCTGAAATCCCACACCGGGCAGATGCCCCAGGGGCGGAAATAACCTTCCTCGTGCTCCTTGAGATCGAGAATGGGATAGCCGGCGGGCAGCTGGAAGCTGTGGGCGGGATTGGCGCCGCCGCCCCAGGAGCAGATCAGCCGCCCGTCATCATCGCGGGCGAGGCCCCACTGGCTGATGCGGCTGCGGCTGTGGGGCATGGACTCCAGTTTGCCGCCGCTGGTCCAGCGGAGGCGGCGGTCGTTGGTGCAGAGGGTGTTGTCGAGATTCCAGAGCAGGCCGCTCTGCTGGTGCTCGATATTCCCGTGGTCGGGTTCGCCCTGCCAGGCGACCTCGCGGCGGTCGGAGACACCGTCCCTGTTGTCGTCGAAGTAGGACCAGATGGTCTGGTTCTCCGTGAAATACACCAGCACCCGGTCATGCATCGGGAGCACCGCGCGGGGGAGTATCACGTTGTCGATGAAGACCGTGCGTTGGTCCATTTTGCCGTCGCCGTCCGTGTCCGTGAGCTTCACCACCCGGCTGACGGGGTCCAGCTGGCCGGTGGCGTGCTCGTCCTGCATGTAGGTCCGCCACTCGGTGACATAGATCGAGCCATTGCCGTCGAAGGCGAAGGACGAGGGCTCCTCCACCATGGGCTCGCTGGCGACGCATTCGAGACGGAAACCTTTGGGAACTTCGATGGTTTTGATCGACTCCTCCGGACTGAGGGACGGGAAGGTGGTGTCCGGGTTCCATTCGCCTTCCGCCTGGACGGACAGGGGCAGACCGAGAAGAGCAGGCAGCGCGAGGCGGAGGATGGAATGGTTCATGGTGTTGGAAGGTCCTTAAATCGGGACAGGCGGGGAGGCTGCGGATTTTATGGACAGAGGCGACGGGGATGGACGGGATGGATTCGGTTGAGATTAACGGAGTTACCCTCCAAGCGATTTCCTGTTTTTTCATAAATCCGTGGTTATCCGTCTTATCCGTGAAATCCGTGGCCCGTCTTTTATGGAATTCAGGCATAATCAGCGTCCGGACGTCCGCCGCGCCTCACCGCGCCGCCCGCACTGCGGGCCGGCCGCCTTCCCCTAATTTGAACAGACCCGCCGGAATCCTCCTTGCGCGGGGGTGGGGGCTGCTCCAGGATGATGATTCCCGCCGGGCTGCCTGCGGGGACAGCAACCCTTTTTCCCTACCCTGTGAGCGAACCTGAGCACCGCGGCGTCGAGCCGGTCAATGTCGCCGATGAAATGGCGAAATCCTTTCTGGATTACTCCATGTCCGTCATCATCAGCCGCGCGCTGCCGGATGTGCGCGACGGTTTGAAACCTTCCCAGCGGCGCATTCTTTACGCGATGGACAACCTCGGATTGTATCCGGGTAAAAAGCATTACAAATGCGCGAAAATCTGCGGTGACACCTCCGGGAACTTCCACCCGCATGGCGAAGCGGTGATTTACCCGACGCTGGTGAACATGGCCCAGCACTGGGGCATCCGGGAGGTTCTGATCGAAGGGCAGGGGAACTTTGGCTCCGTGGACGGCGATCCTCCGGCCGCCATGCGATACACGGAAGCCCGCCTGACGCACCTTGGGGGCCTCCTGATGGAGGACATGGACAAGGACACGGTCGATTTTGTCCCCAACTATGACGAGCGGATGACGGAGCCGGTGGTCTTTCCGGCGGCGTTTCCCAATCTTCTGGTCAATGGAGGCACCGGCATCGCCGTCGGGATGGCGACAAACATGCCGCCGCACAATCTCGGCGAGGTCGTGGACGGGATCTGCGCCCAGATTGACGATCCGGAGATTTCGATCCGGGAGCTGATGCAGCACATCAAAGGGCCGGATTTCCCGACGGGCTGCACGATTTACGGGCAGGCGGGCATTCACTCCTATATTAATACGGGGCGCGGCTCCATCAAGGTGCGCGGCCGGGTGGAGATCGAGCTGGATGAGAAAGGCAAGGAGCAGATCGTCATCACGGAAATCCCGTATGTCGTGAACCGCGCGGTGCTCATCAAACGCATCGCCGAACTGGTCACCGAGAAGATCATTCCCGAAATCAGCGGTCTGCGCGACGAATGTGATGAGAAAACGCGCATCGTGCTGGAACTGAAGCGCGACGCCCGCCCGCAGGTGGTCATCAACAATCTCTACAAGCACACCTCGCTGGAGTCGTCCTTCAGCGTGAACATGCTGGCGATCGACAACCGCAAGCCGCGTCTGCTGAATCTGAAGGACGCCATCGCCTGCTACATTGAGCATCGCCGCGAGGTCATTCTGCGCCGCACGCGCTTTCTTCTGCGCAAGGCCGAAGCCCGCGCCGAGATTCTGGAGGCGCTGCTGCTGGCGACTTCGAAAATCGATGATTTCATCCGCATCATCCGCCAGAGCGCGAACCGGGACGCGGCGGAAATCGCCATTAAGAACTATCCCTTCACGGTCGAGGCCGCGAAGTCCCTGGGCATCATCATCCGGGGTCAGCCACATGTGATCGGCGACCGTTACCAGTTCTCCGACCGTCAAGTGAAGGCGATCGTGGAGCTTCAGCTTTACAAGCTGACAGGTCTGGAGCGCGACAAGCTTAAAGCGGAGTATGACACCATGATGGCGGAAATCGCCGATCTCATGGACATCCTGGCGCGCGAATCGCGCGTGCTGACCATTATTAAAGAGGAGCTGCTGGTAATTAAAGCCAAACACGCCACTCCCCGTCTGACCGATTTTGCCGCCGAGGAGGGCGAAATCAATGTCGTGGACCTGATCGCCAACGAGGGCATGATCATCACGATTTCCCACCGCGGCTACATCAAGCGCACCATCACCAGCGAATTCCGCAGCCAGCGGCGCGGCGGCAAAGGCCTGAAGGGCATGGAAACCGCCAAGGCCAGCGGTGCCGATGAGCAGGAAGTGGGGGATTTTGTCGAACACCTTTTCACGGCCAGCGCCCACGACTGGCTGATGTTCTTCACCAACAGCGGCCGGGTTTACGCCGAGCGCGTTTATCTCATTCCTGAAGGTTCCCGCACCGCCAAGGGCCGCAGCATCAAGAACCTGCTGAACCTGCGCCCGGAGGAGAAAATCGCTTCCGTGCTGCGCATTCCGACGCAGGGCGAGTCCGACAAGGACGCGACCTGGGACCCGAACAAGTTCGTGATTTTCGCCACCCGTCTGGGCGTGGTGAAACGCAGCAATCTCGGTGAATTCCGCAACATCCGGAAGGATGGCATCATCGCCATCAACATCCGCGAGGGCGACGACCTCATCGGCTGCGCGCTGACGGAGGGACGGAATGAAATCGTGCTCGTCACTCACGGCGGCATGAGCACGCGGTTTAAAGAATACGCGGAAATCAAAGGCGGCGCTGAGGGGAGCGAGAGTGGGGGCGAGGACGAGCAGGAGAACGAGGACGCTTCAGGAGCGGCTGACGCCGAGGAGTCCAGCGACGACGCGGAGGGTGCCGAAGGCGCGGAAGGCGGCGGCAAGGAAAAGGGCGGTCTGCGCGACATGGGCCGTCAGGCGACCGGCGTGCGCGGCATCAAACTGCGCAAAGGCGACTTTGTGGTCAGTCTTTCGATCGTCGATTACGCGGCCATGCTCCTGGTGGCCAGCGAAAACGGCATCGGCAAGCGCACCGGCTTTGATGATTACCGTATCACCGCCCGCGGCGGGAAGGGGATCATCACCATGAAAACCAGCGAGAAAACCGGCCAGGTGGTCAGTGCGCTCGTGGTTCATGAATCCGACGAGGTCATGCTCATGACCACCACCGGCCAGAGCGTGCGCATTCCCGTCAGCCAGATCCGCGAAACCGGCCGCAACGCCGCCGGGGTCAAGCTGATCTCCCTGCGCGGTGACGAGAAACTGCAGGACATCGCCCGGGTGATCGCCGATCCCGAGGAAGTCGTGGAAGCCATCGAAAGCGGCGAAAGCATCGCCACCGCGGATGGGGAAATCGTGCCGGCTGACAGAGTGGAGACAGACGCTGATGGCGCAGAGGGAAATACTCCCGAAGCTTCGGACGAGTCTGACTCCGGCTCTGAGGCCTGATTTCGCCGGAGCGGAAAATGGACTTTATGGACGCGATGGACTGAATGGACTGCCCTGACAAAACCCTGTCTGAACCTTCGCCATGAACCTTGAAATGCCCACTCCGGCGGAGACGGAAAGCCTGCGGAAGCTGCTGCTGATCGTGCTTGGGGTCATGATTGTGACCATTCCGGTCATCGGCATCCTCGTGGTCGCCAAAATCAAAGCCCGTCAGCGCGCTTACCGTCCGCCGGGGGCCGACAGGAGCACAGGCGTCCCGCCTGTGAGTTCCCAAAGGGAACCCGAAGGCCTACCACGAACCGACGGGAGCCCGGACACCCTGTCCGGGAGTTCTGACAGCGAAACCCGTCCGCCGTCACCCCATGCCTGAGGAGCGGTTTCCATCGCCGGACGACTTGCCCTTGTCCCCTGATTCCGGCTGGCACACCCTCCACCTTCCCTGGCAGACCGAATCCACGGCACCCGCCTCCCGGCTTTCCCCCGAGGTCCGCTGGCGGATCGAAGGAGGGGCTCTCGTTTGGGAAATGCGGCTGCCGTTGCCGCTGGCTGGTCCCGGCACTTTCAGAACCGATGCTGACGGTTTCACGGAAGGCCTTTGGACTCAGGATGTTGCCGAGGGTTTCATTGCTGAAGCCGGCACCGGGCACTACACGGAATACAACCTGAGTCCTGCGGGAGCCTGGTGGGCTTGCTGTTACACCGCGCCCCGGCTCCGCCGTTCGCCGCAGCCGGACTGGGAGCGGACCGGGATCCTCGCCGAAACTGTCTGGACGGAAACTCACTGGCTGGGCCGCATGATTTGCCCGCTGCCGCCCGGTGCCCGCCGGGTTGGCGGTGCCGGTGCCGCCGGCCGGACCGGCGGCTCCAGCGGAGAATCGGAGGCGGGCGGGGAAGTGGTTCCGGCACGGTTTGCGGTGAATTTCACGGCGGTGGTGGCCACGGAAACGATGCGGGAATACCACAGCCTTGCTCGCATCGGCGGCGGGGAGCGGCCTGATTTTCACCGGCTTGCCGGCTGGATTCCGCTGGGCTGAAAGGCGGGCGTTTATGGCGGGGAGCGTGATCGGAGGGCCGATATTCTGTCGGCCAGGCGGGTGGACAGAAAGGTCCACCCACCGAAAAGGCATCTCTCTCCTCTTCCTGCTTTGCGTCCTTCGCGCCCTTCTGTTCAAATTCCTCATCCATCCATTCATTCATTCCGCCGCCCGCACGGACTGCACCCGCCACCAGGCGCGGTCGCTGGCGGGCTGAGGCGGGGGCAGGGTGGCCTGAAAGGTGACGCCGGCGGGGGTGATGATTTTCTGCCGCGCTGCGGGGGTGACGGTCCGCCAGGATTGCAGATCGGTGCTGATCTGATAAGTGAAATCACCGGGCGCGTCCGCGGGCCAGCCGTGGTGGGTCAGGCGGAAGGGGCCGCTTTTGAAACCGGTGCCCGGTTCCTGACCATACCGTCCCCCGAAGGCGAAGCTGGTGAACGTGCCGCTGTTGCCCGGACGGGTGCCGAGCCAGTCACGGTAGGCGGGGGCGGCGGGCTGGAGAAAGATTTCGAGTGTCCAGGACTGGAGGACGGCGGTCTGGATGTCCTGGCGGTTGTCCGCAATGCGCAGGGTCCAGGTGCCGGCGGCGGGCTGGCCGTTGAGAGCGTCGAGGTCGGCGACGGGCCGGAGGGCGTCGGTGTAAGGAGGGCCGGCCTGGGAAAGCGGGCGTGGGGACTGGGAGGAAAACAGGGTGCGGCGGAAGTCCGCGCCGTGCCGTAGCTGCGCGCCGTCCGTCAGAATTAAAGGCAGGGTGGTGTCGGGAGGGGTCAGGGTGATGGTCAGCGTCTGGACATTCCGGTGCCGCAGGTCGAGCCAGACGCGGATTTCCTCAATCAGGCCTGGAGCGGCGACGCTGACCGGGAAAGTGGCCGCGGCATTATCCGGCACCGCTGCCGGGCCCGGATAAGTTCCCAGAATCTGAGTGCGGCGGAAAAGGCGGGCGGGTTCAGGCAGCGGCAGGCTTACGGGGGAACCGGCGGGAGGCCTGGCGCGCGGCTCCAGGGCCAGACGGGCGCAGGCCTGGCGGGGCAGGCTGAAGCTGCCGCCGGTGACCAGCCCGGATGCGGTCATGGCCAGGGCCTGCACCGGACCGTTGCTCATGGGCGGCTGCCAGTCGGGATCGGGCACGCCGTCGGCGCTGAGTCTCAGGATGGACCGGACAGGCGTGGTGCCGGCCATGGAGAAATCGCCGCCGGCGTAAATCCGGTTTTGGGCATCCCGCGCCAGCGCCAGCACGGCATCGTCCGGCACCGGGGGCGCGAACGCGGGATCGACCGTGCCATTGGCCAGCACGCGGGCGAGGCCGAAGCGCGGGAAGTTGTCCACTTTACTGAAAACACCGCCCGCCACGACCGAGCCGTCGGGCAGAAGCTGCAGGCAGCGGACTTCCAGATTGGCCCCGCTGCCAGCGCCCGCCGGGGGCTGGAAGGCGGGGGCCATGGAGCCGTTGGGCTCAATGAGGGCGAGGCGGTTGTAAGTTGTGGCGGAACCGGCGGGACGGAAAAAATTGCCCCCCAGCCACAGCCTGCCATCCGGCCGCAGGACGGCGGCGCGCAGGCGGCCATTGAGAAAAGCGGGCGGGATGAAAGTGTTGTCGCGGCTGCCGTCGGCGGCCAGGCGCACCAGCCAGTCGCTGACGGTGGAGCTTTGCCGCGAACGCCCGCCGACGTAGAGCCGTCCGTCCGGCAGTGGGACCAGAACGCGGACATCCTCGACGCCTGCGGGAAGTTCCGGCACGAAAGCGGGGTCGCGCGCGCCCGCCGCCGTGAGTCTGACCAGCCCGGGAGCAGGGGCGGTGTCGAAGGTTTTAAAGGCCCCGCCGACCCAGACGGCATTTCCGGGAACCGGTGCGGCGACCAGCGCCAGGACCGCCGCGTCCGGACCGGGGGCCTCCGGGCGGAATGCGGTGTCCGGCCAGCCGCCGGGCAGCAGCCGCGCCAGGCGGGTGGTATTGGTCAGGCCCCGGGCGCTGAAAAATTCCCCGCCGGCGATGAGGGAGCCGTCCGCGCGCTCCACGAGGGCGGCGACAGGGCCGCTGAATCCGGGATCGGTGAAGGTTTCATCCACCCGCCCGGCGGCGGTTTCCGGCGGCATTACGATAAGGGCGGCGGGGCTGGACCAGCGGGCCCCGGCATCACTGAGGGCCACGGCGTGATATTCCGCCGTATCCTCGTCGCCGGCATTAAAAACGGTCAGCCGGGAAGTGGCGGCACCGGAGATGACCGTGCCATTTTTCCGCCACTCCCAGCGCAGTGAGGGTTCAAATTCCGTGTCCGCCGCCAGCACCGCCGTGTGGCCGAAGGGCACGGAGGCGGGCTGCGGCTGGCGGGTGAAAACCGGGGGCTCGCCGTCGGCGGCCCGCGCCTCCGGCCGTCCGCACGCGAGGGCGGAGGCTGCCAGGAGAGCTGTGACCGCCGCCCGCTTCACTGGGGCTGGGAAGGCAGGATCCATTCAGCCCTCAGACGGACAAACCGTTTGCTGTGCGTGCCGTTGATTGGGAGCTTCACCCGCCAGCGGTTGTCGCCGAGGGATTCCGCATCAGTCACCCGGATCCAGTTTTCGAGGTCGCTGGAACGCTCCGCAATCAGCCGTGCGGTGTTGGCGAAAGCGGGGCTGCCGCTGGCCGGGAAGGGGATGAAGCTCCCGGTATTGAAGCGGTCCGACCAGAAGGTGTAATGCAGCGCGGTGCCGTCCGGGGACAGGACGCCGGCGGGAGCGCGGCTGGCGGCGGGATCCGCCAGCACCGGCAGGGAGGGATCCAGGCCCAGGCAGAATTTGAGAAGATTGTTCATGCCGTCGCCGGAGGGATTGCTGTCGGGACCGGCCTGGAGCGGGTCCAGCCGGGACTGGGCCATGGACCACACATCATAGGCGTCGCCGGGAGTGATGCCGAAGGAGAGTCCTCCGAATTCATCCGGCGAGGCAACCTGAAAAAGGTAACTCCGGCCGTTTTCCGCCTGGAAGGTGAGGGACCGCATGGGGGGCGGAGTCCAGTAAAACGAGCTGTCCGGATGCGAGTTCGAGGGAATGCCGGGAACTCTGGTCAGGCCGGCGAGGCTGGTGGCATCATGGTAAACCGCCACCGTGAAGGTGCGGGTGTAGGCGTTGGTCACGGCTTCGTTGGAGGAAACCAGGGGGATGGGACAGCGCACCCGGAAGACGCCGCTCCGGGGCGCGGTCCATCTCCACCAGGCGCTGCGGGTGGCGGTGGGCTGCGAGGGATCGGCGGGCGGTTCGTCCGGTTCGGCGGTGAAGCGGTAGCGGTGGTCGGAGTCGCCGCCCCGGGACACGTCCGTATAATTCAGGGAGGTGTCCTGGGTGTTGTCCAGGCGGGCGGCGTTGGCGAAGTCGTCATTCGGCGCCCGGGGCGTCAGGAAACCGCGCATGGTGAGCTTCATCCGGTCATTCACAAACATATCCGGGGTGGACTGCACCATGATAAAATAAGTGCGGCCGGGCTGCGGGGCGAAAAACGCGTCGCCGTCGGTGTTCCCGGGATCGGCCGCCGCGACGCGCGGGCCCTCGGGTTTGTCGGCGAAGACCTCGCAGGTGATGCCGGACACGGTGATCCCGCAGCCGCTGGCATCGGCCGGCGCGGTCCAGGAATACCACAGGGCATGGTTCAGCCGTTCGCGGAGGGCGGGGCGGCTCAGGCCCCATTCGTACCAACTGGCCGTGGTGGCGAACAGGGGGCACACCGTCTCCACGGGCAGCTGGGAACCCAGCGGGATCGGACGCGTGGCCTCGTCGCCGGGGACAGGGACTGTTTTTTGGGAAAACAGCACCCGGAGCCGGTGAATCAGGGGCCGCCCGCCCGTCTGGTCCTCCTGGCTGCATCTGAACCAGTAGGTCTCCCCGGCGCTGACGGCCAGGGTCAGGGGGTGGTCGGTTTTGTCATAAAGCAGCTCGCTGCCCGCATAAGCCGGGCCTCTTCTCAACTGGATGGTGGCGGCGGTGGCGGCCCAGGTCATGGATCCGTCGGCGGTGGCTTTCCAGACGAACCACGCGGGATTGAAGGGATCCGGAACCGCGCCCCCCTCGCTGACGGCTCCGCCGGCGAGTTCGGTCATGAAATTGGAGGGATGGCCGGTGCCGGTGGTGCCCCGGGTGAACAGCTTCGCCTGAAGGTCATATTCCGCCCCGCGGCCGGAGAGGCAGAGATGGTAAGTGGTGAACGCCCGGTCGGCCGGAAACTGGAAACGCTGCGTCCCGAAACCGTCCGGCTCCGTGTGGGTGACCGGGATTTCGTTTAAATAGGCCGGATCCGTTCCCGTGAAAACCTGGAGGCGTGCGACGGACTGCGATCCATAGCGCGGGTAGGAGATAAACAATTCGGCGATCCCGGTGCCGCCCGCAGGCTGCCAGCGGTGCCAGACGGTGGGGAAGGGCGAGGTGGCTCCGGGAGCAGGGGGATCGCCCAGTTCCCGGGTGGCGCCGGCGAGGGTTCCGGAAATCGAGGTGGTGCTGTCCGTGCCCAGGGAGGTGCCTTTGGCGAAGGCGTCATTGGCGGGAGCGGGCGGGGCGGTGAGGCTCAGCTTGAAACTGCCGCCCGCCGGCCATTGCCAGCCCTGGACGAGGAGGGTGTAGGAGCCGGGGACGACCCAGAGGTAATGCTTGCCGCCCTGGGCGATGATGATCGGGTCAAAAATCGGGAAGGTGACATGGGAGTGAAAGAAGGGAACGAGGCTCCCGCCGTCAAATTCCACCCAGCCCGTGTCCTGGCAATTCCAGGTCCACCACAGTCCCGGACTGCGCGGGGCATTGGTCGGCGGGGTGATCACCCGGGGCAGCGAGCCCTGGAGGAGGTAGGGATTGTTCTGGTTGGAGGGGGGAATCTCCACGGTGCTGTGCCGTATGAGTCTCAGATCATAATATCTCAGGGCGTCCGCCGCGTAATCCGGGGCTCCGGTGACAAAGGTGAAGGTGTCGCCGGCCTTGGCTCCCTGGAGGAAACCATCGGTGAGGATTTCGCCGGTGGGGCTGGTGTCCTGTCCCCGGAAGACGGCAACGGGCGGATCGCGCCGGGTGGAGTCGGGTCCGTTTTCCGTGGAATAATCCCCGTCCAGCGGACAGGCCCATTTCCAGAACAGCGGGGCATACAGAACGATTCCCTGGGAGGTGACGAAGGGCGGGTCCGTGACCCGGACCGACCAGCCGCGTCCGGACCAGTTGCTCCCGGGCTCGCTGCCCGCAGGCTCGACGGGCGTGAGGGGCTGGCTGGCGGCGAGGGTGGTGTTGGCGGCGGGAGTGACGGGTCTCAGGGCAAAATGGATATCAGGATAGGGCGGCTGCACGCAGCTGGCGGCAATCTGATAGCGCAGGCCCGCCGCCGCCTGGAAAAGCACGCGTTTCGGACTGGGCAGCCTCAGGGCCAGCCCTCCGGTGGGGGCGGTGAGCAGAGTATCCAGACGGTCGCCCTGGAACACCTGGAAATAAGGATCGTAGGCCCAGTCATCCTTCGGGGTGATGGGATCAATTTCCCACCAGCCATCGCGTGGAGCGGTCCACTGCCACCACACGGAATCCTGCACGGGGTCGCCGAATTCCGTGGAGGCGCGCATGACTTTCTGCCGCGCCTCCGCGGTTTCCCCCGAGCCGATGTCGGTGCGGCCGTTGAAAAGATCGTTGGGCGGCGCGAAGTCAATCTGGGCGGAAGCGCGGATTTTCACCAGCAGGCACGCCGCGAGGACAAGACACAGACACAGACGGAGCGGAAAACGGGAGGGTGGTTTCATGGCGGGCGGAGAGAAAGACGGGTCGAAAGAAAGAGGCGGGAAAAGCGGGATGGAGGGGGAGGGGGAGGGGGAGGTTTCCGGAGCAGGGCATGACGGTGCCCCGGGTGGAAACGGAGGTTCAGCGCCGAAGCGGGACGGCGGGGGACTGACGGGCGTTACGGCCCCTGGAGCACCACCCGGCCGCTGGGGACGGTGGAGCCGGTGGCGGGCTCGACGGTCAGGATGTAGCCGGAGGGGGCGACGCCGGGGCTGCCCAGGTCGAACCAGACGCGGCCGTTCCCGCCGTCAAGGGGGGGGATGAGGCCGACGCTGATGGGCTGATCGGAGGCGGTATCGGTGACCCAGAGCTGATAGGTCTGACCGCCGCCGGGCGGATTGGAAAAGCTGTCGGTCCGGCTGGAGGTGAAGGATCCCGTGATGATGTCGGGGCCCGTCAGACCGGGGAGGTTCTGCAGGATGATGGAGCCGGAGCCGGTGGTCTCGTCGAAAATCGGATAGCCCCGGACCGGCGGCGTGCTGGCCGCGATTTCCGTGCGCAGAGCGCCGGAGGAGGAGGTTCCCTCCATGCCCGCTGCCGGAATATCGGCGGGCGGCGTGGTTTTCGGGATCTCCGGCACGGCCGGGTGCTCGGTGGGGATGGCGGGATTCTCCACCAGCTGCGGTGTGGTGGCGGCGGGGGGAGTGAAGGTTTCCCGGTCAAAACCGGTGGGCGCTTTCTGGCCGATGTAGGCTTTCCCCTGCCCGGTGGGCTGCCACAGCAGATCACTGAACTGATCGTAAAACCATCCCGAGCCCAGATCCTGAAGCCCCCGGTAGCTGGAGGCATTTTCGACCGGGAAGTCGAGGTGTCTGATCTGCGTGCCTTCGGGAAGATTGAAAAGCCCGGTGTTGGGCAGGCCTTTTTCGATCACGATGTCGCCGCTCCACGACCCGTCGCCGCCGGAGAGGACGAGGTCCTGCTCCGACGGCTTTTTTTCGGGGGTTTGGGGGGACGGCGGGGAACCGTCGGATGTTTCATTGGAGGCCGGAAGGCTGGCGGTGCCGGCCTCTCCACTGGCGGCGGCGGCCACGTCCCCGCTGTCACTGGCCACACCGGCGGCGATGCTTTCCGCGACGCGGTCCGAGAGTTTCAGGGCGCCCAGCCGCGCGGCCTCGCGCGGATCGGAGGGATCCGTCATTTCCACCACCACCGTGCGGGAAAGTCCGGGCGAGGGCTGAAAACGGGCTTCGTTCGACGCCCGCAGTCTGGCCAGATCGCGCCGGAGCTGCGCCATGTTCTGCACGGCGGTCAGAGTCTGGAGACGGTGTTTGCCGGCATTGGCGGCCGCGGCCGCGCGGATTTTCCAGCTGTCCGCCCCGGGACTGAAATCAGGAATGCCGCCGCCATGGGCAGGCGGCGCGCCGGTCCTGCCGGAGGATGAATTTTGCCCGGCGTGGGGGTCAATGGCAGCGGCGCTCCACCCGAAGACACCGCTGCCATTGTGGCTACCATCACCAAATTTGTCCGCGTGCTCCCATGTGAAAATCACCGCCAGTCCGGCGGCGGCGGCCCAGCCGGACCATGCGGGAACGGAAAAGCGGCGCGCCCGGCGGCGGGCGGGGGCCTGAGCCTGGATGCGGAGCAGGGCGGCGGTCAGCACCGCGCGGCTCGGCTGGCCGGCGTCGGGCGCGCGCCCGGCAAGGCGCGCCACCAGCTGCGGGGGCGCCCCGGCGAGGGCTTCGGAAACCCCGGCGGGATCAGCGGGGGACGGGAAGGGGCTCATGGGAATTCTTCGGTTAGCGCGGAGCGCAGTTTGTCGAGGGCGCGGCGGATGCGGGATTTCACCGTGCCCAGGGGCTGGCCCAGGCGGGTGGCGATCTCCTCATGGGTCGCGGGGTGGAAGACGGCGATGTCCAGGGCCTGGCGCTCATCCGGCGTGAGCATGGAAAGCGCCTGTTCGAGGTCGCCGCGCTGGCCGGGCGGCAGACTTTCCGTAATCCCTTCCGGGCTGTTCCCGCCCGCCACCAGAACGGGCCGCCGCCGCCGGGCGCGCAGACGGTCGTGGATCAGGCCGCGCAGAATCATCACCGCCCAGGTGAAGGGCTGGCTTTGTCTGAAATCGTAGTCCGGGGCTTTGTTCCAAAACCGCACCAGCGCGTCCTGGAGCACCTCCTCGGCATCCTCCGCGCTGCCCAGCGCCCTCACCGCCACGGCGAAAAGCGGGCGGCTCCAGGCGTCCCACAGGTCATTCAGCGCCGCCGTTTCCCCCCGGGACATGCGGTGCAGGATGTCCGCCTCCGCCAGCGCGTCGCGTTCCCGCACCGGAGCCGGCTCGTCCAATTGGAAGCGGAGGGGCGGGCGGTGGGACATGCGGAGGTCAATGGAGGCGGTGAAGGGCATCGCGGCGTCATCCCGTGGTCCGCCCGGAGAAGGCGTCCGGATGCCGGGGGCTGAAAATTTTCCGGGTTTTCTTTTTCCCATGAATCCCACAGCCGGGCCGTTCCCGCCAGCGGCCATCCGTTTCCGGCCGGGCCGCCATTTTATCCCTGCCCCCCGGGTGCCCGTTTCCTGCGGGCCATCCATGTCCCGTCTTTCCGGAATTCCGGCCAAACCGTCCTTCCCCTCCATTTTTGGTCCTCCGTTTTTCCCGGTCCTGAATGTATTCTAATCGGTGGAAATTCCGGGCAGGTTGCGCAGAATTGGAAATTCCGCAGTTCATTTCCAACGCCGGTCCTGCGGCAGCACTCTTTGACGCCTATGAAAACGCACCCCTTTTTCCGTGCCGCCACCCTCCTGCTGGCAGTGATGGCTCCGCTGCCAGGCGTTCTGGCGGCCGACAAACGCCGCCCCGCGCCCGTGGCCCAGGCCGCCACTCCGGCACCTGGCGCCGCGCCTTCCGCCGGATCCGCCCAGCCGGAGGAGGGGCCCTCCCGCTCCAACGGGATCGTGGCCGTGGTCAATGGCCGCCCGATTCTGAAATCGGAGCTGGAGGAGAAGATCGGCATGCTGGAAATGGAGATGCGGGCCAGTATCGGCAGCCGCGCGGAACTCGACAGGGAACTGGTGGATCTCCGCCGGAAAACCCTCGACGGCCTGGTGGAGCAGGAACTGATCCTGAAGGAGTTTGAGCAGTATGCCCCCAATTTCGGGGACAAAATCAACTCCCTCACCGACGAGCACATCCGCACCAAGATCATCAACAGGCTCTTTAAAGGGGAGCGCTCCCAGCTTCTGAAAGCGCTGAGCGCGCAGGGGGTGACCTATAAGAAATTTTATGAGATGCAACGCAACATCATCATTGTCTCCGTCATGCGCGGCCAGAACACGCGGGATGTGGGGTATGTGACCTCGCAGGAGAAGGCGGCCTATCTGGCGGCTCACGGCGAGGAGTTCCGCGACGGCGACCAGATCAAACTGTGGTCCATCACCATTCCCAAAGTCGGCGAGGCCCTCGGGGCCACCCCCGCTGTCCAGGAGGCGCTGGCGAAGGACATCCGCGGCAAGCTCGTGCGCGGCGACAACTTCGCCACCCTGGCCAAATCCTACTCCCAGGACAGCAAATCCAGCGGCGGCGGCGACTGGGGATTCATCACCCGGCAGGATTTCACCCGCCGGCTGGCGGACATGGTGTTCAGTCTGCCGGTGAAGAAGGTGAGTGACCTCATCGACTTCGACGGCAGTTACTACATCTTCTACATCGAGGCCAAAAACCCCGGCAAAATGCGTCCGAAGGAAGTGGTGGAGCCCGCCCTGGAGCAGGCGGTGCTGGACGAGAAACGCAAAAAAGCCTACGACAAATGGATCGAGGGCCTGAAACTCAAGGCCACCATCCGGTATTACGACCGCTGATCCCGATCCGCCGTGAACCCGCCACGCCCTGTCATCGGCATCACGCTGGGGGATGCCGCCGGCATCGGCCCGGAGGTCACCCGCGGCGCTCTGGCCGGCGGGCGGCTGGACCCGCGCTTTGATTACCGGATCATCGGGGCCTGTCCCGGCGCCGTGCCCGGCCGGCCGGATGCCGTGACCGCGCGGGCGGCGCTGGATTCCCTGGAGGAGTCCGTGCGCCTTCTCAAAACCGGGGAAATCGCCGCCGTGGTCACCGCTCCCGTCAGCAAGGATCTGCTGGCCGCGCAGGGATTCACCTTTCCCGGACAGACGGAATTTTATGCGGAGCGGTTTGACGCCCCGGATTTCCAGATGTGCCTCACCGGCCCCCGCCTCACCGTCGGCCTGGTCACCATTCACGAGCCGCTGCGCCGCGTGCCCGATCTGCTGAGCACTCCGGAAGTTGTGAGGCACGGCCGGCTGCTGGCGGAGTTCTGCCGGAGCCGCGGGCGGAAAATCCCGCGCATCGCCGTCGCCGGGCTCAATCCCCACGCCGGGGAGAACGGCCGCATGGGCATGGAGGAAATAACGGTGATCATTCCCGCCGTGGCGGAGCTGAACGCGGCGGAATCCGTGCCCGTTTTCCACGGCCCGCTGCCGCCGGACACGCTGTTCCAGAAAGCCGCGCGCGGGGGATTCGACGCCGTGCTCTGCATGTACCACGACCAGGGGCTCATTCCCCTGAAGCTCCTCGATTTCGACGAGGCCGTGAATCTCACGCTCGGCCTGCCGATTATCCGCACCAGTCCCGATCACGGCACCGCCTTCGACATCGCCGGCAAAAATACCGCCAGCCCCGCCAGCATGACCGCCGCCCTCCGCCTCGCGGCGGAACTGGCGGCCAGCCGTCAGACGGGAGAGTGACGGAATGGATGGAACGGACGGGATTCCGCTGAAAGCCCCGGTGCCCCGCCGGAAGTGTGAGGGACGGGAATCATGCGGCGGGGCGCGGCGGGGGATGAAAACCTGCGGTTTACACACAGTTTACAGACGGCGGCGGCGGGCGGGGGATGTTGATGCCGGCGGACAATCCGCCTTTCCCAACCTTTCCGGCTATGGATAATCCCAGACCTCCAGGCCTCCCTCCTTCTTTTCTGTTCCCATGCCCACCATTCTGATCATCGAGGACGACGCCCCCATCCGCACGGGTCTGGTGGACGCCCTGGATTCGGCGGGGTATGAGACGGTTTCCGCCGGCGATGGCAAAGCGGGGATGGAATCTGTGCAGCGCGCCTCATTTGATCTCCTGCTGCTGGATCTGGTGCTGCCGCATGTGGACGGGCTGACGATTCTGAAAAAAGTCCGCGAGCTGAGGCCGACCACGCCCGTGATCATTCTCAGCGCCATGGGCTCGGAGGCGGACCGCGTGAAGGGCCTGAATCTGGGGGCGGACGACTACATGGTGAAACCTTTCGGCGCGCGGGAGTTGCTGGCGCGGGTGAATGCGGTGCTGCGCCGTTCGCCGGAGCGTCCGCAGGAGATCATGACCGTGCCTTTTCCCGGCGGTGAGGCCGATCTGTCGCGATGCGAGGTGCGGCACGACGACGGCAGGCGCGAGCCGCTTTCGGAACGCGAGATCGGGGTGCTGCGCTACCTCGCCGCGCATCCCGGCCGGGCGATTTCCCGCGAGGAAATCCTCCTGCGCGTCTGGCGGCTCCCCGCCAGCGCCAGCGCCACTCGGACCATCGACATGCACGTCGCCAATCTGCGCGGCAAACTCCGCGACGACCCCACGGATCCCCGCGTGATTCTCACCGTGCGGGGAAAAGGCTACATGCTGGGCATGCCTTCCTCCTGAAACCCGGGCGGATCGGCCGGATCTGTCGCATCCGTCTGATCCGCCTGATCTTTTCCAAAACCACTCCGGCACGTTCTCCCTCATGAAACCTTCCCTCACCTGGGGCATCGCCTCCGCCTGCCTGCTGCTGCTGACGGGCGCCATGGCCTGGGCCACGTGGTCTCTGGTGGGCATGGAGCGCACGCGGCACCGCATGGAGGGGAACGCCGTGGTGCAGGAGCGCACGCGTCTGGCCCTGTGGCGCATGGAGTCCGTGGCGGCGGCCCTGGTGCTGGAGGAAAGCGCCCGGGCGCCCGAGCAGTATGCCATCCCGGCGGACGGCGGCGCGGTTTTTCCCGCTGATCCCGCAGGCCGGGTGTGGCTGCATTTTGAGATGGATCCCGATGGCCGGGTTCAGTCCCCTCAGGTCCAGGAAGGTCCGGACAAACCGGCGGTTCCTGACGAATCCGCCCGCCGCCTCCAGGAACTCCGCGGGCGGCTGGCGGAAAAAGCCAAACCCGAGCAATGGGCCAGTCTGGGCCTGGAGGTGCGGCTGACGGGCCGGAATGCCGCCGCCGCCAACAACGGAGCCTGGCTCTCCTTCGCCAACCGCAGTGACACGCCCCCGCCTTCCCCGCCTCCGCCCGCGCCTTCCAAACGAATGGCGGCCGCAGCGGCAGCAGCCTCATCCGATGAGAGGGAGACGGAATGGAAGGCCGAAAAAGATGCTCCCATGCGCCGGGGCATGGAATCTCTCAAGGACGGCACCGCCGCCCGGCAGGATTACACGCCCGCGCAGCTCCCGTCCGCCCTGAAGCCCGCCGAACTCCAGCGCGGTCAGGAGCTGTCCAATGAAATCGAGGCCCAGACCCGCCGCCGGGTCTTCAGCGATCTGAACAAAAATCTCACCCAGAACCGCGCTCCGGAGCCGGAAAAGCCGGAGGGAAAAATGGAGCCGGCCCGCAGTAAGAGTCAGATGGCTCAGGCGAAAACTTCCGATTCGAAACCTGATCCCGCCGCTTCCCCACAGGCGGTGGACAAGTCAAAAAAGATCCCCGCTCCACCGGCCCCGGCCCCCGTGGTGGCTCTCCAGCCGACCGCGCCGGCCACGCCGGAAGCCGTTTCCACTCCGATGGAAACCGCTTCAGCCACAGCGGCACCGCCGGGCACGGAAACGTTTTTAAGAGGTTCGGGACGTTCCACCGGGAAAGAAAACCTGGAGGCCATCAAACCGGCTTCCCCCTCCGCCCCCGCTTCCTCCCCCGTTCCCGGAGACCGCGAAGCTCTGGCCAAAGCCACCATCGCCGCCGCTCCGCCGCTGCTGCCCGCGCCCGCACAGGACAGTCAGGCGGTGAGTCCGGTTCCGGCGGATGAGCCTTCGGAGGTGCCGCTCATCGCCGGGAACGAATCGGTGGCGGATGATGCCATCGTCCGCGCCGTGACCATGGATGCGGCCGCGGCGGGGATCGGTGCCTCGCGTCATTACGGCACGGTGCCGCCGTCGGCCGCTGGGGTCACGGTCAGCGATTTCCGCGCCCTCTGGATCAGGGACGCGCTTTTTCTCACCCGGAGAATTTCCCGGGGCGGAGTGGTCTCCATCCAGGGCGCGTGGGTCGATTGGCCGAAACTCCGCGGAAATCTCCTGACCACCGTCGCCGACCTTTTTCCCGTGGCCGCGCTCGAGCCGGCTCCGGCAGTTGGAGGCGGCGGCACCGATCTCCTGGCGTCGCTGCCGCTGCGGTTTGTGCCGGGCACGCTCGAATTGCCGACACCGCGGTTCTGGAGTCCGCTCAAGCTCTCGCTGGCCGTGGCCTGGGCCTGCGTTTTTCTGGCCACCGCCGCCGTCGCCCTGGTGCTGCGCGGCATGATGCTGCTGAACGACCGCCGCGCCTCCTTCGTCTCCGCCGTCACCCACGAGCTGCGCACGCCCCTCGCGACCTTCAAGCTTTATTCCGAAATGCTGGCCGACGGCATGGTCAAAGAGGAGTCGAAGCGCCAGCGTTACCTCGAAACCCTGACCACCGAGGCCGACCGGCTCGGTCATCTGGTGGAGAATGTGCTGTCCTATTCCCGCCTCGAAAGCGGCAAAGTCCCCGGCGGCCGCACGCCTGTGGCCGTCCGCGATCTTCTCCAGCGCCTCGGCCCGCGCCTCAGCCAGCGCGTGGAGCAGGCCGGGGGCGAATGGGAGATTTCCGCCGACTCCCTGCCCGACGATCTTTCCCTGACCACCGACCCTTCCGCCGTGGAGCAGATCCTGTTTAATCTGGTGGACAATGCCTGCAAATACGCCCGCCGCGACGGTGCCGCCGCCCGCGTGGAGCTGGATGTGCGCCTTGCCAAAAGCCGTGTGCTTTTCGCGGTGCGGGATTACGGTCCCGGCATCACGAGAGCAGAGTCGAAAAAACTCTTCCGCCCCTTCCACAAAAGCGCCCGCGATGCCGCCCACACCGCCCCCGGCGTCGGCCTCGGTCTGGCGCTCTGCCGCCGTCTGGCGCGCGACCTCGGCGGCACTCTGGACCCGGACCACACCTGGCCTCACGGCGCTTGCTTTGTCCTGCGTCTTCCCGCCTGAAAATTGACTTGGACTCCGCTTGATCCCGTGGCGGCGGGTGGTAAATGACTGGCCATGCTCCAAGACTACCTCCCTGTTCTCATGCAGATCCTGATCGCTTCAGGATTTGCCGCTGTCACTCTGGCGGTGTCCGTTCTCCTTGGAAAAAGCGGCAAGCGCAACGCCATCAAGGACTCCGCCTACGAGTGCGGCATGCTCCCCATCGGCGACATGCAGCCGCGTTTCAGCGTGAAGTTTTACATGGTGGCCATGCTGTTTGTCCTCTTCGACATCGAGGTGGTCTTCATGTTCCCCTGGGCCGTGACGTTCAAGGACCTCGTGCTTCAGAACACCACCGCCTTCTGGAGCATGGCCGGATTCGCCTTCATCCTCCTCGTGGCCTACCTCTACGCCCTGAAAAAAGGCGCGCTGAAGTGGAATGACTGACTGCCTGACAGTCACGCCCGCGTTCAAGTCCCCACCTCCACGGCCCGCCCGGCATGGTCCACCAACTGGCACTTTACAAACTCCATCCCGGAGTCACCGAGGATATTCTGGAGGAGATGATCCGGCGCACCCGGAGCCTGCTCCTCAAAGTCCCCGAGGTCATGGCCGTGCGTTCCGGCCGCCGGATCGACCCCTCCAGCGAGTGGCCGTTCTACGTCGGACTGGATTTTGAAAACCGCGCCAAACAGCGGATTTTCCTCGACGACGCCATCCATCACAAATTCCAGAGCGACGTCATCCGTCCCTACACCCTGGAAAAAATGGTTCTCGATTACGAGCTGGAACCGGGAAAAAATGTGAAGTACTCCTGATTTTCAGCGTTTTCTCCCGGGATGACGGCGCGGGATCCGCCCCAGGCTTCCAGCCGCCGCCTTTTGCCAAATCACGCCACCCGCACCAAAATCAGGCAATTATCGGATTCAGAGCCGCTTTCCGGCACCTGAGTCTGAAATTGAAACCCAGTTTTTTCACCTTTCACCTTCCCCCGCCATGATCCGTTCCCTTCTCACCGCCGCCGCCCTGCTTGCCGTCACTGTGTCCTCCCGCGCGGCGGACGAGGTCAAACCGGCGGAGCTGAAAGTCGGAGCCTACAATTTCAAAGTCGCCGCGCCCTGGGTGGCCAAAAAAGAGCCCCGGGCCATGAGCCAGGGCGGATTCACGCTCCCCGGCAAGGATGGAGTGGCTCCCGTGGAGGCTGATTTCTACCACTTCGGCCAGGGCCAGGGCGGCGGCATTGAGCCCAATCTCCGCCGCTGGCAGACCCAGTTCCTCCCCGACGCCGACGGCAAACCCGCGGCCATCGACCGCGAGGAAATCACCGTGGGCGGGCAGAAAGCCCTGCTGGTGACCATCAAGGGCACCTTTCTCAGTGGCCCGGCGATGGCTCCCAAAAAGACCCCCATGCCTGGCTATGCCATGATCGGCGCCATCCTCCACAGCGGGGAGGGCGATGTGTTCATCAAAGTCACCGGCCCCGAAGCCCCGGCTCTGGCGACAAAGGACGACATCAAAAAACTCGTCACCGCCGCCCTGACCAAATAGACGGCGGCCCGGCCTTCTCCGGGTTTCAGTTTCAGGCGGCAAAAGGACTGCTGCCGGTTCACTCCCCAGCGACAACGCCTTCCCATGCCCAATTTTCTTTACCAGATCCTCCCCGCCGCCGATGCCGCGGAGGAGCCGATTTATTACCAGATCAGCCAGGAGGCCGATGAGGCTGCCCTCACCAGCCACCCGCACACCGGCGAAGCCTGGGAACGGGTCTTCAACGACGACGGCACTCCCGTCATCCTCCCCGAATCCGGCGGCTGCGGCTGCGGGGAAAAGGACTGCTGTTAGCGAAAGAAAATGGCAACTGGCCTCACAAACAAAATTGCTGGCCAAATTGGCGAATATCTCACTTGTGCTGAGTTGGGACGTCGCGGCTTAATCGCGACAACCTTCACAGGTAATGTTCCCGAATATGATTTGATAGTCTGCGATGACTCACTCAGGACAATCCCGATCCAGGTCAAGACAAGCAGAAGCGACAATTGGCCTAGCAATGCAAGTCTTTGGTTGGATATCGATATTGATGAACTTCAAAAAAAGCAAATTAACAGAGGAATCAGAAAGATCGATCATCCGAGCCTGATCTATGTCTGTGTGGCTCTTGGTGAGAAACGAAGTGGGGACAGGTTTTTTATTTGCTTGAAGTCTGACATTCAGAAGATCTGTATTGATTCCTATACGCGTTGGATGGATCCCAAGAATTGGATGAGGCCTCGCAATCACAAGTCATTTGATAATCGATATACCATCTCCGACTTGTCTTCTTTTGAAGACAACTGGTCTCTAGTGTTCGATTGTTTAAATCAAATTAGTAACAATAATCTGGGAGCGACTTTGTTGCGCTCCGTGCCTCACCTTTGACGTTAACGGCCTGCGCTTCTGCCATTCCACCGCCAAATGGGCGGACCGCATGGAGCCCATTTACTTTGGACTGCGGTGACTTGTCACCGCTTTCCCCAGCGGGACTTTTCCCGCGCCCGGCGCGCCCCGCCCCTCATTCGCGGGCCGGACGGAGGCTCATGCGGCGGCGGCTGGCTCCTTCCTCCTCAGGCGGAGCGGAAGCAGGCTTCCGAACGCCAAACAGCCCGATCCATTCATTCATAAAATCGGGCACTATCGCCCTGTCTTCACGGATTCCAGGGCAGCCTGAAGGGACTTGGTCCGCTCCTCCGTCAGTTCCTTCAGCTTTATGCTGCGGATCAGGGACATGATGGTGCCGCCCCGCGCCGCGAGATCTCCCTGGAAATCTGTTTCGGCGTCCCGGAATTCCACCCATGCCCGCTGGGCGGTTTTGAGCTTTGCCAGCGATTCGCTGTCGATTTTGGCGGAAAGCTCCCTGTAAACCTCGTTCAGTTTTTTGTCCGCTTTCTCAAAAGCCTCCGCCGCCTGCTGTTTCATCTCCACCTGACTTTCGGCGTCGGAGGTGGAGGGGGAAACAGAAAGAGCCAAAACACCAAAAACGGCGACCCGGGCAAGAAAGGTTTTCATGCCGGATAAAATGCCGGTTTTTTGGCCGGTGTAAACCGGTGGCGGGGCAGGGTCCGCGCATGAAACCCGGACGGGAGAAAGGCCCCTTCGCAGGCGGTGGGAGAGTGGATTACTTTTTCCGCAGGTCCGTCAGGGCGACGGTTTTGGAGAAAGCCACATTCCCCTTCAGGCCCCGGGCTTCCATGGTCAGGGTGGCCGGGGAGGCTTTCCAGTCGATGAGAAGCTGGCCGAAGGTCGGCTCGACGTAGGCGATGGGGCTGACGCGGAAGCTGTTCACGGCGGCGGCCCAGACGGGGCTGCTGTTGGTGAGGCCGCTGCTGGTGAAGTCGAGGAGCGGGTATGGGCCGTCCTTCGTTTCCGAGATTTCGGAGAAGTGGACATCGCCGGACAGGAAGACCACGCCGTTGGCTCCGGTTTTGCCGATGAGATCGTAAAGCCGCTGGCGCTCCAGCGGGAAATAGCCCCAGGACTCCATGCCCTTCTCGCTGGCGATGACCTGATAGCTGGCTCCGATGAGCCGCAGGTCCGCCGGGAGTTTCAGCTGCTCCTCCAGCCAGGCCCACTGCCCGTCGCCGAGAATGGTGGCTTTGGGATCCGTGTTCGGCACATACCACCCCACGAGATTAAGCTTTTTCTTCTCCTCGGCCGGACGGGTGTCCCTGATGGGGCGGCTGCGGAAATACCGCTGATCTAGGAGGATGATCTGCACCCGCTGGCCCTCCGGTCCGAAGCGCCAGGATTCATAAACCCCCTGCCGTTTCCGGCGGGGGGAATTTTCCGGGACTTTGTAAAAATCGAGCATGACCTGCTGGGACTCCACTTTCCGGGAATAACCGGCGCCCCCGTCATTCACCCCGAAATCGTGGTCGTCCCAGGTGGCGAGAATGGGGCAGGTTCTCCCCAGCTTCTGGTAACCGGGAACTGAGCCCAGCTTGGCATATTTCGCCTTCAGCACCTCCATGTCCGTGGTATCCCCGTAAATGTTATCACCGAGGGCGAGGAACAGCTGCGGGTTCGCTTTCACAATCACATCCCAGATCGGCTGCGGTTTCTCCTGGGAGTCACAGGAGCCGAAAGCAATGCGCTCCAGCACCTGCGGCGACACTTCCTCCGCAGGCAGAAGAGCCGCAGTCATCAGGAAAGTCGCGGGCAGAGCCAGCAAAGTGAAAAGGCGGCAAAGGGCAAACATGACGGTGAAATCGAAGGATTGGGAAAAATAAGGGCGCGGTCCCTGCTGAAAACGCAGGCCCCATCCTTGTGATTTCACCGGATTCCCGCCGCATCCGCGATCCTGAAAAAGGTTTTTTGTCAGGCGTTGAAACCGGGCGGAGTGGATGCGATGGACCGGATGGTGCCTTTGTGATCGGGAAGCCGGAGAAAGCGGAGGCAAGCCTCAGCACCCCAAAAAATGCCGGACCGGCATCGGATCGGAGTTTCCCCAGGGAGGGCGTAGGGGGATTTTTTGCTGCCCGCTGCGGGGATTTACTGCTACAGGTCGCGCTCCGCACCCGGTGCGCCTTGAGCGTGTTACGGTTGCGCGGGAGGGACTTTAGCGGTTCCTCCGGCGCTGCCGCTCCCTTTTCCCTGCTTCTCCCCCCCCAGTTTTACGAATGAAATCCCGTCGTTTGGTCATTTCTTTTTCCGCTCTGGCCGGCGGCCTCTTTTTAACTTTAAAAAACCCGGGCGGAGGGACGCGTGCGGGATCGGGGGAGGATCAGCATCTTTCCGGAACGGCTGAAAATGACCAGGCAGCCGCCGGGCAGGGGGCTGCGGGAGCGGCGGGTTTGAAGGCGGCGGCGGCTGGTGTGGCCGCTTCGGGCAAAACGGTGGATTCCGGCGGAGCGGGGCAGGCGGGCTTGCCCGCGAAAATCCCGGCGATGCCGCAAACGGCTTTTGACGCGGAGCCTGCGGCGGCGGCTTTCTCGGAATGGACGGGGCGGTATCTGGCGGCCCCGGCGGAGGGGAAAGCGGCGCTGGTGGCGGAGGGGGTGACTTTGGCGGCGGCGCGGCGGCCGGTTTTTCAGGAGGTGATCCGCAGGGATCCCCGCCTGGCGCTGGCGGCGGCGGTGCCGATGGTGGTGCGTCAGGATTTGCCGCGGGAGGTGACGGATCTGCTGGAGGCGCGGGTCAACGGGCGCGGGGCGCTGCGGGTTTATCAGGGCGTGGGAGCGGATAATCTTTCGCCGGTGCCCACTCACCGGATCGCGGAGCTGGCGAATGGCGCGACTTACCTCGCGCATGTTTACGGGCGGCGCGCGGAGTCGGTGCAGTGGGTGGCGGATGCCTCCGTGAACGGGGTGTCGGTGGACAACGATCTGGCGGTGAATGAGGACCCGTTCCGCCCGCTGGAGACCGGAGAACGGCCGGATCCTGACAGGAAGGCGGTGGAGGTCTGCCCGGTGTCCGGAAACTCCTCGCTGAAGGAGGAGGACAAGGGTTTGCCCATCACGGAGGAGACGCCGGCGGTGGAGGCTTACGGCGAGATTGTTTATCTCTGCGACGGCAGCCACACCACGATTTTTCAGCAAACGCTGATCCAGGGCGAGGGTTCGACGGGTGGACCGCTGACTTTCACGGGCCTGCTGCCGGCCGCGCCGACGCCCTCCATCGGGAATGTGAAGGTGCTGGTGATTCCGATGACCTTTGCGGATCAGAACGACACGCCGTCCACGGAGTCCACGCTTTACAACCTGATGCGCAGCGTGGGCGACCACTACGCCAAAGCCTCGTATGGCAAGCTGACGCTGCTTTCCACGGTCACGCCGCCGATCACCCTGCCGCACAACGAGGCCTGGTATGTGCAGCAGGATTCCTCCAACGGCGGGGCCATCGACGGCCTCGGGCTGGAGCATTCGCACGCCCGGGCGGAGGCGCGGAAGCTGGGGTTTGATGACGACGACTACGACTGCATCGTGGTCCGGCTGAAGGGCGGCGCGCGGCCGGCGGGCGGCTGGGGCGGCGGGCGCAGCGTGTGGATTTACGGCGACGGACCGGACGTGACGGCGCATGAGGTCGGCCACGTCTTCGGCCTGGCTCACGCGAATTTCTGGGACACCGCCGGCACCAGCGCCATCGGGTCCGGCACCAATGGGGAATACGGCGGTTATTATGATGTGATGGGCGGATTCGGCCTGCCGAACGGTCACTACAATGTGCAGGCCAAAAACCAGATCCGCTGGCTTCCTGACGACTTTGTGACCGAGGCCACGACCAGCGGGCTCTACCGGATTTACGCCCAGGACCAGGCGATTCTGGATCCGGGCAAACGGTTTGCCCTGCGCATCAGAAAGGACAATCTGCGCACTTACTGGGGCGAACTGCGCGGGCTGCACACCGGCAGCGCGACGGAGACCTGGACGGATCAGGGGCTGATCCTGGGCTGGAAATATCCCGGCGCGGGCGGCAGCAATATTCAGCTCATCGACACCACGCCGGGCTCGTCGTTCGGCAAGACTGATTCACCGATCAGCCTGGGCCGCACTTTCTCGGACACCGAAGCGGGCATTCATATGACCACTCTGGCTGTGAATCCGGCGACGGCCACGGCACCGAAAAGCGTGGACGTGCAGGTGAATTTCGGCGGTTTTCCTGACAATCATAAGCCGGCGCTTTCCCTCGCGGTTTCAGCGGCGGTGGTGCCGGTGAATGTGCCGGTGACTTTCACGGCCACAGCCACGGATGAGGACGGGGATGCTCTGGCGTTTTCATGGCAGCATTTCGGGGACTCGAATTACCGCACCATTTCCCCCAACTCGCCGGTGATCACACGGACCTTCGCGGCTTCAGGAACCTATGTGATCAGCTGCACGGTGTCGGACATGAAGGGCGGATCGGCCATCCGCAGCCAGCTGGTGACGGTGGGCAATGGCGGCGGCAATTCCACCATCAGCGGCCGCATCACTCTGGACGGCGCGGGTCTGGCGGGAGTCATCGTGAACGCGAATTCGGCGAACGGGGTGATCACGGACAGCGACGGGTTTTACACCATTCCCAATCTGCCGGCGGCCACTTACATCATGACGCCGCTGCTCTACGGCTACACTTTCACGGAGCTTTTCAACAACAGCATCAGGGTCGCGCCGAGCGCGGGAGGTGCGGATTTCGAGGCGGCGGGCACCCCGCAGGTGACGCTGACGGCGCTGGTCCCGACGGCGGAGGAGGGCAATGCCGCGCCGGGCAAGTTTCTGCTGAGCCGCACGGGCGATGCCTCGCAGGCGCTGGTGGTGAATTTCACGGGCTACAGCGGCACGGCCTCGTCGGGGGATTACACGGCCTCGCCGGCTCTGGTTTCGGCCTCGCAGTCGCTGAGCACCCTGACCATTCCTGCGGGCGCTGACAGCCTGGAGGTGAGCATCACGCCGGTCAATGACACGGCGGCGGAGGGCGCGGAAACGCTGACGCTCCAGGTGGCCTCCGGAAATGGTTATCTGGTCTCCGGCCTGGGCTCGGCGACGGTCACGGTTCTGGACGATGACACCACGCTGCCCCGGGTGCGCCTGGCGGTGGTGGAGGCCAAAACCATCGAGGGTTCGGGCATCCCGGCCACGGTCCGCCTGAGCCGCTCGGGTGCCACGGCGGGCTCACTGGCGGTGGGATATTCCATCACGGGCACGGCGGTGAACGGCGGGGACTACACGGCTTTGACGGGCGCGGCGGAGATCCCCGACGGCGCGGACAATGTGCTGATTTCCGTGAGTGCGCTGAATGACGCGGCTTCGGAAAGCATTGAAACCGTGGTGCTGAAACTGAAGCCGCAGGCGGCCTACATCAACGATCCCGCCGGCGAGACGGCCACGGTTTCCATCGTGGATGATGATCTCCAGATTGTGAATGTGGCGGCCAGCGATGCGGTGGCCACGGAGAAAAATCTTTCGGTGGGCGGGACGGCGGCGGACACTGCCACTTTTCTCATCACGCGCAGCGGTGACACCACATTGCCCCTGACGGTTTATTACGCCATGGCGGGCACGCCGTCCGGCTCCATGGCCACCGCCCTGCACGGTGTGGATTACGAGGCGCTGCCGGGTGTCCTGACGATTCCGGCCGGACAGAGCAGCGGGGCGGTGACGATCCTCCCGCGATGGGACGGACTGGGGGAGGCTCCGGAAAGTGTGACCCTGCAACTGGGCGCGGGGCCGACGAATTATCAGCTCGGTCCTGACAACACGGCCTCCGTGGTGATCCATGACGGAGGCGATCCGCCTTACGTGGAGGTCATCGCCATCGACAATGCGGCGGAGGGTTCGCCGGTCGCGGCGGGGGCTTTCCGCTTTTCGCTGAAGGGTTCGGCGACGGGGTCGGTGAGTGTCAAATACACGGTCAGCGGCACCGCCGCCAGCGGCGCGGATTTCACGGTTCTGAGCGGCACGGTGACCATTCCGGGCAATGGCATCAACACGGTGGAGGTGCCGGTGAATCCGATCAACGACGGCGTCGCCGAGGACCTGGAGACGGTCGTGGTCACGATCACGCCGAATGCGGCCTACGGAATTTATGCGGCCAGCGCCTCGGCCATGATCCAGCTGCGCGACGCCACGCAGCCCACGGTTTTTGTGGATGCCAGCGACAGCGATTATCCGCCCGCTTTTGGTGAGGACAGCTCCTCCGGCGGGTCATTTTATCTGTCAAGAACAGGTGCCGCCACGGCGGCGCTGACGGTGAATTACACGATGTCCGGCACGGCCACGTCCGGCACGGATTACACGGCTTTGAGCGGCAGCGCGGTGATTCCCGTTGGAGCCAAGGGCGTGCTGGTTCCCATCCGGCCCATCAATGACACCGTGGCCGAGGGCACGGAAACGGCGGCCCTGAGCCTGGCTCCGGGCGCTTACAGCCGGGCGGGATCAGCGACATTTTACATCACGGACAATGAGGCGCCCGCTTCCAGTGTGGCCTTCCCGGCACCGGGCATGTCGGTGGCCGAGAGCGCCGGCACGGTGAACATTCCCGTGACTTTGAGCGCGGCTTCGGCGGCTCCGGTGAAGGTGGAATATCTGGTGGACCGCAGCACGCACGACACCGCCAGCAGCAATGGCACCGCGACCACCGCCGTGCCGCCGCTGCCTTACTGGGTGCGCTGCCGCAAGGAGGGCGGAACCATCACGGGATCGATTTCGAAGGATGGCCTGGCCTGGGTGGAGATCAGCTCGCAGACGGTCAGCTTCACCGGCGCGGGCAGTCTGGCGGGGCTGGTGGTGTGTTCTTATAACACGGCGACGGCCTGCGCCGCCAAATTTGACAACGTGACCGTGGAAGGCGGAGCGGGAGGCACGCCGGGAACGGTTTTGTCAGGAAACCGGCTGGGCACGGCGGCGCTGGCGGGCAGTCATTCGGAGACGGCGGGCGTTTACACGGTGAATGGCGGCGGGGACAATCTGGAGGGCACGACGGACCAGGGGTATTTCGCCTCGTGGCCGGTCACGGGCAGCGGCGACTGCACCATCACCGCGCGCGTGACTTCCCTGACAAATACGAATACTCTGGCCACGGCCGGGGTGATGATCCGGGAATCGACGGTCAACAACGCCGCGCGCGGTTTCACGGCGGCGACGGCGGGCTCCGGTTTCGAATTCCACTCGCGGGCGGCGACCGGCCTGAGCGACGCCAGGTTCAGCGCTCCCGGCGCGCCCTTCTGGGTGCGGCTGCAGCGGGCGGGGGAAAATGTGAGCGCCTTCCAGTCCGCCGACGGTCTGGCCTGGACGCCGGTGGGGGCCACGGTGCCGCTGGCGATGGGGAATGAAGTGATGGCCGGCCTGGCTTTGTCCTCCTTCGCGGAGGGATCGGTGGCCACGGCGCAGTTTGACGAGGTCACGCTGTCGGGCGGGGGCACGGTGTCGAATTTTGAGGGCCGCACCATCGGACTCAGCGGGACCCAGGGAATGTTCAGCGTGGAGGGCGGGACTTTCACCGTCAGCTCCTCGGGCGACGGTTTTGTGGGCACGGCGGATGACGGGTTTTTTGTGAATCTGCCGGTCGCCGGCGATTTCACCCTGACCGCCCGGGTGCTGTCCACGCAGGGGCCGGGCACCACGCGGGCCGGGCTGATGCTGCGTCAGGCGGCGGACCGGCGGGCGCGCATGGCCTTTGTGGGCGCGGCCTCCGGCGGCGTGCCGCAGTTCATCCGGCGTCAGACCAGCACGAATACGGCCTATGGCACCGGCGTGGATTATCTGCTGCCGGCGGGTGTCCTGACCATTCCGGCGGGGGAGACGACGGCGAATATTCCGCTGACCGTCCAGGACGACACCATCCCCGAACCGGATGAGACGGTGATCGTGATCCTGCGCAATGCCATGGGCGCGCGCATCGGGACGAATTATCAGTTCGCCATGGTCATCGCCGACAACGACAGCCCGCCGCTGCTGCCCTCGGCCGGCTTCACGGCGGCGGCCAGTTCGGCGGCGGAGGGGGCGGGCATGGCGCAGGTGGCGGTCGCTTTGAGCACAGCTCCGGTGCAGGCGACGGCGATGAATTATACCGTGGCCGCAGGCACGGCGGTGGCGGGGACGGACTTCACGCCGTCCACTGGTCAGATCATTTTTTCGGCGGGACAAACCGTGGGTTTTGTGCCGGTCGCGCTGCTGGATGACGCGGGGATCGAATCCTCAAAAACGGTGCTGCTCACGCTCACCGGCGGCACCGGGGCGGTGCTGGGAACGCTGGTTTCGCATACGCTGACCATCACGGATGACGACAGTGCCTCGGTTACGGTGGCTTCCACTGACACCAGTGCCGCGGAATCCGGTGACACCGCCACGGCGGCTTTCACGCGCACAGGGTCGCTGACGAATCCGCTGACCGTGAATTATTCCCGCACGGGCACGGCGGCGGGCGGCGCGGACTACAGCGGCCTCACGGGCAGCGTGATTATTCCGGCGGGAGCGGCCAGTGCGGACGCGGTGCTGACGCCGGTGCAGGACACGCTTTCCGAAGGCTCGGAAACGGTTATTCTCACCGTCACCACCGGAGCCGGCTACACGCCGGGCAAGACGGCATCCGCTACTCTGACCATCGCGGATGACGACCGGAATGTGGTGTCCATCGCCGCCACCACGCCGACCGCGACCGAAGGCGGCGGGGCGGGCGTCTTCACCGTCACGCGCGGCGGCGTGACCACCGGCAGTCTGAATGTGACGCTTTCCCTGACGGGGACGGCCAGCAGTGGGACGGACTTCACGACGAATCCGGCGACGGTCACCAGCCTCCCGTTTGCCGCCGGGCAGACGGAGCGGACGATCACGATCACGCCGGTGAACGACACCGTCATTGAGGGCAACGAGGTTATCATCGCCCAGATCGGCGGCGGAACCTACGACATCGGCGGCGATGGTTATACCAGCGTGACCCTGGTGGATAACGACATTCCGCCCACCGTTTTCATCAGCTCCCCCGGCGCGCAGGGCGTGGTGGTGGCTCCGGGCAATGGCATCAAACTGCGGGCCACGTTGAACGACGACGGCCTGCCGCAGGCGGTGACGGCCACCTGGAGCATGGTCGCGGGTCCGGGCGCGGTGACTTTTGATCCTCCCTCCGGCACCAGCGGGGAAACGGCGGCGACCTTCACGGAGGCGGGAACGTATTTAATCCGGGTGACGGCCAGCGATGGACAGTTCTCCAGCAGCGATCAGATTTCACTGACCGTCGGCAGTCCGGCGGCGGCGGTGCCTTCCGGCTGGATCAGCGCGGATGTGGGACCGCCGACAGCGCATGGATTTTCGGGCATGTCCGGCGGCAGCTGGCATCTGAATGGCGCGGGCACGGGCTACGCTTCAAATTCCGACCGCGCTCATGCGGTGGGCCGGACGGTTGAAGGCAATGGCACGGTCATTGCCCGCCTGACTTCCCTGAACGGCAATGGCCAGGCGAATGCGGAGGCCGGGCTTTTCATCCGCGATTCCTGGCACCGCTATGCGCGGCGCGCGGTGCTGGCTTACACCGGCAGCAGCAGGACGCTGAAGTTCCGCACGCGGGTGACGAACAACACCAACGACACCTCCGTCAGCGTGACCAATATGAATTTGCCCCTGTGGCTGAAGCTGGAACGGGTGGAGGGCACGGACACGGTCACGGCGTTCCGGGCGGTGGACAATGCGGGCGCTCCCGGTGCGTGGACGGCGGTGGGCACGGCTTCGGTGATCGATATGGACGCGGGCGCGGACTACGGTCTGACCACGGACAGCGGCAACGACGGGGTGCTGGCGGAGGGTGTTTTTGATAATGTGACGCTGACTCCCGCCGCGGCGGGACCGGGGGTGATCAGTGAGGATTTCGGGGATGGCGCGCAGACCGGGACTTACAGTTATGCCGCCGCCGGGGACGTTCATACGGTCAACGGCCAGCCGGGCGGTCTGGAAAGCAAAAGCATGTTCCACGGCCAGGAGTTTACGGGGGATTTCATGATCACCGTGCTTCACCAGGATGCGAATTCCGGCGCGGCCAACGCCTACTCCGGCCTGATGATCCGCGACACCATGGACGACGGGCCGATGGCGTTTGTGGGGCGCAACCCCTTCAGCGCCTACTCGTCCTTCATCTGGCGCACGAACGCCAAAGGCAGCACCAGCGGGCTGAACGGGATTTCCCAGAGGACGCGCTGGCTGCGCCTGATCCGTCGGGGGAATCAGGTCACGGCGCTGCACGCGGCGGACAATTCCGGAACGCCGGGCGCCTGGGCGCAGCTGGGCCAGCCGCGCTCGGTGTTCATGGCTCCCACGGTTCTGGCTGGGCTGTCGGTCTGCAACGGGGACGGCGTCGGTTTCAACACCGCGAAGTTCACCAAACTGACCGTGGTGCCGCTCAACCGCGCCCCGGTGGTGGACGCGGGCAGCGTGGCCGCGAACCCGGCCTCGCCGCTGGCGCTGACCGGAGTGATCACCGACGACGGCCTGCCGCAGCCCGTGACGACGTCCTGGACAGCCCCGGTGGCGGCGGGCGCAGTGACTTTTGCCGACGCCTCCGCCCGCGCGACCACCGCCAGCTTTTTCACGGCCGGAGCCTACACCCTGCGGCTCCAGGCGGACGACGGCATGGCCGCGAGCTTTGACGATGTCAGCTTCACCGGCACCGGCACGGGCGGGTCGCCCTTCACCGCCTGGCAGACCGCCAATTTCCCCGGCAGCGGCGGAACCGGCGATGCCGCCGCCATGGCCGATCCCGATCACGACGGACTCGCCAATCTCTGCGAATACGCCCTCGGCAGCGATCCCAAAACCAGCAGCGGCAGCCCGCTGTCCATCCAACCCGTGATCGGCAATGGCAGCGGTCAAATCCGCATCACGCTTCCCAAAAACCCCGACGCCACCGACGCCATCCTGCGTGTCGAAGCCAGCGCCGATCCCGGCGGCACCGCGGACTGGAGCACGGACGGCCTGACTATCGAATCCGAAACCGCCACCGAACTCCGGGTTCTCGACAACATCGGCACCAATACCCGCCGCTTCTACCGTCTCCGCGTCATCCGGATGGAGTGAAGGTGTTTTTGGCCGGCGGCGCTGAGGAGCCGTGCCCGCCGGTCTGTTCGCTCCCCGCCGTCCCGCTGCGGATGCCGTGACCGCGGCCATAACATGACGCCGCCCGCGACTCGCGCGCACAGCCGCAAATCCGGCTTTCCCTTCCCCGAATCACGTTTACGGATTTCCCCGACATGCTGACGGACCCCGCCTTCATCCGGAAACTGGAATCCCTTTACCTGCTCGCCCGCAAGGTGCTTGGCGGTTCCCTTCAGGCGGACCGGAAGAGCACCAAAAAGGGAGCCGGCATCACCTTTGCGGACTATGCGGAATATCATTACGGCGACGATTTCCGGTCCATTGACTGGCGGGTTTACGCCCGCTTCGAGCACCTTGTCGTGAAGCTGTTTGAAATCGACGAGGACGCCACCATTTACGTGCTCCTTGATGGCAGCCACTCCATGCGCGGCAAGTTTCTTTTCGCCCGCCAGCTGGCCGCCGCGCTGGGTTATATTGGCCTGCACACGCTGGACCAGGTTTGTGTTTATGGCCTCGCGGACAAGCTCCAGCCGATCCTTGGGAAGTGCCGGGGACGGGGCAATGTCATGCCTTTTCTTAAATCCCTTGAGGACACCCAAACCTTCGGCAGCGACACCAGTTTCACCGCCTGCGCCAGGGAATTTCAGGTGCGCCACCGCCGGCGCGGCATTGTGATTGTCCTGTCCGATTTCCTGTTTCCCGGCGGATTTGACGAGGGTCTGAAGTTCCTCCAGTGGCACAAACACGACGTCTTCTGCATCCAGGTTCAGGACGACGCGGATCTGAAATGCGACTGGAAAGGCGACATCGACCTCACCTGCATGGAAACCGGCCGGCATCAGCGCCTGACCGTCACTCCGCGCGAGGCCCGGCTTTACGAGGCCGCTGTCGCCGCCTGGAACGAGGACCTCAAAAAGTCCTGCGCCCGGCGCGGTATCGGCCTCGCCGCCACCGGCCCGGACCAGCCGTTTGAAAGCGTCATCCAGGACATCCTGCGCCGCGGCGGTCTCGTCGCCTGAAGTAAAGGCGCACAGACAAAGAACCTGCAGTGAGGTTCCGCGGGGGCAGCCGCCAGGTGCCGGAAAGCTTCCGGGCAAAATCCCTTGCAGCCGCGGACTCCGGCCTGAACGCTGAACCCTTTTTCCTTCCTCCCCTTCCCATGTTTGAATCCCTTGCCGTTTATTGCGGCTCCAGTGCCGGAAATGATCCCCGGTTCGCCGCCCTCGCCCGTGAAATGGGCCGCCTCATGGCCGGTCTCGGCATCCGCCTCGTTTACGGCGGCGGCGGTGTCGGCATGATGGGCGCGGTGGCCGATGGCGTGCTGGCGGCGGGCGGCGCGGTCACCGGCGTGATTCCCGTTTTTCTCAATACCCGCGAGCTGAAGCACCCTGGCGTCGCCGACATGCGCGTGGTCGAAACCATGCACGAGCGCAAGCAGATCATGGTCCTTGAATCCCAGGGCTTTGTGGCTCTGCCGGGCGGATTCGGCACGCTCGACGAACTCTTCGAAGTCCTCACCTGGAGCCAGCTGGCCATTCACGCCTGCCCGGTCGGAGTGCTGAATTTCGACGGCTTTTTCGACGGCGTTCTCGTCACCCTGGACACCATGGTGTCGCGCGGTTTTCTGCGCCCGGAGGACCGCGCGCGCGTGGTCACCGCCACCACGCCCGAAGCCCTCATCGAAGCCATGAGCCGCTGGCAGCCGCCGGCCACACTCAAATTCACCCTCGCCCGTCCCGCCCTCGCCGAGTCCTGACCGCGCAGCCTCCGCCCGGAGCGAAGCCAGCGGCCCGCAGGCTTTCCGGGCCGCGCCGGCCATTCTTTTTCATCCTTCCCGGCACCCTGCTTCGTTTCCTTCGCGCCCTTCTGTTCCCTCCCCTCCCGCGGCACCCCGCGCGTCATTCCGTTATTTTCGCACCGCGCGGTTTTCAGGCTGCATCCGGGCATTTGTCAGCAATATTGACGCCGTTATGACCGACGAGAACCCATACACTCCCCCCGCCAGCCTCGGAGCGCCGCCCCCGCCTCCGCCTTCCGCCCAGGACATGCTGCCCATTCTCCAGGGCGCGCAGTTTCCCCTGCGCATGAGTTTTAAATTCCTCGCCCTCGCGCCCACCATCACCGTCAGCGACGCCACCGGCCGGGTCATTCTTTATGTCCGCCAGCAGATTTTCCGGATCCGCGAGCAGGTGGAGGTGTTCACGGACTCCAGCCGCCAGCAGAAAGTCGCCCACATCAGCGCCGACCGCATCATTGAGTGGTCCGCCCGTTATTCCTTCAAGGAGCCCGACGGAACCCCCATCGGCGCCACCGGACGCCGGGGCATGAAGTCCCTCTGGCGCGCCCACTACGATGTTTTCAATCCCGGCGATTCCGTCCCCGATTTCGCCATCACCGAGGCCAATCCCATGGCCAAAGTCATGGACGGGCTGGTCGGCTCCATTCCCGTGGTCGGTTTCCTCACGCTTTATCTTTTCCATCCCCAATACATCGCCGCCCGCGCCGGAGGGCCTCCGGCCATGAGCCTGACCAAAGTTCCGGCCTTTCTGGAGGGACGCTTCCTCATCGAGCGCCTTGGTCCCACCACGGACCGCGAGACGTTGAACCTCATTCTCTCCTTCCTCATGCTCACCCTCCTCGAACGCCGCCGGGGCTGAGCCCGCCGCTGATCCCGGACCGGACTTCCATCCGGTCCGGGCCTCAACCCTTCGACGCCCTGACGGGCATTCCGCGCCTTTCCCGGGTGGTTCTCAATCACCAAAAGCTGCCGGGGAATAATTTTCGCAATTCGTTCATTATGAGAATGCTATCGATTAAGTTTCCAAAGTCGGGTTAAGCCTAAATTCTCGAATGAGCGTGAAGCCGCCTCCGCAGGGCAGCGGGTTGG
>JAZKFB010000067.1:0-19070 GCA_040386695.1 Verrucomicrobiota bacterium
AAAAAATGGAAGGCCCATGGCGCGCAGCTGATTCCGTGCCGAACACTCTTGGCTGAGCGCCCGGCGAATCATGAGAAAGTTCCCACGTGACCGGCGGCGGCGGCGGGCTTAAGGCGTTTCATGCCTATCTGCGTCATCACCCAGCAGGAACTTGCGCCCGAGGATGCCGTGTCCTACCACACTGTCCGTCCCAGCCTGGCCAAATTCATCACCCGCCAGCACCCCGAATTCACCCCGGAAACCTGGATCCACCGGGGAGTCCTCAACGAGTTCCGCGCCGAGTATGTCGAGGACGCGCTGGAGGAGGAGCTGGGGGAAATCACGGAGATCGAGCGCGAGGTCATCGACAGCCTGAAGGAGCACGACATCATCTCCGAACCCCCCGACGACGAGGAGGAGGAGGACGCCCGGCGGACGTTCGGGGAGCGGATTTCCGACGGCATCGCGGACTTTGGCGGCAGTTGGAAGTTCATCCTCAGTTTCTGCTTCTTCATCGTGCTGTGGATCGGGGCCAACACTTTCCTCTGGGCCACAGGCGCGGGGCCGGACCCGTATCCGTTCATTCTTCTGAATCTCCTGCTGTCCTGCATCGCGGCCCTCCAGGCCCCGGTGATCATGATGAGCCAGCAGCGGCAGGAATCCCGCGACCGCGAGCACGCCGAGCAGGATTACCGGGTCAATCTCAAGTCCGAACTCGAAATCCGCCATCTGCACGAGAAGATGGACCACCTCATGCAGCACCACATTCTGCGGCTCATGGAAATCCAGCAGGTCCAGGGCGAGCTTCTCCGCGACCTCGCCGACCGTCTCCCGCCCAAACCGCAGTGATGCGGCGGCGGCGGAGCATTCCTTCGTCAAGCCGAAGACACGGCGCCCGGCAGCCCGGAGTTGCCGGCGGGGATGGCTGTTCCGGGTCCGTCTTTAATTTCATTTCCCTGAAGGACGGAAGGGAAGGGAAGGGTGGACGGCCGGCAGGGAGGCGGGCGGGAATTTGGACTGCGGTGACTTGTCACCGCTTTCTCCAGCGGGACTTGTCCCGCGCCCCGTCATGCTGAACGTCATTCGCGGATTTGGCGGCGATTCACGCGACGGCGACAAGTCGCCTTCCCCAAAGCGGTGACAAGTCACCGCAGTCCAAATGCCTGCCTGCCGCCCTTCAGGGGGGAAGGGATTATTCCGGACCTTTCGGCAGGGCTGCCGGTTCCGGTGCCGGTGCCGGTGCCGGAGGAGCAACGGCGGGAGCGGCCATTCCCGGAGGCGCGGCGGGGACGGCGGGTTTGGGGATGGGTTTGGGGATGGGTTTTCCCTTCGGGCGGGGGGGTGGCGGCGGTGGTGGCGGCGGTGGTGGCGGCATTTTCAGCCGCAGGCCGGGGGATTCGGACTCCCCCAGCACCCAATCCCCCGAGGAGGCCGGGAATACCGGCACATCCGGATCCCAGTCATGGCCCACAGCGTAAATGATTTCCGGTTTCGCCTCCCACAGGAGCGGTTTTCCATTCCACGGATCCAGGGGGATGGACGCCATGCCCACGTCCTCCAGCCTGCCCGGAACCGCCCCGCCGTGCTCCGCCTGCCAGCGCTGGATGGCCAGCCGCACCCGCATGGCCCGGATGATGAAAAGCACCACCGGGGCTTCTCTCTCCTCCAGCATGGAGAGGACGGCGATCTGATGCTGAAGCATTCTTTCGCCGATAAAATTCGGATTCATCCAGGTGCGGAAGCCGGAGCCCGGTTCTCCCGGAGCGTTCAGCCCGGAGAAAACCAGGTCACTGCGGGAAGGCGCCGTCACCAGCACCTCGCGTTCCAGCCGCCGGAGGATAAAATGCCAGCGGTTGAGGGTCTGGTTCTTTTTGATGAAGAGCCGGACCAGGCCCGGGTATTTTCCGAGGGAACCGTAATCCGGTTCGGAGGACAGGACCGCCTCCCGGAAAACCGCCGCCTCCGTGTTCATCAGCCGGATCAGGCGGTCCGCGGTCACCGGCTCGGGCTGCCATGTTTTTTCGATGCGCTCCCATTCCCCCGGCTCCAGGGGACCTTTGGCCAGGAAATCGCCGTAACTGTTCGCGGAGTTCCGCAGCAGGACGTTCCCCACATAAAACGGCACCTGATGGCGGCTCCCGCTGATCTGCGCCAGCGCCATGCGGTGATGCGTTTCCAGGAGTTTCAGAGCCCGGACCCTGTCGCCGGATCTCAGGGCGAGGGTGATCTCCATTTTCAGCAGAAGGCTCACATTGGCCGGCCAGGTCTGGTAATTCCCGGCGGCGGGGATCCATTCCGGCAGCGCCAGGGCGGTCTCCAGGTCGGCCGCGAGATTTTCCCGCCCGCTGCGGGTTTTCGTGATCAGCGTCTCATCCCAGGGTGTGGTGCCCTGGAGCATCCGGTCAAGTTTTGAACGCTCCCCGTACTTCAGGCCCGCCAGGGTCTCCCAGCGCTCGCGCATCCAGGCATAACCGTTCTCCCCGGCGGGCACGGCCGGAGCGGGGACGGGCAGCAGATCGTTGTAAGGCTCCAGCCGGGTGTCATAAAACAGCACCAGCGCCAGACTGCCCAGAAAAGCCCCGCCGAAAATCAGGGCGGTTTTTTTGCGGGACCAGCGTTTGTCAGGCTTGGAGGAGTCGGGATCTGCCGGATCAGGAAACATGCCCTCATGGCCGTAACGGAAACCGGTGCCCCCGGCAAGCCTGGCCTGACCAAAGGGGCGGGCTGCATTGATTTATTGACGGGCAGCGGCGATTTCACGGCGGGCGGCGGTGATTTCACGGCGGGCAGCGGTGATTTCACGGTGGGCGGCGGTGATTTCACGGTGGGCGGCGGTGATTTCACGGTGGGCGGCGGTGATTTCACGGCGGGCGGCGGTGATTCCACGGCGGGCAGCGGTGATTCCACGGCGGGCAGCGGTGATTCCACGGCGGGCAGCGTCGATTTCACGATGGGCTGCGTCGGTTTCACGGCGGGCCGAGGTGATTTCACGGCGGGCTGCGTCGGTTTCACGACGGGCTGCGGTGATTTATCAGCGGGCTGCGGTGGTTCACTTCGGCGCGCCGTGGCTGAAGAGCCAGGTGTGCAGCTCCTCGGTCTGGAAGACGACTTTATCGCCGATGCCGTGGCCGCCGGTGGGGTATTCCGTGTATTTGCAGTCCTTGTCGCGCTTCAGGGCGGCGGCGAGATCGCGGGAGCAGGCGGGGCCCACCACCGTGTCGTCCGCGGCGTGAAACAGCCACAGGGGCACGCGTTTGAAAGTCGCCGCCGTCTGCGGACCGGTGCAGCCGGCGACAGCCACGCCGGCGGCGAAGAGACGGGGTTCGGTGGTGATGAGATGGCAGGTTCCGAAGCCGCCCATGGAATAACCGGTGCAGTAGAGGCGGTTTTTGTCGATGGGCAGGGACTTCACGAGTTCCTTCACCAGGGCGATGGTTTCCGTGCCCGGTTTGGCGCTCCAGCCGCCGCCGGTGCCGCCGTGAGGCTGGTAGCAGAGAGGCGCGAGGATGATGCAGGGGTTTTTCTGGAAATGCTCCGGCGTGGTGAAGGATTTCATCCAGCCGCCGACCTGTTTGCCGTTCTCGTTGTTCTGGCTCTTGCCGTGGAGGGCGAGCACGAGCGGGTATTTTTTCAGGGCTTCCGGCTCTTTCGGGCCATAAAGGGCGAAGGGCAGGTCTTTATAAGTGGAAAGCGCCCAGTCGCCGGTGAGCAGCGGCGTGAAGGGATTCGCGCCCGCTTTGCCGACAGCGCCAGGTTTGCCGGCGGAGGGTTTCGGCGGGAGCTGGGCCTGCAGGGGCGAAATCAGAAGCATGCCGGCGGCAAGGGAAAGAAGGCTTTTCAGAGTCATGGGTGTGGGAAGGCTGGAGGAAGGCTGAGCGCCCCGCGCCGGAAAGGCGGCGGCTGACGCTTCCTTAAAATACGGCGGGATTCGCTGCGGACTTTTTCCGGAATGCGGATTTCCCTCCGCGCGGCGGATACAGAAAAGAGGCCCGCGGCAGGCGGAGCACGGGACCTCTTTTGCCGGAAAGGAGTCGGTCATTTCAATCCGCGGATTCCGCGCGATTTGGGCGGGCACTCAAGCCGGGCCGGGGGCCGGATGCGGATGCCGCAGGGCGGCGCATTGGGCCAGGAGGAAGGGCGTGAAATGGGCGGCGGCGGCTTCGGTGTCGACGTGGGGGACGCCCTCGCGTTCGAGGGAGGTCATGGTGACGCCGTCGATGCCGCAGGGGGTAATGGCGTTGAAGCCTTCGAGGGGGCCGTGGATGTTGATGGCGAAGCCGTGCATGGAGATCCAGCGGCGGGCGCCGACACCGATGCTGGCGAGCTTGCGGGTGGGCGCCGCGGGAGTTTGAACAGAAGGAAGCGGAGAGAGCGAAGGGTCTGGGGCTGAAGGGGGGGGAAGCGGGGAAGGGCGGGCGGAGGCTGCCGGGGAGCTGATCCAGACGCCGGTTTGACCTTCGCTGCGGGTGGCGGGGACACCGAGGGCGTGGCAGCCCTGGATGAGAGCCTCCTCCAGGGCGCGGAGGTAGTGGTGGAGATCCTGCCCGTAGCGGGCGAGGTTGAGGATGGGGTAACCGACGAGCTGGCCGGGGCCGTGCCAGGTGGCTTTGCCGCCGCGGCCGATCTCGACGAGGGGGGCGGGAAGATTTTCCGGATTTCCGAGACTGGAGCGGTCGGGGCTGCGGCCGATGGTGAAGACGGGCTCGTGCTCCAGAAGGAGTATGGTATCCGCCACTTCGCCAGCCAGATGCCGGGCGACGATCTCCTCCTGCATCCGGAGGCCCTCGGCGTAACTGACGCGTCCCAGCCAGCGGACATCGACAGGGGAAGCCGGCACGGAGGGAGGAGGGATTTTCGCGGACACTGAAAGGACCAAAGGTCCCGCATACGTGGATGCAATCGAAAAACCCCTGGCCAAATCCTCGCCCATAGGCTGAGATGGCCGTCCTGAATTCAATTTTAATACGCTGATCCGCATGACCGACACATCCAAGCAGCCCTGGTGGAGGGATTTGACGCCTTACCACTGGTTCGTTTTCGCCATGGCCTCGCTGGCCTGGATGTTCGATTGCCTTGATCAGCAGCTGTTTATCCTGGCGCGCAATTCCGCCATGGAGACTCTCCTGCCGCCGAATTGGGATGCGAAGGAATTCGGTGGTTATGCCACTTCCATTTTTGTCGCGGGCTGGGCTACGGGCGGATTGATTTTCGGTTCCGTGGGAGACCGCATCGGGCGGGCTAAAACACTCACGATCACGGTGCTGATGTATTCCGTTTTCACCGGTCTTTCCGCACTGTCCACAGGCTGGGTGGATTTTGCGGTTTACCGCTTTATCACGGGCCTGGGAGTGGGTGGCGTGTTTGGGCTGGCGGTGGCCCTGGTGGCGGACAGTCTGCCGGACCGCTCGCGGGCCGGAGCGCTGGGCACGCTGCAGGCGCTTTCGGCGGTGGGAAATGTGACGGCGGGACTGATCAGCATGTGGGTGGGCAGTATGGTGGCGGACGGCAGCATCACCAAGGCCTGGTCCTGGAAGCTGATGTTTCTCGTGGGGGCCATCCCGGCTTTCCTCTGCGTGTTTCTGCAGATGAAACTCAAAGAGCCGGAGAAGTGGGTGAAAGCCCGGGAAGCGGGCCGCGCCTCCGGGTTGGCGTTCGGTTCCTACGCCTCGCTTTTTGGTGAGGCCCGCTGGCGGAAACCCGCGCTGCTGGGGATGATGCTTTGTGTGGCCGGGGTCATCGGCCTGTGGGGGATCGGTTTCTTCAGTCCGGAACTGGTGGGGCCGGTGATTGAACGGTCCCTGGCCGAGCAGGGCGTGGCGGCGGCGGAAATCCAGGGGGCAAAACAAACGTGGATCGGAATCAACTCCATCATCTTCAACGTCGGCGCTTTCGCGGGGATGCTGTTCTTCACCCAGATTGCCCAGCGCCTGGGCCGCCGGCAGGTGTTCATCATCGGTTTTATCGCCGCCCTGCTTTCCACCGTCGGTTTCTTCCAGTTCTTCAACGGGAAGAGCGATGTCTGGATGAGTGCCGTCATGGGCTTCTGCCAGCTGGGTCTGTTTGCGGGATTTGCCATTTATCTGCCGGAATTGTTCCCCACCCGTCTGCGCAGCACGGGAGTGAGTTTTTGCTACAACGTCGGACGCTTCCTGGCGGCCACAGGCCCATTGACCCTGGGTAAACTGCAGGCCTCGCTCAAAGAGGGCCTCACCGATCCCACCGCGAAGATCGACGCCTTCCGGAATGCCGCCTCTTATATGAGCGGCATTTTCCTGCTGGGACTGATCGCGGTGATGTTCCTGCCGGAAACCAAGGGACGTCCGATGCCCGAGGATTGAGTGGAAGTGAGGAAGTTCCGGTTTCAGGGCCGGCTGCGGATGGGTGAAGGAATCCGCTTCAGTCCACTGGAATGGCTCTCGGCGGCGGCGTGAGTTCCTTGGCGAAGAAGACGGCCATGCGCTGCCGGAGGGCTTCCCCGCCTTCGGTGAAGACGCTGCCATGGGTGCCGGTGGGAATGAGGACCGTTTCCCGGCAGTTTTTTCCGAGCGCCTGAGCCAGGCTGCGGGCCTGACCGACCGGCACGAGGTCGTCTTTTGATCCGTGAACCAGCAGCACCGGGCAGGTGACCCGGCTGGCGGCTTCGACGGGCCGGATGGTCCAAGGGTCGAATCCGGCCTGCAGGCGGGTTTCCAGACGCACCACGGGCAGCAGGGGAGTGCCCACTCCGTTCCAGAGGTGGTCCGCCTGTTCGGTCATGACCGGCTGGAGTTCGGCAAAAGCGGAGATGGAGCAAAGAGCCCGGACTTCCGGAAGATGGGGCTGGGTCTGGAGGCAGACGGCCCCGCCGAGGGAGTAGCCGAGAAAGCCGACCGGCCCCAATCCGCGGGGACCGGCGGCCGTTTTGGCGGCGGCCAGAACGCGTTGAAGATCATCCGTTTCCATTGCGCCGTAAGTGACGCGGACGCCGCTGCTGTCGCCGTGGGCGCGGCTGTCGTAAACCACACAACGGAAGCCGGCGGCGGCGAAACGCTCGGCGAAGGGCAGCATGTTCTCCTTCCGCCCGTTGAGCCCGTGCAGGAGAATGAGGGTGCCGCGCGGCGGGGCACCCGCAGGCCGGACCAGACCGGTGGTTTTGAGGGCTTTGACAATGGATTTTCCCCGCGTGGTGGTGCCGGCTTTCGCGGTGGGGTCGACCAGAAGCGCCTGAAGCGTGCAGTTGTCGGCGGTTTTCACGGTGAACGGCCGCAGCCGCAGCCCCATGCCGCCGGGATTCTCCGTGATCCGGGACATCCACGGCTCCAGCGGGGAGCGCCGGGGCAGGGTCAGCTGACGCACACCCACCTGCGCCGCGAGCGCCACCGCCGTGGCTGTTCCCAGAATGAGCGAGACCGGAAGAAACCGGCGGATCCAGAAGCGGCGCGTGAACATGGCCCGGATGTTCGCTTGTCCGGTGAAAATTACCAGCGCCCGGTGAAAATTAATCTTCACGCGCCGGCCCCATGCTCCTTTTGATCCTCCGGTCTCTCCCGCTCCTGGATACCATGGACCCTTAAAATCAGATGGTTTCCTTACGCCAAAGGCATAAGGCAAACCGCCGCCGCAGGCCGGCAGGCTTTGCCGGAATCTGTGCAAGGGGAAAATCGCGCCGCCGGGCCGTTGTGCGGGGTGAAAAACCCGTTTATAAACGCGGCCCGCCGGATGCCGGTCCTTTGCCGGACCCGGCGGGTTTCTGACCACAGACCACGATAGATAGAACGCATACCCATGGACGCATTGCTCGACCTGCTCACCAAGGACTCCCGTCTCAACGCCGGGGACCTCGCCGCCCGCCTCAATCTGACGACCGCCGAAGTGCAGGCCCGCATCGCAGCATGGGAAGCCGATGGCACGATCCTGGGATATCAGGCGGTGATTGATCCCGAGAAAACCCACAACGGCGGCGTGACGGCGCTGATCGAGGTCCGCCTGACGCCCGAGCGCGGAGGCGGCTTTGACCGCCTGGCGGAGCGGGTGGCCAAATTTGATCAGGTCAAAACCTGCTGGCTGATGAGCGGCGGCTTCGATCTCGCCGTGGTCGTGGAGGCCGGCAGCCTCCAGGAGGTGGCCCGGTTTGTGACCGAAAAACTCAGCACCCTCGGCGGAGTCCTCAGCACGGTGACCCATTTCCAGCTGAAGATTTACAAGCAGAACGGATTCCTCTCCGTGCCCACGCCGGACGCCTCCCGTCTGCCGATCACGCCCTGAAGCCATCCTCCGACTCCTCCGATCCCATGTCTTCAGGCATTCAGAACAAAATCTCGGACCGCATCCAGGCGATCCCCCGCTCCGGCATCCGCGAGTTTTTCGAACTCGTGCTCAACGCCGGCGATGTCATCTCCCTGGGCGTCGGTGAACCCGATTTCTCCACCCCCTGGCACATCCGGGAAGCGGCGATTTATTCGCTGGAGAAAGGGCAGACGTCCTACACCAGCAACCTCGGCCTGCTGGAGCTGCGCAAAAGCATCACCAAATACGTCGCCCGGAAATTCGGCGTGACCTACGACGCCACCAAGGAGGTGATCGTCACCGTCGGTGTCTCCGAAGCGCTCGACCTCGCTTTCCGCGCCCTGCTGAATCCCGGCGAGGAGGTGATTTACCACGAGCCCTGCTACGTTTCCTACAGCCCCACGATCTACATGGCCTACGGCGTCCCCGTGGTTGTGGAGACGCGGGCGGAGGACGACTTCGCGCTGCGGGCCGCCGCCGTGGAGAAGTGCATCACGCCGAAAACGAAGGTGATCATGCTCAACTTCCCCACCAACCCGACCGGCGCGGTGATGGATCCCAAGGAACTCCAGGGCATCGCCGATCTGGCCATCAGGCACGATCTCATCGTGATCACCGACGAGATTTACAGCGAGCTGCTCTACGACGGCCGCACGCACCCCAGCATCGCCGCTCTGCCCGGCATGAAGGAGCGCACGATCCTCATGCACGGTTTCAGCAAGGCCTTCGCCATGACCGGGTTCCGGCTCGGTTACGCCTGCGCCCCGCCGGCGCTGACGGAGGCCATGATGAAGATCCACCAGTATTCCATGCTCTGCGCCTCCATCACCGCCCAGGTCGCGGCGGTCGAAGCTCTGGAGCACGGCGCGGCCCCGATGGAGGAAATGCGCAAGGCCTACTGGCGCCGGCGGAATCTGGTCGTCAGCAAGCTCAACGGCGCGGGCCTGAAAACCTTCCAGCCCGGCGGCGCGTTCTACGCCTTCCCCGACATCCGCAGCACCGGCATGACCAGCCGGGAATTCGCGACCCGGCTTCTGGAGGAGGAGAAAGTCGCCGTGGTCCCCGGCACCGCCTTCGGCAAAGCCGGCGAGGGTTTTGTCCGCGCCTGCTACGCCACCGGCGATGACCAGCTGGTGATCGCCCTCGACCGCATGGCGGCCTTCGCGCAGCGGCACCGGAAGTGAATGAAACAGAAGAAAGCAAAGGGAGCGAAGGAGGGTCCGGGTTAATGGTTATCGGATCACGGTGCCGGAGGCTTCCGGATACCAGCCCATAACCGGTAACTTCCCTCCTTCCCCCTTTGCTTTCCTCGCCTCCTTCTGTTCAGACTCTTTTCCCATGACCTCCGCTTCCGCCGTCCCCAGCCGCCTGCCGTCGCCGGCGGTCACTCATGCGGCGCCGTTTCTGGTGTTCATGGGATTTCTGGGGCTGAAAAGCTTCTTCAAAAGCCCCGGGGAATCCCCGCCCGGCACGCCGTGGTGGATGGCGCATTCGGAGCAGTGGATTTATCCGATTCAAACCGTCACCTGCCTTGTGCTGATCGCGCTGTGGTGGAAAGCCTATCCGATTCACCGTATTTCCCTGAAAACCACCCTGCTGGCGGTGACGGTGGGAGCCGTGGGCATCGCCCTGTGGATTCTTCCGTCCATCCTCCGCGATGTCTGGAATGTTCCGGCCTGGAACCAGCCGGAAATTCTCGGCCTGAAGTGGAACTGGGAATGGCTCGGCCTCGCCTCGCGCGGCGGCGAGGGTTTCAATCCCACGCTCTGGCAGGACCAGCCGGGTGTTTACTGGGGCACGGTGATTATGCGGTTTGTGCGGATGACCATCGCCGTGCCCATTCTGGAGGAGCTTTTCTGGCGCAGCTTCCTCTGGCGCACCATCGCCGACCCCTACCGCGATTTCCACCTTTCCCCCATCGGCCAGTGGAGCGGCCGGGCCCTCGCCGCCACCGTCCCGCTTTTCGCCCTCGCGCACCAGCCGGCGGACTACCTCGGAGCCATCATCTGGGCGCTGCTCATCAGCTGGGTCCTCGTGCGCACCAAAAGCCTCACCGCCTGCATCGTGGTCCACGCCACCTCCAACCTGCTGCTGGGCCTCTACGTCATGAAAACGCAGCAGTGGGGCTTCTGGTGAAATTTCCGTAACCGGTTCCGGCGCTTCCGGGCGCTCTCCAGGGCAAATTTCCCCCTTCCTCCTTTCACGAATGCCCTCACCCTCCCTCCTCGACCGTGCTGAGCGGCGCTTCGGCCACCTTGCCATTCCCGGTCTGCTGCGTGTCATCGCCAGCTTTCAGGCGCTGTGTTTCATCCTGATCCATTTAAATCCCCCCTTCCGGGATGCTCTGGTTCTCAGCCCGGCAGTCTGGCAGAAATGGGAAATCTGGAGGCTCTTCACGTTCTGCTTCATTCCCCAGTCCGACAGCATTATCTGGATCATCTTCGCGATTTTCATCCTGATCCGCATCGGGGACGCGCTGGAACAGGCCTGGGGTAAATTCCGGATCAATCTTTACTTTGCCGCCAGTGTGGCCGCGCTTTGGGCCGCGATGGCGGTCATGGGGCCTGATTTGCGGGAAGCCGCCGGAAGGACTGCCGGCAGCATGCTCTACACCAGCCTGTTTCTGGCCTTCGCCACGGTGGTTCCCAATTACACCTTTCTCATCTTTTTTGTATTTCCCGTGAAGGTGAAGTGGCTGGCGGTGATCGATGCGGGTTATCTGCTTTTCCTGTTCGTGACCATTTCCGTCCTCCGGCTGCCCATGGTGGTCGCTCTCCTGCCCTACGCCTGTTTCGGGCTGCCGATTCTGCTCCGGAACATCCGCAACGCCAACCGCCGGGCGGAGTTCAAAGCCAACGCCCTGCCCACCGGCGATCCCTTCCACCAGTGCGCCGTCTGCCACCGCACGGACCATTCCGATCCGACGCTGGAATTCCGCATTGCCGGGGATGACAAGGAATACTGCGCCGATCACCTGCCGAAGTAATCCCTTTCCCAGGGAATCAGAAAATTCGCAGCGGCGGAATTCAAAGCGAAAGCCTTGGACTGCGGTGACTTGTCACCGCTTTTCTCCAGCGGGACTTGTCCCGCGCCCGGCGTCCCAGGGCGTCATTCGCCGACGGTGCGGCGATTCACGCGACGGCGACAAGTCGCCTTCCCCAAAGCGGTGACAAGTCTCCGCACTCCAAAATGGTCCTGCCTCCATTTGTGGAAAGGTGTCCGCCGCCTTCCCCATCCCCCGGCTTCCCCCTCAAGCCACCATCACCGCCACTGACACCCCCAGCCGCCACCGCCACCCGCGCCGCCGACCGGACCGGGTTTCGGGCCCGTGGATCCGCCCGCATTCCGCCTTGCCCCGGCGGATTTTCCGATGTTGAGGACGCCACGGGTTTGTCCCGCCACTTCTCACATCCTCATGGCTGAAACGGAATCCAATCTTTCCATCGGACAGGTGCGCCTGCTGGGACGCAGCGCCCGCGAGCGTCTCACGGGACAGCGCTCCCTCACCATCTGGATGTTCGGCCTCAGCGGGTCCGGCAAAAGCACCCTCGCCACCGCTCTGGACCGCACGCTGAACGCCGAGGGCCGCCTGACCACGCTGCTTGACGGCGATCTCCTGCGCACCGGCCTGAACGCCGGCCTCGGATTCAGCGACGATGACCGCCGGGAAAACGTGCGCCGCGCGGCGGAGGTGGCCCGGCTGTTCAATCAGGCCGGGGTCATCTCCATCTGCTCCTTCATCACCCCGCGCAAAGCCCTGCGCACCATCGCCAGACAGATCGTCGGCGAGGACGATTTCCTCCTGGTTTATGTCAAAGCCAGCATGGACACCTGCCGCGCCCGCGATGTGAAGGGCCTTTACGCCAAAGCCGACGGCGGAGCGCTCAAACAGTTCACCGGCCGCGACTCCGTTTTTGAGGAACCGGTCAGTGTGGACCTGACTCTCGACACCGAGACCATGAGCGAGGAAGCCTGCATGGCCGCCCTGCTCGCCGCTGTCAGACCCCGCCTGGTCCGGGAATAGGACCGGAGCCCGGATGGGAGGAAGGGGGCTAAAACGAAGAGAGACAGGGAGGACGGGGTCCCCGCTGGACCCTCCGCCCGCCGCTCCGGGGAGGCGTCTTTTTCGGAAGCCTCCATTTTCCCCTGATACTATTCCCTCAGTCCTTCAGAACCTCGCTCCGCTGCTTGATGGCCTCAAAGGAGGCGACGTCCAGGACGCTTACCGCTTTGAGGTCCGTGGCCGTCCGCAAAGCGTCATCATTGATGGTGTAAGGCCAGATCAGATCCACCACCGGGGCCGGCACGAGAGCGAAATTCGCGGGATGATTCACCACCTCCGGCGCCAGCTGGGGAGGAAGGCGGCGCACCAGCACCAGCGTCTCATTGGTGAACGGGCCGGCATGGATCACGGGCGACTGGCCTGTCAGCATGGCCTGACTGCCGCTGCCGTCACCGAAAATTTTCAGCTGCACGCAGACACTGAAGTTGTCCTTCAGATTTCGGGCGATGCTGCCGATTTCGCCCGGATTATTGTACCCCGCCGCCTGGAGGGCGTCGGTGAGAAACGTGGTCTCATCGGCATCCAGCCGCTCTTTCTGCTTCAGGTCACGGAAATCCGACAGGATGACCATGGACCGCAGAAACAGGGCGTCGGCCTGCTCCGAGGGCGACAGCGGATTGGCCAGCCGCCGGTCCAGAGTGGTGGCCAGAGCGCCGACCTGACGGTCGTATTCGGCCCGGGACTGCTCCTGCCGCCACCAGTAGAGGCCACCGCCCGCCGCGAGGGCGAGGAACAGGATTTTATTAACAATTTGCATGGGAACGAGGGGGGAGAGGGATGGAAATCGGCGGAGGGGGGAGGAATTCCGGGCAGCGGCGGCGGCTCAGCGTTTCGCGCGCTCCGTGGTGCGCAGCCATTCCTGGAAATCCGCTTTCAGCAGCGCCACATCGCGGGCGTGCAGCAGCGCGTTCTCCAGGGAGATGAAGCCGCCCTTGAGCAGGTGCAGCAGGCTGTTGTCCATGGTGTGCATGCCGTGCACCGCGCTGACCTGCATCAGGCCGTAGATCTGCTCGAACCGGTGATCGCGGATGACGGCGGAGAGGGCCGGCGTCAGCACCATGACCTCGCTGGCCATCACGCGGCCGGGAATATCCGCGCGGGGCAGCAGCTTCTGATGCACGATCCCGACCAGCGTGCCCGCCAGCTGGGTGATGATCTGCGGCTGCTGGGCGGCCGGGAAAATATCCACCATGCGGTCCAGGCTGCCGATGGAGCCCCGGCTGTGGAGGGTGGAGATCACGAGGTGCCCGGTCTCCGCGGCGGTCAGGGCGGCGGCCACGCTTTCCTGATCCCGCATTTCGGAAACCACCACCACATCCACATCCTGACGCACCGCCGCCTTCAGGGCTTTGGCGAAATCCTGGGTGTCCATGCCGATCTGGCGCTGTTTGATGAGGCTGGTGGCGTGCGGGAAGGTGAACTCGATGGGATCCTCGATGGTGGTGACCACACCGTTCCGCTCGTTCAGAATCTGCGCCGTCATGGCCGCCAGAGTCGTCGATTTCCCCGCGCCGGCCATGCCCGTCACCAGCACCAGCCCCTGCCGCGCGCGGCAGAAATCCCGGACCGTCGGCCCGTGGCCCAGGGTTTCCAGATCCGGAACCTCGGAGGGCACATAACGGAATGCGGCCTCCAGGTTTCCCCGGCTGAAGTGGGCGTTCCCGCGGAAGCGCCCGACGTCGCGGATCTGAAGCGCGAAGTCCAGCTCCCAGTTTTTCTCCAGGCGGCTGCGCTCGCTTTCCGTCAGGACGGACATGATGAATTCCCGGCACTCCTTGGGCTCCAGCAGCTCATCCCCCAGCGGGACCAGCGCGCCGTCCACCCGGGCGACCGGCGGCGCGCCGACACTGAGATGCAGATCCGAGCCGTTCAGCCCGCGGGTCATGGTGAGGAGATCGACGAGGTCGCGGCCGGAGGACATGGGAGGTGTGGAGGGTGGGGGATGAGGAAAGTGGGGAACGGAAATCAATAACAGCGGAGCGGCGGGTCCGGGGAAGGCCGCGTTCAGTCAAACTCGAACGTGCAGCAGCCCAGGCTCAGGGTCTTTTTCTCCATGCAGAGTCCCGCCTGGAAACCGGCGGTGATGCTGAAATAGACGTGTTTGCCCTGCCGCTGACAGGTGATGATGCCGGCCTCGCGCAGCACGCGGGCGTGCTTGGAGACGTTATACTGGCTCATGCCCAGGCGCTCCACGAGGTCACTGCCGGTGAGCGGCGTCCGCAGCAGCTCCTTCACCATGCGCCAGCGGTTGTCATCGCTGAGGGCTTTCAGATAAGGGATACAGGGGTTGGCGGACTCGTCGGTCATGGCGGGATTCTTCCACTGGTGCCGCACCGGCACAACGTTTTTCCCCGGTGCGGGCAGGGGTGTCGGAAGCGGGGCGGACAAGGAATCATGGTCCGGTCCTCAGGAAACCCCGCGCATGCTGCGGCTGAACTCCGCCGCGTTGGAGGAATTGGCCATCGCGGTCTCGAAGGTCACTTTCCCCTCCTGCACGGCCTGCACCAGGGAGGCCTGATAACACCGGTTGTGGGGATTCCCGCCGCGTTTGATGAAATCCGTGAGCGCCGGAATATCCAGCGTGCGCAGCCAGTCCCGCGCCGCCGCCTCCACTTCCAGATACTCGCAGACCAGGGTGGCGCGGTCGCTGGAAATCGAGGGCAGCAGGCGCTGACTGAGCATGCCGATGGTCTGATTCGACAGCAGCGACAGCATGGCCTCGCGCTGATGCGGCGGCACCAGATTCACCAGACGGTCAATGGTTTCCGCGATATTCGGGCTGTGCAGGGTGCTGAAAACGAGGTGCCCGGTCTCCGCCGCCTGGAGCGCCGTCAGCGCCGTGACCGCGTCCCGGATTTCCCCCACAAAAATGATGTCCGGCGCCTGCCGCATGGCCCGGCGCAGACCGTCGCCGAAGGTCGGCGTGTCCAGCCCCACCTCGCGCTGGGTGAAAAAGCTCAGCCGGTCCTGGAACACATACTCCACCGGATCCTCGATGGTCACGATGTGCGCGGCGCGCGTGGAGTTGATGCGCTCCAGACTGGCGGCGATGGTCGTGCTTTTCCCGCAGCCGGTGGGCCCCGTGACCAGCACCAGGCCGGACCGGCGGCCCAGCCAGGAAATCAGCAGCTCCTCCGGCAGACCCAGCGTGGTCAGATCGGGAATGTCCGTGCGGATCTGCCGCAGCACCGCTCCCAGCCGGCCCAGGTGGCGGTGCAGATTCACGCGGAAACGCGGGCCGTTCGGCATCCGCCAGGCGGCGTCCATGTCCAGCGTGCGCGCCGGGTCCGCCCCGCATTCCTGCCAGAACGCGGCCAGGTCCGCCGTGGTCACCGGATGGTCCGGCAGCTCCTGCATCATCCCGCCGATCTTCAGCCGGGCCGGCGCGTCCTCGGCCAGAAACAAATCCGACGCCCCGGTCTTCAGCGCCAGTCCGGTGAGTTCGATAAGATGGGTGAGCGGCATGGGAAAAGTGAGGAAAAAATCGCGAAATAACCGCCTGCGGTCAGCGTGCGATGATCCATGACCATTTGTGCCCCGCCAGGCAAGATTTCCCTGCGTTTGCGAACCGATTATTTTTCTAATCAGATTTCAATATTCCGGATTTCTGATCTCAACCCCGTCGGCGGAAGCGTCTTTCCAGCCACGCATCTCAGATCCCGGATGCAAATTTGCGCCCGCTGACCGCTGACCGCCCCCCTTCACTCCCGCAGTGCCCTGAGCGCTCCGCTGTAGCCGGTCATTTCCAGATATCCCTCCGCCTTCAGCTCCCGGCCTTCCCGGCTCCCGGCGGCATCAACGGCACCCTCCCAATAACTTACCGGGTCCAGCGCCAGTTCCTGATCCGGCAGCAGCGCGCGCACCTCCAGATTCAGCTTTTTACCGGGAACCGCCACCTGCCAGACGGTGGGATAGGTCCCGCCGGATTTGGCGCTGCGCCACGTTTTGCCGGGCACCGGCGTCAGGGAGAAATCGCGGCTGGTCAGGTGCTCCGAAGCTCCGTCCGCCCCCACGAGGGTGCCGCTGGAGAATTCATCGGCTTTTCCGTCCCGCCCGCGCAGCTGATAAAGCATGAGGTCGCTGCCGTCGCTCAGATGCAGCGACAGCCAGTCCCATCCGACCTGCCCGGCGGAAAGCTGATTCGTCGCCCACTCCCGGTCCAGCCAGCTCAGGCCGGTCACCGCCTCCGTTTTGCCGTTCACGGTCACAGTGCCCGAGGTGCGCAGCCGGGTCATGGAATAATAATGGGAGGCATTGCCCGCTCCCGCCGATTTCTGACTCACGCCGCCCGCCCCGTTGATCACCGGCGGCCGCCCGGGCGGAGGCTCCAGCTTCAAATCCAGCGCCGCGCCCGGCTGCGAGGCTTTCACCGACATCACTCCGTCCTCCGCCCGCCGCAGCGCCCAGTCGCCGATCCATGCCAGCCGGTCCTCCGCGCCGCCCGCCGCCGCGAAACCCGCCTCGCCAAACGCCCCGCGCAGCAGCTTCTGATTGTAATAAAACCGCCCGCCCTGCTCGTCCGTCAGCGCGAAATGCCCCAGCGGCAGCTCATTCACCACCCAGCGCGACCTGATCAACGCCTGTTCCTCCGGCGGCCGCAGCCCGCGCCGGAAAATCGTGAACTGATACCCAAAGCGCCGTCCTGCGCCGGTCTGAACGCGCCCCGTGACATACCACCACTCCGTTTTAAAACCCGGATGCGTGAAATGATCCTGCGGAAACTCATACCGCCACCCCGGCAGCGCCCGCTCCCAGCCCGTCTCCTGGGCGGACGCGGCTCCCGCCGCCGCCAGCAGCAGCAGTAACGGCATAACCGCAACAGGGACGGCCAAGCGGGAATTTTTCAAATTCATGCCGGGAACCAGTTAATGCGCCGCCCCGGCGGAGGCGGAAGCCAGCACGTAGTCGCCGCCCTGCAGCTTCTCCAGCTCCTCGGCGGCGGTGCTGCGCCGGATCACCGGCAGATCCTCGCGCACCAGACCGTCGCGCATCATGATGTTCCGCTTGGTGAAAGCCGCGATTTCCGGCTCGTGCGTGACCATGACCACGGTGATGCCCGCCTCATTCAGCTTCTGGAAAACGCCCATGATCTCAATACTCGTGCGGCTGTCCAGATTCCCGGTCGGCTCGTCCGCCAGCAGCAGCACCGGATCATTCACCAGCGCCCGGGCAATGGCCACCCGCTGCTGCTGCCCGCCGGAAAGCTGGTTCGGCATGTGGTCCGCCCGGCCCGCCAGGCCCACCATGTCCAGCACCTTCATGGCTTTCTCCTGCTGCTGGCGCGGGCTGAGATTGCTGTGATGATACATCATCGGCAGCTCCACATTCTCCAGCGCCGAGGTGCGCGACAGCAGATTGAAGCCCTGGAAAACGAACCCCAGCTTCATGTTCCGCACATCCGCCAGACGGTTGCGGTTCAGCAGCGAGACGTCCTCGCCATCCAGATAATATTTCCCGCCCGTCGGCTTGTCCAGACAGCCGATGATGTTCATCAGCGTGGACTTGCCCGAACCGCTCGACCCCATCACCGCCACAAATTCCCCCGCCGCGATCTCCAGATTCATCTGCCGGACCGCATGAACCTTGGACCCGCCGCTGTCGTAAGTCTTCTCAAGATTCTCCAGACGGATGATGGGATGCGGGTCAGACATGCGGGGCTAAATGGAAGAAATCCGCTCCCGGAAATCACGATCAATGGATGCGGCTGCAGTGGATTCTAAAAGTAAAAACACCCAAAGCAACACCAGCTCCTCCTACGCGGTTAAGCAGATTACCTCACCCGGAAATCCAAAAAAGCCCCGGAAATCAGTCAGCCACCCACGCGGAAGGGCGTGTTAAAGCTCTCGTGTCCCGGGGAGCCGCCCCATTTTAAATTATAGTAATGTTGGTAAAGGGGAAATGAGGCCCCATTGACCAGGTTCCGCCAAGGATCAGCCTTCAGCGTGCTGGAAGCGTCATTATGATGGATAACCTCCAGACCTGATTCCACCACTTCCCAACCAGCCAGACGAATCCGGCGGTAATAATCATCATCGGCAAAATACTGCGGCAACGTGGTGTCCCATGCCCCCACCTGTTCCACAGCCGCCAGATTGAAAGCCGCCAAAGTGTCATAGTTGGTGAAAATCACGCCCCATTTCCGGTTCTCCTGAAAGGCTTCTCCGATTTTCCGGAGCAAAGCCTCCACCGTGCCGGGAGTCGCCTCCGCATCATGATGCATCATCAGACACACGCGGCTGCCACACCTCCGGGCCTCGGAAAAAAGATAATTCATAGACTGACTGAAGGTCAGACTGACTCCCGGCACTTTGACTTCAACCGGCCAGTCCACCGCCCCAAGGCCGGAGAATTCCGAATTGTCGAGAATAAACGTTTTTTCCCAAAGCGGCCGCACGCTCTCCAAGGCCTGCCTTAACAGGCGGGCGCCATGCACAAAAGGAATGCCAAGCGTGATGCCGGACAGTGGCGGACCGCCTTCCTGACCGGTGGTGGGCGCCTGTCCTGAACCACCCTCCTGGCTTTCGGATTGATGCCTCCCCTCCCCCGGTTCCTTGCCTGCCTCGCCCAAAAGCAGCGTTTCCAGCAGCACCACAGTTGGCCAGTCCTCCCGGCGCAAAAAACGCAGTCCATCCCTCACACGCTTCGTTAGAAAAGCGTTCCCCCATTCCTCCTCCGGCCGCAGGCCCCGGGCCAGAGACAAGTCCTCCTCTAGTACTACAGTTGCAGATATTTCAAAGCTTTCCTCCGCCTGAAATGAAAATAC
>JAZKFB010000068.1:0-63771 GCA_040386695.1 Verrucomicrobiota bacterium
ACCCAGCGGCCCATGTAGGCGGCGCTGCGGTCCACTTTGGACGGGTCCTTGCCGGAGAAGGCGCCGCCGCCGTGACGGCCCATGCCGCCGTAGGTGTCCACGATGATCTTGCGGCCGGTGAGGCCGGTGTCGCCCTGGGGGCCGCCGACGACGAATTTGCCTGTGGGGTTGATCAGGAATTCCGCGCCCTCCAGCATTTCGGCGGGGAGCACAGGCCGGATGACCTCCTCAATGCAGAACTTTTTGATGTCGGCGTGGGCGGTGCCCTCGGCGTGCTGGGTGGAGATGACCACGTTGACGATGCGGGTGGGCTTGCCGTCCACATATTCGACGGAGACCTGGCTTTTGGCGTCGGGACGCAGCCAGGGGGCTTTGCCGCTCTTGCGGATGGCGGTGAGGGCGGCGCCGACGCGGTGGGCGTACATGATGGGCGCGGGCATCAGCTCGGGCGTTTCATCGCAGGCGTAGCCGAACATGATGCCCTGGTCGCCGGCGCCCTGCTCGGCGGTGTCCTTGCCTTCGGCCTCCTTGGCGTCCACGCCCTGGGCGATGTCGGGGCTCTGGGCCGTGAGGATGTTCTGGACGAAAATTTTGTCGGCGTGGAAAACGTCGTCGTCGTTCACATAACCGATCCCGCGCACGGCGTCGCGGACGATCTGCACGTAGTCCAGTTTGGCCTTGGTGGTGATCTCACCGCCGACGATGGCAATGTTGCTTTTCACGTAAGTCTCGCAGGCCACGCGGCTGGCGGGATCCTGGGCGAGGCAGGCGTCGAGGACGGCATCGGAGATGGTGTCGGCGACTTTGTCAGGATGGCCTTCGCCAACGGACTCGGACGAGAAGATGTAGGAACGTGACATGGACGGGCGGTAGTGTCGGTGGAAGTGGCGACGCGCCCGGTTCCCCGCCATGACCGGAAAGGAACGTATGAACGCATCAAGATATGTTGATGTATTGACGGGCGGCGAATGGGGTCAATGGGGAAATCGGCGGGTGTATGTGGAAAAATCGCCGTTCCCGCCGGTTCAGGGTATGCTCCATTGCCCGCGATATGCGAAAATCCGGGATCCTGTTCTGCCGCCTCATGCTGGGGTGGATGTTTATTTGGCCGGCCTGCGGGGCGGAACTGCCTGCGGGCGGGCGCGAGATGCTGCCTTCCCCTGAAGTGAAGGCTTACGTGAGCCGGGTTCCGGAGGGCAGCGGAACGGCGGAGACGGTGCCGGTGGCGGGAAAATCCTTTGGCCGTGTGCAGCGCGTGATTATTCCGAAGCGGCCGGCCCGGGCCTGGGATGTGGGCGCGCGGTCGCTGCTGGCGGGCGTCATGGCCGCCGGGGACACGGGGGTCATCACTTTTGAGGCCCGGGCTCTGCCGATGCCGGGACAGGCCCCCGGGGAAGCGGCGGCGGAGGGAGCGGTGATGCTGGAGGAGGCCCTGCCGCCGGTTTATCCGAAAGCCGCACAGACGGGATTCCGCTGCGGTCCGGAATGGGAGACGTATTATCTGCCATTCCGTATTGACCGGCCGCTGATGGAGGGAAAAGGGGCGCTGGTGTTTCATCTTGGCCTCCAGGCCCAGGCGCTGGAGTTCGGACCGGTGAGGGTTCTGAATTACGGCAACACGATTGCGCTGAAGGATTTGCCCCGGACCACGGCGACTTATCCGGGCCGCAATGCCGACGCTCCGTGGCGGAGGGAGGCGCTGGAGCGCATTGCCAAAATCCGCACCGGCCCGTTGACCGTGCGGGTGACGGATGCCGCCGGTCAGCCGGTGGCGGGAGCAAGTGTGAGCGTGCGCCAGGTGCGGAGCTCTTTCGGTTTCGGCTCGGCGGTGACGGCGCAAATGCTGACCGCCGCAGGCGCGGACGGGGATCATTACCGGAAAATTGTCAGCGAAAACTTCAGCCGGGTGGTTTTTGAGAACGACATGAAGATGGAGCCGTGGGAGCAGTCGGCCAAAAATGAGGAAACCGCGCCCTACCGCCGGGACAAAACCCTCCAGGCCTCCGACTGGCTGAAAAAGCAGTCCATTGAGGTGAGGGGCCACTACCTGTCCTGGGCGCCATGGGAAAAATGGTCGGATGATCTGCGGGCGGAACCGGAAAAAATCAAAAAACGCATTCTGACGCACATTCCGCGCGTGACTCAGGAGATCGGTGACCGGGTGATGGAGTGGGACGCCATCAATCATCTGGCGGGCTGGGATAAAAATATCGATGAGGTCACCGGGCTGGACTTTTACAGTGAGATCTGGCGCGCCTGCCGCGCGGCCACGAAGCTGCCGCTGTGGGTGAATGAGGACCAGGTTTTCCGCCCCGGCCGCCAGCAGGAGGATTATTACACCCGGATTCAGAAGCTCATCGCCGACGGCTGCAAACCTGACGGCATCGGGAATCAGGCCCATTTTGACAGCTCCTTTCTGCCCTCGCCGCAGCACATGCTGGCGGTGAGCGACCGCTTCGCCGCCCTGGTGCCCGCGCTGCAGATCACGGAATTCGACGTGATCACCAGCGGGGACGAGCCGCTGGAGGCGGATTTTCTCCGGGACTGCCTCATTCTCTGCTACAGCCATCCGGCCTACACGGGGTTTCTGACCTGGGGATTCTGGGAAGGCGCGCACTGGAAACCCGAGGCCGCGCTCTGGCGGAAGGACTGGTCCGAAAAACCCGCCGCCGCCGTCTGGCGCGATCTGGTCGCGACCCAGTGGGCGACCCGCGCCGAGGGACCGGCGGATGCGGGGGGGAACTATGCCGTCACGGCGCACTTCGGCATCTACGAGATCACCGCCACCGCCAGCGGAAAAACCCGCACCGTGCGCGCGCTTTTGACCAAGGGCGCCGCTCCGACGGTGGTGGCGCTGCCGTGATTCCGGCGGGATAGGATCTATATGACCTATAGGACGGATAAGTCCTATAGGTCCATCAGCAGGAGTCCAGGATCTGCAACAAGACACCTTGCCGCCGCGTGCGGCTGGTGGAAAAGTAGCGGCACCATGAGCACCCCGCCGCCCATTCCTCCGGATCAGCCGAATCTTCCGCCGGTGCCGCCGTCATCGCCGCCGGTTTTCGACGGGCCGCCGGGCGGGACCCCAAGGTCAGCAGGCGTCACCGGCACCAAAGTCCTGCTTTTCGGGTGCCTGGGCATCGTGCTGCTGGTGGTGATCGCCGCCGGCTTCGCGGGTAAATGGGCGTGGGGCAAAGCGCAGGAGGTCATGAAGGATCCTGAAAAATTTGTGGGCGAAACCATCGCCAAAGGCCATCCCGAACTGGAATTCATCCGGGGTGACCACGCCACCAAAACCATCACTTTCCGCGAGAAGGCCACGGGTGAGACTTTAACCGCGACGCTGGAGGACGTGAAAGGCGGGCGGATTCTCCTCACCAAATCCGACGGCACGGTTGTCGAGCTTTCCGGCGGCGGCCTGAAGGCTGTGGACAAGGCCGGCAACCGGACCGCGGTCGGCGGCGGGGAGGCCGCGCCGCCGCCGGCGTGGGTGCCGGTTTATCCCGGCGGAAGCACGACGGTCATGTCCAGCCGCCTTGACACCGACGGCGCGGTGCGGGGCATTTTCGTTTTCACCACGCCGGACGCCGCCGCTTCCGTGAGGACCACATGGGAGAAAATCCTGACCGATGGCGGATTCACTGTCCGGGAAAACGCCGAGGTCGGCGGAACAGGGGTCCTCAGAGCCGACACAGCCGCCGAGGGCGGGGTGAGGCGGGACATCACGGTCACGATCGCTCCCGTCGAGGGGCAAACCCAGGTGACTTTGAATTTCAATCAGTCCCCGCCGGAAAAATAGATACCGCCGCCGGCGGAGCTGTCAGGATCCGTGAAACAGGAAAGTTTCCGCGATTTGCGGGCATATCAGGATTTGCGGAGCACAGGATTCACGCGCACGCTCCGGGCCGTGAAACCAGCCGCGCCGCTTCTCCTCCTGTTGTTGTTGTCGTCAGCCTCCCTCCTCACGGCGGCGGGCAATGAGTCGGATTTCCTGGGGGATTGGAGGAACAAAATGCGGGACATCACGCCGCGCGGCTACATTTGCCCCCACGCGGACGCCGCGCCTCAGATTGATGGAAGACTGGACGACGCGGCCTGGGCCAGGGCTCCGTGGACGGAGGATTTTGTGGATATCGAGGGCGACGCCAAACCGAAGCCCAAACTGCGGACCCGCGCCAAAATGCTGTGGGATGAAACTTATTTCTACATCGCCGCCGAGATGGAGTCGCCGCATGTCTGGGCCACGCTCACGGAGCATGATGCGGTGATTTTCGCGGATCCGGATTTTGAGGTGTTCATCGACCCGGACGCGGATTCGCAGCAGTATTACGAATTCGAGATGAACGCCCTGAACACGGGCTGGGACCTCATTCTGCCCAAACCTTACAAGGACGGCGGCGGCGCGGACAACAGCTGGGAAATTCCCGGCCTGAAAACGGCGGCTCTGGTGCGCGGCACTTTAAACAACACCGCCGACACCGACGAGGGCTGGAATGTGGAGATCGCCATTCCCTGGAAAGTGCTGGCCGAGCACTCGCGTCAGGCCGCGCCGCCGGTGGAGGGCGACCAGTGGCGCGTCGGTTTCTCGCATGTCGAGTGGCAGGTGACGGTGCAGGACGGGAAATATGTGAAGGTTCCCGGTCAGCCGGAATACAACTGGATCTGGTCGGCCCAGGGCGTCATCGACATGCACCGTCCCGAGCGCTGGGGCTACGTGCAGTTCACGCGCCAGCCGGTGGAAACTGTGAAACTGGTTCCGGACGCCACCCGGCCCGCGCGGGATATTCTGCAGGAGGTTTCCTACGCGCAGAAGGATTTCTCCAAGCGCAACAACGGCCGCTGGGCCGCCTCGCTGGAGGAACTGGGTCTGAATCCCGCCGCTTCCGAATCCGTGACCAGACCCGTGCTGAAGCTGACGCCCAAAGGCTACGAATGCACGGTCGCCCTCCGTCTTCCCGCCCCCGCCGCGCCGCAAATCTGGAGCATTGATCAGGATGCCCGTGTGGTCCCGGTGAAACCGGAAAAATAGAACCCGTTATGAAAATCACCCGTTCCCTTGTTGTCACGGCGCTGCTGCTGCCCGCCGCCGCCGTTTGCGCCCAGGAGGAGGCGGCGGTGCCCTCCTCCCCGGTTTCAGCCCCGGCCCGCTGGTGGCCGGAGACGGTGGAGGCCGCGATCGCCCCCTCCGGCGACAACCGGGCGGAGCTGATAAAAGCCCTCACCGAAGTGCCGGAAGCCCGGCGCGAGGGGATGAAATTCCTCATCGAGAACATGCCCTCCGTGGACCTGCGCTCGCTGAAGGCGGCGTTCCTCCTGGATCATGTGGCCATGGGATACGAGGCCCGGGCCCAGGCTCCGTGGGGCCAAGACATCCCGGCCGATATTTTTCTGAATGACGTGCTGGCCTACGCCAGCCTGAACGAAAAGCGCGACGGCAGCCGCCGGAAACTGAGGGAGCTGGCCCTGCCGCTGGTGAAGGACTGCAAAACCCCCGGCGAGGCGGGAGCGGCGCTGAACCGCCGGCTTTTTGAGATCACCAACGTCAAATACTCCACCAAACGCAAAAAGCCCGACCAGAGCCCGTCGGAAAGCATGGAAAGCGGCCTCGCGACGTGCAGCGGCCTTTCCATCATGCTGGTGGATGCCTGCCGCGCGGTGGGGGTCCCGGCGCGGGTGGCGGGGACGCCGATGTGGACCAATCTCCGGGGCAATCACACCTGGGTGGAGATCTGGGATAAAAAATGGCACTTCACCGGTGCCTGCGAGCCCGACGAGAAAGGCCTCGACCGCGGCTGGTTCACCGGGGATGCCGCCAAAGCTCTGGCCAATGTCCCGGAGCATGCGATTTACGCCAGCAGTTTCAAAAAAACGGGCACTTCCTTCCCTCTGGTCTGGGACGAGACCCTCGACTGGGTGAACGCCGTCAACGTCACCGAGCGTTACGCTCCCGCCGAAAAACCCGCCTTGCCCGCGGGTAAGGCTCACCTTCTGATCCGCGTGCTGGCCAAAGCCGGCGGCCCCCGGGTCGCCGCGAAAGTGTCGGTGAGCGAGCCGTCCAATGCCGCTTTTCACCAGGAGGGCGTCAGCCGCGATGAGACGGCGGACCTGAACAACATTCTGCCGGTTCCGGTGGAGAACGGCCACGTTTACACCGTGACCGTCGAATCCGGCGGAAAGACGGTGAAAAAGGAAATTACCGTCACCGCTGATCCCGAGCAGACCGTGACCATCACCCTGGAGGAGGCGCCGGTGCCGCCGCAGGAGTCCTCGGCCAAAGCCATCAGCGACCTGAAGGCCTGGCTGGCGCTGGACCGCGATCAGCGTTCGGCCCTGGCGGGGAACACTTTTGCCAGCGCTCCCCTGACCAAAACGGACGCCGCCACCGCCCGGGAGGCGCTCTGGCAGGACCACGTGAAGCTGATCCGCGAAACCCAGGCGGAGGCCATGGCGGCCAAAGTCATCGAAATCGCCGGCAGACGCATGCCTTTTGAAATCGTCGATTTCCCCGGCAAAGACGGCGTCCCCCCCGGCGGCCGCAGTCTGTTCATCTCCATGCACGGCGGCGGGAACGCGCCCGCCGGGGTCAACACCGCCCAGTGGAAAAATCAGGTCAAACTCGCTCAAAGCTACAAGCCGGACGAAGGCCTCTACGTCGCGCCCCGCGCCCCCACCGACACTTGGAATCTGTGGCACGAGGGGCATATCGACGGCCTGTTTGAGCGTCTGATCGAAAATCTGATCGTGCTGGAGAACGTGAATCCCGACCGCGTTTACCTCATGGGCTATTCCGCCGGCGGCGACGGTGTTTACCAGCTCGCTCCGCGCATGGCCGACCATCTGGCCGCCGCCGCCATGAGCGCCGGGCATCCCAACGAGGCCTCGCCGCTCAGCCTGAGGAACCTGCCCTTCGCCATCCAGGTCGGGGAAAAGGACGGAGCTTACAAACGGAACGATGTCGCCGCCGAATGGGGCAAAAAACTGGACGCTCTCCGCGCCACCGATCCAGCGGGTTACGAACACTTCACCGACCTTCCCGCCGGCAAGCCCCACTGGATGGGAATGGAGGACCGCAAAGCCATTCCGTGGATGGAGAAGTTCACCCGCCAGCCACTACCGGAGAAAATTGTCTGGCATCAGGACGACGTCACGCACGACCGCTTCTACTGGCTCGCCGTGCCCGCCGGAAAAGCCGCCAAAGGCACCGGAATCACCGCCACCCGCGCCGCCCAGACCGTGACTTTATCGTCCGCCGATGTGCCGGAAGTCACCGTTCTCCTCAACGATGATCTCGTCGATCTCGACCAGCCCGTGACCGTGAAATCCGGCGACAAAGTGCTTTTCACCGGCTCCGTTCCCCGCACTGTCTCCCTGCTCCGTCAGACCCTCGCCGAACGCGGTGATCCCCGCCTCGTCTTCAGCGGCTCCGTCACCGTGAAGCCGGACGGGGTGTAGCGCCAAGCGGTTGTCAGCCTGATCCTGAATCATTCAGAAAAAGAAAATAGACTGCGGACGGCACGGATAAATCACGGGGATGAAGGCGCTCCCGCGCCGCGCTGAAAGCGGGTCCCTCATCCATAAAAAAAGCAGGGAGAGGTTCACTCTCCCGGCCCTTTCGGGGATGATTGGGTCCCGCGCGGTTACGGAATGACCCGGATGCGCAGGAAGTAGCGGGTTTCCCCGGCGACGGGGAACTGCGGCAGGGGCACGGTGATGGCGGCGCCGGTGCCGGCGATGACGGTGCCCAGCGCGGTCCAGCCGCCGTTCACCCGGTTGCTGGCCTCCACCTGGTAATTGCGCCCGGTTTTGGACCCGAAGCTGACGGTGGCGGTGCCGGCTCCGGGAGTGAGGGCGCTGATCCTCAGGTAATCATCGGGATCCGCGGGGCTGGTGCCGGCGAGGGCTTCGGAGGCGTCCGTCTGCCCGTCGCCGTCGGTGTCCACCGGCTGCGAGTAAGGCGTGAAGGTGACACCGGAAACCGTCACCGTCTCCGTGCCCCCGATATCGGCCGCCGTGACCACCACCTGCGCGGAGGTGACGCTGTCGGGAATGATGCCGGAGAGGGCGAAGGTGTAATTGACCGAAGCCTCGGCATCGGCTCCGGCCCCGTTCAGTTCGTCCAGCGCCTTGTTCAGATTGTAGTCCGGGGCATCCACGCCGGTGTAGCCGTTGAGCACGCCGTCGCCATTGCTGTCGAAGGCCGAGATCAGGTTGACTCTCTGCTCGCCGGCGCCGTCATTGAGCACCAGCTCGGCCAGCACACTGTCCCCGATTTCGAAGTTGGTGGTGGTGCTGGTGTCGCTGAGGTTCAGATTCATCTGAAACAGCACCGGGCCGGTGATGCCCACGAGATTCACCGCCCCCGAAGCCAGCTGCGAGCCCGGAGCCACGACTCCGGTGCCGCTGCTGTGGGAGATCACCCCGCCGTGAGCGGTCCAGTTCGCGGCAAGCGGGAGGGAGGGCACCACCGGGCTGACGCTGTTGTTGAACACGGTGACCCCGAAGATGGGCGGCGGATTGACGATCCGGGTGGACCTGGCGAGGTTGTCCGACTTGTCCGTGAAGACGATGGTCTTCGGGGCCTCGCTGGCCGGGAAGGGACCGAACACCGTGGGCACGCCGTAGCTGCCGGAGGCGGGGATGGAATTGCTGGTCCAGCCGCCGGCGGCGCCGTTGACGGCATTGACGGTGATCGGGAACTGGAAGGTGTCGTCCGCGGGGGAAGCCGTATTGTTCAGGGTCCGGGTGACGGTGCCGAGCGCCGAACTGACGGACACACCGCTGGAAACCCGCCCATACATCGTTAAAGCGAACCCATTGTCGCTGGAGTCGGCGGCATTCTGATGAAGCGACACGGCCAGGGTGTGCGTGCCGGCGGGCAGGCTGCCCAAAGAGCTGACAACATTGACGCCGGGCTCAGCGGACAGATTGATGGTGGTGATCTGGTTCTCATTCCGGGCCCCGGAGGCGAAGGCGTCGAAAGTGTCCGCGCCCGGCATGTTCTCCCTGGCCACCAGCACTCCGTCGAGGTAGATGAAAACCCCGTCGTCGCAGAGCACGTCAAGCTTCAGATTATCCGTCGCCTGGGCGGTGGTGAAGGTGGTGCGGTAATAACTGCTGAAGCGGCTGGCGGTCGCGGGCAGCGTGGTGGCGGTGCCCGCCGCGCCGACCGTGGTCCCGGCCGCGAGCCCGTCGATGCCGCCGACGGCAAAGGGTCCGGGGCCCTGGATGGCCTCATGAACTCCGGCCACTCCGTCCACCCCGAAGGTGGGCCCATTGTATTGGGCCGTGAAGGCGGCCTCGGGCAGATACCAGGTGGTGTCGAAATCCTCATCCGGACCGTTGACTCCCTCCGGGACCACGCCCCCCTGGGGATTCATCACCTGCCAGGTCTGGGAATAGGGCACGATTTCCAGCTGGGGAACATAGCGCGGGGGATACACCGTGAAGGACGAGGTCCGGGTCGTGTCCGCGGAATCCGTGATGGTCACAATCGCGGGCAGGCCGGCGGGGAACGGGCCGAAGGCGGTGGTGGTGTTATAGCTTCCGGAGGCGGGCGTGGTCACGTTGGTGTTCCACTGATTGCTGAGGAAAGTGCCGTTGACCGTCACCTGAAAGCTGAAGGTGTCGTCCCCGGAATCCACCGGAGTGCCTTTGTCGTCCCGGACGGCGGCCGTGTGGGAAACCGTCAGGGTGCTGGCGGGCGGCGTGACGGTGATGGTGGTGGCGGTCGCGGGGCTGGACGCGGCGGCGAACTGCACCGTCCTGATGCCCTCGCTGACCGGGAAAGGTCCGAAGGCGGTGGACACGCCGTAATTTCCGGAGGCCGGGGTGGAATTGCTGGTCCAGCTGGATCCCGCATTGGATCCCGCAACCATGACCTTGAAGGTGAAGGTGTCATCAAAGGGATCCCCGGGCGTGCCCGCCCCGCTGCGGATGATATCGGACACCACGGCCTCAATGACCGGCTGCCCGATGACCTCGATGCCGGACATTTTCAAAGCCAGGCCGAGGTCGCTGGAGGTGGCGGCGCTCTGGTGAATGGACATCGCGAGGGTGTGCGTGCCGGGAGCGAGGCCGTTCACCGTGGCGATGACATTGCCGCCGGGAGGCTGGGAGAGGTCAATGGTGGTGATCAGGGTCTCGCCCCGGGCGGCGGTGGCCAGGGCCTTGTAGCTGCCGGTCAGATCGTTCATGTTTTCCTGGGCCACGAGATTGCCGTCGAGATAAATGAACATCCCGTCGTCGCAGAGCACATCGAAAGTCACGAGACTCATGGGCTGAGTGGTCGTGAACGTGGTGCGGAAATAACCGGCGTAGCGGCTGCCGCTGGGAGGAAGCGTGATGGCCGTGCCCGCCGCGCCCACCGGCTGCCCGGCGGCGATGCCGTCCACACCGCCGACGGCGAAGGGACCCGCGCCGGTCAGGGCCTCATAACTCCCGGCAACCCCGTCGGCTCCGAAATTCGGGCCGTCATACTGGGTCACAAAGTTGTTTTCCTTGAGAAACCAGGTGGAGTCAAAATCCGCGTCCTCCCCTCCGGCCGGACGCGGCGGCACCACGCCGGCCAGGGGATTCATGATTTTCCAGGACTGGTTATAGTTCACCAGGGTTTTGAAAGCCGTGGGAGGATCCACCGTGATGGTGGTCTGCACGGCCGGGTTGGCCGCCGCCGTGAAATTGACGATGGCCTGGCCGCTGGCGCTGTAGGGCCCGAAGGTGGCGGCCACATTGTAGGGGCCCGTGCGCGCGGGATTGTCGCTGCTCCAGGTGGCCCCGGTGTTGTTGCCGCTGAGAGTGACTTTGAAGGAGATTTCGTCGTCGTCCAGATTGACCGGCGTGCCCCGCAGATCCCGGACCACATCCGTGACCACCGCATGGAGCGTGGTGGTGGCGGGAGGCAGGGCGGAAAGCTCCAGGAGCATGCCCATATCGCTGGAGGTGTTGGCATTGTTGCGCAGCGCCACCGCCAGGGTGTGGGAGCCCGCGGTCAGGGCGGGCACCGGCACCACCACATTCACATCCCCGGCGGAGGCTCCGGCGGCAATGCCGGCCACGCGGAGGGGGAAAATGAAGGCCACCTCCGTGTTCGCCGCGTCCGCGGCCACGGCGGTGTAGGTGTCGGCGACCCCGTCGGCGATGTTCACTCTGGCGATGAGCGTCCCGTCCAGATAGATGAAGGCGCCGTCATCACAGACCATGCGCAGGGAGGGCTCGATGAGCCCGCCGGCCGGCACCGTGAAGGTGGTGCGGTAATAGGAGGCGTTGCGGTTGCCGCTGGCGGGCACCGTCAGGACAGTGTTGGGAACGGCGATGCCGTCCACGCCGCCATAGGCGAAAGGACCGGGACCGGAGCCGGAATCGGCGCTGGTCAGGACGGCGGGATCCCCGATGGAGGTGGTGGTGAAGCCGGGGCCGTCGTAAGTGGTCAGAAACTGCGCCTGGGCCAGATACCACGAGGTGTCAAAATCCGGATCCGGCGTGGTGTCCGCCCGCGGCGGCACCGTGCCCATGGGATGCAGGTAGTTCCAGACATGGTCCTCCGCGATCACGATCTGCTCCTGGGCCCGGCTGACCGCCGGGAAACCCCACAGCGCGGTGGCGCAGAGCATCAGCGTCGAATTCCATAACGTTATTTTCATAATGTTTTAAGGGGGTGATTCTTGAGTGCCCGGGGAAACCAGTCAGGGAATACGGAACCGCCAACGGATATTCCTTTCCTGAAGGCGGAACCGCAGGGGAGCTTTTCCGGCAGATTCAGGGAAAGCTGCGAGGGCCATCCACGGCATTCTGAATTAAAAAATGTTCAAAGTGAATTGTAACATTTTCGACACTTTCAGAAGCCAACACAATACAATTTTAAGAAAAATAGACGGGAAGGGTTGCGGATGAAGGATTTAACTGATCTCCGCCGTCATTTCCATCAGGGAGATATCACCTTCAGGCGCAGAAAGCGGCGCCCGGCTGTGCCGGGAGTCTCCAGCATTCCCGCCACGTGGATGAAAGCGGTCCCTGTTTCCTGAATGATGGAGTCGTTCAGATAACTGGGACCTTCGGACCAGGCGGTCAGATTGCCGGAAACCTGCGGAATAACCCGCATGGCGGGGCTGATGAACCGGGAAACCGGATAGCGCAGCGCCGGACGGCCCTGGCTGAGGATCATTTCCGGCCCGGCGCTGCGTTCAAGCGGGAGGGTGCCCATGACGTGCTCCAGCAGATTCACCTGACCGTCGCCGTCCGGATCCGCCCCCGGCAGCCGGCTGGCGGCGCTGGCGGCGGGCATCATTCTCGCCGCCCAGGAGGCGTAGTCCTCCCCGACGGTGACGGTCACCGAATCCACCGCCGCCGCTCCGCCGCCCGGAGGGGTGGCGGTGAGGCTCAGCTCGTAAAGTCCCGGCAGGGAGAAAGTGGCGTCCGTCACTTTATTGGAGGGGGCCGTGAATGACACTGCACCCGGCCCGCTGACTTTTTTCCAGGCCACGGTGATGCCGGAGGGGGAATAAGCGCCGGGCGCGACCCGCGCGTTCAGAATGGCGGATTCCGGCATGGTGACCACCGTGTCCGCCGGGGCCAGCACTCCGAAAGGCGAAGGGCCTCCGGGGCTTGGCGGGGCGGGCTGCCAGCTGACAGCGTCGCCCCAGGTCCCGCGGCCGGCGGCGGAGTTCACGATTTCCAGAGAGGCTCCGGTGCGGGTCTCGGGATACCAGGTGCCTTCATAACGGAAGTCCAGAATGCCCAGACCGTAACCGCCGGTGGTGATGCGCAGGGATTCCCCGCTGTTGTCCAGACGGCCGGAGGCCCACTGCACGGCGGGGACGCCGGGATACTGCGCCGTGAAGGCGGGGAGATTCTGCGTGATCACCAGATATCCTCCCGCCGCCAGGGTGGTGGCCGGGAAGGTGAAGGTGAGGCCGCTGTCGAAGGTGACGCCGGTGAGCGTCAGGGGAGCGGCGCTGACATTCCTGAACTCGATGTATTCCGCGCCGTTATTGGGCGGGTCGAACATGATTTCGGTGATGCGCAGGCCGTTCATCACGGTGGTGTCCGCCGTGAGATTGCTGCCGTTGGAGAATCCGGGGGTGGGGAGCGCGAGATACGTGGTGGTCACCGCGCCGTCCGGCGTGCGGCCCTGTGAAACGTCGGGATTGCCGGGCAGCACCATCACATTGTCCACCAGGTTCCCGGCGGGATCCAGCAGGGTGATGACGTCGCGGATACGGTTGATTTTGAAATTGAGATGATCGCCGCCCGCCTCCGGATCCCCGTCGGCATTCAGCGCCAGAAAGCCGCCGCCCGCGATGTAACTGTTGGGCGGGAACGGGCTCTGCTCCGGCTCATTGCGGAAGTCCTGGCTCATGGAATACCCGCCCAGCTCCACCGGCAGCGGATCGGGATTGTAAAGCTCCACGAAGTCGCCCGAAACGACGATATTGTTCGAGCCCAGCCATTCGTTGATGCGCAGGTTTCCGCCCGATCCCGGCACACAGGCCGCCACCGCCGCGCCGGCGGGTGAGGGCGTGGCCAGACGCCAGACTCCGCCGCTGCGGGCAATGGAGAAATCCGTGATCTGGGGGCCGAAGACCACGGAATCCAGCAGTTCCCCGGAAGCCGTGGAGAAGCTGAGGGTTTCACCGCCTTTGTTGAAACTGAAACCGAGCTGATTGGCATCCAGCACCAGGTAGCCGCCAGGTGGAATGGCGGTGGTCCCTGCCGGGAAGATAAACTTACCGGGAACCGCCGGGTCATCGGAAACCAGGCAGCCGGACACATTGGCGGGAGTGGCGCCCCAGTTGTGAAACTCCAGCCAGTCCTGGCCGGTGGAGGAATCAGCCAGCACTTCGCTGAGCACCACAGCCGGAGCCCCGGCCACGACATTGAAACTGATTTCAACCGGCGTGTCCTGCCAGGTGGCGGCATCATTGCGGCCCTCCACGCGCAGAGTGTGGGAACCGGGGGCGAGGTTCGTCAGGGCCAGCGGCGTGGCCACGGGGATTTCGGCACTGAGCGCGCCATTGTCCAGGCGGTAACGGTAGTGGGTGAACCCGTAAGTCCAGGCGGTCTGGCCCAGAGGCGTGAAGCTGCCGCCGGGCCCGACCACCAATGTGACACTGGCCGGACGGACGGAACCGGGCACGGCCTGCACAGTGATGCCCAGGCGTGAAAGATCCGCGCCCAGAGTCCGCCCCAGCGGCCCCCGGCCAATCGCCGGGGAGCAGAGCTGCGGCGTCAGGGCGGCCAGGACCTGCTCCGCCGTGGCCGTGGCGGGGGAGGTGATGAGGGCCGTGTTCAGCATGGCGTCGCCCGCGATGATATTGCCGGAGGCCGTGGCTCCGGCGGGCGGGGCGGCGGGCAGCAGGTTGTTGTTCAGAACGAGTCTGCTGAGCGCCGGGTCGAAGTTGCGGGCGAGGTTCTCGATATCGGAGATGATGTTGCCCTCCAGATACATGCCCTTCCCCTCCCCGGTGGCGTCCACATCGTCGAAGTTCACCACCCCCGAGCCGCTGTCGATACCGCCCGCTTTGGTGATGCGGACGATGGTGTTGTTAAGAAGCACGGCGGAGTTGCCGTTGGGCTGGCTGTTGCCCTGCTTCATGGTGACGGCGTTGTCGCAGTCATAGAAGAGGTTGTTGATGACTGTGACCTGGCTGAAGTCGGCATTGTCCGCTCCGCCGGAAACCCCGCTGGCGCTGTCGGGGGAGGCCGCGCTGCGGTGGCAGTGGAGGAAGATATTGCCTTCAATCCAGGCGTCCGTGCTGTCGATGTCCACCTGGTCGTCGTCGGAGCCCTCGAACACGCAGTTCAGCACCTGGAGAGCGGGTCCGGGGCGGTTGCCCCCGGTGAAGTCGAGGCTGTCGTTGTAGCCGCTGGTTTTACCGAAGCGGCAGTTGCGGATGATGCCGCGTCCGCCCGCCGCGATGCCGCCGGTGCCGTGAACCAGCTCGAAGGAGGAGGTGTTCGCGGGGAACACGCAGTCGCTGACGTGGAAGGAGCTGCCATCCAGTTCCAGATACGGCTCATTGGTGTTGCGGAAGGCCAGGTGATCCAGCGTGACCTCCGCTCCGTTCCGCGCATGCAGCGCGGTGTCGCCATTGTTGGCGAAGGTGACATAACTCAGGCGCGCCGTGCCGCCGTTGACCGTGACGCCGCCCCAGTCCCCGCTGCCGGAGGGAATCCGGGCCAGGGTGATGCCCGCGCCCGGAGTGCCCGCCGCGTTCAGAGTGCCGCCAGTGCTCACGGTGAGATTCGCTCCTGCGGCCAGGTAAACGGTCGTGCCCGCCTGGAGGGTGAGGCTCAGGCCGGAGGGAACCGTGAAATTACCCGTCAGATTGTAGGGACCGGAGGCGGCGCTCCAGATTTCACTGGCCGTGAGAGTGCCGCTGCGGCTCACGCCCGGGGCGTCATACCAGATGCTCACGGTCTGCGAGGCGAAGACCAGACCGGCCTCATCCCGGGCTTCGCAAAGCAGGGTGTTGAGCCCCGGCAGCAGCGTGATGGCGCCGCCGGCGCTCCAGGTGTTGTCCGCGGCGGCGGTGGAGCCGTAGGGGTTGGTGGTGACGGCGATGCCGTTGACGGTGACCAAGGCCGTGCGGGCGGGATCGATTTTTCCGCCCAGTCCGCCCAGATCCGTGGCCGAGGCGCTGCGGGGGAAACCATTCTGCACCGTCAGCGCGGTCGCCGCCGTGAAAGCCGCGGGCAGGAAGGTTTCAATGGTGGCGCGCCGGGTATCGAGGAAGGCCTTGATGTGAGTGCGGATGGTGTCCCCATCGGGCGTGAACTGGGTGCCCATCCACTGGCTGTCGAGGAGCTGATCGACGGTGGCGTCGAAGGCGGGTTTGGCGAACTCGTGGTCCAGATAATAACGCAGCGCGGCTTTGAACTTCCGGCCCAGAACCGGATTGCGGTAAAACTTCTCCATCTGCGGCAGGACAACGCTGTCCGTGGGGTAGTTCGGCTCGGTGCACTGATAGATGCTGATGGCGGGCGGCGCGCTCTCATCACCGAGACCGATGGCGTTCAGGTTGAAGCAGGTGTCGAGGTCGTGGGGAATGAGGCGGGCCAGTTTGTCCGTGGCTCCGAAATAGAGCGAGTAGTCGTCATCGTCGCCGTTGGACATGTTGGTTTCGGCATGATTGACAATGGTGCAGAGGGCCAGGAAGCGGCACCACTCGTCAATGTCCACAGTGCCGGCGATGTCGTTATGGAAGGTGGCGGCGTTGCCCGCGTTCAGCGAACGGATCAGGGCGTCGAGATCCGTCCAGTCGTTCTGGGCGGCGTTGGTCTGTTTGTTGTAGCCCTCGTTGACATAACCGCCGGCCGGATAACCGGCGGGGCCGATCACTGGCAGCGTGGAGACGCCCCAGCGGGTGTTGCCGCGGATTTTGCCGTAGCCGTTGCCGTCGTCATTGCCGGGGAACCATTCCTTGATGGTGTCGCCGCCGCGGGGCATGAGGTCGCAGTAAAAACCGAAGGTGCGGTTGCCGTTCTGGTCAAGAATACGGTTCACCCCGTTGATGCGGGCGGAGACCAGGCCGGCTTTTTCAACGGGCACGCCGGCGGATTCGAAAAGGCGGCTGGCGAGGAACTGGCTGTAGGAGAATTTGTAATTCAGCGTGAAGGCGGTCCGCCCGTTCCAGGGGCGGTCCTTGGGAAGATCCAGGCGCAGATTGATGGGGGTGTCGCTGCGGCTGCTGTTGCCGCGGGCCCGGACTCCAGCCTGATAACGGACGTCGGACTGATTGCCCGTGCGGAGAATCACGGTGGTGTTGGGGGCGACATTGCTGCTGCGGCTGCCCAGTCCGGCATTCCAGAAGACGTTGTCGGCGCCGGTCATGATCATTTGATAGAGCGGGCGGTGATCGGTCCAGACCTCCTCGTCCACCTGGTAGAGACAGTTGGCGTTCTGCGCCGGATTCGCGCCGTCAAGGTCCAGCGTCGGAGCGGGCCAGGTGCGGGCATTGGCCCCCGCGTCGGCGGCCCGCACATAAAATTCCACCACGGTGGCCAGGGCCTGCGCGGGCAGGACCGCGCCAAAAACGCCGTCGCCCGCGGCCCCGTCGCCGCGCAGGCCATTGTCCGCCATCGTCACTTCCGTGAAAGCGGTCGCCGGCGTGATCCCGGAGGTCAGCCAAGTGCGGTAGAAGACGGAGGCGGTGATGCCGGTCCGGAGCTCATCCTGGATTGCCGCGGTCACAAAAACCTGCCGCGTGTGATCGGGCACCGCCGGGCTGTGCAGCACCCCGCTGATGAGAGGCGGGGAATTGGTCTGCGCCACCGTGGTGTTCGCCGCGCCGGGCGTGGGCGCGGAGGCGGCCCAGTTCAGGCCGGAGTCATTGCTCAGGGCCGCATTGCGCAGCTGCAGGGAAGCGCCGCCGATGATGCCGTTTTCCGGGTCGGGGTCGGCGTCGGTCACCCACTCCAGGCCGGGATCGGTGTCCAGGGACGGAGGCACCTGACCGGGAGTGTTGGTGGAATCCCAGACATTCACCAGCTTACGGACCGCCCAGTCGCCCTCGTCGGCATATTCCACCTCATCGGCCACATCGCCGTTGGAGTTGAGCAGGCGGATCAGTTCGCTGCCATTGCCCAGACTGGAGCCCGCTCCCCAGCCGGCGGGCAGGACATTGGCGACTGCGGGGTATTTGGCGCTGAAGGCCGTCCGGTCGGCGGGAATGACCAGATACGCGCGGCCGGTCAGCAGCACGCCGGAGGGAAACAGATAGTTCACGCCTTTGGTGAACTCCCAGCCGGTGAGATCGACAGCCGCGTCGCCGTAGTTGTAAATCTCCACGAATTCCTCCCTCACGCCGTTCACGCCCGGCGGATTGTACATGATCTCACTGATGGCCACCGTGTTCAGGAACGAGGAGACATTCAGCGTCACCGTGGTCACTGCGGACAGGGCGGCGCCGTCGCCGGCGCGGTAGGTGAAGGTGCGGGCTCCGCTGAAACCCGCCGCCGGGGTGTAGGTGAAGGAGCCGTCGCTGTTCAGGACGAGCGCTCCATCCGCGGGGGGCGTGACCAGAGTGGCGGAAAGAATGGCCTTTTCGGCATCCGAGTCGTTGCGCAGGACGCCATTGGCGGCATTGACCTGGAGGGCGGTGTCCACGCGCACGCCGTAGGTGTCGGCGAGGGCGGCGGGGGGATCGTTGACCGCTTTCACAGTGAGGGCCACGGCCACGGCGGCGGACTGCCGGGTTCCATCACTGACGCGGTAGGTGAAACCGTCCGCGCCGCTGTAGTCGGCGGACGGGGTGTAGAGGAAGCCGCCGTTCGTATAAAGAATAAGCGTGCCGTGCTGCGGACCGGACACGAATTGCGCCTGGAGCGGCTGATTTTCAGGATCGCTGTCATTGGTCAGCACCCCCTGGGCCGCCGCCACATTCAGCGGGACATCCTCATCGGTGCTGTAGGCGTCCGCCCTCGCGGTGGGCGCGGCATTCAAAGCCACCGTGACGGCGGCGATGGCGGACTGGCTGGTTTCGTCCTTCGCGCGGTAGGTGAAAGTGTAAACACCGCCAATGGCCGCCGTCAGGGAGAAGGAGCCGTCGGGATTCAGCGTCAGCGTGGCTCCGGAGGGAGGCGTGACCAGCTGCGCCGTCAGGACGGCGCCGGTGTCGGCATCGGAATCATTGGCCAGCACGCCCTGCGCGGGCGTCACCACAAAGGGCACGCCGGGATCGCCGGCATAACTGTCATTGGCGGCGAACGGCAGGTCATTCACCGCGCTGACATTGAGAGTGACGGTGGCGGGTGGCGAGGAGCGGTTGTCCCGGGCCTGGTAAGTGAAGGAGTCCGCGCCGTTGAAGCTGGCGGCGGGCTGGTAGGTGAAAGCGCCGTTGGGATTGAGCGTGAGGATGCCGTGCGCCGGAGGCGTGGCCAGGATGGCGGTGAAGGCGTCGCCTTCCGCGTCGCTGTCATTCGCGAGGAGGCCGGCCGCGGCATTGACCGTCAGCAGGGTGTCCTCCACGGCGGCGTAAGTGTCCGGGCGGGCGATGGGGGAGACATTCGGCCCGTCGATCACGGTGATGCCGGCGGTGACGGTGGCGGAGAAGCGGCCGGTGGAGTCCTTCGTGCGGTAAGTGAAGGAATCCGGACCGGTGTAGTTGTTGGCGGGCGTGTAGGTGAAGGTGCCGTTGGCATTGAAAGCCAGAGTGCCGTGCGCCGGGGAAGCGGCAATTTCCGCCGTCAGCGTGGCCGTCTGCCCGGGATCGGGATCGGAGTCATTCGCCAGCACCCCGGCGGAGGCGGCGCGGATCACCCGCAGGCGCAGATCGAAGGAAAGGTCCGTGGAGGAGGCTGCATTCTGATGGACTTCGGCGGCGATCAGATTGGTGCCGCTCTGCAGCGCGGAAGCCGGCAGGATGAAAGTCTGCGTGGTATTGTCCCCGGTGCTGGTGGAAGGGAAATAATCCCAGGGCAGGTCCGGGATGGACAGGGCGTCCGGCAGATCGCTGCTGCGGCCGCCTTCAACGCCATTGAGGAAAAACACGCAGGCGTCGTCAAACAGCACCGTGACCTCCACGCCCGTGACGCCGACCAGACTGGGGATCTCCAGCGTGCGGCGGAAATAAGCGGTGGCGAATTTGTCCCCGGCTCCGGACACAAACAGCGGGTCCGGATTGTCCGCGATCTGCGTGGCCTCATCACCGTCGCCGTAACCGAGTTCCGCCGGACCGGTTTTCCAGTCGGCGGTCTCCGTGTAGGCCCCGGTCCGCCAGAGAGTGCCGAGGTCGCGGTTGGCCGGCACCAGGGAATCGTAATAATGCCAGTCCGCCGACTGGAAGGGCAGCAGCTCCTCGGTGGTGGTTCCGGGAACGGTCGCGGTGACCGCCAGAGCGGTGTTTTTCACGGCCGTGTAGGTATCGGCGAGGGCCACCGGGGCATCCGGCGCATCCGTGACCTGAACCGCCACCGTCACCGGAGCGGAGGACGCGCTGCCGTCGGTGGCGTGGTAGGTGAAAGTCGTGGTGCCGGAGAACTTGCCGGCCGGCGTGAAGGTGAAGCTCCCGTTGCCGTTCAGCAGCAGATTCCCGCCTTCCGGCAGTTTATCCACCACGGCGGTCAGCGGCGAATTCTCGGTATCCGTGTCATTGGCCAGCACCCCCGCGGCGGTATTCACCGTCAGAGCAGTGTCCTGGAGCGTGGTGTAGGGCCCGTCCTCCCGGGCCACCGGGGCATCATTCACGGAGGCCACATTGAGCGTCACCACCGCCGGCGGGGATTGACCCGTGCCGTCCACCGCCCGGTAAGTGAAGCTGTCCGTGCCAAAAAAGTTGGCTTCCGGGGTGTAGAGGAAGTTTCCGTTGGAACTGACCGTCACGGTGCCGTGCGCCGGGTTGGTCACCTTCACGGCAGTCACCGGAGCCACGCCGCCGGTGTCGTTGGCCAGGAGGGTGGCCCTGCCCGGCACCGTGACCAGCACCTCATCAAAAAAAGCCTCAAAGGACTCCTGCGCCGTGCCCGCGCCGCCCGGGGAGCCGGCATTGCCGAAGCCGCCCAGCGAAAGCGTGTGCGTCCCGGCCGCCAGCGGAATAGTGAAGGAACTCTGTTTCCAGCCGGAGTCGATGGCTCCGCCGCCATTGCCGTTTCCTGTCTGGAAATTGACGGCCAGGTGGGTGCCGGGGGCGGTGACGGTGCCGTACTGAGTGCCGTCCACGTCGCAGATCAGTTCCTGAAACTCCCCGGCGTCGTAATCCTGACCGGAAATCAGCCGGTGCCGGAAGCTCAGGGAAACAGTGGCCGGATTCGCCATCGTGAAGGTTTTGCTCCAGGCTCCGGACACCGCCTGACTGTTGCCGCCGAAGGAGAAAACATTGCCCATCTGCAGCCGCAGCCCGCCACTGGCGTTGAAGCCGCCGGAGGAGGACCAGGTCCGCGTGGAGAAAAAGGCATTGTCCGTGCCGAAAAAGGCGTCCACCACCTCCGTGAACCCCCCGACCGGCACCGCCGTCACTGCTGCCATGCCGAAGTCGAGACCGGCATCGGAGCTTTCCGCGGAATTCTGATGCAGCTCAATGGAAATGACATTCGTTCCGGTGACCAGAACGCCTGTCAGATCCAGCGCCAGGGTGGTGTAATTGTTCTCATCCCCGGCCTGGCCGCCATTGAGGGAATCCGGGGTCAGCGCCTGCTCCGCCGGATAATTCACCCGCCCCGCCTCCTGACCGTTCACATAAATAACCGCGCCGTCATCCGCCAGCACGGAAAATGCCCAGGACGGATGCGCGGCCTGCGCGGCCGTGAGTGTGAACTGATTGCGGAACAGATAGGTGTTCACCGTATTGGGACCACCGGGCACCACCCCCGTCAGGGTGACCGGAACCGCGCTGAAATTCGCATGACTGATCCCGCCCGCCTGCACCGGCAGGGTGCCGCTGCGCCATCCGGTGACCGTGGAAGTCGTGGAGTCGAATCCCGCCGCTTTCCAGGAGCGCAGCTGGGCATCCGCCGGATAAGCGCCGGCACCGCCCGCCGCCGTGGTTTTCAGATCGATCATCTGCCAGTTGTTCGGCAGATCAAAAGCGGCTCCGCCCCCGGTGTTGTCAAAAGTGGCATTCACCAGCTCCACCGCCGCGCTCCCGACCGGCGTGTCCTCCGGAGTGCTGTAGCTGTCATTCACCGCCACCGGAACCGCCCATGCCGCCAGAGGAATGAGGAACACGGCCGCACCGGGGCCGCGCAATATTGAAGGGGTCCGAATCATAAAGGAGGGGTGAAAACGCCGCAAAAAATAAATTATGCCAAATTTGTAACCTAGCCGCCCCCGCCATGTCTCTCAAAATCTGTTCAAAACCCTCCGATCCCCCCGGCCGGTCCTCATGACGGCGTCTCCCGCCCGCAGCCCGCCGGATGAAAGTTTGCTTATCCCGCCCGGACCGGTAGGGTGGAGGCATGATGGTGAATGATGATGCCGGGTCCCGGCTGAGGATGAGGGTGACGCCGGCCGCGGAGCTGGCCGTGCGGCATGGGCACCCATGGATTTATGGCGACAAGGTGCGCCAGCAGAACCGGATGGGTGAAACCGGGGAGATCACCGTGGTTTACGACCGCCAGGACCGCTTTCTGGGCCTGGGGCTTTACGACAGGGAATCCGCCATCCGCCTGCGGATGCTGCATGTGGGCCGCCCTGTGAAAGTGAATACCGACTGGTGGCGGGAGAAGCTGGAATACACCATCGGCAAACGCGCCGGTCTCTTCGGCCCGGACACCACCGGCTGCCGCCTGATCAATGGCGAGAATGACGGCTGGCCGGCGCTGATTCTCGACCGCTACGCCGGCACTCTGGTCCTGAAAATTTACGCCGCGCTCTGGCTGCCGCACCTCGCGGATATTGAGGCGCTCCTCCGCGGCGTGCTCGCTCCGAAGGACATTGTGCTGCGCCTGAGCCGGAATCTGATCAGCCTGGCGTCAAAGGAATACGGTATTGAGGAGGGCTTCCTCGGCGGCGGTGACGGCGACGAGGTGGTCGTGTTTCAGGAAAATGGTCTGTATTTCACCTCCGAGGTCCGCTTCGGCCAGAAGACCGGCTTTTTCCTGGATCAGCGCGAGAACCGCGAACGGGTGGGCAAACTGGCCGCCGGCCGCGATGTGCTGAACGCGTTCAGTTTCAGCGGCGGATTCAGCCTCTACGCCGCGCGGGGCGGTGCCCTCAGCGTGACGGATGTGGACATCAGCGCCCACGCCCTGGCCAGCGCGCGGGAGAATTTTCAGCTCAATGCCAGCGATCCCGGCGTGGCCGCCTCCCGGCACGAAAGCATTCAGGCCGACGCCTTCGACTGGCTGGCGGAAGCCGCCGGGCGGGGAAAAGACGGGCCGCGCTACGGCCTGATCATCACTGATCCGCCGTCGTTGGCGAAACGCGAATCCGAGCGCGCCGGAGCCCTCCAGGCCTACGAACGCCTCGCCGTCTCCGCCTTCCGCCTCCTCACGCCCGGCGGCACGGTGGTCTCCGCGTCCTGCTCCGCCCATGTCTCCGCCCGCGAATTCCAGCAGGCCGTGCAGCGCGCCGCCACTGCGGTGTTCGGCCGCGCCTGGGAAGTGCTCTGGACCGCCGGCCACGCGGCGGATCACCCCGTTTCCTTCCGCGAGGGCGAATACCTCAAAGCCATCGCCGTGCGCGGCGGTTAGTTCAAAGACTGGAGCAGGGGGGACAGCACCGCGTCTCATGGCATCAGCAGCACCAGCTGCGGAAACCATTTCCTCAAATAGCCCCGATCGATAGCCGCGAGGCGGTTGGCCTGCGTTTGCGCATGGGCAGCAATGAGAAAATCAGGGACCAAATGCTGGCGTGGCCCACCCGCTTGACGGTAAAGTTTAAAGGTCAGGCCGGCCAAGTGAGCGGCGGCGGAGGAAATGGGATCGTAAGAAATGCACAGTTGCTCCAAAAATGCCGTGAGAGAGGCGGCATCGGCGGTGGTGGGAGCCAATTCCGCAAAAGCCACCGGGCTGATGATGAGCGGTCCTTCTGAGGCGGCTTTAACCAATACGTCGAGCCATTCGGGATGGCCGGGCTCCTTTCTGATAATGGTCCAGAGAACCGAGGAATCGAGTGCGGTAATCATGGCCTGTCAGAACCGGGCTCCACAGGACCACCCCGCAAATCGTCAATCACACTGGAGGTGTTTTCGTGCTCCCAGGGGTGGCCCCGCAGAGCTGCGGTCGCGGAAGCCTGCCAGCAGCCAATCGTTTTTTCCCATTCGCCGCGATGCACCACCCGCCGGGCGGTTAAAACAGAGGCATTCTCATCAAATTCCAGTTGGTCTCCGGCTTTCAGATTGAGCCGCTGCCGAAGCGCCAAAGGAAGAGTGATCTGCCCCTTGCTGGTAAGCGTTGCGATCATCCACAATGAGTAAGGCGAAAAAGTAAGGATGGCAATTCCTTTTTGAAACGGCGAAACCGCTTTTAACAAAAACTTGCGGATGTTTAACTTTGTGCCACAAAGTTAAACATGAATCCCGGCCCCACCTTGTGGAAAAATCTTCGCTTCTGGACCTTGCATGTTTCTCTGAATGCGGCCCCCGGACTTATCATTGCCTGTGATTTGGCCCCCCGTTTCCTTCCGCGAGGGCGAATACCTCAAAGCCATCGCCGTGCGCGGCGGGTGAGATTTTAACCACCAAGCTCCCCGGCCCGGCGCACGGGATGCAACGATTGCCGCCACGCCGCCGCCGGGTTCACCGCAACGCATAGTTAGGCCGCCGATGCGCCATGTCCCTGTGTCCTCCGGCCAAATGCCGCCATGAGTCCGCCCGCAAGCATAAGCAGTGCGGGAGCGAAAACAACTCTGTGTCTGTCTTTCAGCGCAAGACTCAACTCACGCATCGCGCCGACAGCCTCCGTCCGCTGGACCGTCTCACCGGCTGGAAGATGCTGTGACTGCCCAATCCAGCGCATGTGCTGGTAGGCGACAAAGCTCTCCGCAGCGTCCCACGCAATCCAGAGAAACCCAACAACGAGGAGTGAAATGCCGGGCAGTCTCATGGCGTGTGAAATGGTCTGATCGAAGCAGCGCGGGACTCTCTTTAAAGCCGCATGGGCAGGCCGCGCGAGGCGAGATACTCCTTCACGCCGCCGACGGTGTGTTCGCCGAAATGGAAAATGCTCGCGGCCAGAACGGCGTCGGCTTTACCCTCGGTGAGAACGGTGACCATGTGGTCCAGATTCCCCGCGCCGCCGCTGGCGATGACGGGAATGGTCACCGCCCCGCTGACCGCCCGGGTTAAAGCCACATCGTAACCGGCTTTGGTGCCGTCCGCGTCCATGCTGGTCAGCAGGATCTCCCCGGCCCCGCGGCGGCAGACTTCCGCCGCCCAGGCCACGGCGTCGAGCTCCGTCCGGCGGCGGCCGCCGTGGGTGTAGACCTGCCAGGTGCCGTCCCCGTTCGAGCGGGCGTCGATAGCCACCACAATGGCCTGATTTCCAAAAGCCAGCGCGCCGTCATTGACGACCTGCGGATTCTGAATCGCCGCCGTGTTCAGGCTCACCTTGTCCGCGCCCGCCAGCAGCATGGTCCGCATGTCCGCCACCGTGCGGATGCCGCCGCCGACCGTGAGCGGCATGAAGCAGCGCGCCGCTGTGCGCTCCACGACGTCCACCATCGTGGAGCGCCCGTCGGAGGAGGCGGTGATGTCCAGAAACACCAGCTCGTCCGCTCCCTGGTTATTGTAAGCCACCGCGCTCTCCACGGGATCGCCGGCGTCACGGAGTTCGAGGAATTTGGTGCCTTTGACGACACGGCCCTGGTCAACATCGAGACAGGGAATGATGCGGCGGGTGAGCATTTTGGGAGAAAGTGGGCGGGGATTTCAGGAATGACCAGGAAGTCGGAGTCAGCGGCGATTTTTCAGTTTCCAGTCCGGCCGGAGCCGCGATGGATGGGGATCATGAACGAGCTTGAGGGAATCAGCAAGGCGCTGGGTCTGGAGGTTTTCCGCCGCCACATCTTTCTGTGCGCGGATCCGGCGGACGACAAATGCTGCTCCCGGGAGAAGGGCCTCGCATCCTGGGAATATCTGAAAAAGCGCCTCAAGGACCTCGGGCTCGCCGGCCCCCGGTCCCAGGTTTTCCGCACCAAAGCCGGCTGCCTCCGCGTCTGCGTCCAGGGGCCGGTGGCCGTGGTTTACCCGGAGGGCACCTGGTACCGCCACTGCACCCCGGAGGTCCTGGAGCGTATTATTCAGGAGCACCTCATCGGCGGCACCCCCGTCGCGGAATATGTCTTCGCGGTGAATGACTTAGGAGTCTCCGCCCCATAAGTTGCCCGGTTTGGTCTCAAATCCTCCGATAAACCGGCTGGAAATCAGGCACCTTATTCCTCGAAGATGACTTGGAGCCTATCCGGATTACTCCAAACCCGCCCTGCGCCACTCCGTCCACGCCGCCGCTCCGCAGGGTTATCCGGATAGGATCTTAATTTATTTTTAGTAAACCTCTTATGAGCACGGCTGGAGTCGGGAGAAAAGGAGCCCAGCCAGCGGCTGAGGGAAAGCAGGCCACCGCCACCACGCAAAAGCCGGTCAGTCAGCCACGCGAATCCGTAAAACGGGGAATTCCGTGTAACAAACTGCATCGGCTGGTGAAAATAAGATTGGAGCAATTGTGCAAATTCCTCTTTTAAACTTAAATCTCACGGATGTATGAAAATAATACTACTATTCTTTGCGGCTTTTTATTCTCTGGCCCAGGCCACGGTGCTCAATTACAGCCCTGACGGCAGCGCCAACTTTGCAGCCTCTCCTGCTCCCACGTATCACCCGAGCGGTTACGTAAAAACGGGATATCTCACAGGATCGAATCAAGCCCTCCATTATACTTGGATAGCAGACGGTCACCTTTCCGGGCACTACGAAACCGCCACCATCAAAAACGGAGCTTACGTCACCTTCTCCACCGACGGTTACGTGGTTTCGGGGACGCTTTCAGGAAATCAATCCCTGATTGTGGACACCTTTTTGAGCATTCAGTTCAAGGACAATACCGCGATTAACTTCACTTGGGAACGCGCGTCGGGTGGCACACTGCTTAACGCCGAGACGCTCAGTTACGGTTTGGGTGTGGAAACTATCACTTTAAAATCCGGAACAGCCGTCGGTTTTGAATATGGCTGGGTTACAAACGGGACACTCTCCAACACCGCGCAATTGGTTCCTTACCGAAACATCGATGGGATTTACACCAAAGCCAAACTGATCGGCGGAACCACTGTCTCCTTCAGCGCCAGTCGGCTCCTTTATCAGGGGTCGCTCGACTATTCCGTAGCTGTTGAGTATGGCCCCAGCCGCAGCGCATACCTGTCCGGTCCGGCCACCTTTAATCAGCCATGGAATTCGGGTTACGTTTCCCATGGAACCACTTGGGCATCGTCGGCGCAGACATTGTTTGCCAAGTATTACAGCCTCACAACGGGTTACACCGGCATGTCCGACTGGATTTCGGTTCCCGCCAGCTCAACAAACTATTTCATGGATGGGGCCGTGTACCGTCAAGCTGCGGACGATTGACCTTCGGCGTTGCGTCTCGCAAGCCCTGGCCGTTGAGTGTTGTTTATTCCAATTCGCTTTCGAAAATGTCTGAGCGCATTAGGATTCCCGCATATCTAGGAAATGCCAGATTCCCGGAACAGGTCATCGCCCAGGCTCAACTTGACCTCCGGAACGCCACCACTGCCGCGCAGTTGCGCCGCGCCCAGGCTGTTTTGCTGCCCGCCCTTTTTGGTCTTTGGCCAGGCAATTTGGGGGAAAAATCCATCATTCCCAGGTTTACCGCATCCTCGTCCGCCATGACTGGCGCAAAGTGGTTCCCGGCAGCAGGCATCCCAAAAGTGATGCCCAGGTGCGGGATATCTGGAAAAAAACTTCCGGAGGTGGCGGTGTGGTGGCCGGTAAAAGCTACTACATCGAAACGCTTCAGAAGGAGGGCGGCGGCGGCGATTACGTGCAGGTGGCCTGGCGCATGGCCGGGGACACCACGGCATCAACCGCCCTGCCCCCGATCCCGGGCACCTTCCTTTCGAGCTACAACGTCATTCCGCTGGTGGGAATGGGCAAGCCGGTGGTGGCCAATGGCAATGTGACCATCACCTGGGGCGGTCCCGGCAAACTGCAGCACTCCGATGCCCTGCTGACCTGGACCGACGTTCCCGGCAATCCCGCAAGTCCTTACATCACGCCGGCGGCAGGCCGCAGGTTCTTCCGCCTGGCACCCTGAGGTTAACCACAGCCAGCCCGGCGGATCATCGCCGGGCCGCGCCTTCCAAGCCCCTGCTCCAGCTTCCGGAGCAGGGGTTTTTTCGTGCAACCGTTCCGCGGAAGGATCAGTTGAATGACCGCAGGGACTCCTCCTCCGGCACCTGTGAGGATGAGGGGCCGCGGAGATCAGTTCCAGAGCCCGCGAATGCGGCCAATGTTCCGCTCCGTAAAAGTCAGGGAATGAATGTCCGGGCTCACTGGAAATCACGCCGCCCAGAACTCCCGCAATTTCGCGAAGTCCCGGCGGCCGGCGTTGAGGGCGGCGGTGGCTTCAGCGGAGCTGGTGATTTTGACCGCCGGCAGGTATTCGATGTGCAGGACCACCGGGCCGTTGAAGCCGCTTTGCCTGAGCAGTTTGGCGTATTCCGGAGCCCCGGCGAAGCCCTCGCCCAGCGGGCAGGAGACCGTGGTGCGGCGGTCGCGCCAGGTGAAGTCCTTGAAAAGCGCGGCTCCGATCCGCTCCCGGGCCATGTGATACTGCAGCGGCCAGTTGGTCCCGCCCTCCACGCTGGCGTGCATGATATCGAAGGCGAATCCCCAGTCCTCCGGCGCGTGATCTTTCATCAGGGACGCCACATCCCAGACCGGCGAGCCGACCATTTCCGCGCCTTTGTGGTTCTGATACAGGGGACGGATGCCGATTTCCCGGCTGAGCGCGATCAGGTCCTTCGCCTGCGCCCGGAAGTTCTCCAGCTGCGGCGGGATCGGCTTTTTCAGATCATAGCGCCACCAGTTCATCCGGTAGAAGGGAATGCCCTGGGACTTGGCTGTGCGCAGGACGCGTTCGGTGAACTGGTCTTTGGAAACCTTGCTGATGCCGGAGGTGAGAATGCTCAGATGTCTTCCCGCCTTGGTCAGGGCCTCCACCAGCTTCGGCAAATCCTCCTCAATCCGCTCCGGCTCCACATGCCCGCCGGGGCGGATGGGAGCCTCCAGTCCGGGAATATCCAGCTCCGCGGCGTGCGCGGCCAGCTGGTCGAAGCTCATGCCCAGCAGGTGCTTGGTGAAAAGACAGAACTGCGGGCCGACGGGAGTTTTGCCGTCAGCCGGCGCGCTGGCTTCGGCGGGCTTCCCGTCCGCCGCCGCCGCCGCCGCCGCGGTGGCCGTTGCCGTGCCGCCGCCGGGAACCGTTTGAGCAAGGACCGGCGTGGCCAGCAGACCGGCGGCGGCACGCAGACAGGAACGGCGGGTGAGGGCGCGGAAATCGGTGATCATCCCTGAGTGATACCATTTCCAGGAAAAATCAGAAAGATGGGAATGAGCCGGATTCGCGGTCCGCAGCCGGCAGGCGGCGGAAATCCGCGGAACAGGGTGAGGAGTTTACCCGGACGCGCCAAAGGCAGGCCTGCGCCTGCCTTTGGGGAATGAATGCCGGAAATTTGGCCGCTCCGGAAAGGCTTGGCCTGTGGATCTTACTTCTCCGGGAGGGAGCGCACTTTGATGTTGCGGAAAGTGACCTGTCCGTGGTCCCCCTGGAGGCCGAGGTAGCCGGCGCCGGATTTCGCGAATTTGGGCATGGAGCCGAATTTGCTTTCGGCGACGCGCTTTTTGAAGTCCTCGCTGCCGAGCACGTATTCAAAATACCGCACGCCGTTGATTTCGTGATAGCACTTGTCCTTGCCGATGACGAGGCGGACGTGGTTCCACTGGCCGACCGGCTTGGTGGCGTCGAGGATTTTGCCGGTTTTCGGATCAATTTCGGGTTTGTAGAGGCCGTAGAGCCAGCCGCAGCGCTGCGGATCCTTGGCCTTCTCGTTGTCCTCCAGCTGGAATTCCGGACCCGTGGCCCAGACCGCGCCCTCCTCATCCGTGATGTGGAAAATGATGCCGCTGTTGCCGCCGGAGGAGATGTTGTACTCCAGCTCCAGCTCGAACCAGCCGAATTTGTCAGTGGTCACGATGTCGCCGGCGTCATGCGGGTCCACGCAGACGAGATTGCCGTCCTTGACCTGCCAGCCCTTGCGCACGCCTTCTTTTTTGAAGTTGTGCCAGCCGGTGAGGTCCTTGCCGTTGAAGAGAAGTTTCCAGCCATCGGTTTTCTCCTTTTCCGTGAGGGTGTTGGCGGCTTCGGCGGCGGCCGGGGCGGCGGCGGCGGGGGCTTTGGGTTCCTCAGCGAAAGTCGCGGCGACAGGGGCGAGGGCGAGAGCGGTGATCAGCGGTAGGATTGCTTTCATTTCCACCCCCTTAGCTCATCGACTTGCAGCGGCAACGGAAATTGGCCGCAAAAACACGGACGGACGCCAGCATGGAAAAGCTTTCATTCAAACTGAAACCGCCCGCACCGGAAATCCGGCGCGGGCGGCGGCATCGGTCAGGAATTTGCGGACGGAGCGGAGCGTGCGGGTGCTTTTGCCGGAGACGCCACCGGCACCGGCCTGATGGCGTCGGCCACACCGGCCGGGACTCCGGCAAGCGGGGAATCCTCCGCCTGCGCCTGCTGGGTGGCCTGCCAGGTGGTGAGCACGCTCATCAGCGTGTTGAACAGACTGGCCTGCGGCGGGGGCGCGCCATCACCCTGGCCCTGGCCGCCAAGGATGACCAGCCGCTCGGGCACCAGAGGTTGTTTGCTTTGCGAGAGCTGGGTGGCCATGAGGTTCATCGCGTAAAGGCGCGGGTCGCCGAGAGCCTTCACTTTCTGCTCGCTGACTTTGGCCTCGGCCTCGCCGACCTGACCGATGCGGGAAGCCTCACCCTGCCCCAGCAGAATGGCGGCGCGGCTCTGGCCCTCCGCCAGCTTGACCTCGCGGCGCGCCATATTTTCCGCTTCCGCCAGCTGCGCGGCTCCGCGGTTGGAGGCGATTTCAATTTCGATCTTCGTCTGGGTCAGGTGCGTCTGACGCTCGGCTTCGGCCTGGGCGTTGTTCAGCTCCTTGAGGCGGTTGGCGGCCTCCTGCTGTTTGGCGAAGGTTTCCTTCTGCTCCTCGGCCAGACGGCGCTGACGCAGCTGGTCGAAGAGCCGTTCAATCGGGTCCTCATGCTGCGAGGTGCGCGGGTCGGACTCGGGACGGCCGATGAGCACGGCGACACAGTTGATGTCGTATTCCAGAAAACGGCGGCCCAGCTCGGCGGTGGCGCGTTTCTGAATTTCCTCGCGGTGGGTGAGCAGTTCGAGCATGCTGCTGGACTGCGCGACGTCGCGGAAATAAGCCGTCAGGATCGGGTCCAGAGTCTGGCTGATCAGACGTTTCACATCCCCGAAACGCTGCACCACGCGGGGCGCTTTCTCGTAGTCGATGTGCAGCACCAGCGAGAGCGGCAGCAGCGGCTCGTAGGCGTCGGCGGTGATGATGGGAATACTGGCCAGGGCCTCGTCGTAACGGTGTGTCTCCGTCTGCCCGCTGATCCAGCGCAGCACAAAGTTCACGGTTGGGACCAGCTCGACTTTGAGCGCGTAGGGATTCAGCGCGTATTTGCCCGGAGCCAGGGCCTGCTTCCAGACCCCGCGGTTCCCCGCATTCACCTGCTCGCCGTAGCGGAAGAGATTGCCGGTGACGTCCTCGCCGCTCTGGCCGTAGTAGCTGATGATCACGCCGACGTAGCCGATGGGAATCAGCGTTTTCGGCTTCAGTTCCACCGTGGCGAACCAGCGGTTAATAAAGTAAGTGCCGTCCGTCAGCACCTGCAACTGGCGGCCGCGGCGGCCCTGGAGCGCGAGGAAGGCCTCGATGTCCTGGAAGTAATTGTGCCCGCTGTTTCCAGCCTCGGCGCTGCCGACCTGCGGCGCGATGAATTCGCCGGGGTCCAGCGTGGGGCCGTCCTGCACGGTGACAATGCCGAGGTTGTCCTGAGCCGACAGCCCGTTGTCCGGTGCTGACGCGGGGCGCTCCTCCATGACCATGGTCGCCAGGTTATAACCGACGCGCACGGGACTGAAGCCCTTGTTCGCCGCCAGCTCCGCCTGCCAGGCGGCGAACTGCTGCTCCTCCTCCTTGCGGTGGTTGGCGGAATACACGGCTTTCTCACTGATGACGACGAAGAGCGCGGTGTTCACGGCGTAAACCCCTTCGCGCAGAATCGAGCGCTGACGCCCGCGCTGCCCGCCTTTTTCGAGGAAGACCACGGCGTCCTGGAACGAGTTGCAGACCACCGTGCGGGCGAGGGTCTGGGTGGGCTCCAGCGTCGCGCCGTCGCGGGCATAAACATAGCCGAGCCGACCCTCGCCGATGCTGACGAGCGGCACGGTGTGGATGGAATACTGCCACATCGGAAAGCCGAAGTGCAGCCCGCCGCGCAGAGGTTCCGCCTGAATGCCGGCCTCGCCGTGCAGGGCGATGATCCGGCCCTCCTCCAGCGAGCCTTTCTTGGACCAGAGTTTTTCGACGATCCCGACCCTGCTGTGCGGAATATAACGCACGCCGAGGACGAGATGAATGACCAGCCAGAGCGTCAGGGGCGCGCCCAGAATGATCCCGACCCAGAACAAAAGGTGTTCGGGCATAGTTTTATATTTTCTCCTGTGTTTTATGTGTTTTAACCCCGCCGCTCTCTGCGTAGAGTGGGCGGAGTTTTAGGTTCCCTGGAGGAAAGAGGCCTCGTTGGCGCTTTCGTTTCCTCCGGTGGTTTCACAGGAGGGGAACATGGCGTTTCGGATGTCTCCCGGTGATGCTGACGGAGTTAGCTGTCGGGCTGGAGCCACTGAGTGCCCCCGGCGCCGCAGGCGCCGTTCGCCCCAAAGTTGCCCTCCGGCGAATGGGCCGGAAGGAACGGGAATTTGGGTCCCCCGTTGTCCCGGCGGCGAAGCCGGGACATTAAGCTGACAAAGAACTGGCAATAGCTTAGGACCCGTTTTTTAAAAATGCAAGGCCATGCCCTGAAATCACCTGACAAAAATTAATCCACCCTTCCGCTCCCCGGAATCAATGATTGCCGGCCACGTCCAAGTGGCTGGGAATGGGGGCATTATGGACCAGATTCTCCGCCAGCAGACGGGTGTAGCGCGGGCCGTGGAGGACGCCTTTGGAACCGAGGCCGTTGAAGAAAACCAGGGCGGGATGCGAGGGATGACGCCCCATTTTCGCCAGACTCTGATGCAGAATGGGACGCACGGCGGCGTGATGCGCGGTGACTTCCCAGGGGACGCGCAGCAGGCTCTGCAGGCGCTGCTCCAGAACGGTGCGGGCCTCCGGCGTCGGGGTGGTGGAAAGATCGTCCCAGGTGTAGGTCGCTCCGCTGCGGAAGGTGCCGCCGCCAGCCGCCCCGTCCACCGGCAGCAGCCAGCCGCCGCGGTTCAGGATGCGGTGCTCCTGACGCAGGCCGGGAATGGAGAGCGTGAGAATCTCGCCTTTGGCGGATTTCCATTTCAACCAGGGAAACCATGGATTCGCCGCCCCGGCGTGGCCTTCGCAGAACACCAGAGCGCTGCCGTGAAGGCCCGCCACGCTGACGCCGCCGGCGGTGAGGGAAATATCGGCGGGCTGCACGGAGGCCTGACGGTATTCGCCCCGCGCGGCAAAAAAGGCGGCGCTGGCTGCCAGCCACGCGCGGGTGTCGAGCCAGCCACTGTCCCGCATTTCAAATCCATCCAGCGGGCCCTGAATCAGAGTGGCATCGGCCAATGGTTCGGGCTGGGGCCCGGACAGATGGCGGACGAATTCCGGGCGTGTCCGCTTGTCCGCGAAGCTGGCGCGCTCGGTGTCGTTCTGAAAAAGCCGGACCTGCGGGAGGGGATGAAAGTGCGCCGCCCCCAGCGCGGCGGCGGCGCGCTGATAACAGGCGGTGGCCTCCGGGAGAAAAATGTCCACCTCATGACTCAGCGCCACCCGCTTGCCGGTGATGGGGGTGACGATGCCGGCGGCGATTCTGGAGGAGGTGACCGCGTCCTCCCGGTCAAGCAGCATCACCCGCCGGCCCAGCCAGTGCAGCTGCCAGGCCAGCAGGGTGCCTGCCAGCCCCTGGCCCAGGATGAGGATGGGAGCGGCGGCTCCGGATGAGGATGAAACGGCGGCGACGGCGGTGGGAGTCACGGTTTTTGGAAACCCCACGGATGGCACGGATCAAACGGATGATCACGGATTTATGACGAAAAAGCCCTGGCGGGCAGATGTTTATATCATTCCACCATTTTCACCTGGAGACAGAGCCGTTTGGACTGCGGTGACTTGTCACCGCTTTGGGGAAGGCGACTTGTCGCCGTCGCGGAAATCGCCGTGCAGCCTGGGAATGATGCCCCGGGACGCCGGGCGCGGGACAAGTCCCGCTGGAGAAAGCGGTGACAGGTCCCCGCAGTCCAAAGGATGGTGACTGAAGCTCCGCCGCGCGGTTCAGGCTCTGCCGTGGTCGGGAGGGATGACCGGGGGCTGGCCGGCCGGGCGGGCAGGAGCAGCGGGGCGGGCGGCCTGGAGCGCGGGGTCATGGTTGAAGAGCTCGCGGATGCCGCCGAGGGCGCCCAGCAGGCCGGTGGCTTCGTAAGGGAGATAAACCAGCTTGGTCTGCGGGCCGCCGGAGCTGATTTCCTTGAGGGTCTCCACATAATTCATGGCGATGAGGAAGGAGGCGGGGTCCGTGCTGCCGCTGAGAGCGCCTCCCACCCGGCTGAGGGCCTCAGCCTGGGCGGTGGCCAGGCGCTCGATGGCCTGGGCCTGGCCTTCGGCGCGGAGGATATTGGCCTGTTTTTCGCCTTCGGCTTTGCTGATCTGGGCTTCGCGGATGCCCTCGGCTTCGAGAATGGCGGCGCCTTTCGAGCCTTCGGCGGTGAGGATCTGGGCGCGGCGCTCGCGTTCGGCGCGCATCTGTTTTTCCATGGCGTGCTGGACGTCCGCCGGCGGCGTGATGTCCTGCAGCTCCACGCGGTTCACTTTGACGCCCCACTTGTGCGTGGCCTCGTCGAGGATGATGCCTAGCTTTTTATTAATGGTGTCGCGGGACACGAGGGAGTCATCGAGCGCCAGTTCGCCGATGATGTTCCGGAGGCTGGTCTGGGTGAGTTTTTCGATGGCGTCCGGGAGATTCGAAATCTCATAAACGGCCTTCATGGGGTCGTTGATCTGGAAATAAACGAGGGCGTTGATGAGAATGGCCACGTTGTCCCTGGTGATCACGTTCTGGCGGGGGAAATCGTAAACGGTTTCCCGCAGATCCAGGCGGGAGGTGGAGCGGGTGATGTGGATGGGGCGGCCGTCGGGACCGGTTTCCGTGTAGCGCCAGTGAACGGTGCGCGGACGGTCCACGATGGGCCAGATGATGTTGATGCCGCTCTGAAGCGTGCGGTCGTAGCGGCCGAGACGCTCCACGACCATGGTTTCGGAGTGCCTCACGATTTTGAAGCCCAGGAAGGCGAAGATGACGATGGCCAGGATCAGGATGACCAGGACGGCTTGGAGGAATTCGGGCATACGGGTGGATGGGTTGAAGGGTGAGCGGGAAGGCGACCAGGAACGGCCGTTCCTGTTTGTTAAAGTCCCTGGACACGCGGGCGCACGGTCAGAGTGGCGGACGACACCGCCGTGATTTCAATGCGGGTGCCGGGGGCGATGGGAGTGCCGGTCAGACTGATGGCGCGCCATTCCTCGCCGCCGACTTTCACGCGGCCGGGGTCATCACCGAGGCCGATGGGATCCACGACCGTTCCGGACTGACCGAGCAGGGCGTGGGCGTTCACCGGCGGTTCCGTGCGGCGGTAGATGTGTCTGACAAAAAGCGGGCGCACGGCGGCCATGCAGACAATGGAGGCGCCCGCGAAAATGGCCAGCTGCCCGGTGCCTCCGACTCCCGCCGCCGCCGCCGGCGCGGTCAGCAGGGCGGCCACACTGAAGCTGGCGAAAAAGAAGGCCGGAGTGACCATCTCCAGGATGATCAGCACAAGGCCGGCGATGGTCCAAAGATGCCAGGTTTGCATAAGAAGTGGGGCAGGCTGTCTGAATACCGCCATCTTGAGAAGGAAGGCGGCCCTCACCATTACAATGTCAGGTCCGCATTGTAAATCTTAAGAAAGCAAGAGAGGGAGGCGCAAGAAAACCGCAGAAAGTGAGGGAGCGCCGGACCTCCAGCGCCTGCGTTTATTTACGGAATCCTCCGGCCCGCGGAAGTGCCGGCCCGGGAGGGGGCGCATGATTTTCCATGATATTTTGGCTTTTTTCTTGAACCCTGGCGCCTTTCCGTGCCCATCTGGGTGCCGTTTCCGTCAATCACCCTCCCAGCAACTCCGCCATCCCTCCCCGTCATGTCCGCATCCCCCCTTTTTGGAGCCATTGAAGCCGGCGGCACGAAATTTGTTCTGGGAATCGGCACCGGTCCGGAAGCCATGCGGGATACGGTGCGGCTGCCGACAACCACTCCGGCGGAGACGCTGGCCGCCGTGGTGGCGTGGTTTCAGCAGGCGGAGTCCCGTCACGGGAAAATGGCGGCCATCGGTGTCGGCACCTTCGGTCCGGCCGGGGTTCACCGGGGTGCCGGGGATTATGGATTCATCACCACTACTCCAAAGCCTTTCTGGGAGAATACGGACGTGCTCGGCGCGCTGCGGGCGGCATTTCCGGTGCCCATGGGGTTTGACACGGATGTGAATGCCGCCGCTCTGGGTGAATGGCGCTGGGGGGCGGGCCAGGGATGCGGTTCCGTGCTTTATCTGACCGTCGGCACCGGAATCGGCGGCGGGGCGCTGGTGAACGGGCGGCCGGTTCACGGGCTGCTGCATCCGGAAATGGGGCACATCCGCCTGCCCCGCGCGCCGGGGGACACGTTCGCCGGCGCCTGCCCCTGGCATGGCGACTGTCTGGAGGGCATGGCCAGCGGACCGGCTCTGATCGGGCGCTGGGGCCCGCAGGCGGCGGAGCTTCCGCCGGGCCATGAAGCCTGGGAAATGGAGGCCCACTATCTCGCCTGCGCGTGCGTGAATTTCCTGATGACCCTCTCGCCGCAGCGCTGCATCCTGGGCGGCGGCGTCATGGGAAATGAGCACCTGCTGCCACTGGTGCGCGCCCGGTGCGCGGCGCTGGTGAACCGGTATCTCGCGCACCCGGTGCTGGCGGGCGGCATGGAAAACTGGCTGGTGGCTCCCGGTCTGGGCACTCAGTCCGGGCTTCTGGGGTCGCTGGCTTTGGCGGAGGAGGCGTTTGCCGCCGGGTGATGCCGGCCGATGCCCGGGCACCGGGCGGGACAAAGCGGAAAACCTGTGTCGTCCGGGTCCGCCCCGATGCTCCGCCAGACGGCGGAACGCTGTTTCTGACCGCCTCCGTTTCCTCCGCGCTCTGTGTGTTTCCATTTCCATTGGCCGGAAACGCGCATCCCCCTTGCGTGGCCCCGCCGGGAGGCTGAAACCGGAATATGGATTATTACGCTCTGAGTGTGATCATGCTTCTGGCGCAGTTTTCGCCGGGTCCTGACATGCTGCTGCTGCTGCGCAATGCTCTGAGCCATCCGGCCCGGGCGGGCCTGTGGACCGTGGCGGGCATCACCTGCGGCCTGAGCGCGCATCTTACCGTCGTGCTCGTGGGGCTGAGCGCGGTGATTCAAAGTTCTCCGGTGCTTTACCCGCTGCTGCTGATCGGCGGCGGCCTGTGGCTGGGGCGGCTGGGAATTTCCCTTTTGAAATCCGTCCCCGGCATCAGCGGAGGCGCCTCCGGGGACCCGGCCGTGCTTCCCCTCTCCTCCAAATCCGCCTTTCTGCAGGGGCTGGTGACCAATCTGAGCAATGTGAAGGTGATGATTTTTCTCGGAGGAGTGGTGCTGCCTCTCCTGAAAACCCATGCCTCCACAGGGCGGAAACTCGCATTTTTCGCCATTATCACCGGGCAGGCGCTGGTTTTCTGGAGCCTCTTTGTGATGGCCCTGCAGGATTCCCGTGTGCGGCGGCTCTGGAACCGGAGCCAGCGGGCGATTATCACCATCTTCGGGGTCAGCCTCATGGGTCTGGCTCTTCAGGCCCTGTGGCAGGGAATCAGGCTGCTGCCCGGCCCCGGGCCCTGAAGGCGCCGGCACTGCCGCGCGGGGACCCGTCCCCGGAATGGACGCGCCGGGAGTGAAACCCAAAAATCCATCATCCATCCGAAACGGATAAGCTCCGGCATGCTTTTTTGAAATTATTCCTCGCAAATGAGACAAAATGGGCAACAACGGAGGGAAACCGTGCGCCGGGGTGGTGATAAAAAATTTATCCTGTGCGTGAAACGATGGCAAAAATCCTTGTAAGTGCTTGCGGATAAGGCAGTAATGAGGAAATTAACCCCGATACACGGTATGTTCCGTGCTCCGTAAGGCCCCTTAACTCACATGAAAACCGTCACCCACCGCCAAAAGGAAGTGCTCGATTTCATCCGCTCACGCGCGGATGCCAATCAGATGCCCCCGACTCTGCGGGAAATTGCGGAGCATTTTGGCTGGAGCAGTCCCAGTGCCGCCCAGGAGCACGTGACCGCTCTGCGCCGCAAAGGAATGCTGGAACCGCGCAAACGCGCCGCCAGGTCGCTGCGGCTGATCGGCCCGGCCCGCAAACGCCTCATGAGCATCCCTGTGATCAGCGATGCCGCCGGCAATCCGGAAACACCGCATTCCGGTGAGGTCATCTTTATCGAGACCGGCGCCGAGACCGTGCCCACGCCTCCACGGCATTTTGCCCTGCGCATGAGCAACGACGCCATGAAAGCCAAACACATTCTGACGGGTGACATCGTGATTCTGGAGCGCCAGATTCCCCCTCAGCCCGGTGAGGTTGTCGCGGGTCTGGTGGACGGAAAATACACCCTGAGCACCTACACTCCGGAAAGCACGCTTCCAGTGCATGGTGTTTTCCGCATGCTCGTCCGTCCCAGCAACTGATCGGGACAGGTCCCGCTCCCCGATTTTAAATGGGACGGCCTTCCGCCCGGTCAGGGAACAGGGGGAAACGGTTCCAGTTTCAGCAGGAACAGCGGAGCAAATTTATGAAATAATGGGCCTCACCTTTCCGGTGAGGCCTTTTTTATGATCCTGTGATCACAGTTCCATCAGACGAACCGTGAAAAAAGGCGTGAAATGCCACGCCATCCGGAAAGCGTCGGCCCGGATCCGGGAATGGCGGATGGAAAGATGAGAGGACAGCCGAAGGCAAATTTCAGTCCGCGGGCTTCCCCCTGACCTGGCCCTCCCGGCGGTTGCGGCCGGACGAAGACATTTCCCGGCCCGGCGGCGATGTGCAATGACTCAATTACACCTTGAAGTTAAGTAATCCGTTGCAGTCCGCAGGAGCCGGAGCACCCTTCGCACCGATCTGTTATTTTGCCCCGGCCCCGTCCGAATCCCTCAGGGGGTCCTTAACCGTGAGGGAATTCCGACGCCAACAGACCGCCCCCCCAGCCTCACAACTGCCGTATGATGTCAGATCCCGTGCCCGCCTTCTGCCTTGAGGAATCCGCGGCGGAAGCGCCGGTTTTCAGTATAAACCACGATCACTCCATCAATTATGCGTTTCAGCAGAACGCCATTCCGATCATAAAGGAACTGCATCTGAAAAACGGGAGCACCGCCCGCCGGGATATCGTGCTGCGCGTGACCACGGAGCCCGCGTTCGCCGCTCCGATGGAGATCCGCCTTCAGGCCATCGGGGCGGACGGGGAATTCCGCCAGGCTCCGGTGGATCTGCGGCTGAGCCATGATTTCCTGGCGGGACTGAATGAGAAAGTCAGCGGCTGGCTGAAAGTGGAGATGCTGGAGGGCGACCGGATCATTCAGACTCTGATCGAGCCGGTCAGCCTGCTGGCGCGGAATGAGTGGTGCGGGCTGGCGGCGCTGCCGGAAATCCTGGCGGCTTTTGTGCTGCCCAATGATCCGGCGGTGATGACCATTCTCGGGCGGGCCTCGGAGATTCTGCATGAGTCCACGGGCCGCTCGCGGATCAACGGTTATCAGGACAAAAACCGCAAACGCGCCTGGGAGCAGCTGGCCGCGATCCACAAAGCCATCGCCGGCCTGGGCATCCGTTACATCAATCCGCCGGCCAGCTTCGAGTCCTCCGGGCAGAAGGTCCGGTTCCCCTCGGAAATCCTCAGCCAGCGCTTCGGCACCTGTCTGGATCTGGCGCTGCTGTTCGCCGCCTGCTGCGAGCAGGCGGGCCTGCGGCCGTTCATTTTCATTCACCAAGGCCACGCCTACGGCGGCTGCTGGCTGGAGGAGCGCGCCCTGGCCGGGCCCGCCACGGATGACCTTCAGCATATCCGGAAGCTGGAGGCCGATGAGCTGATCACCGTTTTTGAGGCCACCAGCGTCACCTGGGACACACCGGGGAATTTAAACACCGCCGAACTGACGGCGAAGCCCTATCTGAAAACGGAGCTGCCCTTCCGGCTGGCCCTGGACATCCACCGCTCCCGCACCGCGAAGATTTACCCGCTCCCCATTCCCGGCCAGGAGAGCGCGGAGGACGGCACGGGGAGAAATCCCGCCCACGCCCGCGCCCCCGGTGCCGGCATTGGAACCCGCGAGTTCACGGACCAGGTGAATGCTTCCGTTCCCGCCGCCGCCAGGGCCGGCAGCCGCATCGATCTCTGGAAAAGCCGGCTCCTGGATCTCAGTCTGCGCAACCGTCTCCTCAATTTCCGTGAGACCAAATCGACCATTCTCATCCTCGCCGCCGAGCCGGAGAAAGTGGAGGACGAACTGGCCGGCGAGCGCGAGCTGGCGCTGCTGCCGAAGCCGAAACTGATGGGCGGCGACGATCCCCGCAGCCCCGCCGTCCACACCCGGCAGCAGCAGGATGACGCCCTGACGGAGCATCTGCGCGGAGAGCTGACGCGCGGCCGCCTGCACACCCACCTGGAGGACCCGGACCATGCCCGCCGCCTGACGGAGCTTTACCGCTCGGCCCGCAACGCCCTGGACGAGAACGGCACCAACACCCTGTTCGCCGCCGTGGGCATTCTGGAATGGCGGGAGACGGAGTTCAGCGACCGCATTCATCAGGCCCCGCTGCTGCTGGTGCCGGTGGAGTTGAAACGGAAGTCGGTGCTGGAGGGATTTTCCCTGCGCCGGCTGGACGAGGAGACGCGGCTCAATGTCACTCTCATGGAGATGCTGCGGCAGAATTTCCGCAAGGACATCCCGGGTCTGGACCCGCTGCCGGAGGACGAGAACGGGGTGAATGTCACGCGGGTGCTCCAGATTTTCCGCGATGCCGTCCGCGATCTCGCGGGCTGGGAGGTGAAGTCCGAAATCTGGCTGGGACAGTTCTCCTTCACGAAATTCCTGCTGTGGAAGGATCTCTCGGACCGCCTGGAGGATCTGACGAAAAACCGGATTGTCCGCCACCTGATCCACGACGCCGGCACGCCGTATTCCAATCCTCCCGGCGACATCCGCCCGCAGGAGCTGGACGACCAGTTTCACCCGCGCGAAATCCTCTGCCCCCGCAGCGCCGACTCCTCACAGCTGGCCGCCGTCATGGCCGCCGCCGCCGGGCATGATTTTGTGCTGGAGGGCCCGCCCGGGACCGGGAAATCCCAGACCATCACCAACATCATCGCCCACTGCCTCTCACAGGGAAAACGCGTGCTGTTCGTGGCCGAGAAACGCGCCGCCCTGGATGTGGTCCACCGCCGCCTGCGGGAGGACGGGCTGGAGCCGTTCTGCCTGGAGCTGCATTCCAACAAGAGCGGCAAAGCCGACGTTCTGACGCAGTTCGACCGCAGTCTGAAACTCACGCCGGACACGGACAAAACCGACTGGGACCAGCGCACCGCCGAGCTGGAGCGCCTGCGGTCCGCGCTCAACACCTACACCCGCACGCTGCACCACCGCTATCCCTGCGGGCTCAGCGCCCATGCCTGCCTCGATCACCTGCTTCCCCGGGAAGGCGGGCCGGTGGTGCGGCTGCCCGACTGGCCGGACATTCTCGAAACCTCCGCCGAAACCCTCGACCGCGCCCGCCAGCTGGCGCGGCAGCTGCAGGACCGCTTCCGGAGCCTGCCGCCCGCGGCGGAAAATCCCCTGGCGCAGCTGGCGTGGGACGAGTGGTCCCAAAGCTGGTCCGAGCGCACTCTGGACCGGATTGAGGATCTCAAAACCAAAGCCCTCACCGTCCAGGCGGCGGCGGACGGCCTGGGCGCGTGGCTGCATTATCCGGGACCGTGGTCGCGGACGGCGATGAATCATCTGCTCCGGCTGGTGGAAAGCCTCCTGTCCCCGGAGCCCGTGGGCGGCGCTTTCGCCACCACGCCCTGGCATCAGCTGTCGGCGGATCTGGACCGCTGGACGGCGCAGGTCAAAGAGCGCGGCACGCTGCGGGCGGCGCTGCTCCCGGCCCACACGCCCCAGGCTCCGGAAACCGTTTCCCTGCCCCCCGAACGCTGGAGCGCCCGGGAGGCGGACACGCTTTTCCAGCAGGCGCGGGAACTGGAGATTCTCTGTCAGGAAGCCTCGGAGGCCGCCACCGCCCTGAGGCAATGGCTGGACGCCCCTGCCTCCGCCGCCGTCACCCACCGCGGACTCCCGCACCTGTCCGCCCTCGCGGACAGCCTGCTCACGCCGTTTCCCGTGGGGCCGGAATTCGCGGCGGCGGCCTGGAGCGAATGGGCGTTCGATCTGGACCAGTGGACCACGTGGGTGAGGGACCGGGCCGCCCTCCGCGCCGGCATCGCCGGGTATGATGAGAGGACGCTGCTCAGCCTGGATCTTGATCTTCTCCGGCAAAAATGGGAAGCCGCCCGCACCGGCTGGTTCCTGCCGAAATGGCTGAACACCGGCTTTGTCCGAACCCGGTTGCGGAGCGCCCAGACCACTCCGTCCCAGCCCGGCCCCGCCGCCATCGGGGAAATCATCAGCACCGCCCTGAAACTCCGCGCGGTCCGCGACGGCATCGCCGCCGCCCACCGGAAGGCCGAATCCCTGCTCGGGAAAACATGGAACGCCGGCGAGCCCGACGCCCGGTCCCTCACCGAAGTCCGGCAATGGGGCAAAACTCTTCAGGAGAAACTGACGCTGGCCGCCGGTGGGGACGCCCCATGGCTGCGGCGGATGCAGGGCATTCTCTCGGAAATCCTCCCCCTGGGCCCCGCCGGTTACGGGCCGGAAACCGCCATCGGCAATCTGTTCGCGCGGCACCGCTCGGCCTTCGCCCGGTTTGACAAGGCATGGAACGCGTTCCTTTCCGCCGCCGCTTTCCAGCCCCTGCCGGCCGGTGAGGCCGCTGACTATTTCCTGGCCATTCAGGGAATGCTGGCCCGGTTCCTGGAATCCGCGCCCCGGCTCCGGATGGTCAATGAGGCCCTGGCGGAGGCTGACCCGGCAGCCCGCGCCTGCCTTGGTTCCGTCTGGAGAAATGGCGAGCCGCGCGCGGAGGCGATCCTTCAGGCCCGGACCTGGGGCGAGACGCTTCATGCCCGCCTCCAGGCCTGCGGCGGGGACGATCCCGCCTGGCCGGGGCAGCTGCGCCCGCTGCTGGCCGCTCTTTTCCATGAAGGCCCCGCCGCTTACGCGCCCGGCACCGGCACCGGCAACCGCCTGACGAATTACCGCTCCTCCTGGCTGGACCTGACCGCCGCCCTCGACAGCTTCGCGGTGGACGTCCGGCTTCAGCGCAAGGGCCTGAACGCGGCGGCGGATCATCCGGCGGCCGTGATCGCGCTGGCCGACAGTCTGGTCCGCGCCTGGCCCCGCGTCCGCGAATGGTGCTCGTGGCGGAAATCCCGCCAGGAGGCCGCCGCCCTCGGTCTGGCCCCGCTGGTCGCGCGGCTGGAGACGGCGGAGGATTCCGCCGGCACCGCCGCCGATGCCCCGGCGCTTTTTGAAAGCAGCTTCCGCCGCGCGTTTCTGACCGCCGTGATTGATTCCGAGCCCGCCCTCCGCGATTTCTTCGGCGGCGAGCACAGCGGGCGCATCGCCCGGTTCCGCGAGGTGGATGACCGGCTGGCCACTTTGTCCCGCGATCTCATCCGCGCCCGCCTGTCGGCGCAGATTCCCCGCGACCAGGGACTGGAGGAGATTCCCAAAACGGAAATCGGCCTGCTGCGCAAGGAAATCGCCAAACGCTCGCGGCACCTCCCCGTCCGCCAGCTCCTCAACCGCATTCCCACCCTCCTGCCCCGTCTGAAACCCTGCGTGCTCATGAGCCCGCTGTCCGTGGCCCAGTATCTGGAGCCGTCGCACCGGAGTTTTGATGTCGTGATTTTCGACGAGGCCTCGCAAATTCCCGTCTGGGACGCCATCGGAGCCATCGCCCGCGGCTCGCAGCTGATCGTCGTCGGCGACCCCAAACAGCTGCCGCCCACCAACTTCTTCAGCAGCGGCGGCTCCGGGGACGAGGACGACCTGACGCCGGAGGAGCACAAGGATCTGGAAAGCATTCTCGACGAGCTGATGACCAACGGCCTGCGCCACAAGCGCCTCAAATGGCATTACCGCAGCCGTCACGAGGGACTCATCACCTTCAGCAACCGCCAGTATTACGACAACGATCTCCTGACCTTCCCCGGCCCGGACACGGCGCACGGCGGCGTCCATTTCCGCCATCTGCCCGAAGCCCGCTACGACAAGGGAAAATCCCGCACCAACCGCGGCGAGGCCGAGGCCCTGGTGAAGGAACTGAGCGCCCGGCTGCGCGACACCTCGGGCCCGCGCCGGTCCTTCGGGGTGGTGACTTTCAGCCAGGCCCAGCAGCAGCTGGTGGAGAATCTGCTGGATGAGGAACGGCGGCAGTATCCGGAAATCGAGGCCCATTTTGGAGATTCCCCGCCGGTGGAGGGTGAGCCGGTTTTTGTGAAAAACCTCGAAAACGTGCAGGGCGACGAGCGCGATGTCATCCTGTTCTCCATCTGCTACGGTCCCGACGAGAGCGGCAAGGTGGCCATGACCTTCGGCCCCCTGAACCGTGACGGCGGCGAGCGCCGGCTCAACGTGGCCATCACCCGCGCCAAGCACGAGATGCTCATTTTCAGCGGCCTGCGCGGCGATCAGATCGACCTTACCCGCACCCGGGCGCGCGGTGTCCGGGATCTGAAATATTTCCTCGAATACGCCGAACGCGGCCCCCGCGCCCTGATCTCCGCGACTCTGGCGACCGGTCACGCGGAGGCGGACTCCGAGTTTGAGCAAATGGTCGCCGACCGCCTGCGGAGCCACGGCTACGAGGTTCACCATCAGGTCGGCTGCTCCGGCTACCGGCTGGATCTCGGCATCGTGGACCCCGCCGCCCCCGGCCGTTATCTGCTGGGCGTGGAATGCGACGGCGCCACCTACCACCGCGCCGCCACCGCCCGCGACCGTGACAAGCTCCGCCAGCTCATTCTGGAGGACCTCGGCTGGACCCTCCACCGCATCTGGTCCACCGACTGGTGGCACAACGCCGACAGGGAGATGGAAAAACTCCTCGCCGCCATCAGCCAGCGGATCACCGCCTCCGCCTCCGCGACCCCGGATTTGGAAGGCGGAAGCCAGCCGCCGCTTTGATTTGCCGCTTCCTCCCCGCAAAAATAAACCCCGCCGGCTTTCAGGGCGTCACGGGGCGGGCGCGGAAGAAGAGCGAACCGCTCACCGGCAGGGGAATGGTGTGCGGGGAGGTGGCGTTGAGCACGTCGGCCCACTGCTGGAGATTGGCCGAGGACTGGAGCACGCCCTCGAAGGTGATCACCAGACCGTTGGCGGTGCGGGCGAGGCTGATGGCGGTGTTTCCCCCGGCGGCGGGAGGCACGCCCAGGTAAACGAGCGGATTGTAAACCAGCCCCCGGTAAAGTTCCGTGCCGGGAATCGGATGGCTGCCGATGTTGAGCGAGCGGTTCAGAGTGTCGCCGTAGCTGGAGAGAGTGGCGGCCCGGGTGGTGATGATGCCGTTCAGGCTGGCGATGCCCTCGCCCAAAATCGCGGCGGGATTGCTCTCATCCGTGACTTTGAAGCTGAGGACGAGATGATTCCAGCCGGTCACGTTCAGCCCCTCGTCCTTGTCCAGCACCATGAAGGTGACGCTGTTGCCGACGCTGATGATCACCTCCCCGGCGTTTTCATCGCCATCGGCGTTGGATTCCCGGGTGGCGATGTATTCCGTGCCCGCATAATCCATGATTTTCTGAAGAGCCGTGCCCTGCACGCCTTTGAACCAGATGTCGCAGGTGTAACCGCCGGCCATGATCACGGACGGACGGTTGAGCACTCTCGTCTTTTTGGTGGCGATGGTGCCGGGACTGGCGGTGTAGTTCAGGGACTTTGTGCCGGCCGCCGCGCCCGGAGGGACATCCCACTGAGGCCCACCGGCAAATCGGTGGTGGAGCCGATGGCGGTGCCGTCGTTGCCGAGGCCGCTGCGGTCGGTGACGGTGGCGTTGTTCGCGGAGCCGTCATAGGATTCCGGGAAGCTGTAATCAATCAGCGGACCGTAGCTGGACCCGGCGATGATGAAGGGCGCGGAGGCGTAATATTTAACGCCGCTGTCGTCCGTGAAGGTCAGCACGCTGGTGTGCCGTCCGGTGGTGAAACCGGCGGCGGGCGCGAGGACCGCCGTGGTGGTGCCCCCGCCGCCGGTGATATCGGGAGTGACCACCGCGCCATCCACTTTCAGCACCACCGAAGCCGGCACAATGGCCCCGCCGCCGCCGTCCGTCAGGGTGTAGGTGGCGGAACCGGCGGCCTTGGAGGCGGCCACGGTGACCAGCGGAGGGGAATCCGGCAGGGAGCCCAGGGAAACCGTCGGGTTGTAAAGCAGCCCATGGTAATACTCCGTGGCCGTCGGATGCCGGCCGATGCCGATGGAGCGGTTCAGAGTGTCGCCGTAGCTGGTCAGCGGGCGGCCGGTGTAGCGGGTGATGCGTCCGTTCAGGGTCAGGGTCACGGTGCCGTTGAGGCTGGCGATGTCGGTGCCGTTGACCACCTCATAACGGTAGATGATGTGGTTCCAGTCCTCCGTGAGCAGTCCGTCGTCGGCATCCAGAATGATGTCGTAAGTGCCGGAACTCATGCGCACCGTGAGCGCGCCGAAACTGCCGTCGTTGTCCGTGTCCGCGCCGCTGACGGCGATGAATTCCGTGCCGGCGTAGTCGATGATTTTCTGGAAAGCGGTGCCGGAGGCGGGGACTCCTTTGAACCATACATCCATGGTGAACCCGCCGGCGGCCACCACGAGGGTGTTGTCCAGAAGCTTCTTTTGAGTGGTGGTGATGGCTCCGGCGGCTTCGGTCATGTCCAGCGAGCGGGCGGACGCGGGCTGCCCCGGCGGCACCTCCTCACGGAGCGGCAGCGGGGTGTCGAGCACGCCCTGATGCGCGCCGGTGCTCTGATCGACCACGTCAAGGGAGGCCCCGGTGCCGTCGTTTGAAGCCGGGAAGCGGTAGGCGAGAACCGGGGCCGGCGCATTGCCCACCACATTGAAGATCCTCGTTTCCGTGTGCGGGCCGGCGGCGTCGCTGAAAGTGACCGCCACCGTGTAAACCCCGCCGGCCAGGGTGGCGGGCGGCGTGTAGGAGAGGGTGGTGGTGTCCCCGGCTTTGGAGATGTCAGGGGTGATGGCGGCGCCGTTCAGCGTGGCCGTGACCGAAGCCGGATTCACCGCGCTGGCGCTGCCGTCCTTGATGTTCACCGTGAACCCGTTGGGACCCGGGCTGTCCAGGACCACGGAGGGCGCGGCCACCGGGTCCGTGCCGAAGGAGAGCGTGGGGTTGTAAACCAGGCCGGTGTAATATTCGCTGGGGTTGGCGGGATGTTTGCCGATGGCCACAGGGCGGTTGTAACCGGTGTAGGTGGCGTTGGCGACCAGGGTTCTGCCCGGATACAGCCGCACCACGCCATTCAGAATCAGGGTGGCATCGCCGGTCGGCGCGGCCTCGGTGCCGCCGGTGACGGCGAAGGCCATGGTGATGTGGTTCCAGCCGTTCGCCACCAGCCCGTCATCCGCATCCAGATAGAAAGTGTTGCCCGTGCCCCCGCCCACCCGGGCCACGATCTGGCCGAATTTTCCATCCGCGTCGTTGTCCGCGCCATTCACGGCGATGAAATCCGTGCCCGTGTCATCGAACACTTTCAGGAAGGTGGTGGCCGTGGCGGTGGGAATGCCCTTGAACCACACATCCATGGTGAAGCCGCTGGCGGCGTAAACCGCCGGGCGGTCCAGCAGTCTGATGGCGTCCGTGCGGATGGAACCGTCCACCACGCTCAGGTCCAGGGATTTAGCGCCGGCGGGAGCGCCCGGCGGGACGTCGTCGCTGAGCATCATCGTGGGATCCCCGTCCTTCGGATAAGCCTTGGCCGGGTGCGCCCCGGTGCTGGCGTCGGTCACCACGTCGGTGACGGCGGATTCCCCGGCGTAGGAGCCTGGAAATCGGTAACTGAAGATGGGCGTCAGCGCGGCCGGGGAAGCGGCGGACAGGCTCAGAAAACCCAGTAAAGTCAGAGGGGGAAGTTTCATAACGAATTGATATTCAAGGGTTCAGAAACACGGGGGCGACTCCGGGCACAGAAAGTTGAACTCCGCCGGATTGTCAAAATATTCCCTGCGCCGGTCCCGTCACCTCCACGGGGAAAGCGGTGGAATAGCATCGGAACTGGCAAGCTTCCGCGAAAAGCCGATGACGGATTTTTTCCTTTCGGCCTGCGGGCGCGCCGCCATAGTGCCGGGCATGGACATTTACCGTCACCCCACGTTCGACATGGCCTGCGCGCAGTTTGACCGTGTGGCGGAACTGCTGGAGATCAGCCCTCTGGACCGCGGCCGTCTGAAGTATCCCAAGCGCTCCCTCACCGTGGCCGTGCCGGTGCGGATGGATGACGGGTCGGTGAATGTCTTCCCGGGCTTCCGCGTGCAGCACCATCTTTCCCTGGGACCGACGAAGGGCGGGATGCGTTATCATCCGGATGTGGCTTTGGGGGAAGTCGCCGCCCTCGCCATGTGGATGAGCTGGAAGTGTGCCCTCACCGGCCTGCCCTACGGCGGGGCCAAAGGCGGCGTGGCCTGCGATCCGCGGAAACTTTCCCTCGCGGAACTGGAGCGCGTCACCCGCCGGTTCACCCAGGAGATCATTTCCTTCATCGGCCCGCAGATTGACATTCCCGCGCCGGATGTGGGGACCAACGAGCAGACCATGGCCTGGATGATGGACACTTATTCCATCCACACCGGCCACAGCGTCCCCGGCGTGGTCACCGGCAAACCCGTCAGCCTCGGCGGCTCCCAGGGACGGCGCGAGGCCACCGGGCGCGGTGTGGGATTCCTCGTCGGCCGGGCCATGGAGGCCCTGAAGCTCAAGCCCCAGGACTGCACGGCGGTGGTGCAGGGATTCGGGAATGTGGGGTCCGTCACCGCCGGCTCCCTGTCGCATTTCGGCACCAGAATTATCGCCATCAGCGATGTGGACGGCGGCCTTTACAACGCCAAAGGCCTCGACCTTGCCCTGGTCGACAAACATCTGGCCACGCACCGGACGCTCGCCGGATTCACGGAGGCCGATCCCGTCAGCAATGAGGAACTGCTCCTCCTGCCCTGCGAGGTCCTCGTGCCCGCCGCCCTGGAGCGCCAGATCACGGGGGAGAACGCCGCGAAAATCCAGTGCCGCATTCTCGCCGAGGCCGCCAATGGCCCGACCACGCCGGACGCCGACGTCATCCTCGATCAGCGCCCGGAGATTTTCCTGATCCCCGACATCCTCTGCAACGCCGGCGGCGTGGTCGTCAGTTACTTCGAATGGGTGCAGGACCTCCAGAGCTTTTTCTGGGACGAGGCCGAGGTCATGAGCAAGCTCTACCGCATCCTCGAAACCGCCTTCAAGCAGACCACCGCCCTCGCCCGCAGCCGCAATCTTTCCATGCGCACCGCCGCCCTCAGCCTCGGCATCCAGCGCGTCCACGAGGCCAAAAAGCTGCGCGGCCTGTTTCCGTGAGAGACCTCCCGGAGGCACGGAATCCGCACCGTCCAGCCACCGGTTGTTCTCATTCCCAGTCCGCATCCTGACTCCCCGCCCGGCGGACGAAACACGCCGGATGATGCCCGGCGGCGGCGGTGATCCCGTCCCATCAGGAATGGCTTCGCCTCCGCGGTGAATCATCAGCCGCTCAGTTTTTTGTCGCATCGCCGCCCGCAGCGGTGATTTACAGAAAACGATGTCCGCTTTCGCCTCCGCATCAGAGCCCGATCTCCGCCCTGCCTCCACCGGCGGAGCGGGTTCCGCGTCCGATTCGGATGCCAGCTCTGATGATTTCAGGCAATTCGCCCGCGAGGGCGGCGGGGAGGCCTTCCGGCGGATCGTGGAGCGGCAGGTGCATGCGGTGCACAGCACGGCGGAGCGGGTTCTGGGGCGCGACGCCCATCTGGCGGCGGATGTCACGCAGGAGGTTTTCACCCTGCTGGCAGGTCAAGCGGCCACTTTGCCCGACGACCTGATGCTCAGCGCCTGGCTGCACCGCCTCACCGTCCGCCGCGCCCTGAATGCCGCGCGTTCTGAAAACCGTCGCCGGATCCGCGAACGGAAGGCGGCGGAAGACCACGCTATCACCATGGACTCCCCTGAAACTGATGCGGAAACCGGCACCGCATGGAGCGAACTGCGCCCGCATCTCGATCAGGCGCTGCTCGAACTGCGCGAGGCGGACCGGCAGGCGATTCTGATGCGTTTCTTCGAGGACCGCGATCTCCGGACCATCGCGGCCCTGCTTGGTGTCACCGTGTCCGGCGCTCAAAAACGCCTCAGCCGCGCCCTGGATCTCCTGCGCTCCCGCCTGGCCCGACGCGGTGTCAGCACCGGAGTCGCGCTGCTGGCCACCCTGTTGGCGGCAAACTCCGTCCGCGCCGCACCCGTTGGCCTGTCCGGGAAAATCCTCACCGCTTCCGCCGCCTCCCTCGCCACTCCGGCCTCCGGCGCCACCGCCGCCTTATTCATTACCATGAGCCATTTCAAAGGAATCTCCCTCGGCATCGTCCTCGGACTCTGCGCCGGCATGGGCTGGAATGTGTGGTCCGCCGCCGCCCGCCAGGTCCCGCTGGAAGCCACAGCGCGTCCCCCGATTTCCTCCCGGGGAAAATCCGCCCCCGAACTCATGGCCGAAGCGCAATTCCGCCCGCCGACGCGGGAAGCGTCCCTCGCCGGCCTCTTCTCGCAAATGCGGCAAATTCTGAGCGAGCCCGACCACGAACTCACCCGCCAGCGCCTCCTCAGTCTCATGGCGCAGGTGAAGCCCGCCGAGTTTCAGTCCCTCTTCGACATGATCCGGGACCAGTGCCATCTGGCGGAACACGAGCGGGTTTACAAACCGCTGGCCAAAGCCTGGGCTAAAGTCCGGCCGGAGGAGGCCATGGAGGCGGTTGTCGCGGTCCGCGCCCGCGGATCCTTCCGGGTCGCAGGGAGTGGCCTGGCGATCACGGTTTTCGGAGAATGGCATGATCAGGATCCCGCCGCCGCCCGCCAATGGCTGGCCGATCATTCCGAGGACAAATCCATCGCCACCTCCGCGACGGAGAGAATCGGGGCCTTCGCGCCGGAGAACATGATCGGCAAAGTCGCCCAGAGCCTGCTCAAAGAGTCGCCGGAAGCGGTAATCGACTGGGCCACGCGACTGGAGGGCGAAACCTACCGCGTGGCCGCTCTGTCCGTGCTTTGGAAAGACGTCGCTTACCGCGAGTCCAAAGAGGACCGCTCGGCGGACCTGAAAATCATTTTCGACCAGCTCGCTTCCATGAAGGACGCCAGCCTGGCGGCCCGGGCGGCGGCGAGATGCGCGGAGCTCATGTCCGCCCGGCACCCTGACGAACTGGAGCGCGCCCTCCGTGATTCCGCGCCCTCGGAACCCGCCTGGCAGGCGGCGGTGAGTTTCGCGGGCTCTGCTTTCGTGAAAAGCCGGATGGACCGCGTGGAAATCGCCATGCGCCTTGCCGGGGACCGCACGCCCAGCCAGGCCGCCAGTCAGATTCTGATGAACACCTTTGGCGTCACTCCGGAGCTGCTGCCCTGGGCCCTGCCGCTGCTGAACGGCCCCGAACGGGAGGCCACCATCCTCCATGTGGCCCGGCTGCAGGCGCATTGGGATGACTCATCCACCAATCCCTTCAAGTCGCCGGAGAATCCGTTGGCCATTCAGTCGCTGCCCTGGGCGGCTCAGGTCTCCGATCCCGCTGTCCGCGATCCCCTGATTTACGGCATTTACCAGCGCCTGCTCCAGACCATGCCCGCGGAGGCGGCGGCCTTTCCCGAAATCTCGGGATGGCCCGGCGATCTGAAAGCCATTCTGCGGCACGCGGCGGAGGATTTAACCCCTGCTCCCGCTCCCGGTCAAAGCCCGACAGGTCCGTCCAGTCCGACTTTCACTCCCAACACGAAACCATGAAACCATTCCGAACCTCCCGGAGACTGCGCTCCTGCCTGTGGGGTGCGGCAGGTTTTGTCGTCGCCTTTTCGCTTTGCCTGGCCCTGAAACCCACCCCCTCCGCCGTTCCATCGTCCCCTCGAACGAAGTCCACGCCCGGGAAGCGCCCGGGAATGGCGGAAGTTCGCGCCACTCTGCTGGCCGCATCCTCGGAATTTACGCGGAAAGGGGAACTTTCCGCCGTCACCACCCTTGCTTTGGCGGAGGATGCGGGCTCGCTCGCGGAAACCGAACTGGAATCCCTGCTCGATTCCATGGGCCGTGAAAAAGCCGATGCTCCCCTGCGGCGGATTCTGCTGCTCCGCTGGGCTTACCGGAATCCCGTGAGCGTGATGACCTGGCTGGCAAAATCCGATGCCGGAAACTGGATGGCGGGCGGACACGGCGACGAGGTCATACGGGTTTGTGCCGCCACCGATCCCGCCAAACTCGTCGCCTGGTATGCGGCCCACTATGCCGGAGACCCGAAAGTCAGTGTCTATGGCTCGTCGATCGCCACGCAGCTTAGTGAGGTGAATCCCCTGGAGGCGGCAAAATTCTGCGAGGCCTACCGCCGCGACAGCGGGATCGCGGGCCCGGGCAGCGCCGCGTGGAAGATGGATATTTACATGCAGTCGGTGGACAATCCGCAGCCTCTGGTGGAGCAGGCGATGGCGAAACTCGCTCCCTTGACCTCCCTGAAATCCAATGGTCAGCGCGACCTCCGTAAAGCGGAGCAGCATTTTCAGGGATGGGAGGATCTTTTTCAAAGCGCCGCCACCCGCTGGCATGATGCCCGGCCCGCCGCCTTCGAAGCCTGGGTCCAAACCCAGCCGGAGGAATTCCGGCAGGACACCGAAATGCTGATGGCGGTGAGAAGCGGAGCCTATTACCGCGACCAGATTTCCGCCCAGAACTCCCACCCCCCCGCCCTGCCCACCGCCTTTTCCCCTGAGGACTACACGGCAATCCCCTCCACGGAGTCGGCCCGCGCCGTCCGCCAGCACTGGTCCGCCTGGTGGAAAAAAGACCCGGCGGCCGCCGAAACCTTTCTCCGGAAAAGCGTCTGGCCGGAAGACCTGAAATTCCGCGCCCGCGCCGCCGCTTACTCCACCAGCCCGTAAACCCGGCGTTCCCCGGACCCTTAGTGGACAGCACCGGAGGTCCCTGCGGAGGCACCCGGACCCGTAGTGGACAGCACCGGAGGTCCCCGTGGCGGCACCCGGACCCGTAATGGACAGCACCGGAGGTCTCCGTGGCGACACCCGGACCTGTAGTCGGCAGCATCGGAAGTCCCCGTGGCGGCACCCGGCCCCCTGGTGGACAGCGCCGGAGGTCCCCGTGACGGCACCCGGACCAGAAATCAGGCCTGCTCCCAGTTCCTGGGCAATGATCCGTTAAAAACCCTCAGTATTCCACGCCCCCAAGTCGCTCCGTTCCGCCGGCTGGAGGAGCCAAGGTGACCCCGGTCGGATTTTAACGCATTTCCAAACGGAACGCGGCATGGCAGATGCCTCAGCTGCTTTTTTGCCCTGCCCCCCGCCCCCCTCTATGATATTGCGATGCCCCCCGCGTCCGCTGGCCGCCCTGTTTGGATGGTGCTGCGCCGCGCTTCCCCTGTTCGCCGCTCCGCTGATCATCGAATCCGCCGTGCCCCTCAGGCTCAGCACCCTCTGCCGCCGGGAAGCCCCCGGCATCTCCTGGATTCTGCAAATCAGCACCAACGGCAATGACTGGTCCGACCTCTCCGGCGCCCCTGTTCTCCAGGACCCCGACGCCCGCACCACCCGCCGCATCCGGCAGCCCCCCGCGGGATTCGACCGCCTCTTCCACCGCCTGAAAGTCCGCGCAAACTGAATCCCGGTGAGTTTCAGATTTTCCGCCGTTCTCTGAACCCGGATATCAGCAAGAAAGCGCCGGCCATCAGCACTGCCGTGCCTGACTCCGGAACAACATTCCCGTTGGGCAGCACAAAATTCTGAAACTGCCCGCCGGTGGTGTCAAAAAATGCCGACTGCCCTTCCGTGAAAAACGGGCCGGGAGTGCTGTTCCCGAAGGAATCCAGCCATCCATTCTGAGTGAAGCGGCTGATCAGCGGCACCCCCGCTGTTGTCAGGCGCATAAACGCATCCCCCTCCCCGGGAGCATGTCCCATGACATCCTCAAAAGCACCGCCCGTGGGCAACACGCTGCCACGGAGATAAATGCCCGGAGCGGCCGGTTCCACCGGTGCCCGGTTATCGGGATAACTCTCGTCATATCCGCGGACGTAACCCACAGCGATGGAAGAGGTTTGAGGACCGGGATTTTTCAGGACCAGACCTTCGCCGACAGTCAGGGAAACATCCGCCGCCTGCCCCTCCGAATCCGTCCAGACACCCGCACCACTGGCCGAACCAGCCTCCTGAACAAAAGTGTAACTGGTGTAGCCAAGGACGCTCCATCGTTCCAGAACCGCTCCGGAATCAACCTTCCCCATGAATGAGCCGCCATTCAACTTCACGGCAGTGCCCGGATCGGACGGCGATTCCCTTTTGGATCCGAGAGGCACACTCACCAGGGAATAGCCGACGGGAGTTGGAATGGTAACGTAGCCGACAGCCTCAGTGACCACGCTCGCCGCGATTGCTGAGGACACCCCCCAGACGGGAAGGGACACCATGGCGATCCACCGCATGCCCAATAACAGTGATTTTTGGAAATCCATAAGATACAATAAGTTAAACCCTGTAAGCGGCTGTTTTCACTTCTCCAGAGAAAGACCGGACCTGACCGATTCGGGCGGACAGCGCTAAAGCCCTGTTCAAACCAGAATGCAACCATAGTTTCATTCAGGGTCCGGCGGCAATAAACGTGAAGCAGCGCTTCCCTCCGGTTTCCACTTTCACCCCATATCCAGCAACTGCCTGAACCGCAGCTTGTTCCCTGGCTGGGACGGTTCGTCCCCCAGGCGGACAGAGTTTGTCCGGGAGCGGCTGGAAAGTTCGGGTTCGACGGAGATTTTTTCACCAGCGATAAGTCACCGCCGTCCGGATGGTGCGGGATTCCGCAGGGTGCCCCGCAGGCCGTCCCCTGTTGCGGATGGATTTCGCCCTGGCGTGGAATGGCCTGTGCTTGAATGACAGGCTCATGCGTAAACTGCTTCTTCCGCTGCTGCTGTTGCTGACGACTTCCGGTCTGGTTCCCGTCCGGGCGGACGAGGCTCTGGACAAGGCCATCGACAGCATCACGCCGGACATCAAAAAATGGGCCACCGTCTGCGTGGTCACCCGCGATGCCGCCGGCGCGCCGGTTTTCACCTGGACGGATTATAAAAACACGGGGGAGCAGCAGGATTTCTGGCCGTGCAGCACCATCAAGCTCTACGCCGTGGTGGCGGCGCTGGAACTGCTGACGGAGAAGGGCTTTCCACTGGACACCATCGTGACCTTCTCCCATCAGGAGAAAGCCGGCGGCGCCTGGGTCACCGACAGCTCGCGCACCGTCCGCGAGATGCTGAGCGAGGTCTTCCGCACCTCCTCAAACGAGGACTACACTCTCCTGCTGCGCATGGTGGGCATCGACCGGATCAACACCCGCTTTTTCATTCCCGAGAAAGGATACACCAAAACCGCCCTCATGCGCGGCTACGTCCTGGGCCGTCCCTGGGTTTACAAACGCGAGGAACCGCAGCGCGTTCAGCTGACCGCGGCCGACGGCTCCAGAACGGAAACCATGGATCACACCTGGACGGGACATTCCTATGCCGCCGACCGGGGAGCCACGATCATTGACTCCAAAACCGGCAATGTCACCACCACCCGCGAGCTGGTGGAATGCCTGCGCCGGATTCTGCATCATGAGCATCTTCCGGAAAAGGAACGTTATGCCCTGAGTCCGGAAATGCTGGCTTTCCTGCGCGAAGGCGGCGGCGGGTTGACCGGACTGGAGAACAAAAGCAAGGAATCCGGAGCCTACAGCTGGATTGAGGGCACGGAAAAAGTGCTCCCCCAGGCGCGGTTTTACCACAAATGCGGATCCATCGAGACCTACGCCCTCGAAATCGCCGCCGTGGACGATTCCAAGCAGGGCGGCCCGGTTTACCTGCTGGCTCCCGCCACCGATGCCGGGACCTCAACCAAACCGGTGACCGGCCCCCGGATTATCTCGGACATGTCCATCAAAATCGCGGAGTGGGCCAAAGCGGGAGCGGGAGACGCCCCGAAGCCCGCCCCCGTGCCGGGCAAGTGACCCGAAGGAACGAAAAGGGCTAATTCCCATTCGCTTTCAAATGAGCGCCCATGACGGGCGGTGGGCAGAACTGGCGGGGACGCCAGTTCCACCTGGGCTTGCCGCTCCTCAGGATGGGATTTTGCTTAAAACGCCTACTCCCTGCACCATGGAAGCCATCCGGGAATCCCTTAGCTGACGGGAAAACTGAACAAAAACCTTTCCACGGAGACGCGTATGGCGGCATATCTCCGGATCGAATTGTTTTCTTTCAGCTATTTATGAAAAAAGTTTCCGCCGCGCTTTGCGGCTTTGGTGCCGCCCTGTCGCTCTGGATGGTTTTTTCAGACGGGCCTGTGAAGGAGACCCCGGCGTTGCGGACTTCCGCTTCCCCTCCTCCGGCGGACGGGATTTCCCCTTCTGCTCCAGCCTCATCCTCAGGCTCCGCAGCGGATTTGAAGACTCCGGAAAATCTTTCCGCCCTCGGGACGGCGGCGGCGGCATCGGTGGCGGATTCTCCGATCCCGCGGATGGAGGCGGTTTACGCGTTCCAGGAATTTTCAAAACGCTGGACGGCCGCCGATCCCGCCGGGCGTGAGGCGATGCGGGAGGAAGGCGTGCGGCTGGCGCAGGCCCGGCGGCCGGAATTCAAAAAGCTGATCGTGGCTGATCCCCGGCGGGCGCTGGAGGAGGCGGTGCCGAGAGTGGTGCGCCAGGACATGCCGGCGGACATGGTGGCGGCTTTGGAGAAACCGGTTTCGGACACCGGCTCTTATAGAGTGTACCTCGGCCGTCCGGAGGCCGGTCAGACGGTGGCGGAAGGCCAGCTTTCGCTCCGGTATTTCGAAACCGTGAACGGCGCCAGCTACAAAGCCCACGTTTTCGGCGGCATGGAGCCGGTGATGTCCAAAGAGGACGTGCCCCTGCGCGGCGTGGCCGTGGACCGCGAAATGGCGGTGGCCGAGAGCCCGGTGCGGCGGCTGGAAACCGGCGAGCGCATTGCCGCCGAGGCCAAAGTGGAGGCGCTGTGTCCGGTTTCCGGGAAAACAACGGAGGAGGTGGCCCCCGAGGAGCCGGTGGATGAGGAGACTCCCGCTGTGGAAATCGGCAGCCGGGTCATCCTGCTCTGCAACGGTTCGCACGTCACCGTCCTCGACGAGCAGTATAAAAATCTGCTTCAGGCCAGCGGTCCGGGCGGATCGGGCTACTTTTTCTCAAACTATCCCGGCGATTCCTCCGAAGCGCTGGGGAATTTCCGCTGTCTGTATGTGCGCATCACCTACCCGGACCAGCTCAAAGCCCCGAACACCGAGGACAGCGCTTACGGCGACATGCGGAATGTTTCCCGGTTCTATCTGGAGAACTCCTACGGCAAACTGACCACCACCAGCACCGTCACCCCGCTGATTGTCATGCCGCACACCCAGGCATGGTATATCGCCAAGGACGACGAGGTGGACGGCCTCGGACTGCTGCACAGCGACGCCCGCGCGGAGGCCCGGAAACTGGGATATGACTCGCGCCAGTTCAACTGCACCATCGTCCGCGTGAACGGCGGCCCGCGCCTGAGCGGGGTTTCCTGGGGCGGCGGCGACAGCGTGTGGGTCAGCTGGGACGGCATGGATGTGCTCAACCACGAGTGCGGGCACTCACTGGGACGGAATCACGCGAATTACTGGAAAACCACCGACGGCACCGCCTACGGAGAAGGCGCGAACTCGGAATACGGCAATCCCTTTGACGTCATGGGCGGCGGCGGCGGATTCGGCGCTCATTACAACACCATCAGCAAACGCGCCCTCGGCTGGCTGACGGACGCTTATGTCCACAAACCTGCGGCGAACGGGGTTTACCGCATTTTCGCCTACGACCAGCCGCAGCTTCAGGAGGGTCAGCGGTACGCCTTCCGCGTGGCCAAGGACAGCGCCCGGACGTACTATATAGAATACCACCCCGCGAACGGCAATCTGACGGATTCCGCCGTGGTCATGTATTCCTGGAGCGGCATGAGCAACGCGGGGCATCTGCTGGACACCACCCCCGGCAGTCTGGGCGGGAAAAATGACGGCGGCATTCAGATCGGGCGCACTTACTCGGACCCGGAGGCGGACATGCATTTCACGGTCGTCTCCAAAAACGCGACCCAGCCTCCCTCCCTTGATCTGGCTTATGAACACGGTCCTTTCCCCGGCAACCAGCCGCCGGTGGTCAACCTGACGGCCAGCGCCACCACCATCGCCGCCGGAGCCAGTGTGACCTTCACCGCCAACGCCACGGATCCTGACGGCGACACGCTGGCTTACCACTGGGATTTCAATGACGGCGTGGAGGTCACGAACACGCCGGTCTTCACCCGCACCTTCGCCTCGGCCGATCAGATGACCGTCATGCTCACGGTCTCCGACATGAAGGGGGGCTCCACCCGGCAGCATGTGCTGATGAATGTGGGCTCGCATGGCCGCCGCACCATCACCGGCAAAATCCTCGCCGACGGCCAGCCTCTGGCGAATGTGCTCATCTCCGACGGCTCGAAGTACTGCTACACGGACAATGCGGGCGATTACATCCTTTCGGACCTGACCACCGGCTCCCACACCCTGACGGCGACGCTGGCCGGCCACACATTCACCCCCGGATTCACCAATCCCCTCAACGTCACCGCCGGGACCAACACCGGCAACTGGACGGCGGCGGCGGGCACGTTTGTCTCCCTGACCAAAACCTCGGATGCGGCGGAAGGCGGGGTCAACGGCGTCCTCACCCTCACCCGGACCGGCTCCACGACGGCCGCGCTGACGGTGCGCGTGGCCACGGTGGGCGGCACGGCGGCCTACACCGCGGACTACACTTTTTCCCCGAACTACGTGACGGACGGTCTGTTCAAAACCTTCACCATCCCGGCGGGCGCGGTCAGCCTGCCGGTCACGGTGACGGCGGTGAACGACGCCAGCCAGGAGGGGCCGGAAACGATCACGCTCTCGCTGGTCTCGAACGGCTCCTACTTCGCCGGCGGACAGAATTTCGCGCTCATGACCCTGGAGGACGATGACTCCACGCTGCCCAAAGTGAGCGTGCTGCCCACTGGTCCCTATGCCATGGAATTCCCGGCCAAAGCGGGCGAATTCACCTTCTCCCGCACCGGTCCCGTCACGGAGGCCCTGACGGTCACAGTGACCTATTCCGGAACCGCCGGCAAAGGCGCCGACTACACCGAACTGCCCGCCAGCGTGACCTTCCCCGCAGGTCAGGCCAGCACCACGCTGAGCGTTTCCCCGGTGAATGACACCGCCATCGAGACCCCCGAGGAATGCATCGTGACCCTCGGCAGCGGAGCCACCTATCTCCGCGACAGCACCGCGCAGGCCGCGACAGTGGTCATCGCCGACGACGACACGCCTTCCGTCACGGTGACCGCCATGGACGCCACCGCCGCCGAAGCCGGCCGCGAGCCCGGCACGTTCCTCATCACCCGCACCGGCAGCACCGCCGCTTCCCTGAGGGTTTTTTACGGCCTGTCCGGCAGCGCCCTGCCCGGGACGGACTACATCGCCCTGACCGGGGAAATCACCATCCCCGCCGGATCCGCCAGCGCTCCGGTCACGGTCACGCCTTATGACGATGATCTGGGCGAACCGGAGGATCAGTCCGTGGTCCTGAGCCTGACCACCTTCAACAATGCCTACAGCCTCGGCGCGGCCTATTCCGCCACCGTCAGCATCCGGGACAACGACGACCAGCCCGTGGTCTCCGTGCGCGCCGGGACGACCCCGGCGGAACCCTCCACGGCGGGCACCTTCCTTTTCCGCGCCATCGGATCGGCCACAGGAAATGTCTCCGTGAAATACACCGTCAGCGGCACCGCCACCGCCGGCACGGATTACACCGCGCTCAGCGGCACCGTCTCCGTGCCCGCGAACGGCTCGAATGATGTCACCGTGAACATTCCCGTCCGCAACGACACTGTGGCCGAGCCGACGGAGACGATTATCGTGACCATCACGCCGGATACCGCCTACAAAGTTTACAACGACGGCACCGCCACCGCCCGGCTGAAGGACGACGAACGGAGCGTCCCGGTCATGGTTTCCACCTGGAACACCGCCCCGGCGGAAGGCGGCGCGGCGGGACGGTTCTATATTTCCCGCCCGACCACCTCCACCACCGGTTCTCTGACCGTGAGTTACACCATGTCCGGCACTGCGGTGAATGGCACGGACTACACCACGCTCTCCGGCACCGCTCTGATTCCCATCGGCGAGCCCGGCGTGGATGTGACCGTGACTCCGGTCAATGACACCCTCGTGGAGGGCACGGAAACCGTCACCCTGACGCTGTCCCCCGGCACCAGTTACGGCGTGGAGGAGCCCGGCAGCGCCACGCTTTACCTCGCCGACAACGAAACCCCGCCGGTCACCGCGCGTTTCGCCGCCGCCACCGGAACCACCAGCGAGGCTCCGAACGCGGTGACGGGGGAATTCCGCGACATCGCGGTGCAGATCTCCCCCGCCTCCACCAGCGAGGTCACGGTGGAGTACACCGGCGGGGGCGGCACCGCCGCCGGCGATGACACGGACTGGGCGTTTGCGGACGCGGCGGCCGGCAACGCCGTCATTTCCAAAGGCATCCTCACGTTCCCGGCGGGCACCACCACTCAGAATATCCGGGTGCGTGTGAAAAATGACGGCGTGGTGGAAGGCGATGAGACCGCCCTCATCACGCTTCAGAACTCCCGCTTCGCCCGCGTCTCCTCCAGCGCCGGCACCCACACTCTGACGATTCAGGATGCCAATAATCCGGTGCGCCGCGTGCGTTTCCTGCTGGCCTCCAGCACCCGTTCGGAAACCGAGGCCGGCGAGCCGATGCTCATGGCCGTGCTGGACCGCGCGGCGGAAGCCTCGCCCGTCACGCGCGTGAATTACACCGTCGGCGGCACCGCCACTCAGGGCGCCGATTTCAATCTCGCGCCCGGCACGCTGACCTTCACCGCCGGACAGTCGTTCCAGATGCTGCCCCTGACGATCCTGCCGGATTCCGAAACGGAGTCCCCGGAAACCGTGGTCATCACCCTGAAGGATCCGGTGAATGCGGAACTCGGCGGCATCTCCACCTTCACCCTGAACATCCGCGAGAGCACCGTGCCCGCGCTGAACATCGCCGCCAACGACGCCGCCGTGGCGGAAAACGCGGGGCCCGCTGTTTTCACCATCACCCGGGGCGGCACCGCCACCACCCTGCCTCTCACCGGCGATTTCACCATCAGCGGCACGGCGGTGGCGGGAACGGATTTCACGGCCCCGGCCTCCGGCAGCTTCACGATTCCGGCGGGCGCGGACTCGACGGCGGTTTCCATTCCTTTGCTGAATGACGATGCCGAGGACGGCGGCAAAACCCTGATTCTCACGCTCAATCCGGGGCCGGCTTATGAACTGGGCCTGACCACCCAGGCCATCATCACCATCCAGGACGATGACGCGCCGCCCAGTGTGGCCATTCTCGAACCTTTGGCCAAATCGGCGGCTATCCCCTCCGGTGTCGGCCTCATGCTGCGGGCCGAAGGCACGGCGGTCACCCCCCAGGGCATCAGCACCGTGCCCACCGCCTGGTCCATGGTCAGCGGTCCGGGCAGTGCGGCGTTTGAGGAGGACAGCGGCCGCACGGCGGTGAAGTTCACGGCGAACGGCGATTACGTTCTCCGCGCCACCGCCACCGACGGCACCCGCAGCGGGTTCACCGACCTTCATGTCCGGGTGGGCGCGGTGCGCACCGCAGTGGACATCGGCACCACCACTGCGGCTGGCTCCTGGAGTGAAAGCGACGCTGCGGACGGCTCCGGACTGGGAGGAAAAATCACCGTTTCCGGCGCGGGATCAGGCATCAGCACCTCCGGCACCAGCGACGGCTTTTACTTCCTCGCGGCCCCGGTCACCGGCAATTTCGATGTTAAATGCCGCGTCCTGTCCCTCGACAATCCGGGGTCCAGCAACTCCTGCCGCGCCGGCCTCATTGTCCGCGCCACAGTGGCGGCGAACGCCCCCTACGCCATGATGCTCCACAAGGCGGACTTCAACACCGCCTTCCATGCCCGCCTCACCGCCGGAGCGGACCCCTACGATTCCACCGGCACCACGCCCGACACCCTGCCCGGCTGGATCCGGCTGGTCCGCGCCGGCAATGCCTTCAGCGCCTACTCCAGCCCCGACGGCAGCATCTGGACGCAGCGCGGCACGACCCAGACCATCGCCGGCATCGGGACCTCGCCGCTTTTGGGCTTCGCGGTCACCAGCGCGGCCGCGGCCACGGCCTCGACGGCGGTTTATGACAGCTACACCGGCTTCCTCCCCACCAACATCGGCCCATTGGTGAATGCGGGACCGGCGCTCAGCGGGGCCGGCCCATGGAACCTCGACGCCACAGTCACGGATGACGGAATGCCGGCTCCGGCCGCCCTCACCACCCTGTGGCGGCAGATGGACGGGACGGGTCCCGTCTCGTTCACCACTTCCTCGGCCATCGACACCGGCGTGAGTTTCCTTGCCTCCGGCACTTACCGTCTGCGCCTCAGCGCCGCCGACGGAGGCATGACCACCTTCGCGGAAACCTCCGCCGCCGTCAGCGCCATGTCCCCGCTGCTGGCCTGGCGGCAGGCGCATTTCGGCAGCACCGCCGACACCGGCGAAGCCGCCAATGGGGCGGACTCCGATCAGGACGGGCTGGCGAATATTCTGGAATACGCCCTCGGCACCAAACCTAAAACCGCCACCGCCCCGCCTCTGGAAATGTCAGCGGAGGGCGGCCAGTGGACGCTCCGTTTCCCCCGCCAAAGCGGCAGCGGCCAGGTGATCCTGACCCTGCAGAGCTCCACGGATCTGGTGGAATGGGCGGCCGCCGCCCGCAGCGAGAACGGCAATGCCACGGTCTCCATTGATCTGGAGGCCACCGCCACGGAAACCGCCGGCGCGGACGGATCCGTGGCCGTGAAAGTGTCTCTTCCCGGTGCCATAACCCAGTCTCCCAAACGCTACTTCCGCCTCCTTGCCGAGCCCGCCACACTCTCCCCGTGAGGCCGGGCCGGGCTCCTGGCATAACGGGTGGTCTCCCCTTCCCCCAAAATTCCCCTGCTGAAAAGTCAGGCCGCCACGGGTGATGCGCGGGGCTCATAATCATTTCCTGACTTCCAGAGACTCTGGTCATCAGCACCGCCACCCTGCGGGCCACCGCACCACTGCCCGTTTCTTTTCCGGGCCGGTGGTTCCCCTGAGTCTCTCCCTATATTCCCGCAACGCGTTGAGCGGACCCGGGAGCCCCGGAATATATTGAGCGGCGCTGACTGGCAGGCACCGCAAATAAATGTCCCCACATTTGGTGATTCCGTGCTGTTTGTCCGTGCCCCCCGCTCTGATCGCGGCGCGGGATCAGTCCGGGATACATTCCAATATCCCGGGTGCGTCCAAAGCGTTTCACATCCCCGATTTTTTCAGCACAAAATAGAGGGAAGTGATCGACCCGCACCCGTGATCTGCCGCAACTTTCCCGCCTCGGGATAACATTCCAGCCGTAAGCGTTTGACGGATGACCGTCGGGTATGGCGGGCGCGGTGGCGGAGGCGT
>JAZKFB010000069.1:0-12994 GCA_040386695.1 Verrucomicrobiota bacterium
TTGAGGCACCGGGCAGGATGCCCGGCGGGACAGCAAGGAGGGCTGCTTTACCCGGGAGGCCTTCGGCCTTTATTAGTCGCGGCGGAAGCCGGCGATTTCGAATTTTAAGGGCGGCGCGGTGGGCTCGGGGTAGGCGAAGACCTTGTTCTCGTAGTTGCGGACGAGGGTGACGCCGTCATCGCGGTGGATGAGGTAATCAGGATTCAGCGGAACCTTGCCGCCACCACCGGGGGCGTCGATGACGAACTGGGGCACCGCGTAGCCGGTGGTGTGGCCACGGAGTTGCTCGATGATTTCGAGGCCTTTGCTGACGCTGGTGCGCAGGTGGGAGGAGCCTTTGATCAGGTCGCACTGGTAGAGGTAGTACGGGCGGACGCGGCAGCGCAGAAGTTTCTGCACGAGGATCTTATAGACGGCGGGGTCGTCGTTCACGCCGCGCAGGAGGACGCTCTGGTTTCCGAGGGGAATGCCGTGGTTGGCGAGGCGTTCGAGGGCTTCCTTCACCTCGGTGGTGAGTTCCCGGGGGTGATTCACGTGAACGCTCATCCAGAGCGGATGGTATTTAGCCAGCATTTCGCAAAGCTGCGGCGTGATGCGCTGCGGGAGGAAAATGGGGACACGGGAGCCGATGCGGATGAATTCGAGGTGCTCAATGGAGCGCAGGCGCTTCAGGAGGGCTTCGAGTTTGTTGTCCGAAAGCAGCAGGGCGTCGCCGCCGGAGAGGAGAACATCACGGATTTCCGTGTGTTGTTCGAGATACCGGAAGGCCGCCTCCCACTCGGTGTGGAGTTCCTGCTCGCCGACGCCGCTGACGACTCGGCTGCGGGTGCAGTAGCGGCAATAGGAAGCGCAGCGGTCGGTGACGAGGAAAAGCACCCGGTCCGGGTAACGGTGGACGAGACCGGGGACAGGCATGTGGCTGTCCTCGCCGCAGGGGTCGGACATTTCCTCGGGATTGTCGTAGCTTTCCTCAATACGCGGCACCACCTGACGGCGGATCGGGCAATCCGGATCGGTGGGGTGGATGAGGTTAAAAAAGTGCGGCGTGATCGCCAGAGCCAGCTTGTTGCCCGAAAGGATGACGCCCGCGCGCTCCTCCTCGGTCAGGACCAGACGCTGTTCCAGTCCGGCGAGGGTGGTGACCCGGTTGCGGAGCTGCCAGGCCCAGCTGTTCCAGTTTTCGGGGGAAACCTGCTCGCCCTCCCAATAACCCGGGGCGGCGGAGGTGAATTCGCGATCATTTCCAGCAGGGGAGAAGAGGCGTTGCATTTACTTGGATGTGTCGATGGGGTTATCAGTGAGCGACCGTCAGTGTCAACGATGTCGGTCAAGAGAGCGTTGCAAAATTCCGCATTGTTTGCAATTCATCGAACAATCAGCCGCGAATTCCAGGGAAAACCGCAAGTTCGTTGCGGCTGGACCAAGGCCGGTTATCATAGGCGCTTTCCATGATTCAGGCTTCCTTTGAAAAAACCGGCGCGGGCAAGTTGCCGGTGTATGTGATTGGGCATCAAAATCCTGACACTGACGCCATCTGTTCCGCGATAGGCTGCGCGGAGCTACTGCGGATGACGCGTTATCCCGATGCCGTGGCGGCCTGCTGCGGCGCTTTGAATCCCCGTACCCGATGGGTGCTGGAGCGGGCGGGCATGGCCGCTCCGCATCTGATCATGGATCTGCGCCCGACCACGGAGACGATCTGCCGGGGGGATGTGGTGAAAGCGGGGCCACATGAGACTTTTCTGGATGTTTATGAGCGTATGGAGCGCGCCGGCGTCCGCACCATCCCTATTATAGACGATGAGCAGCGGATGGTCGGCCTGGCCAGCAGTCAGGATCTGCTGAAACTCCTGCTTCACAACGTCGGCGACAAAATGGAGGCCCGCCGCGTGCGGACCACGGTGGCGAATATGGCGCGGACTCTGGAAGGGCACATCGACTGCGGCACGGATCTGGATACGGAGCGCGATTTCATCCTGACGGTCAGCGCCTCCAGCGAGGAAACGGTGGAGGCCCGGCTGACGGAATATCCGCGGGAGCAACTGGTCGTCGTTGTTGGTGACCGGCCGGAGGTCCACAAAATGGCGCTGAAAGTGCAGGTCCGGGTGATGGTCCTCACCGGCGGTGCCCATCTGTCCGCTGATTTGCTGGAACAGGCCAAGGCTCAGGGCTGCACGGTGCTTTCCTGTCATCACGACACCGCCAGCACCACACAGCTCATCCGCTGTTCCCGCCGGATTGCGGACGCGGTGGAGCGGGATTTCAAATCCTACGGCTCCAAAGTCCACATCGCCAACATCCGCAGCGAGATCCAGCACCTGCCGCAGGCGCTTTTCCCGGTTATCCGCGAGGACAATGGCAAGCTGATCGGCGTTTTTTCGAAAACTGACCTTCTCGATCCTCCCCGTCAGCGCCTCGTCCTCGTCGATCACAACGAACTCAGCCAGGCCGTGCCCGGCGCGGCGGATGCGAATATTCTGGAAGTCCTGGATCACCACCGCCTGAGCGGCAATCTGGTTTCCCGCGAACCCATCCGTTTCATCAACGAGCCGGTGGGATCAACCTCCACCATTGTCGCGAGGCTCTTTCAGCTTTCCTCCCTGCGGCCTTCGCCCAGCGTGGCCATGTGCCTTTGCGCGGGAATCATCAGCGACACCCTCAAACTCACGTCCCCGACGACCACGCCGACCGACCGCGATATGCTGAGCTGGCTGGCCGGTCAGGCCGGGATCGTGGTGGACGAATTCTCCCGCGATTTCTTCGGAGCCGGCTCTCTGCTCCGCTCCGCTCCGGCGGAGCTGATTCTGAACACCGACCGCAAGGAATTCCAGGAAAACGGCTGGCACATCAGCATCAGCCAGATCGAGGAACTGGGTCTGGACGATTTCGAAAGCCGGGCCGCCGAATTGCGGATCGCTCTGCAGAAGATGGCGGTGGCTCACAATCACGACTTCGCCTGCATCCTTGTCACCGATATCTCCCGCCACTTCAGCCTGCTGCTGACGGCCGGCAGTGAGGCCGTGGTGCGGGAAATCGACTTCCCGCCTCTGGCTCCCGACCTTTTTGAAATGGATGGCGTCGTCAGCCGGAAAAAACAGTTTTTCCCCTTCATCAGCCGCGTGCTGGCGCGGGCGGTGAGGAATTAGTCCCGGAAAGCTGGAGGCTGGATTCCCATATCCGGGTTTCCAGCCTCCAGCTCCTTTTAAATGACACCCTTGTCCGCAGGAAACTACGGCGAGGCTCCCCGCATGGCCTTCGGCACACCTGTGCCGATGACCATCTGACGCAGCGGCGCGCGCTCCTGATCGTCGATGATGCCATCGTGGTTGGCGTCAAGGAATTTGGCCGCGCCTTTGAGCAGATCGACGGCTTTTGTCAGCCCTCCCGGCAGTTTGGCGGTGATTTTGCCGGTGCCCAGATCCACCAGCTGCTCGGCGATATGCTCCTCGATCGCTTTGCCCAGCGCCGCGTTGTCCCCGGCGTTTTTCGGAATCACAGCCACCACAGTGCTGCCCATTTCATCCAGCGTCTGCTCGCCCCAGGTCACGGTCACGGGCGGCAGGGTGGGATTGCGCGGGTTTTCCTTGGAATTGTCCCAGACGATCTCACTGTCCAGCCGCGTGCCTTTGGGAAGCGAGATGCGCTCGCTGTATAAATACTGCTCCTGCCAGGCGAAATCCCAGTCGGAGATTTTCAGCAGAATCCGCTGGCTGCCGTCCGGAAAGGTGGCGGTCAGATTCATGCGTTTGCCAAGCATGTGGGCATGGGCTCCGCAGGCGAAGGCGGTGGCGTCCACCGGCATCACGAAGGAATCACGCATGGTGTATTCCTTCTCGCCGGGCGGGATCTCCAGCCCGCGCAGAATGGAGAAAACGGGCGGCAGCTGGATGGTGGTGTAAGTGAAAGGCGGCGGACCGTCGGCGTATTTCACCCGCACAGTAGTCGCTTCGGACTCGGCTTTGCCGCTGGGGTGAATGTGCGTCTGGAGCACGAGGCTGCTGCCTTTGGGGAAATGCCAGGCGAGGTCCGGCGGCAGGGTCAGCGCCCCGGCTCCGGGAGCCCAGGCGATGAGGAACTGCTGTCCCTGATTGATAATGCCCCGGTAGCCGGGCTTCGGATCGGCCGCGTCGCGCTTTTGGGCGTCGCCGGTGGTGTCGAGGAAAACGAGCACGTGATGCACCACGCCCCGGGCGCTGGGCCGCAGTTCGATGGAGCGGATCCACTTTTCCTCGGTCAGGTTCAGCGGGAAGACGAAGTTCCGGTACTCGTCCCGGCCTTCCGCGGGAATGGGATAGGCTTCCGGCATCGTCAGGGTCAGGTCCGGATTCGAAATTTGAAGAGTGTCCGCAAAAACCGCAGGCGGCGGCACCAGGGCGGCATCTCCTTCCGGCGCTCCCTGAGCGGCCCATTTCTGAAGGAGCGCGATGTCGCGGTCCGGCAGGCGGCGGTCATTGATGAAAGCGGGACTTTCCTTGTCGGCGTGCCAGGGCGGCATCTGGCGGGACTCGACGGCTTCGGCGATTTGTCTGGCGCGTTTCGCGCCCTGAGCCGCCGTCAGCAGGGAAAAAGGCCCGATCTCCTCCGGCCGGTGACACGCCGCGCAATGCTGCTGCATGATGGGCGCGATGTGCTCATTCCACGTGACTTTTTCCGGCAGAGGCCTGGTTTCGGCAGTTTTGGTGTCGGGCAAATAGCAGCCGATGGCTTTGGTGACGGGTTCAGGCGCGGGCTGGCCGGACAAAATGGCATCCAGCGCCAGGCGCAGATCCTCGCGCTCCGGCTCCGCCCTGCCCTGCCCCGGTGCCGTGAAGCGGTCGTCAATCCTTCCCCGGTAAGCGGGATAACCGGGAGAAATGAGCACTGCGGCCTCCGGCGTGCGGGTTGCTCCCACGGCTTTTGCCAGAACCAGATCCGGGTCCAGCAGGGTGGGAAATCCACAGTCGAATTCCTTGTCATGCGCCGCCGCCTTCTCCTGTGTCAGATCCGGCTCGGACAGCACCCGGAAAAACCGCACGCCCTTCGCCGCGTAATCCGCCGCCAGACGGCTGAGCGCCGGAGTCATGCGGTTGGCGTTGGGACAGTCGCTCAGGGAAAAAATCAGAACCGTCGCCTTCACCTCCGCCGGGGCTGAAACGGGGTGCCACGGCTTGCCCGCCGCATCGCGCAGATAAAGTCCCGTTAAGCGCGAAAGCCGGATGGCGGCATCCTGAAGCTCTCCCGAAGGAATCGCGGCGGGAAGCGACGGCGCAAGAAGCACGGCAGCGGCAAAACCGGCGCACACCATTCGGGAAAAGGACCTGATTTTCGCTGTCATAGGGTGGTGTATCTGTCGCCGGGAAGAAAAATGAGTCAACTCATTTTATAAGGCAACGAAGAATCAGCCCCTTCATTTATTCACGCACAGACGGAGCCCTGAACTCCCTCGCGTGGCTGCCTCGGGGACACAGGACTCTGTCCATGGATTTCACATCACCTGCCAATGTGATCAGATTTTACTCTTCCCCCGTTTAGCTGGGGCCGGAAGCTCCTTGTCGCGGCTGCTGCCGGATTTCCCCGGCCCGGAAGAGGACACTGGCTTGGCCCTGAGCACTCCCGCCAGGAAGGGCGCGGTGCGGCTGGTTTTGTTTTTGGCGATCTGCTCGGGGGTGCCGATGGCGGTGATTTCGCCGCCGGCGGCACCGGCTTCGGGGCCGATGTCGAGGACGTGGTCGGCTTCGGCGATGACGTCGAGGTTGTGTTCAATCACGAGGACGGTGTGGCCGTCATCGACGAGGCGGTGCAGCACGTCGATCAGCTTGGCGACGTCGGTGGGGTGCAGGCCGATCGTGGGTTCCTCAATGAGATAGAGATTCCCTTTCGGCTGGCGGTTTTTGCGGATGCGCTCGTTGGCGGTGCGGCTGAGGCCGCGGCTGAGTTCGGCGACCAGCTTCAGGCGCTGGGCCTCGCCGCCGGACAAAGTCGGACTGGGCTGGCCGAGGCGGAGGTAGCCGGTCCCCGTGTCGGTCAGCAGGCGCAGGGTGCGCGAAATCTTGCTGTGGGCGCTGAAGAAGGTGGCGGCCTCGTCGATGGTCATCTGCATGATATCGCCGATGTTTTTGCCGTTGTAGTCGATCTCCAGCGTCGGCGCGTTGTAGCGCAAACCGCGGCATTCCGTGCAGATGACGTGGCTGGTCGGCAGGAAGGCCATCTCGTGCTTGATGACGCCGTTCCCGCCGCAGGCCTCGCAGCGGCCGCCCTCGGTGTTGAAGGAGAAGCGGCTGGCGGTGTAGCCCCGCATTTTGGCCGTCGGCAGATTGGCGAAGAGGCTGCGGATTTCGTCGAAGACTTTGATATAAGTCGCGGGGGTGCTGCGGCTGGTTTTGCCGATGGGCGACTGATCCACTTCATAGACCGCCTCAATGCCGCCGATGCCCTCCACGCGGTCGCAGGCCAGGCTGGGCGGCGCGGTTTTGGCTTTGCGGGACTTGGGGGAATCGGCGGGGATGCTGGTCCAGCCATTGCGCAGGGCCTCGGCCACGGCGGGCTGGATGACGCCGCGCATGAGGCTGCTTTTGCCGGAACCGGAGATGCCGCTGAGGACGGTCAGGCGGCCGAGCGGAATGTCGGCGTCGATGCGTTTCAGATTGTTGGCGCGGGCGCCGTAAATCCGCAGCCAGGCATCCGGTGCCTCGGTTTCCGCCAAGGGACGGCGGGCTCCGCGCGAGGGATGCCGCATGGGCTCGCGGAGGGCGCGGCCGGTGACGCTGGCGGGGTTGAGCTGAATTTCCTCACAAGTTCCCTGGGCGGTGATCTCGCCGCCGAACATGCCCGCTCCGGGACCGAGGTCGATGACCAGATCGCTGCGGCGCATGGTGTCCTCGTCGTGCTCGACCACGAGGAGACTGTTCCCTTTGTCGCGGAGGGCGATGAGGGTGTCGAGGAGCTTGACGTTGTCCCGCGGATGCAGGCCGATGGTCGGCTCGTCGAGCACGTAAAGCACGCCGCGCAGGTTGGAGCCGAGCTGCGAGGCGAGGCGGATGCGCTGGCTCTCGCCGCCGCTCAGCGTAGTGGCGGCGCGGTTGAGCTGAAGGTAGCCGAGACCGACTTCGGAAAGGAAAGTGAGGCGCTGGGCGACCTCGGTGAGGATGTCGCGGGCGATGATTTCCTGGGTTCCCGCGAATTTGAATTTAGTCAGGGAATCCTGCGCGCCGCTCACCGGCTGACCGGTCAGAGTGCCCAGATCCAGGCCGTGAACAAACACATTCCGCGCCTCCTCGTTCAGCCGGCTGCCGTGACAGACCTGGCAGGGCACGGATTCCTCCGCGTCCTCGGCGGTGCCGCGCCGCTGCTCCTCGATCAGCTCGGCTTCGAGGACGGAATTCGCGTGGGTGGTGTCGAGTTCACGGGCCTGTTTCGGAAGGGTGCCGTAGCCCCGGCAGGTGGAGCAGGCACCGTGGGGACTGTTGAAGGAGAAGAGGCGGGGATCAAGGTTGTCAAAGGAGCGGCTGCACTTCGGGCAGGAGCGGCGGGTGTTGAGAACGGTCAGGTTTCCCTTGCGGTCATGAAGCCGCAGCACGCCCCGGCCGAGGTCCAGGGCGCGGGCGACGAGAGCGTCGAGTTCGGCAATGGACGGCGCTTTTTCCAGATACGCGATGACTCCGTCAATGCTGTGCTCTTTAAAGCGCTCCAGCTTGGTGAAGTCCGCTGTGCGGATGATTTTGCCATCGACCCACATCTCCTCACAGCCGGCGCGGGCGGCGGCGGCGGCCACGGTGGTGTGGAAACCTTTGCGGCCGCGGATCATGGGAGCCATGAGATGCAGCGGGCCTTTGGCAAGGGCGGCGCGGATGGCGGAGGCGATGGCTCCCGGCGTCTGCTGGGTGACGGCCACATGGCAGTCCGGGCAATGCTGCTCGCCGACCTTGGCGTAGAGCAGGCGCAGGAAGTGATAGATCTCCGTGACCGTGGCCACGGTGCTCTTGCCGCCGCCGCGGGTGATGCGCTGCTCGATGGCCACGGTGGGCGGCAGGCCGCTGATGTGATCGACCTCCGGCTTCTCCATCTGCTCCACAAACTGCCGGGCGTAGGTGGACATGCTGTCGAGAAAGCGCCGCTGGCCCTCCGCGAAGATGATGTCGAAGGCGAGGGTGGACTTACCGCTTCCTGACAAACCGGTGACGACGACCAGCTTGTCGCGGGGGATGGTGACGGAGATGTTTTTCAGGTTGTGCTCGCGGGCGCCGGTGATGCGGATTTCGTGGGAGTCGCGGCGCATCAAAGCCGCCGGCGATTCCGCCGCGACCGGCAAACTGAAAACTGAAAACTGCCCACTGAAAACTTCCGCCAGGTATTGGCCGGTGTGGGAGGTTTTGACTTTGGCGATCTTTTCGGGCGGGCCTTCGGCGAGGAGAAGGCCGCCGTCGGCTCCCGCTTCGGGGCCGAGGTCGATGACCCAGTCGGCGCATTTGATGACCTCCAGGTTGTGCTCGATAACAAGGAGGCTGTGGCCTTCGTTGACCAGGCGCTGGAAGGTTTGCAGAAGGAGATTGATGTCGTCGAAATGCAGGCCGGTGGTGGGCTCATCGAGGATGAAAAGTGTGGGTTCGCTGCCGCCTTCGAGCAGGTGGCCCACGAGTTTCAGGCGCTGGCTTTCGCCGCCCGAAAGCGTGTTCAGCGGCTGGCCGAGGCGCAGATAACCAAGGCCGACTTCGGCCAGTATTTTGAGCGCGGCGGCGGCTTTGTTGGCTTTGAGATCGGTCTCCTGGAGGAGGAAGGGAATGGCCTCCGTAACCGTCATCATCAGCAGGTCGTGGATGTTCTTGCCGTTGTGGCGGATGGTCAGGGCTTCGGGACGGAAGCGTTTTCCCTCACACTCGGGGCACTTGACGTAGAGGTCGCTGAGAAACTGCATCTCCACCTTTTCAAAACCCGCGCCCTGGCAGCGGCCGCAGCGGCCATTGCCGCTGTTGAAGGAGAAATAACCGGGACCAAGTTCCTGGGCCTCGGCATCCGGCGTGGCGGCGAAGACGGCGCGGATGTGATCGTAGGCGCCGGTGTAAACGGCAGGCGTGCTGCGCGGGGTGCGGCTGGGCGGGCTTTGATCGACCATGATCACGCGTTTGATCAGCTCGTCGCCGGTCAGGTCGCGGCAGCGGCCGGGCTCGTTCTCGCTGGTGAGGCCTTTTTTGCGGAGGAGGTTTTCGTAGAGAACCTCGTGCACGAGGGTGCTTTTTCCGGAGCCGGAGACGCCGGTGACCGCGCAGAAAAGACCGAGCGGGATGGTGACGTTGATCTTTTGAAGATTGTTCTGCGAGGCGCGGTGAATGGTCAGGGCGTGGCCGGGCTGCGGCTTGCGGCGTTTGTCAGGAATGGCGATGGACTTGCGGCCGAGGAGATAGTCGGCGGTGAGGGACCGGCGGGCGTTCGGCAGCTCGGAATGCGGGCCGTGGAAGACAAGCTCCCCGCCCTGCTCGCCGCGTCCGGGGCCGATCTCGATGAGGTTGTCGGCGGCGCGCATCACGCTTTCCTCGTGCTCGACCACGAGGAGGGTGTTGCCCTTGTCGCGCAGCTCGTGCATGACGCGGATGAGGCGGCCGGTGTCGCGCGGGTGCAGGCCGACGCTGGGTTCGTCCAGCACAAAGAGCGTGTTCACCAGGGACGCGCCAAGGCAGGTGGTCAGGGTGACGCGCATGACTTCGCCGCCGCTGAGGGTGCGGGTGGAGCGGTCGAGATTCAGATAACCGAGGCCGACATTTTCCAGATAGCGCAGGCGGCTGACGATCTCCTTCTGCAGCTGATCGGCGGTGTGGTCGCCGGGCGGCATCGGCAAAGCGGCGATGAAATCCGTCAGCTTGGTCACCGGCCACTGCTGCCACTCCGGCAGGGTGTGCCCGCCGACGCGGAAAGCCAGGGCCTCAGGCTGAAGCCGGGTGCCGAGGCAGGACCGGCAGGTGGTGTAGCTGCGGAAGCGGCTGAGAAACACGCGGACGTGCATCTTGTAGGACTTGCTTTCGAGGTAGTCGAAGAAGCCGCGCACGCCGTACCATTGGCCGGATTCCCAGGCGTCCTCGCCGGACTTGTAGTCGGGATCGCCCTTCATGATCCAGTCCTGATCCTCCGCGTCGAGGTCGTCGAAGGGCGTGGTCAGGGAGACGCCGCGCCGCTTGGCGGCGGTTTCCAGATGCTTCTGGCTGTCGGCATAGACCGCACCGGAGAAGGCTTTGATCACGCCCTTTTTGATCGACAGCGACTTGTCAGGAAGGGCGCGGTCGGGATCAATGCCGATGGTGCGCCCGAAGCCCCGGCACTGCGGGCAGGCACCGATGGGATTGTTGAAAGTGAAAAGCGCCGGAGTCGGCTCGCGCAGGTCGAGATCGCAGTTCGCGCAGTGCCAGCCTTTGGAAAACGCGAGGGTTTTGCCTGAAGCCGGCTCAATGAGCGAGAGCTTGCCCTTGCCCAGGTGGAAGGCGGTTTCGATGGCCTCCAGAAAGCGCCCGTGATTCTCCGCCGTCAGGCGGATGCGGTCCTGAATGACCGGCACCACCGGCGGCAGCGCGGCCTTTTTGTAAGTCTCCGGCTCGTCCGTGCGCAGCGTCTCGCCAAAGAGCAGCACCCGCAGGTAACCCTGGGATTGCAGGAAGGGAAAGAAGGCCGCCGCCGTGGTCTTCTCCGGCACCGGGACGGGCAAAGTCACGAGCACCGTTTGGTCCGCAAAGGCCTTCAGCGCCGCCGCCGCTGTGGATTGCGGCGTGTCCGGCTGCACGGGCTGGCCGCAGGAGGGACAGGTGCCGACGGCGAGGCGCGGGAAGAGGAGTTTGAGGTAGTCATTGATCTCCGTCATCGTCCCCACCGTGGACCGCGTGGTGCGCACGCTGTTGGTCTGGGCGATGGCGATGGCCGGGGGAATGCCCCGGATTTCATCGACCACCGGCTTGTCCATGCGGTCGAAAAATTGCCGCGTGTAAGGCGAAAACGTCTCCACATACCGCCGTTGCCCCTCGGCATAAATCGTCTGGAACGCCAGCGACGACTTCCCCGATCCGCTGGGGCCGGTGATGACGTTCAGCTTGCCCAGGGGAAGGTCGAGATCGATGCCCTTGAGGTTATTCTGCCAGACGCCGCGGATGACGATGACGTCCTCCTTCTCCTTCACGGGCTCGTTTACGGAAATCCCTTTTCCTTTTCCATTCCCTTTCGGTTTGGCGGCCGGCGCCACCCTGGCAGCGGAGCGGGTTTTGGATTTTGATTGGAGTTCAGCGGACGCCTTGGCGTGGGGAAGAGACTTCATGGGACGGTGAAACAACGAGACGAAGACTGTGCCCGGACGCAAGGGTTGATCTGTTCAATATGTTGCTGTTCAAGGATAAAGAGCGGGCCAGGGATGAGCTGCCCGCCGGGTTCATCCTGAGAATGACCTGCTTTTCCCCCAGGCTGCGGGCTTGCCCGATCCGTTGCCCCATGATTCACTTCCCCGCATGGATTTGTTTGATTTCACCCCGGCCTCACGGAAAAAGCTCCGTCCCGGCACCGCCGCCGATGAGGATTCCGAGCGGGTGGAGAGCGTGACCCAGGTGACGCGGCGCATCCGGGATTTGCTGGAGTCGGGAATTGGCAGCCTGTGGGTGCGCGGGGAGGTGAGCAATCACCGGAAGCAGAGCAGCGGCCACCATTATTTCACCATCAGGGACGCGGGGGCGCAGCTGGCCTGCGTGCTTTTCCGGAGCAGTGCGGCGGAGGCCTCGGCGGCTTTGGCGGACGGGCATGAGGTGCGGGTTTTCGGGGAGGTTTCCGTTTACGAGGCGCGGGGCCAGTATCAGATGATCGTGAAGCAGGTGCGGGCGGCGGGACTGGGCGCGCTGCAGGTGAGGTTTGAGGCGTTGAAGAAAAAACTGCTGGAGGAGGGACTTTTCGAGGGCGGCCGCAAAAAGCCCATTCCCCGCTTTCCGCGGACGGTGGCCATCGTGACCTCGCCGACGGGAGCGGCCCTGCAGGACATGTTGAATATTCTCAAGCGCCGCGCGCCCTGGCTGCGGGTGCTGGTGTTTCCCGTGCGGGTGCAGGGGGCGGGCGCGGCGGAGGAGATCGCGGCGGCGCTGCGGCTGATCGGCACGGAGCCGGAGAGCCTGCCGCGGATCGACACGGTGGTCATCGCGCGGGGCGGCGGCAGTCTGGAGGATTTGTGGGCCTTCAATGAGGAGGCCGTGGCGCGCGCGGTGGCGGATTGCCCGTTGCCGGTGATTTCAGCGGTGGGGCATGAGATTGATTTCAGCATCGCGGATTTTGCCGCCGACCTGCGCGCGCCGACTCCCAGCGCGGCGGCGGAACTGCTGGCGCCGGACCGCGCGGAGCTGCTGGCTTCCCTGGCGCAGAACGGCCTGCGTCTTCAGCGCCGCCTGGATCAGACGATGGCGCATTACCGGCGGGTGCTGGAGCTGATGTCCCGGGGAGTTTTGACCAAGGATACGGAGCATCTGCTGTCGCCCTGGCGGCAGCGCGTGGACGATGCGGAGGAGGAACTGTCCGATGCCGCGGCGCAGGCGGTCAGAAGCCACCGCGAACGCCTTCAGGAATGGTCAGTCAGGCTGGAACGCCACCGCCCCGACCGCGTGGTCGCCGAACGCCAGGCGGCTCTGACCCTGATGGCGGAGCGTCTGCAGACCCGCGTCCAGGCCGCGCTGACTCTCCGGCGCGCGGCCATGGAGCGGCGGCGGGATCAGCTGGGCGCGCTGGGGCCGGACGCGGTGCTTTCACGCGGATTCTCCTGCACGCTGGACAAAAACGGGCGCGCGGTGCGGGACGCGCGGCAGCTTCAACCGGGCGATGAATTCACGACCCGTCTGGCCAGGGGAAAAGTGCGGGGCGTGGTGCGCGGAATCGAAATCGAAGCCGGTGCTGAAACGGAGGCGGGCTGATCGGGCTCGGGAGGGGGGGAACGAGGGAAGGCCCGGAAGACGTTATTTTCGAGCCTGTCAGAAAGTTTGTGTGGAAGGGAAAAACCGAGGACAGGAAATCATGA
>JAZKFB010000070.1:0-60381 GCA_040386695.1 Verrucomicrobiota bacterium
CTGTTTTCCCTCCGGGAAAAGGAAGTGCTGAAAAAATGGAGGGCCCATGGCGCGCGGCTGATTCCGTGCCGAACACTCTTGGCAGGAGGCCCGTGCTCCTGTCTCTGGAACGGAGCACGGGCCTCTGGCCCGTGATTGAAGTTATCAAAACCGAATTAACGCCGCAGGCTTAAAAATCAGGCGGCCGCTTCCTGCTCCTCCTGGCCTTCGCCCTTCTGTTCTGTTTCCTCATTTCCCGGTTCCCGCTTTTTCCCGGAGTCGGGGTCAAAGAAAAGACCACGGCGGACGTGCCACCGTGGTCTTTTACAGAAAGGAAAACAGGGCCCGGGCCGGAGCCGGATCAGACGGTTCCGAAGATGGTCCGGCCGGTGGAGCGGAGATCGTCGCAGGCCTGATGGAGGCGTTTGGCGAGGCCCTCTTCGGCTTTTTTGAGGTAAACGCGGGGGTCGTAGATTTTCTTGTCGCCGATCTCGCCGTCGATTTTCAGGACGCCGTCGTAGTTTTTGAACATGTGCTCGGCGATGGGGCGCGTGAAGGCGTACTGAGTGTCGGTGTCGATGTTCATCTTCACGACGCCGTAGTCGAGAGTTTCCCGGATTTCCTCCAGCGGGGTGCCGGAACCGCCGTGGAAGACGAGGTCCATTTCCGCCTCCGCGCCGTATTTTTCCGTCACGGCGGTCTGACCGTCCTTCAGAATGGTCGGCTTCAGCTTCACCGCGCCGGGTTTGTAGGAGCCGTGGACGTTGCCGAAGGTGGCGGCGAACATGTAACGGCCGAGACCTTTGAGGGTTTCGTAAACCTCCAGCATGTCCTCGGGGCTGGTGTAGAGCTTTTCAGCGGCCACGCCGGAGGTGTCGTGTCCGTCCTCCTCGCCGCCGACCACGCCGGCCTCGACTTCGAGGATGATCTCCTGTTCGGCGCAGAGTTTGAGGAGATCGACGGAAAGCTTCAGGTTCTCATCCAGCGGCAGCTCCGAGGCGTCGAGCATGTGGGAGTTGAAGAGATTCCCCTGACCGGCGGCGCGGCGGGCGGCGGTGGCGGCGATGAGGGGCTTCAGGAAAGTTTCCACTTTGCCGGGCTGGCAGTGGTCGGTGTGCAGGCCGACGAGGATGTTGTAACGCTCCGCGAGGCGGTGCGTGGCTTCGGCCAGCACGATGGCGCCGAGGGCCATGTCCTTCACGGAGGAGCCGGAGGCGAACTGGCCGCCGCCGGTGGAGACCTGGATAATGCCGTCGGATTTGGCGTCGGCGAAGGCTTTCAGCGCGCCGTTGATCGTGGCCAGGGAGGTGACGTTGATGGCCGGGTAGGCGTAGCTGCCCTTCTGGGCGGCATCGAGCATGGCGGCATATTGCGCGGGCGTGGCGACGGGCATGGTGGTGTGATGGGTGGTTGGGAAAGGAGCGCGCACTCTTGACGCGTATTTTCCCGGCGGCAAGAAGGCATATCCCGTGCCGTCCGGCCCCGGTGGCACCGGGAAATGACGTTTTCCTTAATCATTGAACTGCGGAGGTGCCCTGCCCGCTGCTCCGCGCCTTTCCCGTCATCAGCCGCAGCCTCATCAGTCCCCTCCGGTCCAGTGGGCGGAGGGGCCGTTTTTGGTGAAGAACTCGATATACTTCTCAATCTGCCGGGCGCGCGTCTCCGGGAAGGGATGGGAACTGAGCATTTCCGGGGGACGGCCGCCGCTCATGCTGGCGGCGAGGACTTTCATGACGCTCAGGAGCTCCTGCGGCTTGTAGCCGGCCTCGATCATGAGCTGGATGCCGATGCGGTCGGACTGGGACTCCGCCTCCCGGCCGTAACGGGTCTGCACCACCTGATTCACCATCTGGGCGATCTGGGTGTTGCCGCCGCTGCCGTCCGAGGTGGCGACCACCCCCGCATTGATCAGACCCGTGATCAGGCCGCTTTTGGCGATCTGCTGGATGGAATGCCGGGCGAGCACATGGCCGATCTCATGGCCCAGCACGCCGGCGACCGCGTCCTCGTTGGGCAGTTTCTCCAGCAGCGCATGGGTGATGAACACCTGGCCTCCCGGCAGGGCGAAGGCGTTGATGGTCTGGCGGTCCCCCAGAACGTGGAATTTAAAATTATAGTCATACTCCACGTCCTGCATCTTCCTCCGGGAAATGATGCGCTCCTTGGCCGCCAGCAGGCGCTGGCCGATTTCGTTGATTTTATTGGCGATTTCAGGATCGCGGATTTCCCCGCCGAACTGCTGCGCCATCTGGGGGACGGATTTCAGTCCCATGGCGGTCTCCTCCTCCGGGGTGATTTTCAGGACGGTGACCTTGTCGCCCGTGAAGGGATTCACCTCCTTGGTGGTGCCGGTCATGTATTTGATGATCGCGAACGCCGCCAGGCCGAGGGCGATGAGGATGCGGGGATTGCCGAGCACGGATTTCAGGCAGCCGCCGCCCTGGCGGCCGAATCCGGCCCCGAATGAATGGGAGTCGTGGCTCATTTTTGGATAGTGGGAGGATGGTTTCCGGTGGTCCGTCAAGGCGGGTCCCCAGCCTGGAAATAACGCCATGGGAACGCTCCGCCGAAAGCCTTCGCGTCTGCAAAATGCGCCGGGAGCGCAATATTTGCGGGCGGATGAGGAGGGAATCCGCCCGGGAAGGATGTTCCGGCTACTTCAGGGTGGCGGCATATTTCAGCCGGGCCGCGCGCAGGGTTTGAAGCGTTTCCGCATGGGCGGGATCGGCGGCGAGATTTTTGGCCTCCAGGGGATCTGTTTCCAGATCGTAAAGCTCCTCGGATTCCGGATTGGGCGCGAGCCAGCGGAAATAACTCCAGCGGAGGGTGCGCACGCCCTCGCTGGGCGGGATGATTTTCGGGCCGAAATGGTGCTCGTAGAAAAACTCCGTGCGCCAGTCCTCCGGGGCATCGCCCGTGAGCAGCGGGGTTAAATCGGCACCCTGCATCCGTTCGGACTTCGGGAGTCCGGCCATGGCCAGGAACGTGGGGGCGAAGTCGATATTCAGAGTCATGGCCGCGCTGGTTCTGCCCCGTGCGGCGGCGGGCAGGCGGGGATCGAACACCACCAGCGGCAGGCGGATGCTTTCCCCGTAGGGAAACCACTTGTCGGCCAGGCCCCGGTCGCCGGCGGCCCAGCCGTTGTCGGAGGTGAAGAGGATGACGGTGTTGTCCGCCAGGCCGCGCTTTTTCAACTCCTCCACCAGACGGCCGACCTCCCGGTCGATGCCGGTCATGAGGCGGTAGTAGTCGCGCATGGTGCTCTGGAACATGTCATCGGTGGCGAACCGTCTTTCCCACCGGCGGCGGCCTTCGGACTGGCGGACGAATTCAGGCAGAAGCTGGAAAAACCCGTCCGCGGCCGCAGGCGGTCTGGGAATGGTGACATCCGCGTAAAGGGCCTCGTCCCGCGGGTCCGGCTGGAATTCCCGGGGCTTGCCGTCGCGGGCGTGCGGGGCGTTGAGGCTGATGGAAAGGCAGAACGGTTTCGCGGCATCGCAGCCCTCCAGAAACTCCAGCGCCTGGCTGCCGTCGCGGGCGGTGGTGTGGGTTTTGGCCGGATCTTTGGGATCGATGAACCACTCGCCGCCCTGGCCCGGCAGGCCGCGCCAGAAGTCAAAGGCCTCCGCTTTCGCTTTGATGGCTTTGGCGCCGCCCACGCCGAATTTCCCGATGAATCCGGTGCGGTAACCGGCCTGCCGCAGCAGGGCGGGATACGTTTGCGCCCATGACTCCGCCGTGAAGGGCGTCGAGAAATCGCCGATACCGTGCCGCCGTTCGTATTGTCCGGACAGAATGGATGCCCGGCTGACGCAGCAGATGGAGGTGGTGCAGAAGTGGTTGCGGAAAAGCACGCCCTGCGCCGCGAGAGCGTCAATGGCCGGGGTTTGCACGATGCGGTTCCCCATGCAGCCCAGGGTGTCCCAGCGGAGGTCGTCCGCGAGAATGAACACAAAATTCGGGCGGCGGCCCGCCGGTTCCGCCGCCCGGCCGGGCAGGGCGGCGGTGAGAAGACTGAGGCTGAGGCTGAGAATCAGGAGAAAACCGGAAAATTTCATGAGGAAAAGAGGGCGGTTTGGATTGGAACAGAAGAGCGCGGAGAAAGCAAAGAGGAGAAGGGGGAAAGGCGCGTGTCCGGAAGTGAAGTAATGACGGGCCTGACCGGCGGCATTCACTTCAGCTCCAGGCGGAGCTGGCGGATGGTGACCTCCTGAAGCCCGGAAACGCCGAGACCGAGCAGGCGCAGGGGGCGTTTCACCAGTTCGTGCCGGGCCAGCAGCCAGCAGGCGAAACGGTAAATAATGGCGGCATCCTCCAGTGGCTCCTCCACGCTGAGCTGCCGGGTCAGGGTGGTGAAATCGCTGTAGCGCACCTTCACCTGCACGGTGCCGGCGGCGAGGCGGTGGCGGGCGAGTTTTCCGGCCAGTTCGTCCGCCTGCTCCCGCAGGCAGGCGCGGAGGACCGCGCGGTCGGCGGTGTCGCGGGGGAAGGTGTTCTCGCTGCTGATGCTTTTGATCTCATCGCCAAGATCCAGGGGGCGGTCGTCCTCGCCATGGGCCATGCGTTTGAGATCCCGGCCCCACGAGCCGACGAGCGAGCGCAGATCCGTCGGAGTGTCCTGAAGATCGGCGATGGTTTCCAGTCCGGCCTGCCGCAGGGCGGTTTCGGTCACGCGGCCCACGCCGTGAATGGCGCCCACGGACAGCGGGCGGAGAAAATCCGCCTTGCCGGTCTCCGGCACCAGGGTCAGGCCGTCGGGTTTGAAGGAGGAGGACGCGATTTTGGCCAGAAGCTTGTTGGGGGCGACGCCGATGGTGGCCGTCAGCCGGCGTTCCTGGCGGATGGCGGCTTTGATCCGCCGGGCGAAGGGCAGGGCACTTTCCAGAAGGGCATCATGGTTTTCCGCCTCCGGAAGCTGGGCGGTGACATCCAGATAGGCCTCGTCCACGGAAACCTGCTGCACGAGGCTTCCGGCAAAACGGCGCACGATTTCCATGATGGCGTGGCTTTCCGTCCGGTAAACGTCCATGCGCGGCCGGACAAAAATCCCGTCCGGGCACAGCCGCCCGGCGGTGACGCTGGCCATGGCGGAGCGGACGCCGAATTTCCGGGCCTCGTAACTCGCCGCGCAGACCACCCCGCGGCTCTGCGGCGGGCCGCCCACGATGACCGGTTTGCCCCGCCACTCCGGCTGGTCGCGCTGCTCCACGGAGGCGTAGAACGCGTCCATATCGAGGTGGAGAATCACGCGTGGCGCGGACATGGAGCTTTATGGTCGGGATGGACGGATGGATAAAGCCGGTGGCAGCCCATCCTTCCCATAAAGTCCGTCCCGGTCCATGGCTTTTCGGGGCCTGAGTTTACACGGTTGCAGGAAGGTGGGGCCTGGCGGATTTCGGGGCATGGCAGCAAGGAAAAAATCAGCGTCGCCGGCGGCAGCGCCGGGAGCCCCGCGTGTGGGGATCATCATGGGCAGCATTTCGGACTGGGAAACGATGGAGCACGGGGCCAAGGTTCTCACGGATTTCGGAATCGCGCACGAGACGCGGGTGGTGAGCGCGCACCGCACGCCGGACCTGCTGGTGGAGTATGCGAAAACGGCGGAGGCCCGGGGATTGCAGGTCATCATCGCCGGCGCGGGCGGCGCGGCGCATCTGCCGGGGATGACGGCCTCCATGACCACCCTGCCGGTGCTGGGTGTCCCGGTGGAGTCGAAGGCGCTGAAGGGCATGGATTCCCTGCTGAGCATTGTGCAGATGCCGGGCGGGGTGCCGGTGGGGACTTTTGCGATCGGCAAAGCGGGGTCGGTCAATGCGGCATTGTTCGCGGTTTCCATCCTGGCGCTGCGGGATGCCGGAGTGGCGAGGAAACTGAAGGCCTTCCGCGCGAAACAGACGGCCAAAGTGCTGGAAACCCAGTCGGAACTGCCCTCATGAAACCCGGCGCGATTTTACAGCCCGGCCAGACCCTGGGCATTCTCGGCGGCGGGCAGCTCGGGCGCATGACGGCCCGCGAGGCCAAGCGCGCGGGCTACCGCGTGGCCATTTACACCAATGAGCCGCATGGCAGTCCGGCGGGGCAGCTGGCGGATCTGGAGATCAATGCGGCGTATTACGACGACGAGGCCCGCGATCATTTTCTGAAGGAGGCCGATGTGATCACCATGGAATTCGAAAACCTGCCCGGCGATCTGCTGGCGGCGTTTGAGAAATTCCGTCCGGTGCGGCCGGGGAGAAAAGCTCTGGAGATTTGTCAGAACCGGGAGCGCGAGAAGCTGTTCCTGAAGGATCAGGGGCTGCCGCACGCCGAGTTCCGGGTGGTGAAAAACGCTGACGATCTGGCCGCCGCCGTGGAGGCTCTGGGCGTGCCGTGTGTTTTGAAAACCGCCGCTTTCGGTTATGACGGCAAGGGCCAGCAGAAGCTGAGGGGCGGCGAGGATCCGGAGACGGTGTGGAAAGCGCTGGGCGCGCCGCGCGGCGTGCTGGAGCAGTGGGTGACGTTTGAAAAAGAGATCAGCGTGGTCGGCGCGCGGGCGGTGGACGGGTCGTTCGCCGCGTTTCCACCCTGCGAGAACGAGCACCGGAATCACATTCTGGATCTGACCATCGCCCCGGCCCGGATCGCGCCGGAGGTGGCGGCCCAGGCGGTGGAACTGACCCGGAAAGTCGCCGCCGCCCTGGATTACACGGGCACGCTGGCGGTGGAGTTTTTCCTGAAAGCCGATGGCTCGCTGCTGGTGAACGAGATCGCGCCGCGGCCCCACAATTCCGGGCATCACACTCTGGACGCCTGTGCGGTCAGCCAGTTTGAGCAGCAGCTGCGGGCCGTCGCCGGGCTGCCGCTGGGCGATGCCCGGCAGCACACGCCGGCGGTGATGGGGAATCTGCTGGGCGACCTCTGGCCCGCGCCGGAACAGGGGCCGGACTGGTCTCCGATTCTGAAACACCCGCGCGCCAAGCTGCATCTTTACGGCAAACGCCGCGCCGTCGCCGGGCGGAAGATGGGGCACTTCACGGTGCTGGCGGACACGGTGGAGCAGGCGCTCGCGGAGGCCCGGGAAATCAAAGCCGCCCTCGCCGCTCAGGTTCAGCCGCAGCCCAGCCCCTGAAATAAACCCGGAAAGCTGCCATGACCGGCCGCGGATGGGCCGGGTTCAACGGATCTCTCCGGATTCAGATTAAATTCAAGGAATCAAAAACGCCATGACCTCCCGAGTTGTCAGTCTCTGCCGCGATCTGGTCCGCATTCCCAGCGTGAACCCTGACGGCGATCCCGGCACCGGTGGCATCGGGGAGAAAGCCTGCGCGGAATATGCGGGCGCTGTTCTGGAGAAGCTGGGGGCGGAGGTGGTTTTCGAGGAGGTGATGCCGGACCGGCCGAATGTGATCGGGCGCTTTCCCTCACGGCCCTCCCCCGATGGCCGCCGCAAGCCGCTGATCCTGCTGGCGCCGCACACGGACACGGTGAGTGTCAGGGGCATGACCATTGATCCCTTCGGGGCGGAAATCCGGGAGGGCCGGCTTTACGGGCGCGGGTCCTGCGACACCAAGGGCACGATGGCGGCCATGCTGGCGGCGCTGGAGGAGCTGGGGCCGGACGGAATCGCGGACCTGGGCGCGGAGATTCACTTTGCGGGATTCATGGGCGAGGAAACCGGCCAGTGGGGCTCGCGGCACTTTGCGGCGCATCACGCCGGATATGATTTCGCGCTGATCGGCGAGCCCACGGAGTGCGCCGTGGTCCACACCCACAAGGGTTCCTACTGGTGCAGCCTGACCACCACCGGCCGCGCGGCCCACGGGGCGAGGCCGGAGCTGGGGGAGAATGCGGTTCTGAAAATGACGCCGGTGATTGAGGCCCTTTACCGTGATTTTCTGCCGCTGCTGACCGCGCCGGAGTTCCGGCATCCGGTGCTCGGTGACAGCACCCTGAACCTGGGCATGATCTTCGGCGGCACCCGCACCAACATTGTGCCGGATTCCTGCACCATCCGCCTGGACATCCGCTTCACGCCGGCGGTGCACCGCCGGGGCATCGCGGAAATGCTGCGGGGGTTTCTGAATGAGCGCGGCCTGCCGGTGACGGTGGTGGCGGACAAGGACGCCATCTGCGCGCCGCTGGACACTCCGGGCGATCATCCGCTGGTGCAGAAGCTCGCGGCCTGCGGCCAGGGGCTCACCGGCGCGCCATGGTTCTGCGATGCCGCGTGGCTGGCGGCGGCGGGCATTCCGGCGGTCGCCGCCGGACCCGGCTCCATCGCCCAGGCCCACACGGCGGATGAATGGGTCTCCCTGGATGAACTGGAGCGGGGCGTGAGATTTTACGGGGATTTTTTGAAAGCGGTGTGAGGCTCTGATTCCTTCCTCAGGACGCGGCGGCGTGGCTGGCGGCACTGCTGCCGGAGAGATGGGGACTCAGGGTTTTTCACCGGAGGCCGGCACTGGTTTTTCAGTGTTTTTGGGGGAATGGCCCGTAATCCGTGACCGGGGGGCGGTTTTTCATCGGCCGGGACCGGTTTCCCGTCAGCGGGTTTTAATTCCCCCCTGGCTCACAAATTCCTCCCGCGACAGCTCATTGTCCTTGTTGATGTCAAAGCGATTGAACCTCAGGGGAGTGGCCTGCGGATCGGGCTGATCAACCAAAAACTCCTGCCAGCTCAGCTTGCCGTCCTTATTGGTGTCGCGTTTCTCAAACATCCGGTCCCGGGAGCTTTTGATTTGAGGCTTGGCTTCGCCATAGGCATCCAGCATGGCCCGCAGTCCGGCCGCCAGCTGTGGCTGACTGGCCGCGAGGTTGGTGGTTTCCAGGGGGTCGTTGACGTAATCATAGAGTTCCAGATCCGCCTTGTCCGGAGGGGCTCCGGGCACTTTCCATTCCACCAGGCGGTGGGTCAGCGTGCGGACGGCCCGGCCGAGCACGGCTCCCGTTCCCGGTTTGGTGCGCGGATAGACATGCATGATGTGATCCTTGCCGGGCGCGGAGGGATCGCGCAGGAGGGAAACCATGCTCCGCCCCTCAAGCGGCGGAGAGCCCTGGGGAGCGGGCAGGCCGGCCAGTTCATTCAGGGTGGGGTAAATATCGACGGTCTCCACCATGGCCGCGCTGTGGCTGCCGGGCTTGGAGACCCCGGGCGCGCAGATGAGCAGCGGGATGCGGGTGGCCTCCTCGTAGTTCGTGTGTTTGCACCACATGCCATGATCGCCCAGATGCCAGCCATGGTCGCCCCACAGCACGATGATGGTGCTGTCGGTCAGCTTCAGGCGGTCCAGCTCATCCAGCACTTTGCCCAGCTGCGCGTCCATGAAACTGACGGAGGCGTGATAGCCGTGGACGAGGCGGCGCTGGAGGTCGTCGGGCATGGGGCCGGTTTCAGGAATCCCCTGATACTGCCGCAGCTCGCCACTGGACTGAGGCGCGTAAGCCGGGGCGTCATCCGGCACCGTGCGGCGCTCCGCCAGCGGCAGGGTGGCGGGATCGTAAAGGTCCCAGTATTTTTTGGGCGCGCAGAAGGGAAGGTGCGGCTTCACAAATCCAACGGCCAGGAAAAACGGGGTGTCCGGCCTTTCCCGGGTTCCCCGCAGCCGCCGGATGGCTTCGGCGGCCAGCCGGCCATCGCTGTAGGTCTCATCCGGAACATCGGGATTTTCCCACGCCGCCCCCCGGGACAGGCCGGCGGGGGATTTGTTGTCGAAGAGCGCCTCCTCCCGGGACAGGCCTTCTTTGGCACGGCTGTCGCTGACCGCATATTCGATCGATTTCACTCCCCAGTGGGGAACACTCCAGGAGGCCGGATCCTCAACGTTGCCGTGCCCGACATGGAGGATTTTCCCCACCGCCTCCGCGCGCCAGCCGTGGTTCAGAAAATGCTGGGAAAGGGTGACCGCCTCCGGAGCCGCGAGGCGGAAGTTGGTCCCGAGATCATAAATGCCCAGGGTGGTCGGCCGGATGCCGGTCATCAGGGTGTTCCGGGACGGCGCGCAGACCGCCTGATTGCAGTAGGCATGATCGAACACCACTCCCCGCGCCGCCAGACGGTCGATGCCGGGGGATTTGACGGTTTTGCTTCCATAGCAGCCCAGCAGGGGCTTCAGATCATCCACGCAGATGAAAAGCACGTTGGGCCGGCGGGGTTCAGCGGCGGAGAGGGGCAGCAGAAGAACCGCCGCAATCCATGCCGTCAGGCCCGGAACCGGCGTGGAGGAAGTAATTTTTTGCATAAGGGGGTATCTCTAAGAAGGATAGCCGTAATAAGGTGAAAAAATCAATCTCCGGGAAGGATCACCTATAAATCCGGATCATACCGGTATTAAATAGAGGGCCGGCCGCCCCGGCGGATATCTTTGGCCTGCTTCCGGGCATGATTATGACGGATCTTTCCGCGCCACCGCCGTGACCCATTTGCCGCGGCGCAGGGGAGGCTGGAATTTCAGTCCCGCCTTGGTGCCGGCGGCAAGGCAGCCCTCCGCCTGCTCATGCAGAATGCCCGAGACAATGACCATGCCGCCGGGTTTGGCGGCGGCGGCGATCTTCTCGAAGGACAGCGTGAGCACATCATAAAAAATATTCGCCAGCACGATGTCATACTGGGTTTCCGGCTGCCATGTCAGCATATCATCCCTGGTGAATTTGACGCCTTTCACGCCGTTCAGGGCGGCGTTCTTCCTGCTGATGCGCACGGCGGCGGGATCGTAGTCAAAACCGGCCACCGGTTTCGCGCCCAGCCTGGCGGCGGCCAGGGCCAGAATGCCGGTGCCGCAGCCCAGATCAAGCACGCTCCAGGGGCCGTCGCGGCGGGCGGCCTCGTCGGCGAGCACCCGGAGACAGGTGGAGGTGGTGGCGTGATCACCGGTCCCGAACGCCATTTCACCGGGAACAAGCAGCACGATCCGGTCCGGATGCGCCTCCTGCTGCGCTTTTTGAGTGGCCTCGTCGTGGGTGATGATCAGACGGTCCCGGACTTTCACCGGCTCCAGCCGGGCGGCGGCGGGGGCGGCCCAGTTCTGCGGCTTCAGCTCGCGGACGGTGCCGCCGAATTCTTTGCGGATTTTCTCGGCATCGGCTTTCCGCTCGCAGTAAACCTCCACGCGCACGGTCTTGCCGCCGGGCAGGGAAGTGATCACCGGGCTGGCTTTCGGCAGAGCGTAAAACCGCTCCATCCACGCGTCCTCCCAGCGCGCCGCACTGAGCTTTGACCAAACATGCAGAACCGGCAGCGGGGTGGAATCCATAATTTCAATGCGAAAAACCCCGGATCAAACCCACGCGGCACGGGAACGCCAGCGAATTAAAACGGGAGAGGAGCGGATTTTCGGAAAACGGGAAACGATTTTCAATGGCCGGGGATTCTCCGGGGATGGGGACAAAAGCGGAAAGCCGGACTTTCCAGTGACGTTTTCAGCCCGCGTCCCAATCCCTTCTTTTCCCCATGTCACGCTCTCTCTGCTTTACTGCCGGTCTTCTTCTGCCGTTCACCGTCATTCCTTCCGCTCCGGCGGCCGCGGTCTGGGTGGAGGCGGAGTCGGCGGTGAATCCTCAAATGGTCAAACATCCCTGGTATGGGGAGCAGGTGAAAAAGGACAGGCTTTCCGGCGGCGGATGGCTGAGCAATTTCGGTGATCAACCAGGCTCGGCGGAGTGTGCGGCGGAACTGCCGGAGGCAGGGAAATGGACCTTGTGGCTGCGGGCGAATCCGGTGGCGTCGGGGATGGAGGTCCGCGTGGACGGCGGGGACTGGCGGAAAGTCGATTTTTCCCGTCCCCGCGGCGGGCAGAACATCGCGGCGGACGACAAGCCGGATCTGCGTTTCATCGCCTGGGTGGATGCGGGCGGATTTGAACTGGCGAAAGGGCGGCACACCGTCGCCTTCCGCACGGTCGGCGGGCCGTCGAATCACGGCGGCGTGGATTGTCTGGTGCTGGCCAATGACGGTTTTATCCCCCAGGGCATCACCAGACCGGAGGCCCGTCCCGCCCCCGGGCCGGATGTCTGGTTCCCGCTGCCGTCGGGCGGCGATCCGGTTTCGGCGGACTCGGTGATTGACCTGTCGGATCTGGTCCCCGCGCCCGCCGGCCGCCTGGGAGCGGTGACCGCCGTCGGGAAGGATCTGGTTTTTGCCGGCGATCCGGCCGGGAAACCCGTGAAATTCTGGGGCGTGAACGCCAATCAGGAGCAGGGAAAACTGACCCGGGAGGAATCCCTGAAACGCATCGCCTGGCTGCGCTCCCTCGGCGTGAATATCGTCCGGCAGCACACGGTTTTTGACGAGGTCACCACCGACGGACGGATTGACTCCGCGAAGCTGGCGGAGTTTGACTGGTGGTTCAGCGAGCTGAAGAAGGCGGGCATTTATATGGACTGGAGTGTGTTTTACCATTTCCCGGTCCGGGAGTCGGACGGATATCCCAAGGAGCTTCTGGCGGAGCTGGAGCCCATGGGCGGGCGGAATTCCGGGCTGCGGGACACTTATGGCATCATCACCGTCAGCGGGGAGCTGCAGGATATCCGGCGGAAGATCCTGCTGGAGCTGCTCAACCACCGCAATCCCCTCACGGGCCTGCGGTATGCGGAGGACCCGGCGCTGGCCATGGTGGAGTTTCAAAACGAGGACAGAGAACCTCTTAAAATCGGAGTTTCCGGCGAGAGCTGATAAAAAAGCTAACTCCCTGCCTTTTGTGAATTGGTGAAGCGGAGCCCGCCACCGGGGCGGGGCCGTCCCCTGTGTTTGCGGTCGGATCCGTGGGCGCTCTGACTCCCGAAGATGTGCTCCACCCGCGCCCTCAGGCGGCTTTTTCCTGATTGGAGGCTTTCTGCTCCTCCGTCAGCGGTGTATTGCGCCAGGGGCGCTCATGCACCTGGCTTTCAATCCCACGCTGCTCAAGGAACAGTTCCGTGACCGCGCTCCGGCAGGCGCTGTCCGCATACAGGATGGTGTCATGATCCGTATCCTCACTGATGAGTTCCGGCAGCGCCTGGCTGTCATGCACGCTGGCGTCGGTCACCCTCCAGGTCTCAATAAGTTTGGTTTCAAGGTCGCCTTTGACGTGATTTTTATAGCCGTAGTGCCGTTCGCCGCTCTTTTGAGTGTGCCGGGCGTCGGTGTCCTTCTGACGGTGGAAGGCGGGTTTTTGCTCCCAGCCATCGGGGATTTGGCCCTCTTTGATCCGCTGGTTTTCGGACCGGGTGTTGTGCTGCCGGGGCACATCCACGAAGCTGGCGTCGATCACTTTACCGGCCCGCAGCAGCAGGCCGCGCTCCCGCAGGAAGCCGTCGAAGGCCGCAAAAAGCGCTTCGATCCCCCTCACGTCCAAGCCGTTAGCGGAAGCTCCAGATGGTTTTGGCGTCGGAGATGTGGCCTTCCCGCTCCAGACCCAAAAAGCGCTGGAAGCTGTGCCGGTCATTGATCTGATACTCACACTGCTCATCGCTCAGCGCGTGGTATTTCTGGAGGATGAGGACTTTGAACATCAGCACCGCATCGAAGGCCGGGCGTTCGCTCCTGGCGGGCTGGCCGGCCTCCGGCTGCCTGAAATCAAGGTTCTGATTCAGCACCGGCCGGAACATCTCCCAGTCCAGCGTCAGATCCAAAACATCAGGGACCGTGGTTTTGGCGGCCACTTTGGCCTCCCGTTCCTGCCGGGTGAAAAGGCCCCCGACGGGGCGCTGGCTGCGGCGGTTGGCCATGGTGTTGTCAACGTCTTTACCAGGTTTTGGACATTCCGCAAACTGTTACGGAGGTTTTTAGAAGTGCTCATACGCTGCTGCTGAATTCATCGATGGTCATGGTTGTGATCGTAATTGATTAGCGGCCGAAAGATGTTTCTGGCATCTTAAGTATTTCTGTGATGCCGATGAGCGGAGAACCTGATCCATTGGAATTGCTGTCGGTCATGGAACTGGTGGCGCTGCTGCAGCGGGTGGACGCTCTGGAGGCGGACAATGCCACATTCAAAGAGCAGCTGCGGGCCACGAAGCGGGCCACCGCTCCCTTTTCCAGAGGTCCCGGCCGCGCCACTCCGAAAAAGTCCGGACGCCATGCGGGCAAGGGCCGCTTTGAAAGACGGGCGGAGCCGGTGGCCGGCGCGGCGGGCGTGGTGGAGGATCCGCGCGCGCCCCTGGATTCGCGGGACTGCCCGCAATGCGGAGCCCCACTGGAAGTCGTGGAGCAGGCGGCCACCGTGGAGGACACCCCGCCGGAGCCGGTCAGGATCATCCGCCGGTTTTGCGTGGAGCAGGGCCTCCGCCCCGTCCGCGGCTGGCGCGGCCGGGGCCGCCACGCGGACCTCCCGGCCGGTCAGCATAGAGCCACGGCGCACCGCACCGGCCCCCAGGTCATGGCCCGGGCCCTCACGCCGCACTATCATTCTGGCCTGCCTCTGTGCAAAGTCCCCGCCGTCATCCAGGCCGCCACGGGCATCAGCCTCAGCCAAAGCGCCCTCACTCAGGCCGCCGCCGCGCTTTGCGCTCCGGGGGCCGTCATGGACACCACTTATCAGGAATTGCGGGAGGCCCTGCGGACCTCCCCGGTGGTCAACACCGACGACACCGGCTGGCGCATCGGCGGCGCGGGAGCCTTTCTCATGGGATTTTTCACCCCGCTGCCGACCGTGTTCCAAATCCGCTGGCGGCACCGGCATGAGGAAGTCGTGGAAATGCTCAGCGCCTGCTTCGCGGGACTGCCCGGGGCCGACCGCGGCAGCAGCTGTGAAGCGGGAGCCCTGGACGCCATCCAACAGCAAAAGTGCCTGAGCCATCTCCTCAAAAACCTCAGCGTCGTGGAGGAAACCCGCAGCGGGCGGGCGCGGGCCTTCACCCGCGAACTCAAAGTCACCCTCCGCGAAGCCATCAAACTCTGGCAGGACTGTCGCAGCCAGGCCTGCACCCCTGAGCAATACCGGGAGCGCGGCCAGGCCATCCGGCAAAAACTTGACCGGCAGCTGCGGGACCGCCGATTGAAAGACCCCGGGAACCAGCGGCTGCTGGACGGGATCGGGCGGCAGCACGACAACGGGCGGGTGCTGCTGTTTCTGGAGCATCCGGAAATAGAGCCCGCCAACAACCGTGCCGGGCGCGGACTGCGCGGTGCCGTGATCGCGCGGAAAGTGTCTCATTGTTCGAAAAACGAGCGTGGAGCCCGGACCTGTGAGGTCATGAAAAGCATCACTGCCACCCTCGCCCTGCGCGGGGCCACAAGGTCGCCAGCGCCCTCTCCAACATAATCAAAGGCCTCCCCATGCCCAAGGCCGTGACCCGCTAATCAATTACTTGTGATCTTCTTTACCTAGCAATGAAATCACATTTTTATTGTGTTTGAAATTTTGGAACTAAAGAATTTAATTTGTTTTTTTGTCTGATTTTATATATTTAACTACAACGGATGAACCGAAAAAGCGCAGACTGCCGACTTCCATTTTTCTCATGACCCCAAATAATGGGCGGAGGAAACGCTGGAACGGGTTGCCGTCATGCTCAAAAGTTGGCCAAAGGTAACCATGATCCGCTCTAATTAATCCCTCGGGTAAAAAAAGAGCGTCCAAATCGCCGACAGTGAAGACTCGGGCCACCGCAAAACGGCGATGCAGCCAAGGAAAATAAGGCAGCAGCGGAACCCGCCCCCGCCAGAGGCGTGAGCCAATCCGGGCACCATGATTTTCAAAAGGAAACCAGCGATTCGGAACAGTGATCAGAAGCTCTCCTCCCGCAGCGAGGACCCGGGCGATTTCGGAAGCAGCTTTTTGAAGCTCCGGCACATGCTCCAGAGTTTCTATGGTAATTATTGAATCAAAAAAACTGTCTGGAAAAGTCATTTCGGATGCGGACATATTCAGGGCCTTAAAATGGCTATTGCCATCAACTTTCCTGCGGAAAATCTCCAGATTATCGTCACGGACATCAATTCCATAAACCTCTTCGAATCCATGAGAAAGAGCAATAGTGAAAGTTCCGTTGCCACATCCGACATCCAAAAGTTTTCTCCCGCTAAGACGCCCTATTCCACGGAGCTTGCTTGTAAAGACTTCTACAGTCCGGGACATTTCCCCGGATCTGGAATCCCCGACATACAAAGTTTTATGTTCAATCATATATTAAATTATGCGATTTTCCTGCACTCAATTCAACTCAACCCGCCACTCCCTGTTTAAATTTTCTTAATAACATTAAATTATTATAAGGTCATTCTACGGCAGTGGTTATATATCAGCCGAAGCCAGACTTTCTATGTGATGAATAAGGGTCAACATGGATCGCGACTGTTTATAAATTAATGTGGGAGATGGATGGCTTTATAGGAAAAATCGTTCTCAAATGCACGCCAAATCCGTCCCCCGCAATGAAAATTTCCGAAAAATGAGCAACCGGGCACAAAGCTGCCCAAGATAACTTTGGTTAAAAAATACTATTCAGGCAGAGCGACGGTGCAGCAGCCTATGGTAAATATTTTTCCCGGGAGGCAGATGGTGATGTCTCCGGCACTGCGGCCAGGCGGGGCGAATCCATCACGATTGCATTCTCCGGGTATTCTCGGCCTGATTGTATAATTGCAAATAAAATAAATCTGTGATTTTTTTGCCTGTCAAACGCACAATCTTCTGACAGGTGCCTGAGCACGGCAAACGCAGCTAAGATGATAGTGGAGCGGCTTCGATGAGGGAGCGCAGGTAGTTGGGGCTGATGGAGGCGACATACTGCCGGGAACGGATGGACATGTCCGCGCCTCTTTTGCCGGGAAAGGGCGGGTGGGCTTTGAGGACATTGAGGGTGATGCGCCGCATGACCGCGGGGTTGATGGGGGCCCCGCCCCCGCGGGTCCGGCAGGCGTCCTCCCCCATGAGGACATCCAGCCGCCAGTGCAGGGAGTTTTCAACTTTCCAGTGCCCGCGCGCGAGCCGGGCAACCAGCTCCGCCATGGCTTTGTCCCGCGCGGCGGCGCCTGCTTTGGAGGAGGCCCCCGCCCGGGCGGGGGTGAGGCTGGTGAGAAAACAGCGCCGCTCCACGCTGGTTTTTCCGGTGATGAGGTTTTCAAAGCGGCTCTCCCGCACGGCCACCGCGCCCAGTCCTTTCCACAGGCCGCGAGGACCGAAGTCCGTAAGATCCGCGCAGACCCAGGCGCGGCGCTCCTCCAGGCGGCCGTGCTCCTTGTGCACGCTGTGGAAGTGGCCATCGGGCAGAGCCGCGATGGCGGGCTCCAGCAGAGTGAGGATGGCGTCCCGGGTGGCGGCCTGATTGCCTTTGACGCAAAGCGGATAATCACCGCCCAGGCCGATGATCTCCGCGGCGGTGCCGGTCTGAGCATGCGCGGCGTCGGCGGTGACCACGGTGTTTTTCAGGGCGATGCGCCTCAGCAGCAGCGGAGCCTGAATAATCTCCCCGCAGTCCTCCGGGATTTTGCGCTGGGCCAGCACCAGGCCGTGGTCCGCCAGCCAGAGATTGACCACGGCCCGGGCGCGGGGAGCGGCCCCAGCGCCGGAGCCCGTGCGGCTGCCGCGCAGGACCTTGCCGTCCAGGGCAGGGTGGCGCAGGGCCGGCGGAGGCTGATCCCCGGATTCCCGGGGGATGGTCAGTTCGGAGGTCCACAGGCGCAGGACGTCCTCCATGCCCCGGGAGTCCAGGGCGGCGAAGACCCGGTTGAAGGTGTCATGGGAGGGCAGCCCGCCGGGCAGCTTCAGAAAGGTGCGCAGCCAGGGCTCCAGCGTGGCCGCGCAGTCGGCCATGTCCACAAAGGTGCGCCCGCCCGTGAAAAAGGAGCACAGGCCGATGATGAGGATGTCGCTGAAAAGATGCACGGGCCGCCGGAGACGGCGTGGATCCCCGAGCTTCTCAAGGTGTGCGGCAAGGCGGCCCAGCGGGGAATTGGCGGCAATGGAGTCCATGGCCGCCACTCAGCCACGGCTCCCCCATTTGTGCAGGGGCGTTTTGAGTCATCGGCAGGACCTATCATTTAAGTGCGTTTGCCGTGGGTGCCTGAGACGGAGGACCGGTCGGCGCCCTATGTCTTCCAGCGCCTGCCCGGGCGTTCGCTCTGGGGTGTGGGGAGGCTGGCCTCTATAAGCGTCGGATGGACGGCCTGCCCGCCCACCGCTCCAAAGTGGTGGCGCAGCATCCGGTGGAGCAGGAAGGCCGGATTTGGTGAAGCGCCTGCCCGCCTACGTGCGTGAACTCAATCCAATCAAATATTTTTGCAGCAATCTTAAGGGCAACGCCCTGGCGAATTTCTCCGCGAAGGAGTTCTGTGAACTGTCCAGGGTTGCCCTGGAGGCCCTGATCAGGAAGCGTCGCCGACCTAAACCTCGATTTTAAGCGGTTCCCGACAGCGTGTTTTTCTGGAATCCGCTGGGGGGATCCGGTGTCGCCGGAGGCCAAAAAATGGCCGCTGCACGCCGCGCATGACCAGCTACGCCACGGACACCCCGCATTACCTGGGACAATTTCCGGCGCTGGCCCTCGCGGTGCTCAAGGGGCATTTCCGTGAAGCTCCGCCTGTGGCCGCGCGCCGGGTGCGGGAGGATCAGCTTTTCACGGGAAAACCCGCCTGGCTGGAGGCCGGGGACGGCGGCACGCCTTTCGATGCCTTTGCCGCCGGCCGGGTGACGGTGGATTTCAGCGGCGGAGAAAAATCCGTGGACGGCGTCAGTCAATACCGCGATTCCGCCGCCAAAACCATCCGCGCCGCCACCGGGGAGCTGGTTTGGGATTACGGCCGCGGCCGCATTCTGGCGCAAAGCCCGGGGACCCAGGGAATCATCGGCCGCGCGGGCCGGGAGCCGGTGGAGCTTCCCGGCGTGCGGTTGGAGATCCTGACGGATTTTGTCAGCCTGCTTTTCACGCCTCTGGATGATCTCCCGCTGGCGCGGAGCCGCCGCATTCTCCTCACCGCCCTCGCCCGCGACAAACAAACCGGCGCGCGCTACAGCGCCGACGGCACAATACTGGAGGCCGCAGGCACGCCCCCGCTGCTGCTGGAGCCCGTGCAGGCCGCCATCCGTCTGGCCGGAGCCCCGCCTGTCCGGGTCCGGGCGCTGGATCACCGGGGCGTTCCCAAACCCGGAGGCAGCCTGACAATCGGTGCCGGGGGAGTTTTCCGCATTGATGGTCTTTCCGAAAGCTGGCTTTACGAGATCACCCGCTGACCGCCGGCCGTCACAACTCCCCGTTCAAAAGTCCGGGCTCCGGAGCTGGTTAAAATGAGGGATTTTTTAATGCGGCTTGACTCGTTTGCCCGAAAACGGCATTTATCCGGCGCTGCCTGCCGCATAATCAGATCATGGGCAAAATGACAGCTCATCGGGAGGTCCGTGAGGGGTTCCCATTCCTTCCTCACCCCCTTCCATTGATTTATGAGATTTCGCCTGCCTGCGGGTTCCGCCATCATCGCTTTTGCCGGGGTCCTCGGCACTATGCCCGCGCGGGCGAATCTGCAGTTCAATCTGATTCCCGAAGCAGGAATGCCGCAGCATGCGGTGGACGCTTTCCAGGCCGCCGCGGCCCGCTGGTCGGCGGTGCTGGCGGACAATGTCACGGTCAATGTGCAGATTGCCTTCAAATCCCTGTCGCCCGGCGTGATCGGCTCCACCAGTTTCAACGGAGGGGAAGTCCCGTATTCCACGCTTACCGGGGCCCTCTCGCTGGAGCGGACCTCCGCTGACGATTTTTCCTCCTTCGCGGGGCTGCAGACGGGCAGCGTATTCAGCCGCCTGATCAACCACACCAGCAACAATCCCAACGGAGCCAACAGCGCCACGCCCTACGTGGACACCATGAACCGTGTGGGCCTGACCAGCGCCAACGCCAAAGCGCTGGGCCTGGTGGCCCCCGGGCCGGATCCGGACGCCGCCATTGAGTTCAGCTCCGATTTCTCCTTCGACTTCGATCCCAGCAACGGGATCGGTGCCGGGATGTATGATTTTGTGGGTGCCGCGACCCATGAGCTGGGGCATGCCCTGGGTTTCACCAGCGGGGTGGACGATATTGATCAAAGCGGCGGGACCTCCGCGGGAGGCGCCTTCAGTTCCAATCTGATCGACCTTTTCCGTTATTCGGCGGGCAGTCTGGCCGCCGGCGCGGGCTTCACGGATTACACGGCCGACACCCGCCTGAAGTATTTTTCCGTGGACGGCGGTGTGTCGCAGGTGGCGGCTTTCTCCAATGGCGTCACTTTCGGCGACGGGGCGCAGGCCAGCCACTGGAAGGACTCCCTGGGCATCGGCATCATGGATCCGACCGCCGCTCCGGGCGAGCTGCTGGCGATCAGCGCCATCGATCTCCGGCTCTTTGATGTGCTGGGCTACACCGTGGTTCCGGAGCCTGCGGGCGGGCTGCTGGCTCTGGCGGCGGGGGCCGGGCTGCTGGCGCGGCGGAGGCGGGACCGGAGTGTTTGAGCTTTTGCCGGAATCCGGGGCGGGCCAGCTCCTCCCTTTTTGCATTTCCTGACGGGAAATCCGGTGATAGGCCGGCCTGCGGCGTGGATTAATCATCGGGCCATGCGCCTCCCATCGCTTTTTCTCCTGCCATTGTTCTGCCTGTCGGGTTCTTTGCGGGCCCAGAATGTCTTCGATGGCAAAACGCCGCTGAATCCGAACCTGGCGCCGGAGGGGGCGGCCGGATGGCAGGCGGCGGTTCCGCTTTTCGACGGCAAGTCCATGGCGGGCTGGGAGGGGGAGACGAAATCGGTATGGCGGGTGGTGGACGGAGTCATCACGGGCGGGACGATGGCGGGAAATCCGCAGAACGAGTTTCTGTCCACCACCAGGGAGTACCGCGATTTTATCCTGACTCTGGAATACCGGCTGACGGGCACGGAGGGGTTTGTGAACGGCGGGGTGCAGTTCCGCAGCCAGCGGGTGACGAAGCCCGCGAATGAGATGACCGGTTATCAGGCGGACATTGGCGCGGGTTACAGCGGCTGCCTTTACGACGAGTCGCGGCGGAACCGGATGCTGGCGGTGGCGGACAGGGAGGTCATCGCCAAAGCGGAAAAGCCCGGGGAGTGGAACCGTTATGAAATCCGCTGCGGGGGCCCGCGCATCCGGATCTCCGTGAACGGTGTGCTCACGGTGGACTACACGGAGGCGGAGACAGGCATGGCGCTGAAGGGGAAAATCGGGCTGCAGATTCACGGCGGAAACAAGGCGGTGGTGGAATACCGCAACCTCAAAATTCAGGAGCGGGCCGCGGCTTCCGACACTCCGCGCCCGCTGAGCGAGGCGGAGACCATGCGGCGCTTCGGCGACTGGAAACCGCGCGCGGCGCGCGGGCCGTTTCCGGACGGGAAGTTCACATTGGAGGCGGACGAGACCGTCGTCTTCCTCGGCGGCGGACGCGAGGCGCGGCAGGGCGAACGCGGGTTTCTGGAGGCGCGGCTGGCGCGCGCTTTTTCCAAGGAAGCTCCGCGTTTCCGCTGGATGGCGGTGCCGGGCGACACGGTGTATGAGCAGGCGCGGGAGATGAATTTCGGTTCCTGGACCGGCCAGCTGCAATGGTCCGGCGCGACGGTGGTGGTGTGCCGTTTCGGGCGCATGGAGTCGCTGGACGGGGAAGAGCGGCTGCCGGAATTCAAGGCCGCTTATCACCGGCTGCTGGATCTCATCACGCCGGTCACCCGGCGCATCGTGCTCGTCCAGCCGATGTGGCCGGATTCTCCTCCGGGTGCTTCACCGGAAGAGACAGCGCGCCGGATGGATCTGGCTCAGAAATATGCCGCCGCCGTGCGGGAGATCGCGCAGGCGGCCGGCGTGCTTTATTCGGATCCCGCAGGGGCGCCGGTAATGGCTGCGCCCCCTGGCTTGAGGCAGGCGGACGCGCCTTTTGTGATGGACACCGGATTCGGTCTTTACCTTGATGCCGCGAGCGTGGCGGCGGGCCTGGGCCTGTCCATCGCGGAGAGTCCGTCGGAGGAACTGCTGGCGGACATCGCGGAGAAGAACCGTTTGTGGACCGACTGCTGGCGGCCTGACAACTGGGCTTTCGCGTTCGGCGACCGCATGAACACGCTCTTTGACAAACCCGGCCGGGACGGCGCGCCGTTTCTGAAGGATGAATATGAAATGCTCAAGCCGCGGGTGGCGGAACTGGACGCGCGCATTGCCGCCCGCGTGAGTTATCAGCCGTTGCCCCCGGTTTCTCCGCCGCCTCCGGTTCCCGCCTCCGCGCCCGCGCTGACTCCGGCGGAGGAGCAGGCGGGATTCACCATGGCGGAGGGATTTGAGGTGAATCTTTTCGCCTCCGAGGAACTGGGCGTCGTGAAGCCTGTGCAGTTTTCCTGGGATGAGAAAGGGCGGCTGTATGTGGCCTGCTCGCCCATGTATCCGCACCTGGAGCCAGGGAGCAAACCGGCGGATTACATCCTCGTCTGTGAGGACACGGACGGCGACGGGAAGGCGGACAGGTCGTGGAAATTCGCGGACGGCTTCACCATGGTGCAGGGCGTGGAGCCGGGAGACGGCGGCGTTTATGTCTGCGACTTCGACCGCCTGACCTTTCTGCAGGACACGGACGGCGACGGCAAAGCGGACCTGCGCAAAGTGATCTATACCGGCTTCGGCACCGGGGACACCCACCAGCTGATCAACTCCATCAGCCACGGCGACGACGGCGCGCTGTGGTTCAGTCAGGGTCTGCATAATCTGGCCCGCGTGGAGACCCCTTACGGCATCAGGCGGCTGGAGCGCGCGGGCGTCTGGCGGCTGGATCCGCGCACCCTGCGGCTGGAGCGTTACTTCAACAAACACACGGCGGGCATGAACTGCTGGGGCGTGGCCTTTGATGATTTTGGCCAGGTGTTCCACAAATCCGGCGACCGGCCCACCGGTTACTGGAGTGTGCCCGGGCTGATTCCGGCGGAGAATCCGGACGATTATGACGCCATCGGCGGCCTCTTCCAGACGAACCCGAAAACCACCGCTCTGGAATTCCTCGGCACCGCCGCCATGCCGGACGATCTTCAGGGCTGCGCGCTCACCGCCGGTTTCATGGGCAGTGTCATTGAGGCCTTCACCCTGTCCGATGACGGAGCCGGCTACAAAACCGGTCCGGCGCGGCGGCTGCTCACGTCGAAGAGTGACGCCTTCCGTCCGGTGGATGTCAGTGTGGGGCCGGACGGGGCCATTTACGCCTGCGATTTTTACAATCCCGTCATCGGCCACTATCAGGCCAGCTACCGCGATCCCCTGCGCGATCACACGCACGGGAGAATCTGGCGCCTCACCGCCAAAGGCCGCGCCTCCGTGAAACCGCCGGCTCTGGCCGGGATGACGGCCGGCCAGCTGCTGAATCAACTGGGTTTCAAGGAGCGCTGGACCCGCGCGCAGGCCAGACGGCTGCTCGGAGACGCGCCCGAAGCGGCGGTGATGCCGGCGTTGAAGGAATGGTTCGCCGCCTCCTCCGGCAAACCGGAAGCGGAGGTAAGAGAAGCCCTCTGTGTGGCCCAGGCGCATCACTGGCCGGCGGACGCCGGAGCGGCACCGGCGCTGGAAAGGCTGAGCCGGTCGGCCGATTTCAGAATGCGCGCCTACACCGCCCGCGTCGCCGGGGAAACACCCGGGGGCGGCGCGGTGCTGGAGCGGCTGATCACGGATGAGCATCCGCGCGTGCGCCTGTGCGCGGTGGTTTCGCTGGCGCAAAAACCATCCGCCGCCGCCGCTCTGGCTGTCGCCCGCGTGCTTGAGCTGCCGAGCGACCGGTTTCTCGATTATGCGCTGACGCAGGCTTTCCGCTATATTCTTGAGACCGTGCCCCCCGAAGCGATCTCCTTCACAAAACCCGGACACCGCGACTTCGCCCTCAAAGCGGCGGGCGGCGGCCTGGTGGTGAAACCCGCCGGGCAGGTCATTTATGAAACCATCTGTCTCAACTGCCACCAGCCCACAGGCCAAGGTCTTCCCGGCATTTACCCACCGATCAGCGCCAATCCGCGCGTGAACGGCGACCCGTCCGCTCTCGCGAAAATCCTCATGCACGGCCTGACCGGCCCCATCGACGGCTTCACCCAGACCGTCGCTGTCCCTATGCCGCCCACCGGGCTGACCGACCAGCAGATTTCCGACGTCCTCACCTGGCTGCGCGGCAATCTCGGCAACCATTCCGGTCCCGTCACTCCCGAGCAAATCCGCACCGTCCGCGAAGCCAGCGCCGCCCGCGACCGGATGTGGACGCCGGGGGAACTGTGATGCTGTCTGCGGAAAAGACGAACGTTTGTAATTTCAGGGCTGAAGGGATTTCAGCAGGGCTTTGGCCTCCGGGACCTGGGTTTCATTGTGTGTTTTTTCGAGGTAGACAGTGAGCAGCCGCACGGCTTCGGCGGTCTGTCCCTGTTTGGCGAGGGCTTTGCCGGCGAAAAAATAAAGAAAGTATTCCGCCGGACGGTGTTTCAGTTCCTCCACGCTGAGCCGGGCGCAGGTTTCCCAGTCCTGCCGCAGAGCCGAAGCGTAAAACCGCGCGCTGGAGAGTTCCGTTGGCTCCGCCACCCAGCGGGCCAGGTCCTCCTCAAGGCCGTCGGGAATCAGCGACGGATCTCCGGTCTGGAGATTCCCATACAGCAGGGAGACCAGGATGGAACCGTCACGGGAGGGCCAGGCGGTTTCTAAACGCTGCCTCGCGTTTGTTTCCAGACGGGCGGTGCCCAGCTCCACTTCATCCTTCATGTCAAGCAGACGCCATGCCGCGATGGAGGCGTTCAGGCAGATAGGCTGAAGGAGGGTTTGGGAGGGAGTATCCTCCATCAGTTTTTTCAGATTCACCCGCTGGTCCGCCGCGATGAAGGTGTTGATCTGCTGCCGGAGCAGCCGCGCTTTCATAAAGCCGTCGTTGATGGCCCCGATGGCGGATCGGGCATCGGTGGCCGCGCCGGTGCGCAGGGCTGTGGCCGCCTCCAAATAAGTCAGCCAGTCGGCGGTGGAGGTCCATTCGCTTTTCGACGCGAGAGGCTTGAGCAGTTCCCGCAGCGACTGCCGCTGGTCCGGGTCATCCAGATCGAAGCACTGAAAAGCCAGGGAAACAGCGGCGGCTCCCGCCTCATCGCTGGCCGCCGCCTTCACGGCGGTCCGGCCGATGATCAGCCGGATGTCCGGCGGTTTTGCCGCATCCAGACAGGACACCAGTTTTTCCCAAAAATCGAGGCCGGCGTGGTGGAAGCGGCGGTCCGCGATCATTTTCAGCAGCACGGAAAGCCGCGCCGCGTTGGTGCCGTTAAACAGAGCCGTGTTCTGCTCCGCCGCCAGCAGATCCGCATCGGAGGGGGGCGGCACCTGATCCTTGAAACAGGCCGGCACCACCGCGCTGAGGGCGGTGTGGATGGGCTCCATGTCCCTGGCGGATGTCAGATACCGGGCCAGATCCACCTTCAGGCCGTCGGCGAAGGATCCTGTCTCGCCCTCAAAAGCCGTTTTCCGGAAAACCTTCAGCACCTCGTCCGCAGCCGCCGTGTCCCGGTCAGTGAGGTGTCTGAACATGATGTAGAAATCGCGCAGGGCATTGGAGTCGGGACCCGCGGTCAGCACGGCCAGAGCCTGAGCCTTCAGCCTGGAGGGATCGCCCAGACCCTCGCTGACCATTTCGCGCCGGCGTTTGAGCATGGGCGCATAATCCGGGGAAGCCCTGGCCAGCAGGGGATGACCGATCCAGCGTTTGAAGGTCAGCGGCCAGTCATAAGCCGCGCAGGTCAGCAGGGCGGAGGCCAGCGCGTCCGCGCGGTCCTTTTCGGGCATCCCCGGGGTGGTGAAAAGCGCATTCCACTCCACCGTGCGCCGGGCGGGATCGGCGGACATTTCCGGAGCCTCCCCGAGAAAAGCGCTGATGGCCGCCTGCCGGACCGGCACGGGCTGGGCGGGGTCCCGGAGGATGAGAATGGCGGCTTTCAACGCGGCGGCGGGCCGGGTGCGCCGGCTTTTCTCCAGGAAGCCGGCGGCGTCGCGGGCCACTTCCGGCTCCTCCAGGGAAGCGGGGAACATCCAGTCGAACCACGCGGGTTTGACGACTTGCAGCCACCGGTCCGCCGCCGCGCCCATGGCGGTGATTTCCGCCTTCGTCCAGGGGGCGGCGGCCTGGTTCTGCTCAAGAAAAAGGCGCAGTTGCGGCATCATCGGGTGCCCGGCATCCAGCTGACCGCCGTCCAATTCGGCGCGGAGGAGTTTCACGGCGGCCTCGCGTTTTCCGTCGAGATTCAGCAGCAGGCCGTAGAGCCAGAGATTGCGCGGGCGCTCCTTCTCATCCGCCTTGGCATCGAGGATTTTCTGAAGCGCCGCGGATGCCTCCGGGTAATCACGCTTGAGCTGCTCGGCGGCGACACCCCAGTATCGGGCGGCATAACCCGCCTGGGCCGTGAGGTCCATTTTCAGGGAAAAATAACGCCGGGCGGTGGCGGCGGTTTTGGCCCAGTCACTTTTCTGATACCAGGCCTCCTCCGCCAGCGCCAGCAGAGTGCTTGTCCCGGGATCGTCAGGAATGGCGTCCCCAATGGCGGTCAGGGAATCGTTCATCTCCGCCGCCGCGAACCCGAAGCCCATGCTCTCGCTCTGCGAGGCGAGACTGGCGTAAGCCGTCAGAAAAGCCGCATCCAGCCGCCCCGCGCCCGCGAGGCGCAGCAGGTGCTCCGCCATGGGGCCGAAGTCCTTTTTGGCCACCGCGGCGGCGGCCGTGCGGCCACTCTGATCCGCCGAAGCCATCAGCGGCAGCATTCCGGGTTTGGCTCCGGTATCCACTTTTTTCAGCGCCGCCGTGACCGCCGGCCACCAGACGGCCGAGTCCCGCCACCACTTCACCGCCGCCGCGCGGTCCGCTTTCACCCGCTTCAGCAGAGAGACGGCCTGGTCGTGGTAAACCATGTCCTCCAGCTGCTTTTCGGATTTGCCTCCCAGTTCCTCCAGAGCCGTGAAAGCCTGATCATACTGGCCGTCCAGAATCCGGACCACGGCCTCCTGGAAAATGGCGTCAGGCACGAATCCGGAATCCGGATATTTGCGGAGAGCCGCGCACAGGCGCAGGACCTCCGGGCGGTTGCCGGTGTCGGCGGCGTCCGACAGCAGCAGCCGCAGGGGAGCCACCGCGATCCAATCCCGGCCTTCCCCGGCTTCCGAAATCATGGCCTCCGCCAGCTTGCGCATCTCCTCCGGCTGGTTCCGGCGTTTGAGAACGCCCAGCCGGGCGTAAAGCGCCTCGTAATGGGTGTCCGAGGATTTGGGCAGCATTTCACCCAGAGCGAGCGCCTCGTCCAGCAGCGGGCCGGTTCCGGTTTTGTCCTCCGCCGCGTTGTCCCGGATATTCGCGGCGCGGATCAGATTGAACAGAACGCCGTTAAGATCAGCATCCGGCACGGACTGAAGCGTGGCCTCCATCGTCAGACGCACAGCGGCCTCGTAGTCCTTGATTCCGTCCTTCAGCATCTTCTCAAAAGCGGCGGTCATCTCCTCCGGTGTCTTCACGCCTTCCGGCAAAGAGGCTGTGGCGGAGGAGTCGGGATGCGCCTTCAGAAATTCCGCCAGCCGCGTGCGGATAGCGGTGCCGAGGACCTGAAGATCAGCGGCTTGGGAAGCCTCCGCCAGAGCCTCCGCGTATTCCTGTCCAAAGGAGGCGGGCGGGCCGAGATCCGTCAGAATTTTCAGATACTCCCCGCGTTTTTCCTCCGGAATGGTTTTGGCCACCTGCGCCATGCGGGTCAGAATGGCCGGAGCGGCTTCGGCGCGCCCGGTGATGAGTTTCCGCAGTCCCTCCGTGATCTCCGCCGCGCGGCCGGCCTTCAGCAGCAGCCGCGCCCAGGGCGCGTGGAGGCCGGACTCCGCCATCGGATCCTGAAGGGCCATGCCCTCCAGCAGCAGGGGCAGGGCTTTATCCGGCTCCTTTTCCTCCAGCAGCCGGGCGCGGTGGAAAAAGCACCACGTGCGCCGGAAAGCGCTGAGTTCCCCGTCCGCCGACAGCTTCGCGAAAAGCGCCAGCGCCTCCTCCCGCTGATCCGTCCGCCCCAGGGCCATGGCCCGGAAATAATCGCCCAGCGCCGCCTCCTCGGCATTCACATGCGCCCGGCAGCTGGCCTGAAACCCGTCCAGCCGCCGCAGCGCGCCCGCCGGGTCCCCGCCCTGAATATCCAGCCAGGCCAGGAGGGTTCCGGCGCGGTGGAGCATTTCCTGATTCCCCGGAAAATAACGGATGGATTTCTCCAGCGCCGCCCGCCGCAGAGAGGCATTCGCGCCGTCCGGATATTTGTTCTCGATGAGCAGCAGCTGTCCCTCCACGCTGGGCAGGCGCGGCAAAGCCTCGATCGGATCCGCCGGTGCCGCCATCAAAGGCGCGCCGTCCCCGCTTGCCGTGCCTTTTTTCAGCGGCAGCGGGCGGCTGATCCAGGCGTTCACCATCCGCATCCGGGCAGCAAAAGCGGGGAAATCCGCCGGGGCCACGCTGTCCGTTTTGGAGTGAAAACGGAATTTTGAAACCAGCACGCCGTCCTTCCATTCCCAGCTCCCGGAAGCGTCCGCGTGAACGCCCGCGTATTGCAGCGGCTCCGGCAGCGCCGCCGGGACCAGTCCAGGCGGCAGGATGATCCGCGCCTCCGACTCGTAAATTTCGCGCCAGGAGGCCAGGGCGGTTTCGCGCTCAGTTTCATTGCCCGTCTGCGGCACATAGGCGGAATCCGCCAGAAACGGCACACTGCCCGCCCCGCTTCCGGGAACCAGAATATACGTCTCCACCTGCCAGGACGGCGGCATGCCCTCCGCCGGGACCGCCGGCTGCGGGTGAAGTTTCACATCCACCGCCGTGATGCCTCCGGCCATGCGCGACAGGGACGACTGAAGACTGTCCCTCAGAGACTCCGGTGTCGATTTCCGCTCCAGCTCCGCATAACGCGCCGCATTATAACCCTCCGCCTCAATCGTCACCCAGCCGCTCAGCTCGCCCGCCGCGTCCATCCTCGCCTCAATGCGGTGACGCACTGTCCCGAAATCATGCGCCGGGGTGCGGGCCCATTCCGCGCCGGACTTGACCAGCAGCACCTCGCGGTCACCATCCGCCGGACCGATCTCCCCCGGTGCCAGACCGGGGATCGTGGGATCGCAGAAGATCCATTTCCCCTCCGGTCCCGCCACTGCCGTGATGCAGTGGTCAAAGTGCCGGTAATCCGGGCTGCGCCGCTCGATGCGGCCGGGGAAGCTGGTGTTGATCAGCGCCGGGAAAGCCGTGATTCCCTTGTGCCGCAGCATGGCCGTCAGCAGGCAGGCCTTGTCCTTGCAGTCGCCGTACTGATTATCCCATACCGCGTCCGCCGGGCGCGGCACGAGGTCCCCGCTGCCGAATTCCAGACCCACATACCGCACCTCCGAGGCCACCTTCCGCAGGAGCACCGCCGTGATCTCCGCCGGGGATTTGGCGTCCTTGGTCCAGTCGTCAATTTTGCCTTTCAGCCCTTCGGAAAGCTCCATGCTTTTCTCAGCGAAGGGCAGATACCACCTCATGAAACTCTCCCAGTCCGGCAGGGTGCTGATGAAAACCGCCGGTCCCGTCTGTTCCGTGCCCACCCGGTCCGCCTCCCGGCGCACGCCGGGGATATCCCGGCGTTCCCAGGTCCAGCGGACGCGCGCGCCGCCGTCCAGCTCCTCCCGCTTCGGCTCCGGCACTCCGCTGCCAAGAGTTGTCAGGCGCACCCGCTCCGCCAGCCCCCGGGGCATCTCCAGCACCAGGCGGTCCAGCTTCACGGGCCAGCCCGCCGAGAAACCCTGCAGCATCGTGAACTCGCCGGGAATGCGGCTTTCCGTCTCCTCCACCACAATGCTCTCCGTGGCCGATCCCGGCTTCACATCCGGATAAATCAGCACCAGCTCCCCCTGATCATTATAAATATCCGAATCCGCCGAGCGCTGCGGCGTCTGGATGAAAGCCGCCTCCCCGCGCACCGGCAGACTGCGCCCGTCCGGCTGAATGGTCCGCGCCAGAGCCAGATGGATGCGGGTCCGCTTTTTGTTGAACGGCTCCACATCCCGCGAAATCGGATTCACCCCGGATTCCGCCACCGCCCGGTAAACGTTGTGGGTCACGTGCACCCGGCCACCCTGGCCATCCACCCGCACGATCTCCTCCCGCAGCAGCACCTCCCCGCCCCGGTCCGCCGCCTGCCGGTCCGGCGCCGGCTTCAGCAGCGGCTCCGCCTCCGTCAGCAAAGGCTGGATTTCCTTCCCATAAACCTCCGGCAGCTCCCGCGACACGGGATCCGCCAGGCAGGACAAAACACTGGCAAAAAACAGGCACAAAAACGGGCGGAGCATAACGCCCAGCCTCATGCATGGATAACACTCCGGGAAAAGCGGCATTTTAAGGAGCCGCCCGTCATCCCATTCCCGGTCCCATGTCCCGGATTCCCGTCACCCGCAGTGCCTCAACGGATAACGTCCTCCCGCCTCCCGGCCGCACCGGAAAACCTCCGGCCGTCTTTTTTCAGCCGCCGGAATGCTTTGAGCGGATTCCCGGGTGCCTGGATCCATTCCGGAGCCCGCGGAATCCATTCCGGGCCGCGTCGGGTGTCCTGGAAATCCAATCCGGGGTCCTCAAAACGGATTCCGGAGCACGTCGAACATTAAAACGGAATGCCTGAAATCAGTTTGGGAGCACTTGGAGAGAATTCCGCAGTATTTTTTTCTGATCCCCGAAGAGTTCTCCAAAAGCATTTCTCAGCGCAGCGTCCTTTTCCTGCAAAGGCGTCTCCTTCCTGGGCAAGGCGTTCATTCTCCGGGACTCAGGCAAGGGTGACAGAACGGAAAAAGAGCCAGGCCGTCCGTTGGATTCGGATGAATTTTCCACCCGCGCGGCCCGGCGGGGTGGAGGGTGAATCCGGGCCGCTGGAAAAATCGGGAATAGACACCCGTAATGCGAGCGGATAAAACGCCCCGTCCCCTTCCTTTTTCCCGATGTTGCCGTCCTCCTCCAAACTCCGCCTTCTGAGTGCGGTCCTCCTCTGCGTCCCACTGTCCCCGGTTTTGCGCGCGGCGGACGATGCGGCGCCGCTCTCCTTCAACAGGGACCTGCGCCCGATCCTGTCGGACCGTTGCTTCGCCTGCCACGGGTTTGATCCCAAGAAACGCGAGGCCAAACTGCGGCTGGACACGCCGGAGGGGGCGTTCGCCAAAAACGAGGACGGCGACGCGGCGATTGTGCCGGGGAATCCGGAGGCCAGCCTGGTCTGGCAGCGCATCGTGACCACGGACAAGGATGACGTGATGCCGCCGCCGGAGTCGCACAAGGATCTGAAGCCGGCGGAAAAGGAGCTGATCCGGAAGTGGATTCTCCAGGGCGCGCCTTATCAGAAGCACTGGGCCTTCGAGGCTCCGCTGAAACCGGCCACGCCTGAGGGCGGCATTGACGGATTCATCGCCGCCGGTCTGACCGCGCATCCCGCTCTGGCCCCCGCCCCGGAGGCCAGCCGGGAAACGCTGATCCGCCGGGTGGCCTTCACCCTGACCGGCCTGCCGCCCTCGCTGACGGAGCTGGACGCCTATTTAAAGGACGGGGCGCCGGAGGCTTATGAAAACATGGTGGACCGGTATCTGGCCTCTCCCCGCTACGGCGAGGAAATGGCGCGGCACTGGCTGGATGTGGCGCGGTATTCCGACACCCACGGCATGCACCTCGACAACGAGCGCGCCATGTGGGCCTACCGCGACTGGGTGGTGCGGTCCTTCAATTCCAATCAGCCGTTTGACCGGTTCACCATCGAGCAGCTGGCGGGCGATCTCATTCCCGACGCCACTCAGGACCAATTGATCGCCACCGGCTTCAACCGCTGCAACGTCACCAGCGGCGAGGGCGGAGCCATCGAGGCGGAGTATCTTTTCCGCTACGCCGTGGACCGCGCCTCCACCACCGCCCAGACCTGGCTGGGCCTGACGGCGGGCTGCGCGGTGTGTCACGATCACAAATACGATCCGGTGACGCAGAAGGAATTTTACCAGCTTTACGCCTTCTTCTATTCCAATGCCGATCCGGCGCTGGACGGCAATGCCATGGACACCAAGCCCTCGCTGAAGCTGAAACCGGACGATTATCAGGCGAGGATGGAGAGCTTTGAAAAACGCGCGGACGGACTCCGTCAGGGCATGGAGGCCAAAGCCGCCGCCCTCGCTTACGACGATCCCGCCACGCGCGCGGTGAAGCCAGGCCCGCAGCCGGTGGAAAGCGTGTGGTTCGAGGATGGCTTCCCGCCGGACGCGAAGGTCAACGAAGGCGGCAAACCGCCCAGACTGGTGGAAGCTCCGGACCCGGTGTTCAGCGGCAAACGTTCCCTGAAACGCGGCGGCGCGGGCACCACGCAGGATGTTTTCCTGGGCGGCGCGGCTCCCCTGACGGTGCCGCTGGAGGCGAAGTTCCAGGTGCAGGTTTATCTTGATGCCGCCAAACCGCCCAGGGAGGTGATGATCCAGTTCCACACCCGGAGCTGGGAGCACCGGGCTTACTGGGGCGCGGACGAGATCGCGTTCGGCCAGGCGGGCACTCCCGGCCGTGTTGCCGCCGGGGCTTTGCCGGAAACCGGGAAATGGGTGAAGCTGGAGGTGGACGCCGAAAAGCTGGGGCTCGCGGCCGGGGATCAGGTGATGGGTTATGCCTTCACCGTGAATGGCGGCACCGCCTGGTTTGACCATCTGGCCGTGTCAGGCCGGATGGAGCCGTCTGAGGATCCCGCCCAGTCTTTCCTCGCCTGGCGGCGTGAGCCCGCCAGCGTGAGGACGCCGGGGCTGCCCGCCAAATTGTCCGCCGTCCTCGCGGCGGGAATCGGCAAGCCGGCCGCTGAGGAGGATCTGGCCCATCTCCGCCGCTTTTATCTTCAGCGCGTCTGCGTCACCACCAGTCCGGTTTTCGCTGAGGAAATCACCAAACTGGAGGCGGTGCGGAACGAGCGGAAGGCTTATGAGGAGGCGCTGCCCACCACTCTCATCTGGAATGATCTCGCCAAACCCCGCGACACCTTTGTGATGGAGCGCGGCCAGTATAACAAACCGGGCGCTCCCGTGGAGCCCGGCGTGCCCGCCGTGCTGCCCGCCCTTCACAAAAGCTCCGCCCAGGGCCGGGCCACGCGCATGGATCTCGCGCAGTGGCTGATCTCGCCGGAAAATCCGCTCACCGCGCGCGTCACCGTGAACCGCTTCTGGCAGCAGGTCTTCGGCGCCGGCCTGGTGAAAACCAGCCACGACTTCGGCACCCAGGGCGCGCTGCCGAGCAATCCCGCGCTGATGGACTGGCTGGCGGTGGAGTTTGAGCAGAACGGCTGGGATGTGAAAAAACTCATGCGCCGCATGCTTGTCAGCCAGGTTTTCCGCCGCGCCGCCGCCGCTCCGGAGAATCAGTGGGCGGGCGATCCTGATAATACCTGGCTGGCCCGCGGCCCGCGTCTGCGGCTGGAGGCGGAGCAGCTCCGCGATCAGGCGCTCTTTGTCAGCGGTCTCCTGGATTTCACCGCCGGAGGACGCGGCACCCAGCCCTACCAGCCGCCGAATATCTGGGAACCGGTCGGCTATCTGCGCTCCAACACGCGGAACTACAAACAGGACACCGGAGCCGGTCTGCACCGCCGCAGCCTCTACACCTTCCTCAAGCGCACCGCACCGCCGCCCTTCATGGCCAACTTCGACGGTCCCAGCCGCGAGCTGACCTGCACCGCCCGCGAGCGCAGCAACACCCCGCTCCAGGCGCTGCAGCTGATGAATGACATTCAGCATGTGGAAGCCGCGCGGGCTTTCGCCGGGCGCATTCTCGCCTCCACACCCGTCGGGGCGCCGGACGCGGACGCCGCCGCGGAACGCCTGAAATTCGCCTGGCGCGCCGCCCTTTCCCGCCCGCCCGTCCCGGAGGAAACCGCCGCGGTGCTGGAATTTTACCGCGGCAATCTCGCGGTTTACCAGGCCGCGCCGGACGAGGCCAAAAAGCTCATCGCCCTTGGTGACTCCAAGGCCGATCCGAAATGGGACCCCGTCGAACTCGCCGCCTGGACCCTGACAGCGAACATGATTCTGAACCTGGACGAGACCATCAACCGCAACTGAGGAGAAGTTTTCAGTGTTTCAGTTTTAAGTTTTCCGCAGCGCCGCTGCTGAAACTGTCCCTGAAATCCGCCATCATTGGCCACTGAAAACTGAAAACTGAAAACCGAAACACTGAAAACTTTCCCCATCCCCATGGACCCCATTTTTGAACGCAATCTTCTCCTCACCCGCCGCAATTTCTTCGGCCAGACCGGCATGAGGCTGGGCGGCGTCGCCCTGGCATCGCTCATGGGCGGCACGGCGCGCAGTCTGGCCTCGGCCGCCGCCGGCGGGGCGGGCGCCACCGGAGCCGGAGCTGTGTCCGATGCCGGCTCGGTGCATCCCGCGCTGCCGGGCATGCCGCATTTCAAACCCCGGGCCAAAGCGGTGATTTACCTGCACATGAGCGGCGGACCCTCGCAGATTGACATGTGGGATTACAAGCCGGGACTGGTCAAGGAGTTCGGCAATGATCTGCCGAAGTCCTTTCTCGGCGACCGCATCACCACCATGACCGCCGGGCAGGCCAAGTTCCCGGTCGCTCCCTCGAAGTTCGCCTTCGCCCAGCACGGCCAGTGCGGCCGCTGGGTCAGCGAGCTGCTGCCGCACACCGCGAAAATTGTCGATGACATCGCCCTGATCAAAACGGTCCACACCAACGCCATCAACCACGACCCGGCCTCCACCTTCGTCATGACCGGCAGCGAGGTCCCCGGCAAACCCAGCCTGGGCTCGTGGATCAGTTACGGCCTCGGCGCGGTGACGGACAACCTGCCGTCCTTTGTGGCGCTGATGCCGCAGTTTCCCCAGACCTCCGACGGTCAGGCGCTCTTCAGCCGCATGTGGGGCAGCGGTTTTCTCCCCGGGAAACACACCGGCGTGGTCCTGCGCGGGACGGGGGATCCGGTGCTCTATCTGGACAATCCGGCCGGGGTGGACCGCACCCTGCGCCGTTCCATGCTCGACACCCTGGGCAAGCTGAATCAGCGGAAATTCGACGAACTGCATGACCCCGACATCCAGACCAGGATTGCGCAGTACGAGATGGCCTTCCGCATGCAGGCCAGCGTGCCCGAGCTGACGGACATTTCCAAAGAAAGCCAGGCCACGCTCGACCTCTACGGCCCGGATGTGAAACGTCCCGGCTCCTTCGCCGCCAGCGCCCTGCTGGCCCGCCGTCTGGTGGAGCGCGGGGTGCGCGTGGTGCAGATCATGCACCGCGGCTGGGATTCCCACACCAATCTGCCGACCAACACCGGCAACCAGTGCCGCGACGCCGACCAGGGCACCGCCGCCCTCATCCAGGACCTCAAGGTGCGTGGTATGCTGGACGATGTCCTGGTCATCTGGGGCGGGGAATTCGGCCGCACGGTTTATTCCCAGGGCACGCTCACCAAGGACGATTACGGCCGCGACCATCACCCGAAAAACTTCTGCATGTGGATGGCCGGCGGCGGCGTCAAAGGCGGCATCGTCCACGGCGAGACCGACGATTTCTCCTACAACGTGGCCGCCGACCCCGTCCACGTGAACGAGATCAACGCCACCATGCTCCATTGCCTCGGCGTGGACCACCTGCGCTTCACCCTCAAACACGCCGGCCTCGACGAACGCCTCACCGGCGTCGAGCCCATGAAAATCGTCCCGCAGATCCTGGCGTGAGGCTTGGAAGGTTTTAAACAGAAGGAAGCGAAGACAGCAAAGGTTTTGGCTTTGCCTTCGCTTTCTTTGCTTCCTTCTGTTCAAACAGCGCTGCCCGGTGCCTGCGGCAATTGCCGGTAGCCGACCGGGCTGAGGCCCATTTCGCGGCGGAAGAGGCGGTTGAAGAAGGAGAGCTGGTTGAAGCCGTGGCTGAAGGCGATGGCGCTGACGGGGTCGGCGGTTTCGAGAAGCGCGCGGCAGACGGACTGGAGGCGGACCTGGTTGAGGAAGGCGGAGAAGGATTTGCCGGAGTGGCGGCGGAACTGGCGGGCGAAGGTGGCGCGGCTCATGCCCGTGAGCTGATGCAGCGCCTCCAGCCGGATGGGTTCGCGGTGATGGGCCAGCACATAACTTACGGCGCGGCGCACGGCTTCCTGCTGCTCGGCGGTGCCATCCAGGGAAAACGGGCGTTGAGCCAGGGGACGGATGTCTCCGGCGGGGGCGGTGCAGAGGGTGGAAAGCAGCTGGAAAAAGGCGGCGAGGCGCGGGAATTCATCCATGGAGGCCAGCGCGGCCATGGTTTCGGCCACGTTTCCGGCCGTGCGTCCGCGCAGGTGCAGGCCGTGCAGAGCGGATTTGATTAAGCTCCGCAGGGGAGCGGCGGCTTCACCGAAGCTCCAGATGCCGTGATCCAGCGGGAAATCCCACTGCACCGACAGCCCCGCGCAACGTTCCCGCGTGTGCCAGTAATGCGGCACGCTGGGGCCGATGAGCACGAGGTCGCCGGGCTGGAACATTTCGATGTGGTCGGCAATGAATCGGGTGCCCGCCCCGCGCTCGATCAAAGTCAGCTCCAGCGCCCGGTGATAGTGCCAATGGCCGCCGTGGCCGGGCACCGGTGTGGCGCGTCCTCCCCGGACGACTTCGACCCGGTTCACACTGCGCCGCCAGCGGAGAAGACGGAAAGTCTCATCCGGGGCGAGGAGGATATTTTCGTGCTCACGGTTCATCGCTGGTATCATCATCCTGTGACGGGGCGGTTTCAATCCACCGTTGTGAGACGATAGTGCCATTGATTGAGCCGTGGAGCGTAGCCGCGCCGGGGCAGGGGATGGTAGCCTTGCGGTCCAACCAAATCATGAGCAATCCCACTGAATACCGTTTTTCCTTCGGCCCCTGGAACATCAGCGAGGGCCAGGACCCCTTCGGTCCCGAGACCCGCAAGCCTTACGACCACGAGGCCAAGTATGCCCTTTTCCGCCCCCTCGGTTTTGAAGGCGTGCAGTTTCACGATGACGATGTCGTGCCCAACGTGGACGATCTGAGTGCTCCCGAGGTTCTCCGCAAAGCCGGTGAGATCGGCACCATGCTGAAAAATCAGGGCCTGGTTCCCGAATTTGTCGCCCCCCGCCTCTGGTTCGACGCCCGCACCGCCGACGGTGGTTACACCTCCAACTCCGCCTCCGACCGCCAGTATGCCCTCGACCGCACCCTGCGCACGGTGGACATCGCCAAAGCCGTCGGCTCCAAAGCCGTGGTGCTCTGGCTGGCGCGCGAGGGTTCCTATCTCCGCGAGGCCAAAAACGCCGTGACCGCCTATCAGCGCATTCTGGAGGTGGTGAACAAAGTCCTGGATCACGACAAGGAGATCGAAATCTGGATCGAGCCCAAGCCCAATGAGCCAACCGACCACGCCTACGTGCCCACCATCGGCCACGCCGTTTCCCTGGCCTATGCCTCCAAGGACCCGTCCCGCGTGAAGGGCCTCATTGAGACCGCCCACGCCATCCTCGCGGGCCTCGATCCCTCCGATGAAATGGCTTTCGCCATCGCCCACGGCAAGCTGGCCAGCATCCACCTCAACGACCAGAACGGCCTGAAATACGACCAGGACAAAAACTTCGGCGCCGCCAACCTGCGCGCCGCCTTCAATCAGGTCCGCGTGCTGGAGGAAAACGGCTACGGCAGCCAGGGCGAGTTCGTCGGTCTCGACGTCAAAGCCATGCGCACCCAGCAGGGTTCTCCCGTGACCTCCCACCTCACCGGCAGCCGCGAGATTTTCCAGCACCTCGTGCAGAAAGTCCGCACCGTGGACCGAGCCCTGGAACAGCAGTTCATCGACGCCCGCGACTACGAGGCGCTCGAACTCTACATCATCAAACACCTCCTCGGCGTGAGCTGAACCGAGCGGAACGGATTTTGCCTGTGCCGCACCCGACAGATGGGCGGCAGGTTTCACGATATTCAGCCGGGGATCAGCAGATCCCCGGCTGTTTGCATGTCGGGGCGGCAGGTCCCCATAAATTTGAGCCTCCGAGCCCACCACGAACAACCATTATCTGCCATCCCTTCGGGATGGATGAAATCTGTGGGGGTGTTTCCGGTGGTGTCGCTGCGCTCAACCACCGCCTACGGTCTGTTTTCCCGACGGAAAAGAGGGAGGTCAGTTGCTCAAAAGACGGAAGGTTCGATGCCGGAGGCGAATGAATGAGAAATGCCAGGCTCCGGTTTGCCGCTCTTGAAGCTGGAGGCTTCACAGCTGGTAGCCGGTGGTTGAGCGCAGCGACACCACCGGAACCCGCATCCAAACCCAGCGCATCCCGGGGGATGCCAGAACATGTGAGGGTGATATAAAATCTGAGCCTCCGTGCCTTCCGCGAACGGCTTTTGTCTGCCATCCCTCCGGGATGGATGAAATCGGTGGGGGGCGTTTCCGGTGGTGTCGCTGCGCTCAACCACCGGCTAATGTCTGTTTTCCCTCCGGGAAAAGGGCACGGTTATTTCCGAAAGCGGAAAGATTTCGTGATGCATGGTCTGCGATTTTGAACGGTTCCGGACAATGGCTTTGGAATCCGTGGACAAACTGCGGTGGACTCCGGGCTTGATCCGAGGCTGGGAGCATGGGAGGCGGATTGGCTGACAGCCTGCTCTCCCATAGAGCGTAGCGGATGAGTCCGGCCCGCCGGACTTCCGCATTCCCCCCAGAATCCATGAGTGAACGCCCCCTTCCGCCCGAATCCTCCGACTCCCCCCGCGATGACCGCGCCAAGGTGCAGGAGCTGAACCGGGTGTATAAAGAGATGAAGGCGGAGCTGGGGAAGGTGATCGTGGGCCAGCACGAGGTGGTGGAGCAGATGCTGATCGCCATTTTCTGCCGCAGCCACGCCCTGCTGGAAGGGGTGCCGGGTCTGGCGAAAACGCTGCTGGTGGCGACGCTGAGCCGGGTGCTGGACCTGGGGTTCAAACGGATTCAGTTCACGCCGGACCTGATGCCGGCGGACATCACGGGCACGGATATTCTGGAGGAGGATCACGCGACGGGGCGGCGGTCGTTCCGCTTTGTGCATGGTCCGCTGTTCTCAAACATGGTGCTGGCGGACGAGATCAACCGCACGCCGCCCAAGACGCAGGCGGCGCTGCTGGAGGCCATGCAGGAACACCGGGTGACCATCGGCGAGGTGACGTACCAGCTGCCGGAGCCGTTTTTTGTGCTGGCGACGCAGAACCCGATCGAGCAGGAGGGCACCTTCCCGCTGCCGGAGGCGCAGCTGGACCGGTTCATGTTCAATATCCGCGTGGGTTATCCCACCGAGGAGGAGGAGCAGCAGATCATCCGTCAGGTGACGGGCACGGCCAAACCCAGCGTCGGCAAGCTGCTTGACGGTAAAACGGTGCAGGAACTGCAGGAGGTCGTGCGGCGCGTGCCAGTGGCGGATCACGTCATCGCTTACGCCGCCAGCCTGGTGCGGGCCTCGCGGCCGAAAGAGAAGGACGCGCCGGCTTTTGTGAAGGAAATGGTGGGCTGGGGAGCGGGGCCGCGCGCGGGGATTTACCTCATCACCGCCGCCAAAGCCCGCGCCATTCTCCAGGGCCGCTACCACGCCACCACCGCCGACGTGAAAGCCGTGGCCCTGCCGGTGCTGCGCCACCGCATTGTGACCACCTTCAACGCGGAGGCCGCAGGGGTGAAGAGCGACCAGATTGTCACCATGCTCCTGGATCACTTTAAACCCAAAGCCGAGCTGGACGTGTAAGAGCGCTGCGATCTTCAAACCATTGAGAGCTTGCCTGAGAAGCGGACTGCGGACACTGTATGAGTCATGAAAACGAACGCCCAACCTTTGACGGCCGGGGATTATGTGGAAGCGATTCGACAAGTCCGCTCCAATCCGCCCGTCGTCACCTACGAGGAGTCGAGGCAGCAGTATCGGGAGTCGATGAGTCTGGACGAGCCGCAGCCGGAACCCGTCAGGGCCGAGCCCTCTGGCGATGGGCTCAGGAAAACAGCCGCAGCCTGACACCCGACCAGTATCTGGAAAAAATTGATGGTGGCGGGCAGGAGCACCGCGTCTGGCACGATTTGAAGGAGCGGCGTTACTGGAAAGCGACGTATGCCGGGCATTTCGGCTGGGTCGCGGGATTGGATTTCCGCTACAATAAACGCAGCCAGGAGGATGAACCCTTTATCGGCATGGGCGAAGCTCTGCCTTTGGAATATCTGGATCGACTGATTCTCCAGAATGAGGTCTTCGCCGATGACATCCGGCTGGAGGCCTGTGCGATTGAGAAAGAAGGCCTGGTCGTTTTAACGAGCCAGCCCTTTGTGAGGGGCCGGAAGCCGAAGCCTGCGGCAATCTTGGAAACGATGCTGCTCCTTGGCTTTGAGCGGATTCCTGGACTTCCGGCGAATACGGAGGACAGCTTCAGCTTTTACCGCAGGCCGGACCGGGTGTCTGCTTTTGATGCGCACACCGGGAACTTCATTCTGTCAGGCAACCTCGTGGTTCCCATCGACCTTGTCATGGTGCGCGCCGGGGAGGATATGCACGATTACCTGTGCCGCAGGATCGACGCCGCGCGGAACTGACACGACACCACACAAACCCATGGCCGAATCCTCCCCGTCCGACGACTACATGCGGCTGCTGCCCGGCGGTGCCTCGGGCATGCTGGCGCGGCTGGAGTTTCTGGCGCGGGCCAGGAAGCAGGGGCCGATCAGCGGGCGGCATGTGAGCCCCAACAAGGGTTTCTCCGTGGTCTTTGCCGAGCATCGGCCCTACACGCCGGGCGATGATCTGCGGAACCTCGACTGGCGGGTGTTCGCCAAGGCCGACAAGTATTACATCCGGCAATACATTGAGGAGACCAACCTGCGGGCGACCATGGTGGTGGACTGCTCGGGCTCGATGAAATATCAGGGCGATCTGGCGTGCAGTGTGGAGGGAAAACAGGTCTCCAAATTCGCCTACGCCCAGTACATGGCGGCGGCCCTGACGTATCTGATGGTGAAGCAGCAGGACGCCGTGGGCCTGGTGACCTTTGACGACAAGGTGCGCTCTTTTATCAAAGCCGCCAGCCGTCCCAGCCAGGTGCGGCTGGTGCTGGATGAGCTGAACCGATCCACCACCGGCGGCGACACGCGGCTGGCGGGGGTGCTGCACGAGGTGGCGGAGCGGATTCCACAGCGCGGGCTGGTGATGATTTTCAGTGACTGTTTTGATTCCGTCGAGGACATCATCAAGGCCTTCCACCACTTCAAATACCGGAACCATGAAGTGATCCTGTTTCACATCATGGCCGAGGAGGAACTGACCTTTCCTTTCACCGGCAGCCAGGAGTTCAAGGACTTGGAGGGCGGGGCCCGCAAGCTGCGGGTCGATCCCCGCTCAGTGCGCAGCGCCTATCTGGAGAGGGTGCGGCAGCACATCGCGAAGCTGGAGGCGGCCTGCGGCCAGCTGCAGGCGGATTATGTGCCCGTGAGCACGAAGCAGCCGCACTTCGAGGCCCTGTCATCCTTCCTGGAGAACCGCCGGCGGTGACATCCCCCGGCAGCCGCTCTCTATCAACTATCATCCAACAACCATCAACTCCCCGGAATGTCCTTCCTCAATTTCGCCCTTCTCGGTGGCCTGGCCGCTGTGGCGATCCCCGTTATTCTGCATCTGCTGAGCAAGCGGACGCCGAGGACGCGGGAGTGGGGAGCCATGCTCTTTCTGCTGGAGTCGGTGGAGTCGCGGAAGCGGCGGATCCAGCTGGAGGAGGCGCTGCTGCTGGCCACGCGGTGCCTGCTGGCGGGGCTGCTGGTCCTGGCGGTGGCGCGGCCGTTCGTGCCGGCGGGATCCTCGGTGCCGTGGGTGATCGTGCTGCCGGCTTTTCTGCTGGCGGTGGTGTCGTTCACCACGGCGCTGGTGCTGCGGGGAAGCCGGAAGTGGTTCTGGATGCTGATGTCCTCCGCCGTGCTCCTGGGGGCGGTGAGCGTGGCTTCCGTGGTGTTTGAGCGGATGTGGAATCTGAAACGTTTCGCCACCACCGGCGGTCGGGACATCGCGGTGATTATTGATGGATCGGACTCCATGCAGCTTCGGGGGAAGGGCGGCGGCACGGTCTTTGAGGCCGCGGTGGCCGAGGCCCGGGAGATTGTGGACAAGGCTCCGGCGGGCAGTGCTTTCAGTCTGATTCTGGGCGGGCCGGTGCCGGTGGATAAGATTGGCGAGCCGGTGGTGAACCGGCTGGAAGCCGTCGCGGCGCTCAAGGATTTGAGTCCCGCCGGCGGGCCGATGGCGGCTTTCGACGCCGTGGCCTCAGCGGCGCTTTCCCTGGCGAGAGGCTCGAATGCGGCGAAGGAGATCATCATCCTGACGGACGGGCAGAACAAGGGCTGGGAGATTGATAACAAGGCGCGCTGGCAGTCGCTGATTGCGGGACTGGACACGCTGCCCTCCAAACCGGAGGTGATCTTCCGCCAGTTTTCCCTGCCGGCGACTTTCCGGAATGCGGCGGTCGCGGGCATACGGTATTCGCGGGAAATTATTGGCGTGGACCGGCCGGTTTCCATCGAGGTGACGGTTGAAAACACGGGCACGGAAGCCATCACGCCGGGCACTCTGAATCTGACGGCGGGCAAGGAGGTGCTGCATGGCTCGTCGCTGGGGCAGTTGCCGCCCGGGTCCAGGCAAACCGTGCGCTTCACCCACCGGTTCAGCAAACCCGGCAGTGTGGTGCTGAAAGCGGCGCTGACGGTGGAGGATGATCTGGCGGCGGACAATTCGGCGGTCAGTGTCTGCGGGGTGACAGAGCGGCTGGGCGTGCTGCTGGTGGACGGGAATCCCACAGGGCCGTTTCTCCAGAGGGCGGCGTCATTCACCGCGCTCGCGCTGGCTCCGGTCCCGGCCCCGGCTGCGGCAGCCCCTGCCGCGCCGGCACCTGACGCGGCGGGTGCTGACCAATTGAAGCCGGTGAGCGCCGCGGCGCTGCTGGATCCTGAAGTGGTGCCGCTGACCCGCATGAGCACGGTGGCCTCGTTTTCCAAATACTCCGTGGTGGTGCTGGCGGACGTGCCCCGGCTGCCGGATTCCACGGCCCGCCGTCTGGCCGCGTGGGTGCAGGGCGGCGGAGGCCTGCTGGTGCTGCCGGGGCATCAGGCGCTGCCGGAGTTTTACAATCGCTGGCAGGACGGCAACGGGCAGCCGCTGCTGCCGGCGCGGCTGAGATCGGAAATGATTTCGAAGGAATCCATTGGCGTGTCGCTGGCGAGTTTCACGCATCCGGCGGTGGCCCTGGTGGCGGACGCGAAGCAGAGCGACCTTGGCGGCACGCTCTTCACGCGCTGCTGGAAAATGGAGGGTTCGGGCGCGCAGGGCGGCTTCACCGGAGCGTCGCTGGGCAATGGCGACCCTTTTCTCATGGCTCGCCGGGCGGGGCTGGGATCGGTGGTTATGGCCTGCGCCAACTTCGACGCATTGGGCTCGAACCTGCCGTCGCGCCAGGCGTTTGTGCCCCTGGTGCATCAGCTGGTTTACCATCTCGCGAGCCCTGACGGCCAGCCGCTGAACCGCGAGCCCTCGCGTCAGCTGAGCCTGCCGCTGACCGCCGCCATGGCGGATGGCGGGCTGCGCGGGGAGTATTTCAAAGGACGCCAGCTTCAGAATCCGGTAATGATGCGCATTGACGGACGACTGGACATCAACTGGGGCAACGGTCCGCCGGGACCGGGGGTGCCGGCGGATTTCTCCGCGCGCTGGACGGGATCGATCACGCCGCGCTATTCGGAGGAATATACTTTCGAAGGCTGGGGCGATGACAGTCTGTCCGTCCGGGTGGGCGGTCAGCAGATGTTTGAGCGGGGAGGTGATGGGAAAATCACGCTTCAGGCGGGGCAGCCCTATCCGATCAGGCTGGACTTCTCGGACCGGAACGGCGGGGCGGCGTTTCAGCTGCGGTGGCGCAGTCAAAGCCAGAACAACGAGGTCATTCCCGCGGAGGTCCTGACGCCTTTTTCCGCGGAGGCGGGCCTGGCCGAGGCCGTGGTGGGCCAGTGGGAGGTCAGCGCGCCGGATGGAGGAAAACGCCGGGCGGATCTCATGTTCACGCGCGGCGGTCTGGTGGCGAGGATGAATGGCGGAGTGACACCCGGACTTTACCGGCTGGTGGTGCCGAAGGAGAGCGCCGCCGCTTACGCGGGGCTGCTGGCGGAGGACGGGAACATTCCCTTCAGCATCGCGCGGGATGTTTCGGAAAGCCGCCTGACGCCGCTGAGTCCGGCGGAAATGGAATGGCTGAGGAAGCAGTGGAGCTTTGTGGAGACGGCCTCGGTGGAGGAGGTGCTGGCGGCTTTGTCGGGAAAGAAATTTGGGGAGGAGCTGTGGAAATACCTGGCCGTGGGCGCACTGTTTCTGCTGCTGGCGGAGACGGCGCTCAGCCGCTGGATCGCCCTGTCGCGGCAGAGCGGGCAGGCGCAGGAGGTGGATTTTGAATCGCGGGGCGAGCCGTCGGCGGCGTTCCAGGAACAGCTCCGCCGGGTGCGGGAAACCGCCGGCGCGTGAGTGAGCGCGGGATTGAGATTGAAGATTTGAACGAATGAAGGAAACCCTGACGAGACCGGACCTGCTGGGCGGCGAAGTGCACACCGCCTTCGTGTGGATCCTCGCGGCCGTGCTGCTGGGGGTGTGGATGGTTTCGCACGTGGTCTGCCGTCGTCTGGTGCGCGGCAAACCGGCGCGGCTGGCGGGCGCGGCGGTCCGCGTGGTGCTGGGCATGATGGCGCTGTGGGCTTTTTGGCAGGCGGTGGCGCGGCATCTGGTGCTGGAGACGACCTGGCCGCTGACGCTCTGCGGATTCATCGGGGCGCTGGCCATCGAGGCGGTGATGGGGCTTTATCAGCTGGAGCTGAAAATCGTGACGCGGCGCGCCGGGCGCTGGCTGCTGGCGCTGCGGCTGACGGCGGTGGTGGCGGTGCTGGTGATGCTGGCGCAGCCGGTGTTTTCCAGAAACGAGACCCGTCGTCTGGACCGGAATGTGGTGGTGATGCTGGATGAGTCGGAGTCCATGCAGCTCGCCGACACCCGGATGCCGGTGCGCGAGCGGCTGGCCCTGGCGGAGTTCCTCGGCGTGAAGGGCATCGGCGAGCGTCCGGCGATGGCCGGCCGGCTGGCGGCGGGCGGGGTTTTTGCGGCGCGGCTGGAGGTGGCGGCGGAATCTGTCAGGCCGCCGGATGGAGTGAGTGATGCGGTTTCCAAAACGCTCATTGAACAGAACCGCGCGGATCTTGAAAAACTGGTCACTGAAGCCCTGGCCTGGGTGGATGAGATGGGCCGCGCTCTGGAGCCGGTGAAGGGTGAACTGCGCGGACTGGATCAACTGCGGGATATTGTCAGGGAGACGCGGCGGCTGATCACGGAATCCGGCTATGGGAGTCTTCAGAGTTCGCGTGATGCCCTGGGGAAAAGCGATGGGCGGCGTCTGCGTCCGGCCCTGCGTGAGGCGGCGGCGAATCTGCGGCGTGGAGTGGAGGTGGCCGGTCCGGTGGCGGAGGCTTTGGAGGAGAGGTTTTATCAGGGGATTCCGGAGGAGGTGCGGAAACGCGTCGCCGATGCCGCATCCCGGACACGGCGCGATCTGGCGCTGGAGGCGGTCGCGGGCAGCCGCGACGGCAAACCTTCGCTGCTGGACGCGCTGGCCAAAAAATACACACTCAAGTTTCTGCGCTTCGGCCACAGCGCGGCGGAGGCGGACAGTTTGTCAGGCAAGCCGCCGGAGGATGCGGTGTTCCGCTCCGGCACGGATCTGACCGGAGCTTTGGAAAAGGCGCGCGCGGCCTGGCCGGCGGAGAATCTGGCGGGCATGGTGATGTTGTCCGACGCCCGTCACAACGGCCCGGTGCCGCCGGATGACGCGGCGCGGAAACTGGGACTGCTGGGCGCGCCGCTTTGCCCGGTGGTGGTGGGCACGGAGGAGGGCGCGCGGGATGCCGCCATCATCGGCGTGACTCATGCGGACAGTGTGTTCCTGGGCGACCGGCTGCGGGTTTCCGCTGATTTGAAGCTGGACCGGATGCGCGGCGAGCAGGTGAAGGTGCGGCTGCTGCGGGGCACGGAATCCGTCAGCGAACAGACACTGACGGTGCCGGAGGACTCCTGGCGCACGACGGTGAAGCTGGAGGATCTTCCGGCGGAGAAGGGGATTTATTCGTGGAGGATCAAAATCGATCCCGTGAAGGACGAGCTGTTTGAGCGGAACAACGAATGGGCCTTCGACGCGGCGGTGAGCGATGACCGGACGAATGTGCTGCTCATCGACAACGAGCCGCGCTGGGAATTCCGTTATCTGCGCAATCTTTTCGACAGCCGCGACAAGTCCGTGCAGCTGCAGTATGTGCTGCTGCATCCGGACACGGTGGACGGCGTGGCTCCCATGCCTGCGGTGTCCGCGGCGGCGGGCCGGCCGTTTGGTGAATCCGAAGCCACGCTGCTGCCTGCGACGCCGGAGGAGTGGAAAAAATTTGATGTCATCATTCTCGGCGATGTGCCGCCGGACCGGGTGGATGAGAAAACCTGGAAAATCATCCGGGACTGTGTGGGCGACCGGGGCGCGATGCTCATCATGGTGGCGGGGCGGAATTTTCTGCCCCACGCTTTTGATCACGCGGCGGCGAGGGAGCTGATGCCGGTGAATTACGAGGCTGCTTCCAACACTTTCGCCGCTCCCGCCGAGCTGGCTTACAAGCTGGCGCTGACGGCGGAGGGGCGGAACAGCCCGGTCTTCGCGCAGTCGCTCAGCGGCATGGAGAATGAACGCATCTGGCGCGAGATGCCGGTCATGCGCTGGCGTCACTCGCACCTCGGAGCGAAGGACGGTGCGCAGGTTCTGGCCTGGGCGCAGCCGGTGCCGGTGGACGCGCAGGGCACGGAGATGGATATCGTGGACGGCCCGCTGAATGACGCCGATCCGGCGGGCGAGTTGCTGCGGCGCAAGGCTTTGGAGAACCGCAACGCGCTCGTCGTGGCCTCGCAGGTGGATCTGGGGAAAGTGGTGATGCTGACTTTTGACCAGACCTGGCGTTTCCGTTATGGCGTCGGCGACACGGCGCATCACCGCTTCTGGGGGCAGCTGCTGCGCTGGGGTGCCGGGGAGAGTCTGCCGTCCGGCACGAAGGCGGTGCGGCTGGGCACGGACCGGCTTTCCTATTCGCCGGGGCAGGCGGTGACCATCCGCTCGCGGCTGACAAATCCGGAGTCGGGGCCGGTGGTGAAGGGCGATGTCACGGCGTCCATCACCCAGGGCGGAAAGTTGATCGCTTCCCGAAAAATGGAATACCGCAAGGATTCGCAGGGCATGTATGAGGCCACGCTGGAGGGGCTGAAGGACCCGGGCGAATACCGCGTGGAGATTTCCGGGCCGGATGCGGAAAAGCTGCTGGCGAAGGACGGATTGAAGTCGGTGGATCAGAAGATCACGGTGAGCGCGGAGGGCAATGCGGTCGAGCTGGGCGATGTCACGGCGGACCGGGGAATGGCGGCGCGGCTGGCGGGATTGAGCGGCGGCATTGTCACGGGGCTGACGGATGCGGAGCGGGTGCTGACGATGTTCGGACCGGAGACCAAGGAGATCGAGGAGCGGAAGGAGACGAGTCTCTGGGACAACTGGATTCTGCTGGCCATCGCCATCACGGCGCTGACGGCGGAGTGGATTTTGCGCAGGAGAAACGCGCTGGCCTGAGCTTAACCGCAAAAAACGTGATGAATTTGGACAGGAGGAAACAAAGATCGCAAAGCAGGGCCGCTGAGGCTCAGCTGCCTGGGCGAATATTTTTAACCAAGCAAGTGGCTTTGTGTTCTTTGTGCCCTTCTGTTCAGAATTCCTTTTCCTTTCCGGGCTAAGGCGGGCCGGCGCGACGTATTGAAAACAACCAACATCATGAAATCCGACGAGCGCATCACCCGGCTGCCCCAGCCGATCATCGACCGGCTGCGGGAAGTCATCGCCAAAGTGCGGCGGGTGCAGTGGGTGCGCGGCAGTCTGATCACGACGGCCACGGCCACGGGCGGGCTGCTGGCGGTGATGGCGGCGGACGCGGCGTTTTCCCTGGAATGGATGCCGCTGCGGCTGGCGGCCTCGCTTTCGGCGCTGGGCCTGACGGGCTGGACGGCCTGGACTTACTGGCTGCGGCCGCTGAGCCGGCGCATCAGTTTGACCAGTGTCGCGCTGTGGCTGGAGTCGCGGCATCCGGAGCTTCAGGAACGGATTTCCACAGCGGTGGAATTGATGGACGACCGCCACGGGCCGCCGGATGAGGGATCGCGGGAGTTGCTGGAGGAGGTGGTGCGGGCGGCGGTGGCGGATGCGGCGACGCTGGACCCGGCGCAGCATTTGGGACCGCAGCGTTCGCGCGTGGCCAAACGCTGGGCTTTGGCGGCGGCGGGCGTGCTGGTGGCGGTGCTGGCGGTGTGGCCGCATCAGGCTCCACTGCTGCTGGCGCGGGCCCTGGCCCCGATGGCGGACGTGGGCAATGCCTGGGCGGACCGCATCCGGGTGATCACGCAAAGCCAGGTGCTGGCCAAAGGGGACCCGCTGGCCATTGAGGTGGCGGTTTCAGGAAAAACGGAGCGCGTGGAGCTTCGCATGACCGACGCCATCGGCCGCACGCTGGTGGAGACGCTGATGCCGGACGCCGCCGTGAAAACGGAGGAGGGCGAGACCGGCTATGCCCTGCGTCTGCCGGCGGTGAACGAGGGATTCACGGCACGCGTGGTGTGCGGCAAGGCGGTCAGCGCCGGCTTCACCGTGACGGTGATGGAGCGGCCGGAGACCGGCAACATGACCCTGACGTATCATTTTCCGGATTACATGAAGCGCGCCGACGAGGTCAAACCCGGGGCTTCGGGAGAGATCGCGGCCTTTGCGGGAACGGCGGTTTCGGTCAGCGCGCCGCTGAACCGGGCGGTGGAGAAGGCGGAGATTTTTATCGGCGAGACGGCGGTTCCTGAGGTGAAGGTGACGGGCGGTCCGGAGCATCCGGTGCTGAACTGGACGACGGTTCTGCCCGTTGGGCTGGAGACGGAATGGCATGCCAGCCTGACGGATTCCAACGGCATCACCAACCGGGCCGTGAAGCTGCCGATCCGCGCGCTCCAGGACCGCGCGCCGCTGGTGGTGCTGGAAAGTCCGGCGGATTCCGAAATGGAGCTGCGGCCGAGCGAGAAGCTGCCGATGGCTTACACGGCGACTGAGGATGTGGGATTTTCAGCGGTGAAGCTGCGGATCCGGGTTCAGGGGAAGGCGGATGTTTTCCTGCCGGTGGAGGCACTGCCTGAGCGCGTTGCGGAAGCGGGCATGGAGGACAGTTGGCGGGGAGGCGCAGTGTTGGATTTGAAACAGGTGCCGGTGCCGGATGGTCAGGAATTCCGGGTGGCGGTGGTGGTGGAGGACAATCTGCCGCCGGATTTGAAAGGACCCCAGATGGGCGAGAGCCGGGAGATTCTGGTCCGGATGAGGCGTGGAGCGAGGTCGCTGACGGAGCAGGTGTTCGCGGCGCAGCATCAGGAGCTGAAGGAGCGCATGAACCAGGTGCGGAACGAGCTTCAGGATGCGAAGGGCCGTCTGAACGACAAGCCGGACCGTCTGCGCCATGATGACAAAATGTCGGACAATGTGCTGAAGGATCTGGAGAGCACGGCCGCGCATCTGGATAAGGCGCAGAAGCAGATGGAGGCTCTGACGGAGCGCATGAAGAACACGGCCTTCGCGAAGCAGACGCCGGACCTGGCGCAGATCGCCCAGCAAATGATGAAGCCGGCGTCGAACAACACGAAGGAGATTCCGCTGACGGACAAGCAGGAGACGCGGGCGAATCTGGCGCAGACCGCGAAGGATCAGCTGGAGCAGGCGCTTCAGAAGCTGGAGGAGCAGCAGCAGGAGCTGGACAAGAAAAAGGAGGACGTGAAGAAGCTGGCGCAGCTGGCGGATATCGCCGAGCAGCAGAAGGAGCTGGCGCGGGAGGCGGAGGCTTCCGGGATAGCGGATCAGGCGGATCGGTCAGATCAGACGGATCCTGGAAAGCCGGGCACTCCGGAGTCTGGCGCGGCGGATCAGCCGAAAGTGACTCAAGCTTCCGGGCAGCAACCGCCGGCGGCCCCGGCGGGACCGACGCCGGAGGAACAGCGGAAGTGGCTGGAGGCTCAGCGCAAGGTGGCGGAACGGGCGAAGCAGTTGATGGATGAGAACCGGAACCGCAATCCCGAGGGACGTCAGGAGGAGTTGAGGAAGTCCGGCGCGCAGGCGGCGGAGCTGGCGGCGACGGCTAAATCCCTGGCTAAAAAACAGTCGGAGATTGAGGCGAAAATCGCGGCGGCGGGAACCGCGCAGGCCCAGGCGGAAGCGGCGGCGGCGCAGCAGGCTTTACTGGCCGAAGCCAAGGCGCTGGAGGAGAAAACCTTCGAGTTTCAAATTCAGTCGTCGCATCAGATTGAGCAGAGCGCGGGATCGCAGGAGGCGGCTTATCAGGTGCAGAACAGCCTGGGCGAGGCGGTGAAACAGGCCAAAGCCTCCGGTGAGGAACTGGCCAGGGCCGTCGCCGAGGCCGCCAAGCCGCAGACCGGCGATCCCGCCGCAGGCGAGCCGACCCACAGCGAAAACAAAACGGCTGGAGCGGAAAATGACGGACAGGCGGCGGCAAACGCGGCCCAGGCGGGCAATGCGGCGGCCAGGACCGCCGGGGCTGCGGCATCTGCTGATCAGACTGATCGGGCCGCTGCCAGTGGTGCCGGTGACACCAAACCGGCGGCCGCTGCGGAGACGGTGACGGCGGCGGTGGACGGGGATGAGGCATCATCGAAGACAGCCCCCGCCGCTCCGGGGCAGTCAGCGGCCACGGCTTCCAAGCTGGCGCTGGAGGCGGCATCGTCCTCTTTCGACGCCCTGGACCTGCAGTTGCAGGTTTTGGCCGGGGTCATTGGCGCTCACGGTGAGTCCTTGAACGAGGGCACCAAACAGGCCGGTCAGGCGGCGGAGCAGGCGGGCCAGCGGCAGCAGCAGGGGCAGCAGCCGTCCATGCGGCAGGGCGCGGGAGCCGCGCGGCTGGCGGCGGAAAAATTGACCGCCGCCGCCGCCACGGCCATGCAGGCGGCGGGGGTTCCAAAAAACGCCAACACGCCGCAGACGGCGGGGCAGCGTTCCGAGGCCAAAGGAGCGAACGGCCGGCCCAATGAGTCCGGCCAGCCGGGCAGGGACGGTGGCGACATTCTCCAGGCGGACACGGCCAATGGCGGACTGCCGCCGGAGCTGGCGAAACTGGGGCTTTCCCCGGGCGACTGGGCGAAGCTGAAAGGCGTGCTCGGCGGCGTGGACAGCGCGGCCAGCGATCAGGTGCCGCCGGAATACCGGGAGCTGGTGAAGGCCTATTTCGGAGCCCTGGCCAAAGGAGGAGGGAAAGCGAAATGAAACCGCTGAATCCTGTATGGCGGAAGCTTTGGACTGCGGTGACTTGTCACCGCTTTCCCGAGCGGGACTTGTCCCGCGCCGGACGCCCCTGGCGGACATTCGCGGGTTTTGCGGCGGGTCACGCGACGGCGGCAAGCCGCCTTTCCCAAAGCGGGGACAAGTCCCCCGCAGTCCAAAGCCTTCGGCCACCGCCTGGGCGGGTGCCCGGACGAATTTTGCTATTGATTAACGCTGCCGGTCTTTTCCTTGCCGGGGAATGCCGGGCTCAGGACGCGGGGGATGTTTTCCGTCAGTATGAGGCGCGGGCCAGCCGGGCGGTGGAGCGGGGGTTTGAATATCTGCTGAGCACGGAGCAGCCGGACGGGACCTTTCCGGACGCGCACGGGCGCAGCACCGGCATCTCGTCGCTGGTGGGCATGGCCTTTCTGGCGCAGGGGCATCTGCCGGGCCTGGGGAAATACGGGGACGCCATCAACCGGCGGATTGACTACGCTTTGGTGAAGAGCAGTCCCGAGGGGCTGATCGACGCGGGGGATCACGGCAACGGGCCGATGTATGCCCATAACATCAGCACCCTGTTTCTGAGCGAGGTGTCGGGCATGGTCGATCCCGCCAGGCAGCGGCGGATTGACGAGGTGCTGCCGAAGGCTCTGAGCATCCTCCTGCGCGCGCAGGCGGTGCCGAAATCGATCGAGCATCAGGGCGGCTGGCGGTATCAGCCGACCTCCAACGACAGCGACCTTTCGTGCAGCGGCTGGGCTTTGATGGCGCTGCGTTCCGCTAGGCTGAATGGAGCGCAGGTGCCTCCGCAGGCCATTGATGCGGCGGTGGCCTACACCCAGCGGCGGTTTGACCGGCGGATCGGGCATTTTGGTTATATGGACACCGCGCAGCACAAGGATTCCCTGACCGGGGCCGGGCTGCTGTGTCTGGAACTGTGCGGCCGGCACGGCACTCAGGAGAATCTGAAGGCCGGGGACTGGATTCTGGAAAACCATCAGTCCCTGCCGCGAGCGGAGTTTGAATTTTACGGCAACTACTACAACGCCCAGGGCATGTTCCAGCTCGGCGGCAAATACTGGCGCGGGTATGCCGACTGGATGTATCCGCACTATCTGGAGGAGCAGAGCGAGGACGGCTCCTGGCTGGGCGAGCGCTTCGGGCGCGTTTACGGAACGTCAATGATGATCCTCGCCTTCACCGTGCCCGCGCGGCAGCTGCCAATTTACCAGCGGGACGAGCGCGTGGACGAGGGAAGGTGAGGTGAGGAAAAATGCAGCGTCTTTCAGGCCGGATTTCTTCCGCGCGGGGCGGAGGACGCGAAGGATCTGACACAGGGTTTTTTTGAAATGCTGCTGACCCGGCAGGCCCTGAAGCAGGCCCGGGAGGACCGGGGGAAGCGCGGTCCTTACAGCCCCAGACCGAGCCGCGTCAGCGCTCTGGCGCGATCGGTGTCGCCCAGGGGGAGTTTTTCCAAGGTGGCGCGGGCGGCGGCGGGATCGGTGGCGAGTTGCCGGGCGAGGTCGCGGACGGGAGCGGGGTCGGGGGAGTGGTTGCCGTCCTCGTCCTCCAGTTCCGGAAAGGCGTCGCCCGGCAGGATGTCCCTGGCGGCGCCGAAGTAAAAGCTTTCGCGCCGGGGATCGTCAGGGGGGAGTTTTCCCAGCCACTGCATGGCGGCCTCAGGCTGGGCGTTGATCCAGCCGCCGAAGGTCTCGCTCAGGGCTTGATCGCGGTTTTCGCTTTTGATGCCGCTGGCCCACTGGATGGCCTCCACCGTTTTCTGTTGGCCGAGCGCGCGGGCGGCGGCGGCCATGATCTCCGGGCCGGCGTCCTGCCCGGCGGGGGTGAGCAGATAGTTGGCAAAGCTTTGCGGGTCCTGCTCATTCCAAGGCTCCTCGACCCTGCCGATGGCCGCTTTGCGGGCTTCCGGGTCCAACTGGTTCAGCCACTGGATGGTTTTGGCGGTGCCGTCGGCGTTTTCGGGAATGTTCTGCATCCAGCCTATATCATACAGTTCGCCGGCGAAGATGACGGCGGCGTGGCGGCGTCCCGGGGAGGCCTCCATACCGGTCACCATGGCGGCGGCGGCGTCTGGTTTTTTTTCGGCGGTTTCTCTCACCAGGGCCTCGATGACCGCCCTCTGTCGGCCGCCGTCAGTGTTGGTCAGGCTCCACTGGAGCGCGGCGGCGGCGTCCTTTTGCCCCCAGGCGGCGACGAAGGACGGCAGCAGGCGGTTTCGGGTGCTTTCGTCGGCGGCCGCGAGCCATTCCGAGGCTTTGCTCAAATCCCGCTCCACCCAGTGGCTGATGACGTGGTTGGCGAGGTCGCGGCTGAGCTCGGTGTTGTTGTGGGAGGAGGCGAAGGCCAGGGCGGCCTCGGCATCGCGGCGCGCCCATTCCCTGCCGATCCTTTCCACCGCCTTCCCGGTGACGGTGCCGTAGGGGTTCTCCAGAGCGACCCTCGCGGCGTGTGCGGGATCCGCCGCGATCCATTTTTCAAGGTGCGTCATGTTGAAGCTGTGGTCGTAAATGCGGATCCTACTCATGGTGATGAGGCTGCGCTCGGGGTCGATTTCGCTGAGGATGTCCAGCGCCGCGGTTTGCCAGCTGAGCTGGATCGAGGGGTGGCTTTCGAGGGCGGCGAAGACGGCCGCCGGATCCTTCCTTGGCCAGGCATTGAAAAGAAGCCGCGCGAGCTCCTGGGTCGGGAATCCGGTGGCTCCCTGGTTGCCGCCCACGCAGGCGTCGAAAAGGCTGCGGGGATCGCTCTCGATCCATTTGGCGGCGAGGGCCTCCAGGGCGCCGGGCAGGTCTTTGGCCATGCTGGCCAGGCGCGGGTAGTCGGCGGGAGCGGCTTTTTCCACCGCCGTCATCCAGTGCAGCCAGCGGGTGACGTCGTCGGAAAGCGCGGCGGAGCGGGCGAGGTCGGTTTTTAACCGGGCGATCAGGGCGCTTTCCTCCGGCGGGCCTGGAGGGAGGGAGGAGCGGTCCTCCGGCAGGGCGGCCGACGGGGTCAACGCGGGAGGGGCGGCCTCCGCGGCGGGGGAAAGCTGACGGTGGTATTGGAAAGCGCGGTAGCCGAAACCGGCGGCGAGTCCCGCCAGTGAGGAGATGAGGAGAAGGCGAAGGCGTTTCATGACTGAAGGAAAATGGGGTGCTGCCAGAGGACGCGGGTGTTGGCAAAAGGCGGGGAAACAAGTGCTATAGGGACGGTCTGAAAATGGGAGCACAGGCGTCCCGCCTGTGCGTAAAAGCCATTTACCGGAAGCAACCCGTCCATCGAAAAGGCTGAGCGCCCAGCCAGGATGGCCGGGCTCCCATTTTTCAGATCAGGGAGTGGAGAGGCCGGCGGCGGCGCGGAGCTGTTGTTTTTCCGGCTCGGACAGCGCGGAGGCGGTGATGAGGCGGGCGGCCTCCGCGGGGTCGCTCTCCGCCAGGCTGCGCAGGGCTTGCCCACCGCAGTGCAGCCGGAGCGCGGGAGCGGTGATGGACACGGCCCATTCCCAGGCGTCGGACGGGGAGTCCTCCAGGATTTCATTCACCACGATGTCCGCGCCGGCGTCGCGGTCCGGGCCGGCGGGCAGCGTGGCGATCCATTCCGAAGCCGCGAGGGCGTCCTGTTTCATCCAGGCTCCGGCCACGTTCCTCAGGGCGTCGGAGCGGCCGCCGCCCTGCGGCAATCCAGCGGCAAAGTGCGCGGCCTCCGCTGGATTCTGGCCCGCCCAGACGAACGCCAGCCGTTTCGCGGGACCGGCGCGCTCCGCTTCCGGGATGGACTCCAGGCGGGCTACCCAGCGCGCGGGATCGCTCAGATTATTCGCCTGCAGAGAACCGAAACAGACGCGGATGAGGTCCGCGCGCAGCGCCTCCGGGGCTTTTCCCAGCAGCTCCTCCATCCGGCTGCTTTCCTCGCCGTCGTGGAGCAGACTTTGGGCGACGGTCCGCCGGACATCGTCGCCCTCTTTGCCGGCGGGCGCTTCCCGGGCAATCTTCATGGCGAGGTCCGTTCCCTGCCGGATTGCGGATCTCGCCACCGACTCGCGCAGGTGCTCCAGAGAGGCCTCGTCCGGGTGCTGCTTCAGCCATTCCCAGACTTTGCCGAGCTGGGAGTTGGCGTCGCCCATCAGGGCGAGGTTCACAGCCTGTCCTATGGTTTTAAGGGTGCCTTCGGCGAGCTGGCGGTCCAGAAACGCGACAGGATCCGCGTTGAGCGCCAGTCCCGCGGCGTGCGCCAGTCCTTGGTGGTTTTGCCCGGGGGTTTTTCCGGGATGGTCCCGCAGCCAGCGCGCGGCAATGTCGAAGTCCTTTTCCCCGATCGCCCCCATCAGGCGGTCGGCGGTGGTATCGGAGGAACCCTGCCCTCCCGGGGGGACAATGCCTATTTTTTCGAGTGCGGCGGCGGGATCCACCGAGGCCAGCCCGGCGAGCGCGCTGCGCAGCACGGAGTCGCGGTCCGTGCCGTCGGGCAGGGTGGCGGTCCAGGCGATGACGGCGTCCATGTCCCGCTTGGCCCAGGCTTTGGCCACGCCTTCCAGAGCCTCGCCCCGGTAGTGGCCGGCGAGGGCCTCGGCGGCGGCGCGGGCGGCCTCGGGATTTTTCTCCGCGTAGAAAGCGAAGGCGTCCGCCACGGCTGGTGCCCGGTCGCGGTTTTTCGCCGGAGGCAGCTTCGCGGCGATGGCGGGAACTTCCTCCGGAGCGGCTTTCGCGATATCGGTGAGCATTTGCGCCGCGAGCGTGTCGCCCGCCGCGCCGGTGGTCCTCAGTTTGGCCATGGCGGCTTGGGGATCGCGCTTCAGCCATTGGCCGAAAAGCTGGCGGGGGGTGTGCTCATCCCCGTTTTGATCCAGCAGGAGAAAGTCGAGACCGCCCGCGGGGTCCACCTGCGCCCACTCCGCCACCAGCGCGGAGCGGAAGGCGCGGCGGCGGAAGGGGTCCGGCCCCTCCTGGATGGCTTGAAAAAGCGCGGGCATGGCGGCGGCGTCGTGCCCGTGCTCCTCGTGAAGGCGCAGCCATTCCGCGAAGAGGGCGCTGTCTTTGAAAGCGGAGTCCGGGGACGCGGACGCGGCGGCCAGGGTTCCGCCCCGCGCTTCTCCGGCGGAAGGCGGCGGGGGTTCCGTTCCGCGGTGGACGGCATACCCAAGGGGCAGGCAGGCGGCGACGGCCAGCGCGGCGGTGCAGAAGGAGAGTTTGGACGAGGTCATGGTGGTGATAACAGGGGCGGTGAGGCCGGCGGCGGACATAGCCGCCTGCTCCAGCGCCCGGCCGGCCAGCGCGGCGGCGGTGGAAGGCGCGGGCCACAGCACGGGGGCGGCCGCCAGACAGGCGGTGACGCCGGCCGCCGTCACGCCGCGCCGGGCCAGGAGACGGGTCAGGCGGTCCAGAGCGCGGGTCACGCGTTTGCGCGCGGCTTCCTCGGAGGTGTCCTCCTCAAGGGCCACCTCCCGCAGGCTCAGGCCCTGAAGATACCGCAGAATGAGCACGCGGCGCGCGGCTTCCGGAAGCGCGGCCAAGGCTTCATCCAGATGCTCGCTGCCGGGCGGAGCGGAGCGGATGGCCGGCCCCCCGTCCTCCGCCGCCGCGAAGGCGGCCAGGCGGTCCAGTGCCCGTTGCCGCGCGGACTCGGCGCGCATGAGGGTGCCCGCCTCCCGCAGGGCCACGGCGTGCAGCCAGGGAGCGAGACTGGCGCCCACCCATACCCGCGGCGCATGCCGGGCGAGACGGCAAAAGGTGTTCTGCGCCGCCTCCTGCGCCATTTCCCGCGAGCGGGTGCGGCGGAAGGCCGTGCCGTAGACGAGACCGAGATGGCGCTCCGTGATCGCCGCGAAGGCGGCGCCGTCGGCCATCCCGACAAAGGCCGTGAGCAGCTCCCGGTCGGAGAGCGGGGTGTTGGAAAGGGGGACGGTGGAGGAGGTCATCCTGAAAACAAGACACCGCGCCGCGCCGACCGGACAGAAATTTTTCCGCCTCTCCCAAGCCTGCCCGCTCCCGGGAAATCCGCAGCCCGGACAGGGCGGGCATCAAAGGCTTACGCTGGAGATTTCCCCCATGCTCCTGTCCCTGGAGCGGAGCGGGCATCCTGCCTGTAAATAAGGTGGCCAAAGCCGGGAACTGACGCGCTATTTTGCCAGGAAGGTGAAGACCGTGGTTTCCTTCAGGGGCTCGCCGGGGCGGATGACGATGGATGGGAAATTCGCGTGGTGGATGGCGTCGGGGTATTGCTGGGTCTCCAGGCAGACGGCGGTGTTTCCCATGTGGTTGCCGGTGTAGAGCTGCACGGCGGGCTGGGTGGTGCGGACCTCCATGATGCGGCCGCTTTGGGGTTCCTCCAGACGGGCGGCCAGCTTCAGGTTTTTGTCCGGACCGAGGACGTAGTTATGATCATAGCCGTTCCGGTTGGGTTTCAGCTGGCTCATGCGCTCGCCGATGCGGGCGGGCTGGCTGAAGTCCATGGGCGTGCCTTTGAGCGGCAGGATTTCGCCGGTGGGAATCAGATCGGCGTCGGACGGGGTGTATTTTTCGGCGGGAATCGTCAGAATATTATCCAGACAGCTGCCGCCGCCGGCGAGATTCCAGTAGGCGTGGTTGGTCAGATTGGCGATGGTGGGCTTGTCGGTTTCGGCCGCGTAGTCGATGCGGAATTCGTTGCTGTCCGTGAGGGAGTAGGTCACGGAAGTCTTCAGATTTCCCGGAAACCCCTCCTCGCCGTCCCTGCTCAGGTAGGTCAGAGTCACCGAGGATTCGCCCTCTTTGGCCGGAGTGTCCGCGACGGTCCAGACCGCCTGGGCAAAACCTTTGCGGCCGCCGTGGATGGTGTTTTTCCTTTCGTTCGCCGGCAGTTTGTAGGTCTGACCGTCCAGCTCAAACTGCGCGCCCGCGATGCGGTTGACCACGCGGCCGATGACGGCGGCGGCTCCATTGAAGCGCTCATATTTCTCCAGAGTGCCGGTGGTCAGGACGACGTTGGTGAATTTGCCGTCCCGGTCGGGAGCGTGAAGCTCCTTGATGATCGCGCCGTAGCTGATGATCTGCACGCTCATGCCTTTGGCGTTGCGCAGAGTGATCAGTTTGACGGCGGAGCCGTCCTTGGTTTTGCCGAAATCGGCCTTCTCCACTCTATTCAATGATGTGGGCTGAGCCCGGGAGACTACAGGAAAAAGAGAGACGGTCAGAGTCACGAGGCTCAATGAAAGGAAGGAGAGATTCATGGATTGAAAAGAGATCGAAGGCTATGGTCAGGGAGTTCTGATTGGTGGCGGGGATGAAATGATGGCAAAGACACACGCTGACCGGACAGGAGGGAGAGAGATGGATAGAGCGGTCAAGGCTGGACCAGATGCTTCCCACTGGCTTCCACTGAGGCGAGGAAAGCCGGGATGCTCCGCCTGTCGTAACCGTAAAGTTCCTCTCCAAGTGGAAGAAATCCACAGTAGCAGGAATTGGAATCCACAAACGCCCCGCCCAGCGATGTGACATATACCGTGGCGTTGAATCCGGCACCCGTGCAGCAGTCATGCTCCATCGCCACCGCCACCCAGGTTCCATCGTCCATGGTCACGCCCCGTCCCCCCTCCTTATTTTTCAGAAGCGCCTCCTGGGCGGCCGCGGTGTTTCCGCAATGTCGCAGTTTTTGAATCCAGTGTCTGGCAAAGGATGGCGCCGGTGCAAAATAATCCAGAGGAGTGCCGGACGGCAGCAGTCCCGTCTTTGCCGCGACCATCAGGACTGCTCCGAGGGGGAGCAGAACCTGAATGGCTCTTTTGATGTGTTTCATCCGCAGCGGAAAAAGTTAGACGCGCGGGGACGGAATGGCGTGCGCTGATTTCAATCAGTAAGCGCCCTTCACTTTCATTTTCACGCCATAGACCTTTTTGCTGGCGGTGATGAAGAGCAACTGACGGTCCTTGCCGGCGAAGCTGACGTTGCCGGTCCAGCCGTCGGGGATGGGGATGTTGGTGAGCTTTTTGCCGGTTTTGTCGAAGACGGTGACGCCGCTGCCGGTGAGGTAAACGTTGCCTTCGGCATCGATGGTCATACCGTCGGAGCCCATTTCACAGAAGAGGGTTTTGTTCTCCAGGGTGCCGTCGGGTTTGACGGTGTAGGAATAGGTTTTCCGCGCGCCGATGTCGGCGACGTAGAGAGTTTTGCCGTCGGGCGTGCCGATGATGCCGTTGGGCTGCTTCAGGTCGGTGGCCACGGGGGTGGCCGTTTTGGTTTTGATGTCGAAGTAATAAACGTATTCGCCCGGCTGCTGGCGGCTTTTGTCGCGGGTCCAGTAATCGCGTTTATAAAGAGGATCGGTGAAGAAGAAATTGCCGTCGGGGCGGATCCAGAGGTCGTTGGGGCCGTTGAGCGGTTTGCCGCCGAAGTCGCTGAGCAGGACGGTGACTTTCTTGTCCGGAGCGATGGACCAGAGTTCGTTTTTTTCGTCCGCGCAGGCGAGGAGGTTGCCGGCTTTATCGAAAAAGGTGCCGTTGCTGCGGCCGGCGGGTTTGAGCCAGTCGGAGAAGGTGCCGTCGGCGGCGGTGTATTTCACGATGCGGTCATTCGGCTGATCGGTGAAGAACACATTGCCCTCGGCATCGACGGCCGGGCCTTCGGTGAAGAGATAACCTTCGCTCAGAACTTCGACTTTGGCGCCGTCGGCGATGAGGCTGCTGTCGGCGTCAGCGGCGTGGAGGACGGGAGTGAGGGCCAGAAGGCCCAGGATTAAAGCGGGAATGGTTTTCATGGCGGCAGAGTATCAATCGGTGGAATCCGCACAAGCTTTCATGCGTTTCCAGGGAATCCGGAAAACTGGCGTCCCGCCATGCTCCGGCAAATATGCGCGCCGGTTACGGGATGGCGTGCGGCGGTTGCGGGATGATGCGCGCCGGTTGCGGAATGGCGTGCGGCGGTTGCGGGATGGCGTGCGGCGGTTGCGGGATGGCGTGCGGCGGTTGCGGGATGGCGTGCGGCGGTTGCGGGATGGTGTGCGGCGGTTGCGGGATGGTGTGCGGCGGTTGCGGGATGGTGCGCGGCGGTTGCGGGATGGTGCGCGGCGGTTGCGGGATGGTGCGCGGCGGTTGCGG
>JAZKFB010000070.1:60481-75550 GCA_040386695.1 Verrucomicrobiota bacterium
GATGGTGATTCTGCCGACGGCTGCCGCTGGTGACGGCGGTGGGCCGTCAGGCGATGATTTCGCGGATGCGGCTGCCCTCCTCGACGAGGCGCATGGTCCGACCGAGGCTCTGCACTTCCATGGAGGCCGCTTCCAGGCCCAGCTGGTGCAGGATGGTGGCGTGGAGGTCGCTGCAGTAGTGGGGGGAATCGACGGCTTTGTAGCCGACCTCATCCGTCGCGCCGTGGACCACGCCGCCTTTGATGCCGCCGCCGGCCATCCAGGAGGTGTAGCCTTTGGGATTGTGATCGCGGCCGGTGGTGTTCTGGGACCAGGGGGTGCGGCCGAATTCACTGGTCCAGACCACCAGCGTCTCGTCCAGCATGCCGCGCTGTTTCAGGTCGCGGATCAAGCCGGCGATGGGCTTGTCCGTGGCGCGGCAGAGGGGTTCATGGGTCTTCATGTCGCCATGGGAATCCCAGGCGCCATTGCCGCCGCCGGCATGGCAGATCTGGATGAAGCGGACGCCGCGCTCGGCCAGGCGGCGCGCCAGGAGGAGCTGTTTGCCGAATTCATCCGTGTCCCCGCCGCCGATGCCATAGAGTTCCTTCACGTGTGCGGGCTCGTTGGAGAAATCGACGGCTTCGGGAGCGGAAAGCTGCATGCGCGCGGCCAGTTCGTAGGCTTTGGCGCGGGCCTGGATGTCGGAATTGATGGCGTAGTTTTCGCGGAATTCCTGGTTCATCCTCAGCAGCATTTGCATCTGCCGGTCGCGCTCGGCGGCGGATCCGCCTTTGGGCGGGTAAAGGTTCGGGATGGGCGTCTCGCCGGCCTGGAAAGGCGTCGCGGCCACGGAGGCGCCGAGATATCCGCCGGTCAGCTGCACGGGCGAGGAGGGGCGGCCGAGATTGACGAAGGCGGGGAGGTTTTTGTTGGCGCTTCCCAGGGCATAGGACACCCAGCTGCCGAAAGTGGGGTGGTCAAACTGCCGTCCGCGCTGGCCGGTCTGGGTCTCGATGACGGCGGGGAAGTGGTTGCCCTCGTGACACCACATGGAGCGGACGACCGCAATGTCGTCGATCACCCCGCCGACATGGGGAAACCAGTCGGAGACGGGAATGCCGGATTTCCCGTGCCGGGTGAAGGTGCGCAGGCAGGGAATCACCGGGCGCTTCATCTCCGCGAGGTTGTCGCCGAAGCCGATGGCGTCGATGAATTTGCCGGCCCACTTGTTGTCCTTGGGGTCGAAGGTGTCGATGTGGCTGACCCCGCCGCACATGAAAAGGAAGATCACGGATTTGGCCTTGGCCGCGTGATCGGGGAGATTGCTGACGGTTTTGATCTCCCCGGCCTCCGCCCACAGGCCGCCGAGCGCGAGGCCGAGGAATCCGCCGCCGAGCTGGTGGAAAAACCGGCGGCGGGCAAAGCGTCCGCAGGGGTAGATCGCGGAGGAGGAAGGATTATCTGACATAAATAAATTCATCCAAGTTGAAGAGCAGCCAGGAGAATTGTTTCAGCCGGGCGGCGTCATTTCCCAGAAATCCCAGGGCGTTGTCCTTTTCCGCCGGGGAGGGCGGCCGGGAGAAGGTGATGCGGTAAGCGAGGTCCACGGCGCGGGGCAGATCGCCTTTGCTCTCCTCCCGCAGACGGTCGGCCAGGGCGTCACTGGTTTTGTCGATGTCCGGGCTGTTCATGAGAAACAGGGCCTGGGGAGCGGTGACCGTCCGGGTGCGCAGAGGGCAGGGCGCGCGGCCGTCATCCACGTCGAAGGATTGCAGGAAATTGGGCGTGACGTCGCGGCTGGAGGAATAACCGCGGATGATGTAAGCGCCGCGCCGCCTGGCATTGGACCCGCCGCCGCTGGCGAAATCATTGCGGAAACGGTTGCCGTCCCCTCCTCTGCCGCCGCCGCCATTGCGTCCCCGGATGTCGAAGGAGGGACCGCCCACTTTCAGATCCAGACTGCCGGCGGCGGCCTGCATGGAATCCCAGATGGGTTCCGCCTCCAGCCGCTGAAGACGGAAATGCCAGAGTGTGGTGTTGCCGGGATCGATGGTCCGGTTTGCCGCGAATTCCGCGTCCGCCGCCGAGGCGCGTTGGTAAGCCTCCGAAGTCACCATCAGACGGTGCATTTCCCTCATGCTGTAGCCGCGAGCCACAAACTCCGCCGCCAGCCAGTCCAGCAGGGCGGGATGGGAGGGCTTGCCGCCGAGTTTGCCGAAGTCGCTGGTGTTTGTCAGCAGGCCCTCGCCGAAATGCCATTGCCACAGGCGGTTCACGGCGACCCGGGCGAAGAGGGGATTTTCCGGAGCCGTCAGCCAATCCGCAAAGGCCTCGATGCGGCCGTCCCGGAAGTCCGGCGCGCCTTTTGAGAAGGGCCAGCCGGGCTGGACCTCATTTTTCAGCTCCGGGCGCAGAGGGTCTCCGCTGGTCAGGACATAACTTTTCTCCTGCTCCCGCAGACCGTCCACCTCCACCGTGTAAAACACGGGCAGCGCCGGCCCGCGCTGACGGTTCTGATCCCCGCCGGCCTCGTTGAGTTTGCGCTCCAGCTCCTGCCTTTTGCGGCGCGCCTCCTCCGGCATGGCCTCGTTGAGCTTGTCGCCGTCGATGCGCAGGATGGGGAAATAATCGTCGGCGATTTTCTGCTCGGCTACAGTCCGCTGTTTTTCCGGTTTGCGGATGATGGCCTGGGTTTCCGGCGGCAGCATCAGGACGCGGTCCTCGTAAAGCCTGGCTTTAAACGGCGCGATGAAGTCGTTGAGTTCCTTCTCCGCCGGAGCGCGTTTTTTCTCGGCTTCGGCCATGGCCTTGCCGCTGGCGACGAGGTCCGCCGCGCTGGCGAGCGTGAGCTTGCGCAGGACGAGGGGATCGAAGAGCGCCTTCATCGCATAGAAATCCTTCTGCGTGATGGGGTCGTAGAGGTGGTCGTGGCATTTGGCGCAGCCAACGGTCATGCCCATGAAAGCGGTGGAGACAGTGTCGGCGGCGTTGATGGCCAGATCCTGCGGATTCTCTCCCGTGCCCCGCGCGAGAAAACCGAGGGCGAACTGATCGCCGGGACGCGGCTCCCTGCGGGATCGGTGGCCGGTGTCGGACATTTGCGTGCGCTCGCCGGCGCGGCGGCCGGTGAGCTGGATCTGCACGAACTCGTCGTAGGGAAGATCATCCTGGAGGGCGTTGATGACCCAGTCGCGCCAGAGGTAAATGCCCGGCGCGGCGGTCATGCGCTCGTCGGCGTCGGCGTAACGCATCACGTCCAGCCAGCGCCGGGCGTAACGGACGGCGTGCTGTTCATTGGTCAGCAGCTGATCGACCACCTTTTCATAAGCCTCCGGCGACGGGTCCGCCAGAAAAGCCTCCTGCTCCGCCGGAGAGGGAGGAATGCCGATCAGGTCCAGGTAAACGCGCCGCAGCAGGGACGCTTTGTCAGCGGAACCGACGGCTTTGAGGCCCCGGCTTTTGATTTCGGCATTCAGGAAGCGGTCCAGGGGATTGGCTTCCGGACCCTCGGGCACGGCGGGCCGCGCCACCGGCTGGAGCGACCACCAGGAAAAGTCCATGACGGCTGGGGGCAGGGGTTTGGCCTGGCCGTTCAAAGCGGACGCGATGAGGCAAAACAGCGGAAGCAGGGTCCGGGCGGGGAGGTTTCGGATCACGGGATTATTTTTTATCTTGCTGGCCGACGACGGGCCAACCCGGGGGTTATCGCCATCGCGGGCGGTGGTTCACTTCGGCGTTTCTTTGGGAGCTTCCGTCTTTGCGGGCTCCGGAGCGGATGTGGGGGTGGGCGCTGACGTTGACGCCGGGGGCAGGGCGACCTGGAGCATCACCACGGCGGAGCTGCAGCCCCAGGAGAAACGGGTGCCGTCCGGCGTGGGCTGCGGCCAGCGGTTCCAGCAGAGATTGTCGGAGGCGCGGCGGGCCTGCCAGGCGGCGTCGGCGTTTTTCTGCAGCCAGGGCTCGAAGGCGGCCTGTTCCTTCTGATCCCGCATGAAGCGGGCAATCCAGCGCACGCCGATGCCGTTGAATCCGCCGCCATCCCCCTTCTCGTTGCCGCCGGGCAGATAGCCATCCTTGCACAGCTCGTTCATGGTGAACGTGGCGGCCAGCTTCGCCTCGGCATGGAAACCGAGCAGATGGGCCGCGCCCACAAAAGTGCCCTGATTGTAGGTCAGGGCCATACGGTGCACGCGGCCCCGGATGTTGATGCTGTCGGAGATCCGGCCTGTCGCGGCGTCAAACAGAGTGGCTTTTTCCCAGAGGAAAAGCTCCTTCGCCTTGGCGGAATAAGCGGCGTCGCCGGTGGCCTTGCCGAGCAGAAAAGCGGCGATGGCGCCGGGTCCGTTCACGCAGGCGTTTTTGGACTGGTTGTTGGTTTTCCACCACAGCCCGCCGCCAAGTTCCGGAGAAATGGCGCGGGCATAACAGAGGTCAAAATTCTCCTTCGCGACGTCGAGAAACTCCTTGTTGCCGCCCAGCAGATGCGCCCGGGTGCAGGCGATGACCATCCACATGATGTCGTCGTTGAACTCATTGTGCGCCCAGCTCCGGCCGTGGTCGGCGAGGAATCCGTGGAACAGCTTCGTGAACATTTCCAGCTGCTGCGGATTTTTCGTCCGCTCGAAAACATCCAGCACCATCTCCATCTGCTCGGCACGCATCCAGTAGGAAACCTTGCCGCCTTCCGTGGATTCCCTGAACCAGGCGCGGCCGTCCTTTTCGGCGTAAAACGCTTTGCTGTGGGCTTCGAAGATCGTGTCGGCCTCGGCGGAGGTGACCGCCCGGGCAGTCACGACGGCCCCGCTCAGGTTGAGACAAACCAGGGCCAGGCGGATCGCGCCGGATGTCCAGAAGCGGCGGGAGGATGGGACGGGATCTGAAACGGCGAGGCTCAGGGCAAATCCGAAAAAGAGTTGGGGCTGCATGAAAATGGGGTCGTGGAGTGGTGATTTGGCTGCCCGACGGTTTTAAACCGGGACGGCGGGCCGCCTTCCAAGTGCCTGTATTCCTTCGGCTTAACACGGTTTGTTGTCCTCAGAACCCTCGCCCGCAGTTACGTAGAGGGGGAGCGGCTTTCCGCGATCAAGGCGGCTGATGAACGGTTTGGGAAGTTGACAGGCGGCCGCCAGACTCCACACCTTCGCCCGTCCCATGAAAATCCCGCGCCGCCACCTTTCCGTTTTCCCGCTGTTCCTGGTATTTCTGGCGGGGGTTCGGATTTCCTCTTTGGCGCAGGGGCAAAATCCCGGCCAGCCGCCAAACGTGGATTCCTACCGCAAATATGCGCGGGCGCATGAAGGCGACGCCGCGCGGGGGATGAAGCTTTTCAATGATCCGAAACTGCTCTGCGCGAACTGCCATTCCGTGGATGGACGCGGCGGCAAGGCGGGGCCCGATCTGTTTTCGGCGGGCGAGGCGTTTGGCCGGTGGGATCTGGTGGAATCGGTGCTGGCACCTTCGGCGATCATCTCTCCGGGCTACGGCGCGGTTTTTGTGGAGACGAAGGCGGGGGAGACTTTTCAGGGGACACTCAAGCAGAAGACGGACGCGGCGGTGTCGGTCATGGGAGTGGACGGGAAACTGGTGTCGATTGCCGCAGCGGACATCAAAGAGCAGTCCGCCCTGCCGATTTCCCTGATGCCGGAAGGGCTGCACGCGAATCTCACCGTGAAGGAGTTCACGGATCTGATTGAATACCTGACCACCCTGAAACAGGCGGAATCCACGCTGGTGAGCGATCACGGCATGCCGGGCGACATCGCGCCGCTGGCGAAACCGGTGGGGTTGAAGCCCTTTTTCACGACCGAATTCAAGTTCCCGCGCGCCCGGGTGGAGGTTGGCCTGACTTCCATGAGGCAGCTGCCCGGAGCGGAAAACGTGTTTTTTGTCCTTCATCAGAAAGGAACCATCTGGAGGGTGGAAAAGACGGCGGACGGTGAGGAGAAAACAGTCTTTGCGGATCTTCCCGGCGAGGTCTTCAGCGACCGCGGGCCGAATGGACTGCTGGACATGGCCTTTCATCCCAAACTGCGGGAGAACCGGAAGTATTATCTTTTCTATCAGGTTTTCGAGGAGGGCAAAGTCACCACCCATGTGGTCGAGAAGGAGTTCGACGCGGACTTCAAAGGCGACTCCGGCAAGCCGCCGCGCCTGATTCTGAAAATCGCCAGTGTGGCCGAGGACCACAGCGGCGGCTGTCTGGAATTCGGGCCGGACGGATTTCTGTATCTCGTCATGGGCGACACCGGCCCGCACAATGACCCCAACGGCCACGCTCAGAATCTGGGGCTGCTGCTGGGCAAGATGCTGCGTATTGACGTGGACCATCAGGATTCCGGCCTGGCTTACGCCATTCCCAAGGACAATCCGTTCGTGGGTCAGGCGGAGGCGCGGCCGGAAATCTGGGCTTACGGCCTGCGGAATCCCTGGCGTTTCTGCTTTGACCGGCTCAATCACGATCTGTGGCTGGCCGATGTCGGGCAGGACCGCGTGGAGGAGGTGGATATTATCCGGCGCGGGGAAAACTACGGCTGGAACATTTACGAAGGCTTTGAACCCTTCTCCAATCAATACCGCAAGGAGGGCCGGACTTTCACCAAACCAGTCTTCGCCTACCGGCACAAATACGGCAACTCCATCACCGGCGGGCATGTTTACCGGGGCGATAAAACCTCGTCGTTTTACGGCGTGTATGTCTGCGCGGATTACACTTCCAAGCGGCTCTTCGGGGTCACTCTGGAAAACGGCGTTCTGAAAACCGTCCGTCAGATCGGCACCCTGCCGCAGCGGGTGGTTTCCTTCAGCGAGGACGCGGCCGGAAATATTTACGCCATTGGTTACGAGGGCAGGATTTACCGGATCGATTTCACCGAAGGGCGTTTCGAATGAGGGAAGAGCGACCCGGAATTTCCTTCAGAAATTTTTACTTTACGGCTTCGGGCTGGATGGGAATATCCAGGGAGACGTAGGATTCGCTGGTGCCGGGGAGAAGAGAGGAAACCGGAGAGTGGAGGAGACCGCGGAGACGGGTCGGGTCTTTGGGCGGGAAATCGGAAAGGGTAAGGGAAACGGTCTGGCTGCCATTGAGCGGTTTCCAGCCCTGTTCGGGGTGAGAGCAGATGAGGTTGTCCGCGGAGAAAAACTGCGGTTTCTCCGGAAGGGGCAGGCCGGGGGGCGGAGTGGCGGTCAAATGGATGGCGGCGCCGTTTTTCCGGGCGGTGAACACCCAGCCGGCGGCGGCCGGGGGCTGGCTGGCGAGAAGGGTTTCAAATTTCGGTTTCCACTCCGTATTTGGCGGAGCCGGGGCGGGGGCACCGGCGCTGACGGGCGGGAGGGTCAGCGCGAGATCGGCGAAACCGGGATTGCAGGTGGTGCGGCAGCACATCCAGGAGGCTTTGGTTTTAATCGTCACCGGAGCGGAGACCTCTTTCGGCGCGGTGACAGGCAGGGCCACCAGAACATCGCGCTCGTAACCGTGGACCCGCAGGCCGGCCATTCTCACTTTGTCGGGCGGCGGGTAAATCATATTTCCGGCGGTGAACCCGGGCGGCAGCTCCGGCGTCAGATGGGTGGGCACGCCCGCGATGCCGGGGTTGCTCCAGTAGGTGTGATAGCCAAAATCATGCTGAATCCACAGCCCGATGTGGAACACCGCGCCCGGCTGGATGGCCGTGACGTCCGAAACCAGCCGGACTCTCAGGCCGGAGCCTTTGAACTGATCCGGCAGCCCGTCCGCCCGCAGCGGGGCCGGGATCGCCGCGCCCAGCAGGAGCACGGCGGCGGGCAGGGAGGGAATGAGAAACCGGAACTGGGGAAGGAGGCGGCGGGACACCATAAAATTACTCACTTGGGAAGTTTGAACTGTCAGCTCAGTCATCATCATTGTCCGCCGGAAGCGCCTCCGAAACCCCAAACCGGGCGGCAAAGGACATGGCGGAGGCCGAAATCGCAAGGGGCATGGCGGAATCGTGACTTGAGGGAGGAGCTTTCCCGTGAAATAAATGCCGGCGCGTTTGGTTTTGGATTAAAAGCTGGCCCTCCTGGTGCGTGTGCTGCTGCAAGTCCGGAACCTCATCCCCATCCGATGCTTATGAAAACATTCCTTGCCGCTTCCACTGCTGGTCTTGCGCTCGCGGCCTCCGCCTCCGCCTCCACGACCCTTCATTCGCTGGTGGGAGGTAATTTTTCCCAGGACTGGAGCAATATCACTCTCGTGTCGACGAATGATGACTGGAACGGAGTGCCGAGCATCGTCGGCTACAGGGGCGACGACCTGACGATCGCCATCGGCACGGACCCCCAGACGATCACGGCGTCGGACACCCTCAATGTGATTGACGTGATCGCCAACCAGACCAATCCCAACACCGTCACCTCGGGCGGCGTCGCGGAGTTTGAGATCGGGAATCCTGTGGTGGCCCTCCAGGGATCGGGCACGGCGGACGCTCCGTATCTGATGCTGTATCTGGATGCCACCGGGGTCTCGACCATCAATATTTCCTATAATCTGGTGGACATTGATGGCTCCACGGACAATTCCGTGCAGCCCTTTGCCCTGCAGTACCGGGTGGGGGGAACCGGGGATTTCATCAATTTGTCGGGTGGTTACGTGGCGGACGCCTCCTCCGGGCCAAGCCTGGCCACGCTGGTGACCCCGGTGAGCGTGACCCTGCCCGCCAATGCCAACGGGGCGTCCCAGCTGGAAGTGCGTATTATGACCACCAATGCCCCGGGAAGTGATGAATGGGTGGGGATTGATGATATTCTGGTCACCTCCGTCGCGGTGCCGGAGCCTGCGGCCGGAGTGCTGGGCCTGCTCGCTTTGGGCGCGCTGAGCCGCCGCAGGCGCGGATAAAATCCGGCCGCTGACCCCGCCCGATGAGACGGGCTGGAGGGAGGTGACGGGGGATGAGACTGAGCGCCGCCCCCCGGTGCGCCGCTTTACTGCTGATTCGCGGTGACTTTCACGCGGCAGATGAAGGCATCCGCGCAGATGTAGAGCCAGTCGCGGTTTTTCCCGCCGAAGCAGCAGTTGCCGGTGGCCATGCCAGTGCCGATGCGGCCCAGGAGTTTGCCTTCCGGCGTCATGATGTGGACGCCGCCGGGACCGGTGGCCCAGATATGGCCTTTGGCGTCCACTTTCAGACCGTCGGGCGCGCCTTTCATGGTTTTCATCATCTCCGTGACATCAGCCAGAAGGCGGGCGGGACCCACCGTGCCGTCGGCCTGGAGGGGGAAGGCTTTCCACAGCGCGGCCTTGCCGTCGGACTGGGCGACGTAGAGGGTTTTTTCGTCAGGGGAAAGGGCGATGCCGTTGGGGTAGGTCATATCCTTCACCAGCACGGTGACTTTGCCGTCCGGCGTGAGACGGTAAACGCCGTTCCAGGGAATCTCGCGGGTGTCGGTGTCGCCCGGGCCTTTGGGCAGGCCGTAGGGCGGGTCCGTGAAAAAGATGTTTCCCGCGCGGTCCACGCAGGCGTCGTTGGGGCTGTTGAAGCGCTTGCCCTCGAAGTTGTCGGCCAGAGTCATTTTGCCGCCGCCTTTGGTGCGCAGGACGGACAGGCGGCGGTCGCCGTGCTCGCAGGAGATCAGACCGCCGGTGGCGTCGTAAACGAGCCCGTTGGATCCGGATTCCCGGCTGTAGGGCAGGGGACCGGTGTAGCCGGAGGGCCGCAGATATTCGGAAAGTCCGGCTCCCTCCTTCCATTTGAACACCACATTCCGCGGAACATCGGAGAAAAGCAGCGCGTTCAGCTCGTCCGACCACACGGGCCCCTCGCTCCAGTCCAGACCGGAGGCCAGCACCTCCAGCTTCGCGTCTTTGGGAAGAAGCGCGTCCAGAGCCGGGTCCAGGCGGATAATTTCCCCCATCACCGGACGCGGCTCGGGATCGTCCGCCCTCAGCGCCGCCGGCAGGAGCAGCAGTGGACACAGCAGGCGGAAAACGCGGAGGGAAAGCGGCAGGGGCATGATGATGTAATGAGTTTGAACTGGGCCGGAAAATGCTCAACCGACCGTGAAAACGGAAGAAAAAACGTGCATCCGCCTGGAATTCTCCCACAAATTGACGCGCCGGCCCCGCTCCCGTCCGTTCGCCCGCCGCGTCGGCGGAAGGCCTGAACGGAACAATGTGTGCCGTGGTCTGACTTGGGGCAGTCCGCTGAAAGATTCAGGGTGACGGCATAGTGATTCTTTAATTACTGTAAATTTTTGAAACTCCAGCCCACGTATTAAATATCCACACCTATGAAAAAAACGGCGTTTTATGCTCCGGCACTGATCCTGTCATTCGCGGCTGGCCTGGCCTCCGCGCAGAATCCTCTGCTGGGTCCTCCCGGCCCCACCCCCACCGGACCGGCCACCATTCCGTCCTCCCCCTCCTCCTCCGAGGAAAAGAAACCGGCTCCCCCTGATTTTCCGAAGCCGGATGAGGTGCTGAAGGATTTTGAAAAAGTGGTCTCCACCGCCGACGGCCGGAAAAGTTTCTACACCCTCTGGAGCCGGTCCAAGGACCAGCAGCTTTATGCGGAACTCCCCGCCGCCTACGCCGGGCAGAAGCACTACCTCGCCCTGACGGTCGCCAGCGGCGACTCCTATGCCGGCCTCCAGTCCGGGGAGATTTACTTCTACTGGAAAAACTACGGCAAACGCCTCGCGCTGGTCACTCCCAGCCTGGACATCCGCTCCTCCGGGGACAAAGCCTCGCAGGATTCCATCAAGCGCCTCTTCACCGACCGCGTGCTGCTGGATATTCCCATTGTGGCCATGATCCCGCAGGGCGGGCCGCTGATCAATCTCGGGGAAATGATCGTCCAGAACGCCGACAAATTCTTCGGCCTGGAGGCCCGGGGCATCAACAAGGGCATTTACACCATCAAGAGCGCCAAGGCTTATCCCAACAATGTGGAAATCTCCGTCGAGGCTCCCGCCGGCAACGGCCAGCTGCGCACGTTCCATTACAGCTTCAGCCTGATTCCTGACAACACCGGCTACCAGCCGCGCGCGGCCGACGAGCGCGTGGGATACTTCACCACCAGCTACTCGGATTTCGGCAAGTTCACGCCGGAGGAAACCCAGGTGCGCTACATCAACCGCTGGCATCTGGAAAAGGCGGATCCCTCCCTGAAGCTCAGCCCGCCGAAGAATCCCATCATTTTCTACGTCGAGCACACCACCCCCATCCGCTACCGCCGGTGGGTGCAGGAGGGGCTGATGATGTGGAACAAGTCCTTCGAGAAAGTGGGGCTGGTCAACGCCATCGAGGTCCGCTTCCAGGACGCCGCCAGCGGCGAGCACATGGACAAGGAGCCCGAGGACGTGAACTACAACTTCATCCGCTGGCTCTCCAACGGCGAGGGCACCGCCATCGGGCCCAGCCGCGTGCATCCCCTCACCGGCCAGATTCTGGACGCCGACATCATCCTCACGGACGGCTGGATCCGCCACTGGTGGAAGCAGTACAACGACATCATTCCCCAGATCGCTCTCGACGGCGCGAGCCCGGAAATGCTCACCTGGCTGCACAGCAATCCCCAGTGGGACCCCCGCGTGCGCCTGGCCCCCCCGGAGACCCGCGCCACCATGGTGGACCGCATTTCCCGCGAGCCCATTCCTCTCCTCGGCGGACACGCCATCGCCGCCGCCATGAGCAGCGGCCCCCTCTCGGGCACCGGCGAATTCGACGGTCTGGTGGGCCGCTCCAGCCAGTTCAACGGCTTCTGCCAGGCCGCGAGCTGGAAATCCAACGGCCTCGCCCTCATGGAGATGGCCCAGACCATGGCCATCGCCGCCGGTGAGGGCCCCGCCCCCGGAGAGCAGATGGTGGACGGCATTCCGGAAAACTTCATCGGCCCGCTCCTCGCGGATCTGGTGGTCCACGAGGTCGGCCACACCCTCGGGCTGCGCCATAACTTCAAGGCCTCGTCCATCTACGACTACAACGAGATCAACAGCGACTCCATGAAAGGCAAAGCCTTCGCCGGCTCCGTCATGGATTACCTGCCCGTCAATGTGGTCGCCGACAAAACCCACAAGCAGGGCGACTACGGCATGATGACCGTCGGGCCTTACGACGACTGGGCGATCCAGTACGGCTACACCCTGGAAAAGGACCTCAAGCCGATCCTCAACCGGGCCGCCGAGCCCCAGCTCATCTACGGCACCGACGAGGACGCCTTCGGAGCCGACCCCCGCGCCCGCCGGTATGATTTTTCGAAGAACCCGCTCGATTTCGCGGAGAACCAGATCAATATCGCCAAAACCAGCCGCACCAAGCTCCTGGATAAATTCGTGAAGGACGGCGAGTCCTGGGCCAAGGCCCGCCGCGGGTATCAGCTGACTCTGACGACCCAGGTGCAGGCCGTGGCCATGATGGCCAACTGGCTGGGCGGCACCTACATCAACCGCGCCCGCAAAGGCGACCCCAACGCCACCGCCCCGGTCATTCCCGTGCCCGCCGACATGCAGCGCAAGGCCCTGGCCTTCGTGCTGAAAAACACCTTCCAGGACGACGCCTACGGCCTGACTCCGGAACTGCTGAAATACCTGACCATCGACAAGTGGTATGATTTCTCGACCATGTTCGATGATCCGAACTGGCCGGTGCACGACAAGGTTCTGGGCATCCAGGCCTCGGCCATGACCGCCGTTCTGAATCCCGTCACCCTGTCCCGCGTTTACGACAACGAATTCCGCACCCCCGCCAGCGAGGACGCCGTCACCCTGCCGGAAGTGCTGAAGACCGTTTACGAGGCCACCTGGACCGAACTGGGCAAAGCCGATCCCGCCAAAACCTACACCGACCGCGACCCGCTCATCAGCAGCCTCCGCCGCAACCTCCAGCGCGAGCACCTCGACCGCCTGATCGATCTGGCGAATAACAAGCTCGGCACCGCCCCCGCCGCCAAGCCCATCAGCGACCTCGCCATCGTCCAGCTCACCGACCTCCGCGACAAGCTCAACGCCCTCCTCGCCCAGGAGAAAATCGACGCCTACACCAAAGCCCACCTCCGCGAGAACGCCGCCCGCATCACCAAACTCATCGACGCCCGCTACGTCGTCGTGCAGTAAGCCCCGGCAAGGACTCCGCTTTGCGGGAGGATCGGAATCCTTCCGCCAACGGCGGTCATGATTCCATAAACCGCCTCCGGGCGCATCATCCGCAGGGGTGATGCGCCCTTTTTTGCGGCACCGCCTCAGGGTGCCCATGAACGCGCCTGCCAGCCGCCGCCGTCTTCACAATGGTTGGAAGCTTCATTTTTGGGCGTCTGAAATGACATATTCCATGAAAGCCAGCAGATCCCTCCGGCGGGCGAAAATGCTGCGGCAGGAACTTCTGTCATCCCCGCCCCGGCCTGCCAGCGCCTCGCGGATAATGGCTGACCAGCGCGGGGGAAACGCCTCCAGGGCATACATTCCCGCCGCTGTTTTGGAGATCATACGGCCCGTCCTGATAGTCGCATGGGGGCGCGCCACACCCAGGACTCCCCAAACAACGAGTTCCCGCGCCAGGCTGAAAAGCCGGTCCAGGCCGTAACCCTGAGCGCTGCGCGCCCAGCTGCCCCAGTGGCTCCGGAGATTTTCGCGGCACCACTCCCGAAGCATTCCGTCGTCCCGGTGCACCACCGGCCTTGCCGGACCGCGGAGAGTCAAAGCATGCTGTTCCAGCAGGCGCCAGGTCACAGGATTCACCGCAAAATCACCGCCCGGTTCGAACCGGTCACGCAGGCAATACGGAACCGACAGGCCCGCCGGCGCCGCCGCCAAAGCCGCCCAGGTGAGGTAAACCCCGTCCAGCTTTGGACCCCGCACTGTCCGCCGCAGCTCCATGTGCACCCGCCGCAGCCTTTCCAGCTCCGCCCCCTCCAGGGCAGTGTCGGAGACCGCCACGAAGTCAATGTCGCTCCGCCCCGCCCGGTAGTCGCCAAGCGCCAGGGATCCTGACAGATAAAGCCCCCGGATCCGCCCCGGCAATTGGTCATCGGCCAGCCGTTCGTAAGCCGACATCGTGGCGGCCACCTCAGGCGGCAATGGAAACGCGTCCGGACAACTCATCGGGGCCTTGGCATAGGGTTGACGTTGAAGCCGGGTTTCGAACAGAGGCTTGCCGGGGACACCGGCTGGAACGACTGGTCAGACGCTGCCGTCATTGCGAGTAGCTGGAGGAGCCGCGGGGGACGGGGCCGCTGGCGTTTGTAAAAATGAGCCGGTTTCCGAACGGATCCAACAGCACCATATCCAAACTGCCCCAGGGCTGCTCCGCGAGTCCCGGATCCTGTTCCGCGACCCCCGGCGGACAGGCTTTGGCGGCCAGCTGCTCCACATATTCCTCTATCCTGTCCGTATGGAGCTTGACCGCCGCCCCCGGACACGCGTCGCCGCTGTGTTCCGACAGGTGCAGCACGCACTCGTCCAGCGATATCTGCATGAATAACGCCCCGGTGGCCCGGTTCCCCCAGTCAATCCTGAAACCAAGAAAATCGACGTAAAACTCCCTGGCCCGGGCTTCGTCGAGAATTCTCAGGATCGGTATGGTTTTGGTGAATGGCATGGTTCGGTGTTTCGCCCGGTTGTCCGGTGCGGGTGACGGCGTCTCAGCGGCAGCACCCGCAGTGATTACGAGTGAGAGAGTGAAATGTGAACGGAGTGGCGAAAGCTTATGATGAGGGAAAATGCCGGACGATCAGGCTGCGCCGACCGCCGGGGGGGGCCGAAGCAGACGGCGGCGGAATCCCCGGGCGACGTGATGCTAATCATCCGCCTGAAATCCAAAAAACCAACGCAGAAAGAAGCCGGCATCCCCCAGACAGATTCCAATCGCCACGAGCACCGAGCTTGCGGCAAGCAATGCGCCAACCGTCAGCCTGATGCGGCGGGTCCGGAATGATGAATGAAAAACGCTGAGTATATTCATGGCGGGTGAGAGTTGGATGGGGCGGACGATTACTGTAAGTTCACCAATGTTGCAGGCGGGCATTTGGAGAGTGGCCGGACGATTCGTTCGACTTTGCTGATTCCCCGGTGGTGCAGGCTTCCAGCCAAGAGTGTTCGGCATGGATGGTGCTGCGCTCAGGAAACCGTTTTTAACCA
>JAZKFB010000071.1:0-9704 GCA_040386695.1 Verrucomicrobiota bacterium
CTGGTTAAAAACGGTTTCCTGAGCGCGGCACCATCCATGCCGAACACTCTTGGCTGGCAGCCCGGGGAACTGATGATGTCAGCGGCCTGTTTTCAGCCAGCCGCGCCGGTCAGCGCGCGGACTTTGGCCGCGAGGTCGGCGAAGGACCGGGCCACCGGGGAATCCGTGAGGGCCACCGGTTGCCCCTGATCCCCGCCGGTGCGGGTGGGAATATCGATGGGAATCTGCGCCAGCAGCGGGACATTAAGCCGGGCGGCCTCCTTTTCCCCGCCGCCGCTGCCGAAAATGTCGTAGCGGATCCCGTCGGAGGGGCACAGGAAATAGCTCATGTTCTCCACCAGCCCGAGCACCCGGACATTCACTTTGGCGAACATGGACGAGGCCTTGCGGGCATCAATGAGCGCCACCTCCTGCGGCGTGGTGACGATGACCGCGCCATCCACGGCCACGGTCTGCACGATGCTGAGCTGAATGTCGCCGGTGCCGGGCGGGAGGTCGAGAATGAGGTAATCGAGTTCCCCCCACTCCGTCTGCCGCAGAAACTGCTGCACATACCGCGTGGCCAGCGGGCCGCGGACGATCACGGGCGAGGCGTCATCAAGGAGGAAGGCCATGGACATCAGTTTCAGCCCGTGAGCCTCAATCGGGATGATCTCGTTGTCCTCCGTGGCCATCGGGTGCTCGGTGGTGCCGAGCATGAGGCCGATGCTGGGGCCGTAAAGATCGCAGTCGCAAAGCCCGACCTTCGCGCCCGCCCGGGCCAGGGCGATGGCCAGGTTCGTGGCCACCGTGGATTTGCCCACCCCGCCCTTGCCGCTGGCCACGGCGATGATTTTTTGGACTCCCTTGATGCTGGCGCGGCCGACGGTGCTGGCGGGGGCCTCGGGTTCCTTGATATCAAAATCCAGCTCCACTTTCCCGATGCCCGGCTCCGCTCCCAGCGCCAGCATCGCGGCCTCGTGGATCTGGCGGGGAATATTGGAGTCCCGCGCGGCGAGCGTGAGATGCACGGTGACGCCGGAGCCGCTGATGGTGACGCCTTTAACGAGGCCGAAGGAGACGATATCGCGGCTGAAGCCGGGATATTTCACGGTGCGGAGGATGTCGAGAATCCGGGCTTCGGTGATCATGGGAGGAACGGGGTTGGGGGAAAACGGAAAACAGGCGGGTGATCAAGAAGCCGGGCACAGCCGCGCGGGCAAGGATGAATTCGGGAATCCGCAGCCACAGGCGGCGGGCGGCGTTTTGTGCAAAACCACAGGTTTCGTGGAGTCATGATCCGGCTGGTCCGTCCGATCCGTCAACCGCCCGCCGCCGCCTCCAGGGCCTTCTCTTGCAAAACGGGACGCCCCGCCCTCTGCTGCACCGCATTATGACCTCCCTGATCGTCACCATCGAAGCCAACCCCGACCGCGTGGAGGATTTTCTGCGCTTCATCTCCGAAGCCGCCCGCGATGCCCGCACCAAAGAGCCCGGCTGCCGCCGCTTTGAAGTGACCCGCCTGACTGACCGGCCCAATGTGTTCACCCTGGCAGAGCTTTACGACGACATGGCCGCTCTCGAAGCCCACCGCCTGACACCGCATTTCCAGCTCTTCGCGGAACGCGCCAAAGAGCATAATCTCGTCGTCAGCAAAACCTCCGCCCTGGGCGAGGTGGTTTCCGGCTGAAACCGGAGCGGGGGATTTGAACAGAAGGGCGCGAAGGAAACGAAGGCGCGGCGGCCCCGGCCGCCGGCGCAAACACCCTGTCAGCTTTTGACCGGCACAGGCGCGGGCGCGGCGCACTGGCGCATCCGCCACGTGAGGAACGTCCGCTCGGACGCGGATTCAGTGAGGTCCAGGGCCTGACGGAAATAAGCGGCGGCGGCGGCGGGTTTTCCAAGCCGGGCCTCGAATTCCCCGAGCACGGCGTAAAGCAGATAATATCCCTCCAGCTGGGCGCGGTACGGCATGGCGGCGACGGCGTCCTTTCCCGCCTGCGGGCCGTGAACCTGGGCGAGGGCGACGGCGCGGTTGAGGGCGACGACCGGGGAATCGTCAAGGCGCTGCCACTGGTCGTAGTGGGAAAGAATGGTCGGCCAGTCGGTGGAGGCGAAATCGGGCGCGAGGCAGTGACAGGCGGCGATGCCCGCCTGCAGGTGATAACCGCTGAGCTCCGCCCCGTCCGCCGCCAGGCCAAGCTGCTGGATTCCCCGGAAAATCAGCCCCCGGTTCCATTTTGAGCGGTCCTGATCCTGAAGACGCAGCAGCAGGCCGTCGCCGTCCGTGCGCGCCGGAAGACGCGCGGCATCCAGCAGCATCAGCGCCAGCAGCGCGTGGGTGCGGGGCAGCCGGGCAGCCGGGTGCTCCGTCAGCAGAACACCCAGGCGGATCGCCTCCCCGCACAGTTCCTCGCGGATCAGGCTGTCGCCGCTGGAGGCTTTGTAGCCTTCATTGAAAAGCAGATAGACAATCTGAAGCACCCCGTCCAGGCGCGGCGGCAGGTCCGCGCCGGAGGGAATCTCGAAGGGAATTTTCTGTTCCTGAATGCGTTGCCGGGCGCGGGTGAGGCGTTTGGCGATGGCGGCTTCGGAACTCAGAAAGGCGCTGGCGATTTCCGCCGGACTGAGCCCGCAGAGAGTCTTCAGCGCGAGGGCGGTCTGGGCGTCCTGGGGCACCAGCGGATGGCAGCACGCGAAGATCAGGCGCAGGCGCTGATCCTTGATTTCATCCTCAAAAAACGGTTCATCCCGGTGCTCTCCGGCGGACAGGCGCTGCTCGATGTCGACAATGATCCGGGGCTGCTTCTCCCGGAAATTTTTCTCCCGCCGCAGATAATCCAGCGCCAGATTCTTCGCCGTCTGCATGAGCCAGGCGGCCGGATTCTGGGGAACACCGTAAAATGGCCAGGTTTTCAGCGCGCGCACCAGAGCCTCCTGCACCACATCCTCGGCCAGTTGCAGACGCTCCAGGCCGAAAATGCCCGTGAGCACGGACACCATTTTCCCGGACTCCTGCCGGAAAAGGTGATCCGTCAGCCCGGCGACCTCCCGGCCTTCGGAGGCCGCCGGTGCCTGCGTATGGGGAGTGCCGGCGTCCACGGTTTCAGACGGTGGCGGCGGCCAGTTCCCCGGTGGCCGTCCCGGCCAGATGCGCGGCCTCGGCGGCGGCGCAGGTGGGCATCACGGGACGGACCTCCACTTTGATCCCGTAAGCCAGCGCGGGACAGTCCCGGGCGATGGTCACCGCCTCGTCAAAGTCCACCGCCTGCAGGAAAAAGTAACCGCAGATGGTTTCCTTGGATTCGGCGAAGGGTCCGTCGGAAACCGCGCGCGCTTTGCCGGAGACCACTTTGCCCTCATCGCTGAGAGGATGGCCGCCCCGGCATTTTCCCTGCAAGACCAGCCCGTCAAACCAGCTCCGCCACTGGCTCATGGTGGATTGAATCTGCTCCGGCGAGAGGTCCTGATGCCAGTCGGAGTTGTGAAAAAGCAGGAGGAATTCGGAGTGATGGCCGGTGGTTTCCATGGCTGATAATGGGTTGATGGCGTTTAATTTACTCTTGGAGCGGAGAGTTCCGTTCAGCAACACGACGAACGGAGCCCCGCCCGCCGGACGCTCCGCCGCAAATTTTTTGAAACCGCCCGGTTTTTTCAGGGCCTCCGCTCCGCCGTCCGGCTGAACCCCGGGAGAAACAGGGCTTACGCATGAAAAGCCTGGATGCCGGGCAACCGCGCGGCCGCAGTCATCAGCCCGCCCGCTCTTCCGTTAAAGGAAAGCCAGCGGACGCAAGCGCGGCGGGGATAGCGGGATCAGGGCTGCACCCGGGCGCGGTAATATTGACGGGTTTGCGGCGGGGGATCGGTGGCTTCATAGTGAAGCATTCCGCCGGTCAGAGTTTCGGTGGGATCGACCCATTCCGGCACGGGTTGCCATGATTTTAAATCCGCTGATCTCTCAATCACCACGCGTCCGCCATCGCTGCCGGGGCGGCGGGTCCAGGACAGCCGCGCGCCGTTTCCGGGCTGGGCGGTGGCGCTCAGAGTGGCGTTTTCCCCCATGACGTATTCGAGCAGATTGCTCAGGCCGTCGTGGTCATCATCGTCATCGGGATTTGTCAGGGAAGGCAGGGCGTCGCTGGTGCCGGGGTTTCCGCCCATGGCAACGCTGGGACGCCAGTTGGAGGCATCGGACGGATGGGCCCCGCCGGAGGCGGGATTCATGTGGACAAGGCTGTAACCGTCACCGTCCGCCAGCGCTGACCAGGGAAAGGCGTCCCCGTAGGTGAATTCCATGACGGTGCTGCCGGTGGCGTCCTCCACTTTCAATTTTTCACCGCCATTGTCCAGGGCCGTGCCCTCGGGAAAAGTGCCCGCAATCCGCGGCGCCGGGATGGCCGGCCATGCCGTCTGGAACGCGGGAAGGCTGCGCACGACCAGCAGGCGCGCCCCGGGAGCCAGGCTGGTCCCGGCGGCGAAAGTGAAATAAACCGGCGCGCCCAGCGCATCCGTGCCGGTGAGTCCGCTGGTGATTTTCACGCCCGTCAGATCCAGGGCGACGGCATCGCTGAGGTTCACAAACTCCAGAAACTCCGTGTCATCCCCCGCGCCGGGAGGATTGTAATTGATCTCGCTGATCGCCAGGAACCGCTGGGCATCGCTGGGCGCGGCGGGGGTGGAAATCGTGCTCACCACGGTCCCGGCGGCATTTTTCAGCGTGAGGGTTTCGCCGAGATTGTTGAGATGGCCACTGTAGGGGCCGGACACAAACAGGCGCTCGGTGCCGCGCGGGCTCACGGTCCGCTGCCGGAAGGCGTGGCGGTCAGGGGTAACGTAAAGACTCTGCCCGGCGGGCAGCACGGTGCCGCCGGTGAAGTGGAATTTCACACCGCCTTCCAAGGTCCATCCGCTGAGATCGGCGTCAAAGTCATGGGGATTGCGCAGTTCTATAAACTCCTGATCCTGATTGCCGCCGGCGGGATTGGATTCCACCGCGCCAAAGTCGATTTTCACCTCGGCCGCCTGCGCCGCCGGCACCCCGAGCGATCCCGCGCCGGAAGTGAAGTTCAGGGAAAAAGGGACGCCGTGATTGGTCCCGGTCGTTCCCGTGAGATACGTGGCCCGGTTCGCCAGATACAGGGTTTTGATGCGGGTGATGCTTTGAGCGAGGGTGTGGGCGGTGGTCCCGCTCCAGGAAAAATGCGAGTTCACACCCCACTTGGTGTGATCGGCGGCCACGTCGGCGGTGAGCAGCGGAGCCAGGGCGTCCATGCGGCCGCTGAACCAGTTCGTCTCCAGAAACTGATCATTCAGCGAGCGGATGCGCCGCGCGACCATCTGACGGACGCGCGGGGTTTTGGCCATGGCCTCGATCATGCGGTTGAACTTTCCGGCGTGCAGCTGCCAGGGACGCGCGCCGATGAGCGGATGGCTGGCGCAGGCGGGAGTGGAGGGCGCGCTTTGTTTGTATACCATGGTGTCCGTGTTCAGGGCGTCCGGACCGAAGGTCAGATCCATGTCCCACGGCAGCACGGACCACTCCCGCGATCCGAGGGTGTCCCGGTAAATATAGTAATTTTTGTTGGAGGCGTCGATGTTCTGACTGATCACGCTGCCCGCGTGCCAGTTCACCCAGGAGGGAAGGTCCACATTGTCAAACAGCCACGTCTCCCGAGCAGTGCCGGTGAGGCCGAGATTCGTGACCACACTTTGCAGATCCGTCCGCCCCTCCGGCAGGCGGTTCTTCTTTTCAAAAGCCGCCGCGGCGGTGAAATCACACGCTCCCGCATCCCCCACCGCTTTGTAAAACGCGCCATGGGTGTCGATTCCGTGCTTCTCAAGGAAGGTGTCGTCCACATTCTCCACGCACAGCGCCACACTGTAAAAGGCCCCATTCTGGCGCTGGTGGATGTGAAAAATCTCCGGTGACGCGATCCCGCTCAGACCGTGCATCTCAGCGGCCATGAGGGCGCGCAGATAACTCTTGTCGGTGTAGGTGGTGTTGAGATTCAGCTCGCTCACCTGCGGAGCTTCCGTCTCACCCGCAGCCGCTGACCGCAGGGGCACGCGGCTGCCGGGAGGCAGGTCGATCTTGTGGCTTTTCTTGGGAAAACCGCGCGAGGTGTTGCCACGGATGCGGATGCGGCAGTGATCGTGAAATTCCCCGTTATAAAAAATGCTGCAGAAGGTGCCGCTTTCGCTGTCCGCCAGGGACGGCGTCTGGATAAAGCGTCGAAACACCGGCAGTGACGTGGACAGCGGAGCGTCGGCGATGACCGTGCCGAAGTATTCGGGGGCAGTGGTCAACAGACGCTGCGGCGCGCGGCGCGTGGTGCCGCCGGTGGTTTTCGCGGTGATGGACCACCGGATCATCTGACCCGCCACCGCGCCATGAGTGGCGGGAATGGTGCCGGTAAAGACCTCATCATTGGCGGTGGCGTCGCCATTCAATCCATCATCATGCATCGGCACGCTGGCTTCCGTCAGATACATCACCCGATAAGTCAGCACCGCCTCGGAAATCCGGTTTCCCGCCCCGCCACCGCCGGCCGCCCCCCCCTGCTCCGCCCGGATGCGGGCGCTCACTTTGATCTCCGCGCCCGGTGCCGGCGGTTCCGCTGGATGCGTTTCCTGAGTGATGAGCGGGCCCGCCGGTGAGGTGGCCGCGCCGTTAAGCCGTCCCGGCGTGGGAGTTTTAAAATAAGCGGTCTCCAGAGTTCCGGCCTTCAAGCCATAGGACACATTCGTCTCCTGCGGATAGCGGTCCGGCCCCGGTGCTGTCAGGGGCGAAGTGTAACCGTGCACCACGGTGACACCGTCCGGCGCCACCAGCGCCAGATCCTCATCGCCGTTGAGCTGAAAATTGGTGTGCAGGGGCTTGCCCGCCACCCGCCGGCCCTTATTGCTGGCCCACACCGTCAGATAACCGCCCGCCGGCATCGTCACCGCCGGAAAACGCCACTTCCTTTTGTTCACGTCCGGCTCGTCCGTCAGGAAATAGCCCTCCAGGTTCACCTCAGTGGCCGAAGTGTTGAGAAGTTCGATCCAATCCGGGGAATCAAAATCCTCATCCAGCGCCCCGCCCGCGTTGTCCGTCAGGTATTCGGAAATCACGGGGCCGTCCGCCCGCAGCACTCCGGAGGCATCAATGAGAAATAACGCCAGAAAAATACATAAAATCCGATGAGAGCGCATTTCCATGCTGTAGCAGGCCCGCAGCCACCCGGCAAGTTCCGGTCCTTCTGAGCCCGGTTCCGTGGTGCGGGAGTTTTAACTGTTATAATTACGCGGAGGCACGCGGCACGAAAGCCAATCCCCTCCTCACGCCCGGAGGAGGGTTCCGTTGCCGGGGATGTGAAGCATTGGGACAAAAAGCACGGGGATCACCACGCTGAGGAAAGCCAGAAGCGCGATTGCCAGCGCCGGCGTGCGGACCGGTTTTGGCGTCTGGCCCTTCGGAACCGCAAACCACCATCCACGCCGTCAGCCGGACCCTTGAAGGGACCCCACCCGTTTTGTTCCCAACCACCGCTTATGGATGAGGAAGGCCTGACCTTCGGGAGCCGCCACGATATCACGCGGCGAATCCCTGGCCGCCATCTCCCTGGCGGGGATCACCTCCTTTGCCAGCTGCCGCTCAGGGCACCGTCATTTCCACCGGCGGGGAGGCAGGGCCTTCGCCGGCGTCGTTCAGGCCGGAGATGGAGACTTTGATGGTTTTGCCGGAAGGCAGGCCGGTGAAGGTATAGGCCCGGTCCTGGGTGGTGGCGAGGTGGATGGGTTCGGGATCGGTTCCGTCGATCTGCAGGAGAATATGATAACGCTCCGCGCGGCGGGCGAGGCCCCACACGCTGTGAACGGTGCCGGCGGCTCCGGGGCTGAGGAAAGGGCCGGTCAGCGGAGCGCCGGGAGTGGAGGGATCGCCCGGCGCATTGAGGCCAAACGCATACCAGACCGGCGAGTCGGCGGAAAGAAGCTGGCGGAGTTCGCCGATCAGCCCGCGCAGGCGGACGCGCAGGACTTCGGCGGCTGTATCCCGGTCGGCAATGATCCGTCCATAGGCCGTTTCCTGCACATTGGAGGCGCCGCGGGCGGCCTTCAGCGCCTCGTAAAGCGCCTGGGCGGCGGCGGGAGTGACATTCACCTTCGGGCGCGCATCCTGACAATCCGGGTGGGCGGTGAGGAAAGCCGGAAGCTTCTGAATCATGGCAAAGCGGAGATCCTGGGTGACCGGCAGCGCCAGGGAGTTCGGCGTGAATCCCGCTTCCCCGAAAACCGGCAGCCAGGCGACCCCGAGAGCGCTGGTGATGGAATTTTTGGCTTTGGCGAGGAAGGCTTTGATGTTGGAATCCGCCACCTGCACGGCGGAGTGAGCGCTGGCGAGCAGAGTTTCCGCCGTTTTGAAAAGAGCCTGCGCGGCCCGGGCGGCCACGAGATCAGCCTCAATGTCCGAGGCCGTGTTCTGCTTCAGGTCCGGCCGGGCTTCCTCGGAGCCAGCTCCATCCACGGCATCGACCGCGAGGGTGAAGAGATCTTCTATTTTAACAGGAATGCGGTTTGAGGCCATAATGCTGGGTGGGTTGATGTAATAGGGAAAAGCGCGGAAATGGGCGTGGAATGTTGCTCAAATCGGAGCAATTCGACCGGCGCACGGCGGTACGCTGGCCCATTCGAAGCAATTCGACCGGCGTACGGCGGTACGCTGGCCCATTCGGAGCAATTCGACCGGCGTACCACGGAAAGTGGGCTGAATCGGGGCATTTCGGCCAGGAAACGGCCTGTAATCCGGGCTCCGCAGAGTGCGGGGGAGAGATTTCCAAGGGAGATGAGAGCGGAATCCGGATTTCCCCGAAGAACAGTCACCGCCTGTGCGGATGATCAGAAATGAGCCGGAAATGGCCCGGCCAACAGTTCCCCCGGCGCTTTTGCCCCACACCGTCAACGGGTTAGGATCACCGTCCGGCTGTTTGGAGTTTTGATTCGGATTCAGCACTTATTTAAGCAGTGAATCTGCCGGAAATGGGAGGATTTATCAATTTTAAATCACAAAAGGAACCCACCTCTGACGCCATAAAACCATAACTCTTTAATCCTCATGGAGCGATGGACGAAATTATTTTCAGACGTTGTCCTCGCCTCGAGTGACGCCCCCGGCCCCCAAAGAGCATGCGCGTCAAGGTAAGCGATTTTTTACGGCCGGTCCCACGGAACAGGCGCTGCCCGCCGGACAAGGCTTGAAACGCGGTCATTTCTTTACGCCAAAGGCGTTGCGCCAGTGAGCCTGGGGTTGCCGACGTCAGGAGGCTACCCCAGGACATCTCCCGCAATTCCCGAACCACAACGTGGTTCCGGCATTTTGGGACTGTCCTCCCCCGCGGCGGAAGTCCCTCCTCCCGGATCAGGCCGGAACCACGTTGCGGTTCGGGAATTTGCGAAGGCGCACCCGGGGTAGCCGGCTTCGCCGGCAACCCCGGGCTTTGGGGCGCAACGCCTTTGACGTAAAGACAGACGGAGGCCTACCCGCGTTAACTTGACGCTCATGCCCCAAAGGGGTGAAGGATGCCGGCGTGAGGCACCGCGCCGGAATCCGCCTAAAAACATGGTCCCTCCACCCCCTCCTGAATCCATCATCATCCGGAAACCCGCCGCCTTCCTGTCTTTAACCGGCACCCCCGCGATGACTCAGATTAAAATGACACCGGAGAGGTCCTGGGAGGCGGGGGTGG
>JAZKFB010000072.1:0-1267 GCA_040386695.1 Verrucomicrobiota bacterium
ACTTCTCACCCGTCGGGGGACTCCCGGAACTGTCAAACTCTGGGAGTCTCCCCGGTATAGCCGGGGGTTTACCCGCACTATGGCATATGGGTCCCGCGCGGGCCAGGAAAAAGCGTTATAAAAATATCCGGCGGGGAAGCGCCGGGGTTTTAAAAAAGATGTCAGGCGGGGGCGGCGCGCCACCCCCGCCACGGTCTTTTATTCCCGCTCATACCATGCCCGGCGCGCACCGTCGCGCAGGTCAATGCCATCGGTGAGCATGGCGAAGGCTTCCGGCGTGAGCTTGATTTTCACCGCTCCGGACTCCGTGCTTTTCGGCCACGCGAAGCCGCCTTTTCGAGCCGCTTACTCAAAATCCAAAGGCCGGTTCCGTCCCAGTATAGCGCTTTGAGCAACCGGCGGCTGCGGCTGGTGAACACGAAGAGCGCGCCCGTGCGGAAGTCCTCCCTGAGCTTTTCGCCGACCAGCGCCAGCAGGCCGTTGTGCCCGCGCCGCATGTCGCAGGGCTCCACCGCCAGAAACACTTTGAGACTGCCGGTGAAGCTCAGCATGACGGTGTGAAGCTGGAGGTTGGGACGCGGAGGGAGGAAGCTCCGCCGTGACCGCCGCCGCCTCCCGCCGGAAGGATGCCCGCGCTGAAAGCCCGCATCAGCGCCGCCGCCAGCGCCGCCTGGTCCGCGTGCGCCACCTCCATCCTCACACCGCCGGGCAGATGCAGCATCACGCCCTGCGCCGGGGCCGGGCCCGCTTCGGCACCGGTGTTGTCCGCGACCGCCTCCAGCCACCGCTGCGGTTTCGCCGGGACCGGGGCGGAGGCCCGCTCCCGGACAGCGCGCGCGGAATCAGACTGCCGCTTGCGCTCCGGCTCCCGCGCCGCTTCCATCCGTTCCCGCCTGCGGCGGGCCACCCAGTTGGCGAAGGTCGGATATTTGAGCCCGTAACGCGCCGCAAAGCGCATTCCTGAAAGTCCGCCGCGCTCAAACTCATCCAGCAGCGCCTCCCGGCGCTCCGGCGTCGCTCTCACCCGGCCACCGGTGTCTGTCTTCAGAAGTTCCAGAGATTCATTCGTAAGTGCCATAGATCGTCATCTATGGCACTTACGCCTTACACCGGACAGAGGCGCTGGACGTGACGCTTACGTCCCGGCAGCTACTGTTTTATCATGAGATGGGCGTTGAGCAGGAGATTGTGAAACGGATTAGAAAGACGCGGAGGGTGTGACCGGTTAGTGATGTGGCCCGGGCTGAATTTTAAGTGTTTTTCCCTC
>JAZKFB010000073.1:0-2539 GCA_040386695.1 Verrucomicrobiota bacterium
TTAAAGTTCAACCGGTCATTTTTTCACACAGCCGCTGAACCCTTAATGGCATTGTGTTTAAGCTGGAAATCAGCGCCGATCAACCTTCCGCCCCCTGTCAAATGAAGACACCCATTCAAAATCAACTCAATATGATCGCCACCGTCCTGGCGGTGCTGGATAAAACGGAATTCAAGGCGGTCTGGGAGGATCAGATGCCGGTGGTTTTCACAGGGAAGGTCCGGACGCTGCGCGGGGCCAATGCGAAGGCTCTGGAGCTGGCCAAGCGTCAGACCCAGCCCACTACCGGCACCACCGATGATAAAACGGGAACGGAAACCCTGCTGGAGAATCTCCTTCTGGAGGAGGCCGGGCTGCTGATGAGCTTTTATGAGGACAAGGGCGACGCCGTGAATCTGGCCAAAGTCAGCCTCACCGCCGCCGCCGTGAGGCATCTGCCCAATCAGGAGCTGCTGAGTCTGGGCATCACCATCGCCGATCTGGCGGCGGCTCTGACGGAGGGCAGTCCCGCTCCCGGCGCGGACTACGGGATCAGCCCCGAAAGCGTGGCCGGCCTGCAGGCCGCCTGCCTTTCCTTCGAGAAGCACATCGGCCAGCCCGCCGGAGCCCGGGCGACGCGCAAGCAGTTGACCCAAAAACTCGAACAATCGGTCGATGACCTGATGAAGCTTCTGGAAAACATGGACAATTTCATCCCCCGCTTCCGCCCGCGGCCGGAGGGCGAGGCCTTCATCGGAGCCTGGGGCAACGCGCGTCAGGTCATCGCTCTCGGCCACCGCTTCGGGAAAAAGTCCGATCCGGCGGGGGCGACGGCCCCCAACCCCTGACAAACGAGGCCACGGCAGGGAAATCCTGATTGTCCCCCGCCCACCGCACGGCAGTCTCAGGATGATGACTTCGGGCTTCAGGATGATGACTTCGGACTCCGGGATGGGGCCGAGCGGAGCGGGCACCGCCCTTGTCAAATCAGCCTAAAAGTAAATGGAAATTTGAACAGAAGAACACCAGGGGCACAAAGTAAGTCACTGGCATTATCCTTTTGCCCGGACTCTCCACTCCATTATTCTCTTTCTCCCGTTTGTCCCGGCCCGGGATTCACAGCAGCCCCCGCTTTTTGATGCTGACGTAAAGATTGCCCAGGGCGATGGGAAGATCGGCGGCGGGGGCGTCCACGGTGAGGATATTGGCGCTGCGGAGGCGTTCCAGAACCTGGGCGCGCTCGTCGAAATACCGGTGGGCGGCTCCGAAGCGGACGGCTTCCCGCAGACTGGTCACGGGCTCGTGAAGCTGGGTGGTGACCTCCCGCTCGCGCAGGCTGGCGAGGACCACGAGGTGCTTTTTGCGCAGGCTGAGCAGCGGGGCCAGCATCTGGGCCTCGTCCTCGCTGCGGAGATTGGTGCCGATGACCACCAGGGCGCGGCGGCGCCAGCGTGTGAGGATGGTTTCCGCCGCCTCGCTGAAATCGCCGGGCCCGTTGCCGGGCTGGTAATCGTAGAGGTGGTTCAGAATGGTGGTCATGGCGTGCGGCCCTTTGACGGGCGGCAGCCAGCGCGGGGGATCGCAGCCGAAGCTCATGAGGCCCACGTTGTCGCCCTGGCGCAAAGCGATGAAACTGAGCAGCAGCAGCGAGTTCAGACAGTGGTCAAACTGCGTCAGCTCCCCGTCCGTGGCGCGCAGCCGGCGGCCGCAGTCCACGGCGAGAATCAGCGTCTGGTTGCGCTGCTCCTCGTATTCCCGGCTGACGAGATGCAGGCGGCGGGAGGTCGCTTTCCAGTCAATGCGCGACAGCGGGTCGCCGTCCTGGTATTCCCGGAGCTGGCGGAATTCCCGGCTGAGGCCGGGCCGGTGCAGCTGGCGGATGCCCATCTGCGCCTGGCTGTCGAGCATGGACAGCAGGGCGAAGCGCACCACCGGCTCGTAGTTGGGATAAACCCGGGTCTGTGAGGGCTCCCCGGCGCGGTAACGCCTTGTCCACAGGCCCAGCGGCGAGGTGTGCTCCACATGGGTCAGGCCAAAACCCGCCGCTCCGCGCTCGGAGGCGCGCACGCGGATGTCAAGATTCGTGAATCCCCGGGCCGGAAGCCGCCCGGTCCAGGGGAAATCCGGGCTTTCCACCGCGTCGGGCAGGGCATCAATCACCGTGACCGCCGCCGGAAATTTTCCGGGATTTTTCAGCGCATAGCCCACTTCCCCGTCAACCCCCAGCGCCATGCGCCCGGGCGTGGCGCGGACCACGGTGATGCGCGCCTGACTCCGGGTCAGAATCCGGTCCACCACCGCCGCCGCCGCCAGAATGCCGCCCGCCCCCCACCACACCGGCCGCAGCACCGCCCACAGGCTGGCCGCCACGCCGATGAGAAACCAGAGCACGGAAAACCGGATCAGCCGGGAGGAGGGAACGGTCACAGGCAGTATCTGTTAAAGTTTGCAAAGGAAACGGCGGGAATCAGCCGTCCCGCCCGTCTGCGGCTGCTTTTGATCTTTTTAGTTCGACTTTGTTAAATGAAAGAAAATGGAGGAAATCATCGGGCTGGAAGCC
>JAZKFB010000074.1:0-79217 GCA_040386695.1 Verrucomicrobiota bacterium
GTCCATCCAGTCCATCCAGTCCATCCAGTCCATCCAGTCCATCCCAGTCCATCCCAGTCCATCCAGTCCATCCAGTCCATCCAGTCCATCCAGTCCATCCCAGTCCATCCCCGTCCATCCCCGTTTCGGATAATCCCGGCATCCCGCCTGGCGATGCGTGGCGTTTGATCTTTCCGAGTGGTGGGCCAGGCTGGCGCGCCCATGGCCATGCCTGCTGACCCACCCCCCACGGCCCCCGCCAAGCCGCGTCCACGCCGGCGCTGGTGGCGGCGTTTTCTGATGGTCCTGGGGATTCTTCTTCTGCTGCTGGCGGCTTTTTACCGGCCTCTGGGGCACTGGGCGATCCGGCATTTTGGCGGTAACTCCCTGACGGCGGCGGGATTGACAGGTTCCTGGAAAACGTCGGGATCCCTGCTGACGGGACTGTCGGTGGATGACCTGAAGCTTTCCGGCAATGACGTGTCGCCCATCCGCTCCGTGACCATGGAGCACGCCATGGTGGACTACGATCTGTGGGCGCTGCGCGGTGAGGGACCGGGTTCCGTGCTGCGGCAGCTGACGGTGAAGAACCTGAATGCGGAGATCGACCTGAGGCGGCCCGGCAACCCGAAACCCGCGCCCCCGGCGGCGAAAAAACCCCTAAAACTCCCGGCGGTGCGCCTGCCCACGGTGCGCATTGAGCATGTGAATCTGCGGATGACTCTGAAAAACGGCGCGCCGCTGACAGTGGAGGATTTTTCCCTGATCCTGGATCCCTCGGCCCCCGGGGTCATCAGCGTCACCCGGCTGGCCCTGCCGAAGCTGCCCGAGATGCGGGACGTGCGGGGCATCACCCGCACCACGACCACCACCATCAGCTTTGAGGATCTGGCGCTGACGCCGGACACGGTGCTGGAGAAGGTCCTGGTGGATATCGCGCGGCTCCAGGATGCGCAGGCCTCGCTGGCGCTGGAGGGTCATCAGGCGGACACGCGGGTGAAAATCGCGGGCAGTTCCGGCGGGTGGTTCACAGAGATTTGGGCCGACGCCACGGCGCGGGTGGAGAATATCACCCAGGATTCGCTGGCCCGCTGGGGCCTGCCGCCGGGACAGATGACCTGGCGGGGCGGCGTGGTGGAGCTGGCGGCGAAGGGCCCGGTGCTGCGTCCGGACAAACTGGAGGCGGACCTGTCGCTGACGGACGGGGCCTTCTCGATGCCGAATGTGGACCTGAAGGGCATCGCCCTGAAAGGAAAACTGGGCGGGGGGAAACTGATCCTGCCGCAGGTTTCCGCCGCCTTCGGCTCCAATGTGCTGACCGCCTCCGCCAATGCCGCGATGCCGGAGACGTGGGCGGCCATCGCCGGTTCCCGGGGCGAGGTGATTTTTTCTCTGAAGGCGCCGGCGCTGGCGGAGATGCTGCCGCCCACGGCCGCCGTTTCCGGCAAGGGCACGGTGGAGGGGACGGCGGCGTTCGGGAACAAAGCCCTGACGGGCGCGGAGGTGAAGGTGGGCGTGGAGGATCTGCTGGTTTCCGGCGTGCCGGTGGAGTCGGTGCAGGCGGAGGCCCGGCTGGCGGATCAGGTGCTGCGCCTGGAGCGGACGGCGGTGCGCATCAACGCGCAGAACACGATGTCGGCGGCCGGCCAGCTGGCCCTGGCGGAACCGCGCGCGTGGTCGGCGGAGTGGAAGGTGGACTGCGCGGATTTGTCGTCCGTGCCGGCGGAGGTGAAGCCGGGGGCGCTCTGGCCGACCGCCGGGCGCGTGACCTCCAGTGGCTCGGCTTCGGGCACTCTGGCGGCGGTGAAGGCCAAGGACTGGGCGGCGCTGGCGGCGCGGCTTTCGCTGGATGCCGACGGGCTGAAGCTCCGGGAGGCCACCCTGGAATCCCTGCGCCTGCGGGCGGCCAGCACGGGAGGCACGGCGGTGCTGGAGGAGCTGGCTCTGAAGTTTGACGATGCCAATCAGATCAGCGCCACCGCCACCGTGGCCCTGACGGACGAGGCCCTGCCCGTGAAGGCGGACCTCACCATCGCTTTGCCCCAGCCCTCCAGAGCCTCCGCCTGGAGCACCTCGTTCGGAGGCCCGGCGGTCCAGGAGGGTTCCGTGGCCGTGCGCTGGCAGGCGGAGGGGATTCTGAAACCGCTGCGCATGGACGGCGGCGGCACGGCGGACGTGAAGGGACTGAAACTGGATAAAGTCCCGGAGGTCCTGGGGCTGCACGCGGAAATCAGCCAGTCCGGCAGTCAGGTGGATGTGACGGCTTTAACGGCCACCGCCGGCCCGTGGAAAGCGGCGGGCGAGGTGCGGTGGGACGGCTGGCATCTGTCCGTCCCCAAGCTGGAGGCGTGGGTGAAAAACGAGCGTCTGGCCACCCTGAGCGCCCGGATTCCGCTGGCCGGGGCCGCCCATGACGGGCCGGTGCCGCCGGATTCCCCGCTGGCGCTGAGCGTGCGCGTGAATCAGCTCGACACCGCCCGGCTGGCGAAGGCGCTGGGCAAGGAACTGCCGGTTTCCGCCACCGTGACCCTGGACGCGGATGTCAAAGGCACCCTGCGGCAGCCCACGGCGGGCGTCCGGCTGGCGGCCGTGAATATCCGGTCGAACATGAAGGACGCCCCGAAGCTGGAGCCCGGCAGCGTGAAGCTGGATGCGGCGCTCGCGTCCGGAAAACTGACCCTGAACGGCACCGCCATCCAGCCCCCGCTGAAGCCGCTGACGGTGGCCGCCAGTCTGCCGGTGGTGATTCCGGAACTGATGAAAAATCCGGCGTCGGCCAACAACCTTCCGTTGAAGGCGGAGGTGAAGCTGCCGGATTCCTCCCTGAATTTCCTCCCCGCCTGGGTGCCCGCGCTGGAAAGAGTGCGGGGCACGGCGGCTTTGGACCTCACGGTGACGGGCACGGTGGCCAAACCCGTGTGGCTGGGCTCGGCGCAGGTGCGGGTGCCGGAGGCGGATTTCCGCTCCCCTTCCCTGCCCTCCGTGAAGGATGTGCTGCTGCGGGTGCGGGCGGACGAGAAACGGGTGACCATCGACGACGCCAGCGTGCTCCTGGCCGGGGGCCGTCTGCGCATCACCGGCGGCGCGGGACTGGACCAGCCGAAGGACCCGCTGCTGGACCTGCGGCTGCTGGCGGAGGAGGTGCTGCTGGTGCGGGACGAGAATCTTTCCATGCGGGCCAATGCGGCCGTCACCTGCCGGGGCCGGGTGTCGCAGGCGGAGGTGCGGGGCACGGTGGATGTGGTGCGGGGCCGGGTTTTCAAGGAGATCGAGTTCCTGCCGCTCTCCCTGCCGAATCAATTGCCGCCGCCCCCGCCGTCCACCCGCCTGGGCAAGGCCGGCCCTCCCGCCCTGCCCGCGCCGCTGGACAAGTGGCGGTTCGATGTGGCCATCAAGTCCCGCGATCCCATCCGCCTCCTGGGCAATGTGGCCCGGGGCAATGGGGTGGTGGATCTGCGGCTGACGGGCATGGGGGCGGCTCCGGTGCTGACGGGCAATGTGAAACTGGAGGAAATGTGGCTGAAGCTGCCCTTCAGCCGCCTGAACATCACCCAGGGGGTGATCTCGTTCTCGGAGGCCCAGCCGTTTGACCCGCAGATCGATGTGACCGGCGAGTCCCTGACCGGCGGCCGCCAGGTGACGGTGGTGGTGCAGGGCCGGGCGCTGGATCCGAAAGTGCGCCTGAGTTCCAGTCCACCGCTGCCGGAGGGGGAAATCGCGGCTCTGCTGGCCACGGGCGTGACCACCTCCGACCTGACGCAGAACGGCGGCGACGAGGCGGCGGGCCGCGCGGCTTTTGTGCTGCTTCAGCAGACTTACCGCAAGCTTTTCAAGAAACGGGCGCTGGACACGGCGGATGACGAGCCGCCGAGGCTGTCGTTTGAGTTCTCGCTGTTCGGCAGCGATCCCACCCGCCGGGGCGTTTCCGCCGTTTACGAACTGAATCCCAAGTGGCGCGTGATCGGCAAGGTGGGGGAAACCGGCACCTTCCGCGGGCTGCTTTATTATCTGATCCGCTTCCGATGAGATTCTTCCGACTGTGCTTTTTCTGCGTGCTGTCCGCCGCCGCCGGTCTCTGCCGGGCGGCGCCGGAGGAGACGCGCATGGTCAGTTTCGAGGGCGTGACCCTGGAGCTTCACGGCGTCAGCAAGGCCATGGAGGAACCCGTCACTCTGGAGCTGGAAAAGCAGATCGGCCTTTCCGGGGACAAGGCGATCTCGCCCCCGCTGGCCGACGATCTGGCGTTTTTCCTCCAGGCCCGGTATCTGCGGATGGGGTATCCGGACGCGGAGGTGGACTGGACGCTGGCCTCCGGGAGAGCGGTGCTGGAGGTGGCGGAGGGGCAGCGGCGCTTTGTGGGCAAGGTGACCTTTGCGGGCTCCGATCCGTCCAAGGACGAGATGCTGCATTCCTATCTGGTGCGCCAGACGAAGGAGCGCGAGGGCCGCCGGCCGAAGCGGCTGCCTTTTGTGGAGGCCGATATCCAGGCCGGCGTGGGGCTGGTGGTGCGGCGGCTTCAGGCGGACGGGAATCTGGACGCCGCGGCCGAGGCTCCGGTTTTCACGCCCGATCCCAAAGGCGATACCATGGACATCCGGCTGGTGCTGAAGCCGGGGCCGCTGACGGTCTTCGGCGCGGTGCGTCTGGAGGGCGATCTGTCGCATTTCAAGGAGGACCCCACGAAGAGAACAGCGGCGCTGACCGGCCAGCCCTTCAGCGAGGTCACGCTGGAGAATCTGCGCAAGGAACTGAAGGGCAACCTCCAGAGCCGGGGCTGGTACACCGCCGAGGTCACCACCGCCTTCCCCGCCGGGCAGACCTCCGGCGGCTCGGTGCCGGCGGTGCTGACGGTGGTTCCGGGCGAGCTTTTCCAGGTCACGGAGGTCCATCTGGCCGAGGGCCTGAGCAATGGGGCGCAGCGGGTGGCCAAAGCGGTCTTCCGCACCGCCACCCGGCAGCGTTACGCGCCGGAGACACTGGACCTGCTGCACCGCCGGGCGCTGGACACGGGCATTTTCAGCCGCCTGGATGTGGAGCCCGAGGTTCTGACCAGCAGCACCATGGCTCTGAAAATCACCGGCGCGGAGGCCAAACCGAAGACGCTGGGATTCTACGGCGGTTATGAAACGTTCAAGGGGCCCATTCTCGGGATTGAGGCGCGGCATGTGAATTTCCTGGACACCGGGGACTCCGTCGGGCTGCGCGCGGAGGCCAACGCGGTGGGTCTGGACGGCAGTCTGCAATGGAATGACCCCGCCATTTTCGGCTCGAAAAACTCCCTGGGCATCGCGCTGACAGCGGAAACGTTCAGTTTCAAGGACTACGAGCGCCGCACTCTGGCCCTGCGCAATACCCTCACCCGGCGGATCACCCGGCGCGTGACCGCCGAGCTTTTTCAGAACACCTCGCTGACCAACGCCGAAAGTGAGGTCCTGACTGCCGGCGAGCTGGGCCCGCCGGAATACAGCACCATCAGCGCCGGCGGCCGGCTGACTCTGGATTTCCGCGACAACCCGCTGACGCCCAAGCGGGGCTGGCTCGCGGGGCTTTCCGTGGAGGGCGGCATGGATCAGGGCGACGCGGATCTGCAGTTTGTCCGGATGGATCTCAATGCCTCCTGGTACCGCCCGATCACGGACAAGTGGCGCGTGGCCGTCGGGGCCCGCGCCAGCACTTTCAGCAGCTCGGAGCCGGTGACGGAGGTGCCCATTGACCAGCGGCTTTTCAATGGCGGCGCGACCACGGTGCGCAGTTTCGCGGAGCGCGAAATGGGCCCGGAATCCACCCACGGCAGCACCCCGCTCGGCGGCCTGAGCACCATGGTGGTGAACGCGGAGCTTTCCTACGAGGTGATTTCCAATCTGGAGGTGGCCGCCTTCATCGACGGGGGCACCGTGACACCGGAGAATGGCTCGCTCTTCACCACGGAGGATCTGCGCTACGCCATCGGGATGGGCATCCGCTATCAGCTCCCCATCGGCCCGCTGCGGATCGACTACGGCTACAATCCCGACGCCCAGGGTAACGAAAAAGCGGGAGCGCTGCACCTGACCTTCGGCTTCGCCTTCTGAGCCGGCGGGATTGAACAGAAGGAAGCGAAGAAAGCAAAGATCAGAAGGCGGAACGGCATCCGGGAGGTTACCGCGAAAACGGTCCGGCGTTCTCCTTCGCGTTCTTCGCTTCCTTCTGTTCAAATTCCTTCCTTCACCCGACCTACTGCCAGTTCCAAGCCTCGTCGAAGAATCCGGCGGCGGCGGGTTTCCCGGCCTCCTCGGCGGTGGGCGGGGAGGTGATGTTCAGCACCGCCCAGTCCGGCAGGTGCGGGTTCTGGAGGGAATTCGTTTTGCTGTGGGCCTCGCGGAAAGTCAGCCCGCTGTTGAGCACGATATAGCGCGCGGGATTCAGCGGATTGGGATAAATCATCACCGGCACATGGTCCTTGGAAGAGAACGTCCGCCCGCCCGCCTGGATGCGGTCCGCCGTCCACTGGAGGGGCAGCCGGGTCAGGACTTTCTCCGTGACCGCGTTGGAGGCGGCGTCGCCCCAGAGGATGAGATTGTAATCGCGGATGTCCCCGGCGGTGACGGTGGAGGCCGCTTTTGTCCGGACATCGCCGCGCATCAGCGAGCGCCACCGCGACTGCTGCGCCGCCGCCTCCGCGCGGATCCAGGCGTCCACCGCCGGCAGGGCGCCGGGTTTGTCCGGAAGCACAAACAGGAAAGGAGCAGTGAAGGCGTCATCGACCGGTCCCTGAAGACCGGGCCGTTTGCGCAGGCCCTGGGAGGAGGGCGCGCCCAGTCTCCAGTGACTGTCCGCCTTTGTCAGATTCAGGACTTTTTCCGCCTTCTCCGTCGTGATCTCCGTCCCGTCGATGCGGATGGCCAGGCCTTTGGAGAATGCCTCCGCCTCCCCCGCCGGTGACTCCAGCCGGAGTGAGGTGATGTTGACGGTCGTCAGATCAAGGCGCGCGGCTTGGGAAATGGGTTTGTCCAGCACCGCATCCACCCGGCTGTCCAGCCAGTGCCGGGCCAGTCCGGTGACCTGCAGCCAGTGCATCTTTGAATAATCGAGAGTGCGCGTCTGGAACGCCAGCCTCAGCGGGTACGGCGCCGGCGGATGCAGCAGGGCCTCCTGAATCCGGGTCTCGACCTCCTTTTTCACCCCGGCCTCGTATTTGTGGGGAACGCCGGGACCGATGAGATGCGTGAGGGCCGCACCCTGGCCCTGAAACGCCTCAGCCATGACTTCGGCGGTGGCGCGCTGGGGATCGATTTCCCCGCTGTAGGCGATCACGGGAACGTTGAGCAGATTTCTCACATAATCCGGAACATCATTCTGCCCCCACAGCGTCCGCTCCCAGGCGGGGACTTTCGCCACGTCGGCGTCGGACATTTTCCGGTAGCGACGCACATCCGCGAATCCCGCTCCGGCATGAACCACCGCCCAGCGGTCCGTGTAATGCGCGCCCAGCAGCCATGCCCCGGCCCCGCCCATGGAGAATCCGGCGAGCGCGGTGCGGCGCGGATCCAGCCGCTTTTCGCTGATCAGCAGATCCCGCACATCCAGGACGTCCTGCTCTCCGGCGTTTTTATAACCCACGCAGTAACGTCCCCAGACATGCACGATGAGAGTGCCGGGAGGATGGAACTGCCCGCCTTTTTTCAGATGCTCGGCCAGGAAGTGAAGATCCGTGCGGTTGTCCCCGCGCCCTTGGAGCCAGAGCCAGCCTGGAGCGTCGTGCGCCGGGGCATCGTCCGGAATCTCCAGCGCGAATGGCTGAGCCGAGCCATCAATGGCGCTGTAATATCCCCGGACCACCAGCCCTGCGGCCGTCATCCACGGAGCCTCGCCTTTTTTAAGGGCCTCAATGCGGCGGTCCGCCTCCCCCAGGAGAATGCGGGCTTTTTTGGTGTCGTCCGGACCGTAAAATTCCCGCTGATCCAGCGCGTAACGCACCGCTTTCAGGAAAACCTCCGCATTGGCGTTGGCGGCTTTTTCGGGCAGGGCCGCGAATTCCTTTTCCAGCGCGCCCAGCTGATCGGCCAATGCGGCGCGGTCCACCTCCGTGATTTTATCCCCGAAGGGAGGCAGCACCCGGACCACCGGTTTGGGTTCCGCCCGCAACAGCGGCGCGGTCAGACAAAACATCAGCGCCAGGGAGCAGTGGATTTTCATGGGAATGAGGAAACCGGAATCAAAAGGACACAGCGGACGTCCGCGCCGCGCCTGTGTCCGGAGTGGCGGACATTTTCTAGTGGCGCGGCGCAAAAGCCGGAAGCAGCAGTTCCTCCGCATTTGAGGATCGGGCGAATTTCAGGCCGGAAAGCGGAGCCATGTCCGGCATTCCTTTCTCCAGCACGAGGAAATGGAAATTCTGCCCCAGATGGGCGGGATGCGTCAGCGTCCGGAACTGCCGGTGCCAGAGCGCCGCCTCCGGGCTGACGTTTCCATCCATGCTCCGCAGCACCGTCTCCGCCGCCCCCGTCAGAAAACGGGACTGATCCAGAAACCCCGCCACCCCGCAGCCCGCGGCCACCGCCGCCGTGGCCGCCAGCGAGAAGTCCACATGCGCGGTGATGTCGGTTTCCCCCACATCATTAAACGGATTCTCATGGGCCTGATGCCGCCGGTAACAGCGCAGCGTGCCCGCCGTGCGGGATTCTGAATAATAATCGGCCGCGCTGTAACCATAGTCCGCAAAAAACAGCACGCCTTTTTCCAGGCGGGAGGCCGCATACCGTATTTGAGAGGCCACCGCCGGCGCGATCTCGGTCGTGTAGCCCTCGGCAAAATCCTGTCCCAGCCAGGCCAGACGCCGCTTCAGCGCCCGGTCCTCCGGCTCCTGCTCCACCCAGTGGAAATCCCCATTTTCCGCCAGCCCGACCATGAGTTCCCGCCACTCCCCGCCCGAAAAACGCACCCGCCGGAAAGGCATGGCATCCAGCACCTCATTGGCGAAATAACAGCCGCACGGCGCGGCCGAAATCAGATCATGCGTGACCTTTTCCCCATGCGCCGCCAGCGCTATCCGCTGCCGCTCCATCACGGACGGAAGCATCTCGTCGATCTGATACCGCAGTGCCTGATAAAAATCCGGCCGGTGTTTTTGCGCCCAGTTGAGCACATCCGCCGCGAATCCGCCGTCATTCGCTCCCGCCTCCATCACCGTGAATTCCGCCGGACGTCCCGTCATTTCCCAAACCTGGCAGAACTGCCCGGCCATCAGTTCCCCGAACACCGGTCCCACGCTGACACTGGTGAAGAAGTCCCCCGCTTTCCCCGTGCGGCCAGCCGCCGCCGAATAATAACCAAATTCAGCATCATAAAGCGCCGCCCCCATGAAACTGGAAAAGGGCACCGGCCCATGGGCACGGATGTTCTCAGACAGGCGGAGGGCAAGGGGCGTCAGGCTCATGCGGATTTGGGCGATCAGGATAATCAACGCTGACCAAATACAAGCCGTCCGGCGGTGCCAGATGCTGGCATTTTCCCTCCACCCTGCGGTGCAGCAGATCCGTCATCCATGTCAGCGGCGCGCGGCCGCCCGCGACCCGGAGAATGGCTCCCGTCATCAGCCGCACCATTTTATAAAGAAATCCGCTTCCATGAAAAGTGAGCGTGATCCATCCGCCATCCCGCGCCGGCTCCACTTTCCACAAAGTGCGCACCGTATTCTCACTGCCGTCCTCATGTCCCCGGAAAGCGGCGAATCCCGCGAAATCATGAGTGCCCGCCAAATGAGCGCATGCCTCAACCATCCGCTCAAAGTCAAGCGGTTTGCAATAATGGGAGGCGGTGCCGGCCTCAAACGGAGGCAGCACTTCCCCCGTAAAAATCCGGTAGCGGTAGGTTTTCCCCAAGGCATCGAACCGCGCATGAAAATCAGGATGCGCGGGCAGGCACTCCATCACCCGGATGCTCGCCGGTAAATTCATATTCAACGCCCTGCGCCACGCCACACCCGGCAGCCGCGCCTCCGGCGGCACATCAAAATGAGCCACCTGTCCCAGCGCATGGACTCCGGCATCCGTCCGGCCGCTGCCCTGAATCCGAACTGTCCGGCCTTTCAGAATCCGTGTCAAAGCGCCCTCCACCGTATCCTGCACCGTATTGCGGCCCAACTGAGCCTGCCAGCCCGCATACGGTCTTCCGTCATAGGCAAGAAAAAGTTTAAAGCGGGGCATTCCGGAGGAAGAAACTGGCAGGGATTGGGACGCGTTAAATCAATTTCAGTCGCAGGGCATCCCCTCCATGGCCGGAGGCTGCCGGTCATTCAAATATTCCTGAAGAATGACCACCGCCGCCGCCTGATCAATGATCGACCGGTGATGCTTTGTCCGCTTTCCGGAAGCCCGCAGCTGTTCCGCGGCCACTTTGGTGGAAAAAAACTCATCCTGAAAAACGATCCTGGTGCCAGCGGGCAGAAATTCCGAAAGCTTACCCGCAAACTTACGGATTTTTTCCGCAGCGGCACCCTCTTCCCCATCAGCCCGGACGGGCAGGCCGACGACAATTATTTCCGCCCTGCGGCTGCCGGCAATGGAGGCAATCCGCTGAAATGCCTCCGGCCTCGGATAGGAAGGCACCGTCTCCACCGGATGCGCCAGCAGGCCCAAATCATCCGATCCCGCCACGCCAATTCTGGCCTCGCCATAATCCAGAGCTATCGCACGGTGGAACATCACTTCAAAATCAAAACATACCCGCCAGTCAAATACAAACAGCGCCCGGTTTCCCGGGCGCTGCTGATTTACAGGATCATCACCAAGCCACCGAAAACCATCAGTGGCCGGTGACCGCCGCAGTGAATGCTACTGCGTGACAATGATCTGATCATTGTCCTGAAGAATCGGATTATTGGAGCCATCCGGCGCAATTCGCCGCATATCGTAGAAGGTCGCCCGGTTTCCGCGGATCAGTTTGACTGCCTTAATTTTGGCAAAATCAGAGAATCCACCTGAACGGCTGATGGCCGCCATCAGAGTCATTCCCTCACGCAGAGGCCATTCCCCCGGCACCTTCACTTCGCCACTCACGATAATGACGTGGCTGGCGGTTCCCTCTTTTTCCGGAAGGTGCGCCGTCAGAGTAGGGGCAGTATAAATATCAGCAACCCTGTAAGCCTCCTCAATACGACGGGCCAGAGTGGCGGGGCTGATGCCCACCGCCGGTATTTCCTGTGCCAGCATGGGCATTTTTACAGTCCCGTTGTCGGAAACCACATATTTTGAGGATACGCTCACAGTGTCCTCCACAGGAGTCTTCAATTCGATAATCACCAAATCACCCTTTTTAAGGGTCCCCGCCTGCTGGGCATGAACAAAGGGGCTCAGCAAAGTCATGATGCCGAATGTTAAATAAGCAATTATATTTTTCATATTTTTATTATTTAATATATTTTATCAATTTTAAATGATTTACCACTTAATAATCCTCCTTGTCTCCCTTGCGTGAAGGTGAGCCACCGGATTTCGCCCCGGAACGGGAGGATACCGGTGTGCCGGGGGCTGCGGCAGCGGGACGTGGACGGGCTTTCTCAGTGTTTGTGGGCGAGTAGTAAGTGTAGTAACTGGTGTAGTATTGATACTGACTGTCACTGCGGACATCCACATTGTTGAGAACCACGCCGAGCAGATTCCCGCCAACATTCTCAATCGCCTGCTTCACCCGCAGCAGCATGGTGCGGGGCAGCTTACGGTGCTGAATGACAATCATGGTGAGGTCCACTTCCGAAGCCAGCACTGAAGCGTCACTCACCCCCAGAATCGGCGGAGAGTCGATCAGGACGAGATCAAACCGGTTCTTCACATCGGCAATCAGCTCCGACATCCGGCGGCTGTTGAGAATTCCCGCAGCATCCGCAGGGAGAATACCGGAAGGCATGAAGTAGAGGTTTTCGATGGGAGTCTGAAGAATCACATCCTCCAGCTGAAGAGCGGTGGTCAGGTAATTAGTGAGACCCACCGAGTTGTTGATATCAAAAAATGTGTGAAGCTTCGGGCGGCGAAGGTCACCATCGATCATCAGAGTATTGTAACCGCCCTGCGCACAAATGTAAGCAAGGTTGACCAGAGTGGTGGATTTTCCCTCGCCCGCACCGCCGGAAACAATAGTGATGGCATTGGCATCCGCGCTCTTACGGTTAAATTCAATATTGGTGCGCAGAATTCGGTAGGCCTCCGCATCCGGGCTCATGCCGCTCTGTTTGTGAAGCACACCCACATCCTTGGGAATGACAGCCAGCACCGGAACCCCGAGGTAGTGCTCAACGTCGTCCAGTGTTTTGACACTGGTATCAAGGTATTCCAGGAAGAACGCCAACATAAGACCGAGAATCAATCCCAAGCCGGCACCAATTCCCAGAAGAAGCGGAACATTAGGCCGAGCGGGCGTGTTATTCGGTTTGGCGACTTCATGCACTTGGATAGGCTCACGGGGCAGTGATTCACTCACAGTTGTCTTCAGCACCGTTTCCCGCAGACGGTTAAGCAACTCCAGCTTTTGCTCCCATTCCTGTTTCCGCATGGAATACTCAGCCGAGTTAACTTTCTCATTCAAATTTTCCGTTTTCGTGTCCGCAGTCACCCCCCTCACGCTGGCCAATGCTGTTTCGATATTGGCAATGTTAATCACCAGAGAGGATTTGTAACTTTCAGCAGCGTCCTGAAGAATTGATTTCTCCTTGGCAATGGAACTGGCCAAACCACGGACTTTTGGGTGATTTCTGCCAAATCCGGAATTAGTCATTTTCTCATAATCAATCCGGTCTTTTTTCCATTGACTGGCAAACTGCTTGATAGTGTCATCCTCAACTCCATAGGACATCGCACCTTCAATTAATTGGTCACCCGTAAGTTTGGAGAGACTTTGCAGATTTGCTTTAAATTTGGCCACTTGGGTCTGCATATCCAATTCCCTTTCCTTACTCAGCATATAAAGATTATTGCTGGTGCCAATGAATGGGGAAGGGCCACCACCCGCTCCCATCAGGGAAGTATCGATGATTCCATAAAGCTTCATCAGCCGCATCACCTCTGTCCGCGCATCATTGACTTCATCCTGTTGATTGTTCAGTTTCGTCTGCAGAATGGTCACTACCCGGCCTACCCTTTCTTTTTCAGTTTCGTTTCGGCGATCCTCATAGGCTTCACGGACTGCATTGGCCAGTTCCGCCGCTTCATCCCAGTTCGTACTGTAGACTTGAATTTCCATAATCTCGGTGCCCCGTTCCTCCTGAGTTTCAATCATTTTTGAAAGCTTGGTCAAGGCATCAGCTTCTCTCATATCCCAGCGCTGAGTCAGATTTTTGCGCTGCACCACTTTCAGCAGTGTTTCCGGTGAAGTGATGATCTTGAACTGTGTCTCAAGAAAACTTGCGGACATACTGTTGCCCCGCTCCACATTGTCAATAGCTCCAGGAAGAACCTCCTCTTTGGAGACCTGATGCACCTGCAGGCTTGTGCGGCCGACGTATTTTTTATCCAGCAGGGCAACAATCACCAGGGAAGCCAGAAGGACCAAAAAGAAAGTGAGGAGAATGACCCCCCATCGATTACGAATTACCTGCCAGTAATCCAGCGCATGAAGTTTTGACTCAGCAATTTGCTCTTTCATATAGGGGAGGGGGGGTAAGGTTGCGAGAAATTATTTTTAGCGGAATCAGAGCCAGTGTAAAGCAAAAGCCCTCACAGTGCAAGACACTGTGAGGGCAGGCATTGTTCAACAAAGTTTGAAAAAATCAGAACCGCGCGGTCACACCCACAGAAACAGTATGACGGTCGTATTCACTGAAATCATTGTCCGAAGAACAGGTAGTGAAGGAATACCCCGCATTGAGAATCAAATTGCGGTAAAACTGATAATCCAAACCGACGACGACAGCCACAATATCGTTATTGTAGGAACCATCCGAGAAATCATATTCGTCATGAACATAATTCAAACCGAGATTTCCAGCCAGACGGGCTGTGAATTGCTGACGGGCGCTCAAGCCTGTGCGGAAGGAATAACGCTCACTCGAACCGGAAACGTCAGAATCATCAAATCCAAGCCGGCCAAACCAGTTAATTGTGGTGTTTTTGGCCACTGAGTGAGTGAAAGTGCCTTCAAAATAGGGGTTTGTGGCATCACCGCCATTATCACGGTCGCGGAATTCAGCTCCGACGCGGAAACTGCCATAAGTTTTGCGGCTGAAGGAATGGTCCAAACCAGTCAGCAGGTAATGAGAGGTGTAATCTCCGTAGCCATCGTCATATTCCGCAATAGCGTAACGATAGGTAAGGGCCGCAGTGGTGGTTTTGGTGAAAGCGTAACGGAATTCCTCGCTGATCAGGTGCTGGTAATAATTCTGGCTTTCGGCCCGCTCGTTATCCTGATAATCAATTCCAGAGAACGTATAACTGGTCACGGTGGAGAACCGGCGTGTCCAGGAGTAAGCAAGTGAAGTGCTGTTGGAGCCGTACAGATAAGGATCCGCACGGCGGGCTCCAGCGGCACCGATTTCAAAATTGGGCTCAAACTCGTAAGCGAAGTAAAGATTGTCATTCAGGGTCATACGGGGATTAATCCGATGCTGAAGAGAAAAATTGAGGTTCGCGCTGTGCTGATACTCTTCCGTTCCGGGAGGAGCATCGAAATAAAAGCGGGGAGAGTAACTGGCTCCGACCGCATATGAGGTGCGGCGGTCACCGGTATTGTAATTCGCCTGAAGGCTTGCAGTCAAAAAAGCACTGTCTTTTTCGTCGTAGCTCGCCTGGTTGACATTGGAGTCCCAGCCAGCACCCAGACCGACAGCCCAAGTGAAGGGCATCTTGGTTGCGAACTCATCATGGCGCCCAATACTGAGAAGGCCCTGAGCGTTTACGCTGGTGCCGAGCGAGAGCGCGGATGCTGCCGTGAGGATGCAGAGTTTTTTCTTCATATCGGAGTGTTTAGGAAAGGGGAACTAGCAGTTCAGGGAGGGTGTAACGAGCTTGGGTGGATGAATTTCGCTACAGACTGCACAACTTGCCTCCTCAACGCAACCCTTTCAAGGCAATATTTCAAAAAACTGCCAGGTTGGCCCGATTCAGGTGCTGGCAACTGCGGGATTTCGGGGAAAATTTGGCCGCGAAATTGATTTCCTCAGGGAATTTTTGCTTGTCGGCTGTTATTCCTCAGCACTTTAGGGAAATATTGGTCCCTAATTCTGCAAGTCCGATGTCTTCCAGTAATCCAATGTGTCGAGCACCATCGGCTGGGAGCTTGAAAATGGAGCGGGCAGCGGGAATCGAACCCGCCTGGCCAGCTTGGAAGGCTGGAACTTTACCACTAAGCTATGCCCGCTGAAATTTGCGCCGGTTGGATAAGCTGGTTCCGCGCCAGTCTGCTTTCAAAAACAGAGGGGATTTGCGGTTCCGGCGTTCACCGTCACGGCCTTACTAATGCACATCAAACGCGTCGCGCAAGGCATCACCTAAAAAATTCAGCGCGAGCAGAGTAAGGCTCATGGCGACTGCGGGGGTCAGCAGGAGCCACCAGCGGGACACAAGAGGATTCACAGCGCCCGCACCATCCTTCAACAGTGTCCCCCAACTGGAGGCCGGCTCCTCAATGCCCAATCCGAGAAAGCTCAGAAAGCTCTCATCAAGAACCACCACCGGCACAGTCAAAGTGAGGTACGTGAGGATGACTGTCCAGAGATTCGGCAGAAGATGACGGCTCATGATTTTCCATTTTGATTGTCCCACCACCCGGGCGGCGGCAATGAATGGCTGCTCTTTCAGCACCAGCACCTGCCCGCGCACAATGCGCGCCATGGTCAGCCACTCGATGAAACCGAGCGAAAAGATCAAAATCAGCGTGCGCGTGTAGGGAATAAGCCCGTCCACCCAGGATTTCAGAAGGGGCCAGTTTTTTGTCTCGGCGTATTCCCGCGCATTGTAAATCAGGCCCGTAAGATGTCCGGAAAGCCCGGCCGTCAGGATAATCACGAAGAGCACTCGGGGATTCGCGTAAAGAATATCCACCAGACGCATCAGGAATCCATCTACTTTTCCCCCGTAAAATCCGGCCGCCATGCCGACCAGAGTCCCGATGAACAGACTGATGGTCGCGGCGCACAGGCCGATGAGCAGTGAAACACGGCCGCCGGCCAGCACCCGGTAGAGAACATCCCGCCCGTTGGCTTCGGTGCCCAGCCAGGCTTTGTAAATCATACCGTGGCTTCCGGAAACCATGGTCCCGGGCGGGCTAAAAGTGAAATTACTGGTCCCGTTCCGGGCGGAGACCTGCTGGATATCCCCCGCATTTGCGGTTTCCGCCCCTGTCCGGCGTGCCCAATCCATTCTGTCCAGGATCGGTGGAGCAAAAAAGCAGATCAGCGCCGAGAAAAGCAGCAGAATCAGCGAAGCCATCGCCAGCCGGTCCTGCTTCAGCCGCTGCCAGCCGGTCAGCGGATCCCCGGCGGCACGGCCGGGAGCGGAAATGGCGGGAGCGGCGGCACTACTCATAAAGTTTGATGCGGCGGTCGAGCAGGCAGTAGAACACGTCCACGAGGAAATTCAGGAAAACCAGAAGCACGCAGTAAACAGCCACCGCCCCCATCAGGAGAAATCCGTCCTTATTTAAAATGGAGTTCACAAAATGCTGCCCGGCTCCGGGAATTCCAAAAATACTTTCCACGACCACACTTCCCGTGAGCAGGCCGGCAGCCAGCGGGCCGAGGTAACTCACCACCGGGAGAATCGCGACTTTCAGGGCGTGTTTATAAATCACTTTGCGCTCCGGCAAGCCCTTGGCGCGGGCGGTCCGGATAAAATCCGCGCCCAGCACTTCAACCATGCTGTTCCGCATCAGACGGGCAACGTAGGCTCCATAAGGAAGAGCGAGGCAGATGGCTGGTAAAATGATGTGCTTCATGCCCGTCCAGCCTCCAACAGGCAGCCAGCCGAGCATCAGCGCAAAGACCAGCACCAGCAGCGGTCCGGTCACAAACGTCGGCAGGGAAATCGCCAGCAGTGCGGCGGTCATAGTCAGCCGGTCGGCAAATCCTTTTTGCCGTGAAGCCGATAAAGCCCCGGCAAAAATTCCACCAAACGCCGCCAGGACTAGGGAAATGCCCCCTAAAGTGAAACTTACAGGCAAACTTTGACGCAAAATCTCCGTAACTGTGAAGTTTTTGGATCGCATGGACTCGCGGAAATCCCCGTGCAGCGCGTCCCACCACCAGCGCACGACCTGAGAGGTGAGAGACCCATCCAGTTTGTAGCGGACCTCCTTTTCGTGAATCTGCTCAGCTGTGGCATCACGTTCAGAGGAAAACGGCCCTCCCGGCGATTCCCGAAAGAGCACGAAAGTCATCGTCAGCACCATCACCAGCACTGCCAGCAGGCTGAGGAAGCGCGAAAGAAGAAATCGGCCCATGGAGAAAGCGGAGGTTGAGGGAAAAACCCGTGTTTCCCCACCTCAAACAGCGGCAGCCGGGGTAAAGGCGTCCCCGGCGGGAGTCGCGCCGACGGTCCGGAAAGCTCCACCATTGGCGGCGAGGTGGTTCAGGCAATGCCACACGTCCTCGGGATCAGCGGCCAGTTTTTCGGCCAGTATTCCAGCGGTCAATCCTTCACCGGAAGCCAGTCCCTCCTTCACGGCAGCCAGCAGTTCGAGAAATTCGCCCGCCGCTTTCTTCCCGGCTTCGACACCCGGCTGGTGGTAGGCGTTGATATTCACTAGGGTGGCGTAAAACCCGACGGCCCGCTCAAAGGTCGCGATAATCATCCCCAGCGTCCGGGCGGTCACTTCGGGAATGCTCAGCGTCAGGCTTTCACGGTCGTTTTCAAACAGCGCGCGGCGGGTTCCCCGCAGGAAGCCCTGAAGATAATCGCCGGGCGTGACCCCGGGCTCCACTTCAAGGGCCGGGCCGTCCTGCGCCTGGCGGACTTCGAGGAAAGTGGCGAAGAAGTTGTTCACGCCGTCGCGAAGCTGCTGCACATAGGCATGCTGGTCAGTCGAACCCTTGTTTCCGTAGACAGCAATTCCCTGATGCACCACTTTGCCGTCGAGATCCAGTTCCTTGCCGAGCGATTCCATGACCAGCTGCTGGAGATATTTGCTCATCAGCACCAGACGGTCTTTATAAGGGAGGATCACCATGTCCTTGGTGCCCTTCCCTTTTCCCGCGGAATACCAGGCCAGAGCGATGAGCAGGGAAATATTCTGTTTTGCCGGCAGGGATCGCGTTTTTTCGTCCACCGCCGCCGCGCCGCCCAGGAATTCGTCGATATCGATACCCTGCAGGGCGGCCGGGACCAGACCGACGGTGTGCATCACGGAGGTGCGTCCGCCCACCCAGTCCTGCATGGGGAAACGTTTGATGAATCCGGCATTGATGGCGCAGTCATCCATTTTGCTGCCGACACCGGTCACGGCCACGGCGTGTTTCGCAAAGTCAAGACCCTCAGCCTCATACGCGGCTTTGGCGGTCAGCATGCCGTTCCGGGTTTCGGCGGTGCCGCCGCTTTTGGAAATCACCACCGTCAGCGTCGTCGCCAGGTTTTTGCCCATGCGGGCCAGCGTCCGGGCCATGCCGTCAGGATCGGTGTTGTCAAAAAAGTGCAGCCCGAGCGGGGCGTTCACGGCGGCGACGGCTTCGGAAACCAGTTGCGGCCCGAGGGCTGAGCCGCCGATGCCCACGACGAGGACATCCGTGAATTTTTCACCTGCCGCCGTCAGCACTCCGCCGCTGTGAACTTCCGCCGCAAAGGCTTTACTGTCAGCGATATCACTTGAAATCCGGTTCCGGATTTCCGGGTTCGGAGCGAGACCCGGATTGCGCAGCCAGTAGTGGCCGACCATGCGCTGTTCATCGGGATTGGCGATGGCTCCCGCCTCCAATTTTTTCATTTCCGCCAGGGCTTTCTCCGCCAGAGGAGCCATTTCCGTGAAAAAATTCTCCGACAGGCGCATGCGGCTGTAGTCAAGGGACAAACCCAGATCCTCGTAACGGATAAAAGATTCACAAAATTGGTTCCAGGAGACAACAGGTGCGGGCATGGCGGGGGATGGAAGCTGGGAGAACGGATTAAAAAATGGCGGTACCGGGAAACAGGCCGCCGCAGAATAGCACCACCTGCGCCTGTGAAAGCAAAAAAATCGCCTTTCGTCCACATCAGCGCACCCAATGCGTCCGATGATGCCCGCCAAAAAGAATCAGCCCGCCGAAGACTGGAAAGTCCAACCGGCGGGCTGATGAACAACGGAGCAAACGCGCCGGCATGAAGCCGGCCTGCGGGAATCAGGGCAGCGTGGCCCGGTAGAAGCGTGCTTTCTCCGGGGAAGTGGCCACCGGCATGGGGGAAACCGCACCAGGCACCGCCACCCAGGGATCGCCGGGCTGGAGGGTGGAGGTTTCCAGATAGCCGAAAGGCCAGGACAGGGTCAATCCGCTGCCCGCGCTGTCGAAGTCGTAACGTCCAAGCAAAGCTGCCGGAACCGGAACGGCGCCGGTTTTGAAAACGCTGTCGATCTGCGCGGCGGTAAGTTCCTGATTATAAACCCGGAAGTCGTCCATCATCCCGGCCAGCTTTTGTTGTCCGCGGGAAATCCAGGATTCTCCGGAGGCACCGGGCCATCCATCGCCGGAGCGATATCGCCGCCGTAATCATCCGTCCAGGCCACGCCCGCCGTGCCGCTGTTTCCCGGAGCGGGCTTCGCGGCCGGAGCGCCGTCATCCAGTTTCCAGTAGCCTTTGGGAGCGCTGGTCTGCACAAGGGAGGCGTAAGGCGTTGAGCGGCTGGCGTTGGTGCCGTTCTGGTAATGCGCTAGAATCTGCGCCGGAGTCAGCACGGTGCTGTAGATGGCCACTTCATCCAACGCCCCACCGGCAAAATTCCCCTCCGCCGACGTCGCCATTGTCATTGGGCCAACCACGAAGCCAAAATCAATATAAATACATCATTTTGCAGGGGCGTGAATCCACAAAAATCGACCGATTGCCATCAATTTATGTGAATTCAACAATCGCAGAGGCACAACGCACCCATCATTCCAACCCTGCGGGCCCGCAAAAAATATCCTGCTCCAGGACTTGAATTTCAATCCTGGGGAAAAAACCCGTCCGGACTCAGCACAAAATTCTCCCGTGTGCCCGGAGCGCGGGAATTCTGGGGAGGCGGGGGGAAATTCAAATCGGGGGAGGACAATGACTCCAGCAGGGACTGAAGTCTGCTGATGGCCTTCTGCGCACAGATTTTCACCACCGCGAACCTTACGGGCGCCTGAAACACGCTCAGAAGCAGAAATTGGGGCGTGATCGGCATCAGGCAGAACTGCCGGGTTTTCCCCTCGTGGAAAAATCCCTCAAAACTGTCGTCCCCCAGCCGGGCGGCCACGGCCTGGAGCGCCGCAAAAGCGCCCACCGCCAAAGCCGCAGTCTCGCCCGAATCGCGCAGGGAAGCATCGCCGGCGTCGGCGCAGACTGTGCCGCTTTCCTCCAGAATGGCCGCGTAACGCACTTCCGAGTCCTTCCGGAACTCCTCCAGGGACTGACGCAGCTGAGGCGTCAGAAGAGCTCCCAGATGGAGATTCCAGGTCGGCTGAAGGTGTCGGAAATCCATGAATTCGGAGGATGGGAAACTCAGGCCGGAATGACCGCTGCTGACGAAGCCTGATGGAAAAGGCGCAGAACTCCCTGAGCCAGAGCGTTCAGCGTCGCGAAAACGTTATACCCGCTGGTGGCCGCGGCCTCAAAAACCGGCAGCCGGCGCGGGCCATTGTTCAGCAGATATTCAAGATAGTTGACTGGAGCGGTCGCGGGCAGATCCCGTTTGTTCAGCTGCAGCACCGCCGGCAGCGTGTCCAGGGACAAACCATTCTCCTCCAGATTCCGCCGCAGACCGTGCAGAGCCGCCAGATTCTCCTCCATGCGGTCAAGGTGGGAATCCGCCACAAAAACGATGCCGTCCACTCCCCGCAGCACCATCTGGCGCGTGACATTGAACCGCACCTGGCCAGGCACCGTGTAGAGCATGAATTTTGTGCGGTAACCGTTGATCACCATCGTGCGGACCGGCAAAAAATCGAAAAACAGCGTCCGGTCGCCGGAAGTCGCCAAAGTCACCATGTCCCCCCGCTGCTCCCGCCGGATGCGGCTGTGGATATGATTTAAATTGGTCGTTTTCCCGCCCAGGGGAGTGCCGCAGTAAACCAGTTTAAAGCTCACCTCGCGCGTGTCGTGGTTGATGACGGCCATGGCCTGGAGATCGTTGATCAGGAGAGCGCCGTATGAGAAAGCTCCCGGACCACCAGGATGAGTTTCTCCCGTGTTCCGCCCAAAAACACCGGCTGATCGTGCCACACCGCAAGGCACAGGCCAATGCCCGGAAAAAACGAACGGACCCCGTAATCCGTGCGCAGGGTGAAATTCCCGTCATCGCCAAGCCCCATTGTTTCCGCCAGAACCTTCAGCGATTCCCGTGTCCGGCCAGCGCTGGCGATAAAGGCCCCCGCCTCCTCCTCCGGCATCCCCGCGCTGCTCAGGGAATGCGGATCGCGCAGAAGCACGCAGGCCTTTAATCCCTGCAAACCGGCGCAGCGGTCCACCACGTCCTGCGCCGTCAGGTATTGATCCGTCCCGAAAACCGCCCGCAGTGTCATCTGTCCGGCGTCACCCGTGCATCCGAAATCCAGATCCTCCAGCCGCCCCGTCATGGCGGCAGGCTCTCCGGAGGAAGCCTGTTTCTCCGGGAAAACCGTTCCATGATCCTTTGATGCCACAGCTGAAACTTCATGCGGTGCCGGGTGTCCCGGATGCTTTCCAATCTTTTCAGTCCCGGGCGGTTCAGCGGAAAAACTCCGGTCATTCCCGCCCTCCGGATGCCCGGTCTGGTTTCCAATCCCGTTCACGCCTGCCGGGAAAGGAGTGAGCGGGGAAGTCCCGCATCCACGCAGCACAGGCGGTTCAGCCGTCAGGGAGGCGGCGGAAAACGACTCCCCAAGATCCTCATCGTCATCGTCATCCTCAGCGGAAGCCGCTCCGGAACCTCCGTCACCGGATGCGGGCGACCAGCCCGGCTCCGGCCGCGATGTCCGGAAAAGAGTCCGCTCAGCCCCGGCCGACAGCATTACGCCCCCCCCCGGCAGGGCGGTTTTCGCCGGGATCACGACTGTCCCCGGAGGACGCGATAAAATTCCACTGCGCTGAATCAGCGGCGGCAAACCGGAGGCGGGGAGGCTGGGAAGCGGAGCGGAGGCTCCCCGCTCGGTTTTGATTACGGTTTCCGTTTCCGCGCCCCCTTCGGAACTGAATAAAATTTCCTCCCCGGAAACAGCCGCGGGTTCATCCGCCAATGGCTCCGCAGGCTTCATTCCGGTTTTCCCGCCGGGATTGATTTTCTCCTCTTCCGGGTTCCTCAAAGGCAGCGGCCTCAAGGGGGAAAGCGGACGGGAAACCTCTTTTGAAGGAGCGAGCGGGCGCAGAAGCGGAATCGTCCTGGCGGTCGGCGGCGGCGGCAGGTTTTCCTCCTGCCCCCTCTCGCTGAACGGAGTCACGAACACCATGTCCGGTGTTTCCGCCGCGGAACCGGCAAATTTTTCCTCAAATCCGGTTTCCACGACAGGAATGGCCTCTTTGGGCAGCAGAGGGAAAATTTCGGACAGAGGAACCACCACCCGCAGGCCCTCCATGGAGCGCACAAAAAGCGGCCGGTATCTTTCCAGCACGCCATTGCGCAGATCGTCCAGACCAATCTCCACCCTGCCCTTCGCTATCTGAGGCTGAATGAGTTCCAGCGGCAGGACAAGTCCAGCGGGCCCGGGCACTCTCAAAGGATCAAAACCAATCTTTGCCGGATCCGCATCCCTCAGCGCGGCACGCAGACTCATTTCCAGCATTCCAGGCTTATTTTCAGAGGGGGCCATCGTTGGCTCAGGAGCCGGCACCATTGATTTTCCGCCGTCATGACCCTCTGTTATTCCTCCGGGCAAAACAGGAAATGCCGGCAGTTCCACCGCCGGGACCGGATTCCGTGATTTATTTTCCGCAGTCCCTTCCGTTTCCGCGCCGGTTTCTGACCTGATGGCCGATGGCTTTCCATTCATCGGTCCAGCTTCAGAAATAAGGACTGTCTCCGGTTCCGTTCTGTCCTCGCCGCCTGTTTTTATAACGACCAGCTCCGATAACCGCAAAACAGGGAACGCCGGAGTATTTTCCGGTTTTTCCGTAACCGCCGGAACTTCAATGCTTTTGCCTTCCGGCTCCTCCGGCGGCCGGTTATTCCAGGATTTTCTGGACGGCATAACCCGCCTCGCACGCTCCCGCTCAGCCCCGGAACTGACGGGCGCGGGTCTTTTAAACAGGAGGCGGAAAATCGAAGCCATGGCCTTGACGGAAAACGGGGCCGTTCATCAGGGAATTCGACTGGAAACTGGGCGCACCCGGAGAGTCCAAGATTTGCGTCTCAAACCTGGTTTTGTCAACATTATTAAGAGTTTTAACCCTGCCGATATTTCAGAGCGGGTTCCGTGGTGGTGAAATCCTGAAAGTTTCGGTGAATCCGGGGACGTGTCCGCGCAAAAAGCCATTCAACATTCCGGACGCTTCGTGGTCTGATACGGGTAACCGGACAGAAAATCCTTGCCTGTTCCCGGTCCGGTCAGCGAGTAAAGCCCTATTCCATCCACGGTTTCCGTCCTTTTCCATTTCCCATGAAGTTTTTCCCCGTCCGCACCGCCACCCTGCTGCTCGCTCTCACCTGCGCCTCCTGCGGACTTTTTGATCCCAAGCCGAAATACAATGCCGTGGATCCCAAGGCGGTGGTGCCCCAGGACTTCCTTTTCACCCGCTACGGTCCGCTGAACGCCTGGCTCGACACCCCTGTCCGCGTGCAGATTTTCGATGTGCCGCTCACGGAAGTGATCAAGGAGCCCTGCCTGCGCGGCCTGGATTACCGCATTGTCAATCCGCCGCTCTCCAATCCCACCGTCTTCATCGATAAAATCGGCCTCACCCGCCGGCAGCTTCTCTGGGCCCTGGGGCAGGATTACCAGCTGCACATGACTCCGGTTTTCGGACCCGACGGCCGCACCGCCTACATCGAGATCCGCTCCCGTGAGGCCCGCAATGACGAAAAGGACCGCATCACATCCACCGTCAACAGCACGATCACCACCAGCACCAGCACCACGGTCGACACCGACAGCGGCAAATAATGACGGCACGATGCCGTCCACCGGGTGAAATCAAGGGTCTCCAGCACTCCGGTTGCATTCCCCGGGGTCCGCTTCCAGAATCCGGGAATCATGTTGCCCAAGCTCGATCCGGCCCTGCACACGGACAAGAAACCCCCGTGGATCAAGGTCCGCCTGCCGAATAATCCCGTCTTCTGGTCCACCAAATCCCTGGTCTCCGACCTCAAGCTGCACACCGTCTGCGAGGAGGCTCAGTGCCCGAACCGATGGGAATGCTGGAGCCAGGGCACCGCGACTTTCATGATCGCCGGGGACCGCTGCACGCGGGCCTGCGGGTTCTGCGCCGTCAAAACCGCCAAACCCTTCGCCCTCGAAGCCGACGAGCCCACCCGCGTGGCCACCGCCACCAAACGCATGGGCCTGAACCACGTGGTCATCACCGCCGTGGCCCGCGACGACCTCGCCGACGGCGGTGCCCTGCACTTTGCCCGGACCATTGAGGCCGTGCGTCAGGAAAATCCCGGCATCACCATCGAAATCCTCGTCCCCGACTTCAACGGCAAGGACGACGCCCTCCAGTGCGTGATGGACGCCCGTCCCCACATTTTCAATCACAACCTGGAAACCGTCGAGCGCCTGACCAAACTGGTCCGCAGCCGGGCCATGTATCACCGCAGCCTCCACGTCCTGAAGCGCGCCAAGGAAATGTCCGGCGACCGCGTGGCCACCAAAAGCGGCATCATGCTCGGCCTCGGCGAAACCGAAGTCGAAGTCCTTCAGGCCCTCGACGACCTCCGCGAAGCCGGCGTCACCGTCCTCACTCTCGGCCAGTACCTCCGCCCCTCCGCGAAACACCTGCCGGTGGTCGAATACATCCACCCGGACCAGTTCGCCAATCTCAAAGTCATCGCCGAAGCCAAAGGTTTCCGCCACGTCGCCTCCGGCCCCCTCGTCCGCAGCTCCTACCACGCCGCCGACTTCAAACCCGAACTCGACCTCGCCGGCCACGACGAACCGGCTCCAAAACCGGTCTCCACGGCATCCGTCTAATTCAGCGCGGGTTGCCCGTGCAGGAGACTTGCCACAAGTCCCGTCAAAAAAGATTTGAACCTCCGCAGGGTTCAGGCCTTCCAAAAAGTGCGTTAAACACACGTAACCATCGTCTTCGTCCGGCGACTGTTTCCGAGTCCAGCGCGCTTTTCTGGAAAATGGGCTCATGAATCTCCTCTCCGCGTTTTTGATTTTCGGGTTTGCTCTGACAACCTTTGCGCCCTCACGGGCGGCGAAACCGAGAAAGCCCGCCAGCACGGTCACCACCGCCAGCCTGCTGGATCAGGCGATCCGGTGGCCTGGCGATTTTGTTCGGGGAGATGAGTCGTGCCCGTTTGAAGAACCGCCCTTTCCCGCTTATGGCACAGTGGCCCGTCAGGAGTATTTTCTCTCCAAAGACAGAATCGCGGAACTGAACCAGAACCACGCCGCCATCGCCGCCGAACTGCTCAAACGGCTCAAGGCTTTTGGCTGGAAAGATTTCCCGCCCGCCCCGAAACCGGGCCCTCAGGTGGAGGAACAGTCAAAAAGGGAACTCGGAAAACTGCCGGCCGACAGCACCGCCCCCGGGCCGTGGAAACCGGAAAATCCCCTCGCCCTCGGAGCCACCATGCTCCGGATTATTGAGACCACGGATGCCGTGGAAACCCTGCCGGAACTCCTCCGGCTGGAGGGGGAACTCAACGACCTGAATGAAGCCGCCATCCGCGCCCGGCTGGACAGCAAAGGATTTTCCAACAGACCCTTGGGGCCACTGCCCGGACTTTATGTGCCGCCGATCGAAGCCGGCAGAGCCCCCTACGCGACCGATTTCGCCTCCACCGGAAAAAAACCGGAAATTGCCGCCCTGTATGCTCCGGGAAAACCTGGGGAAAAACTGCGGGAGGCGTGGTTCAGGTGGGAGAGTCAGGTCTTTGCCAATCTCCTCTTCCAGAGGGAAATGCTCGGAGTCAGCCTGGGACTGCTGGAGCGGAAGGAATACGGGCCACTGCCTCATTCCTCCATCGGCCGCCTTGTCGCCAGTGAGCGCAAACGCGCAGGCGAGGCCTTGATGAATAATACCGGAATCCGCAGCGAAGCCGATCTGACGGCGGAACAACGGGAGCAGGGTCTGTTTTGGGATGCGGAACTGGGCGTCCCGCGCCACGGCGGGGCAATAACCGGAATCCCCTGGAGCAAGGCTGCCCGTGAGGAGGCCCGTCGCCTTATCCAGGATTTTATCAGAAGCGGCAGGAGCCAAGCTGTTACCGGAATTCTGGACGGAGCGTCCCTGCTGGAGGAAGTCATCGCCGAGCCGGGCAGTTTTAACCAGATGTGCCGGAGGCCGGACCCTGTTTCTCCGGGCGTGCCCATGCCGGTCAGAGCAAATCTGGTGGACCGCTATTTCTACCTGGGAGAAAAGAACGCCGCGCGGCTTTATACCAACCGGGCTTTGGTTATTCCGGTCTTGTCCGAGCGGTTGGGCGCCATGAGGATGGAAACCTCTCCCCAGCGGAAAGCGGACGGGGAGAACTCCTGGAGTGACACGCGCAGCGGGCAGGACAGCAGGACCTTCGGACCGCTGATGCTGCAGGTGGTGGATTGCCTGAAGGCCGTGGAATGCCTGCCGGGTTTGCTGCAGCTGGAGCAGCAGCTGTCGGACATCATTGACAGGGCGGATGCCGACGCCTCCGCCCCTCTGCCCACTCTCATCATGGATGCGCCGTCCCCCAGCATGATCATGGCTTTTTGGACCAAAGTTTTGGCTGAAATGAATGGGAAATCCGATCCCTCCGATCCGGCGGCGGCCGTGGCCGATAAAGATTCTCCCGGAGCGCTGAAAACACGGGCCCGGGAGGACGCCCTGCTTGTCTGCCAAATTTACCAGCGCGAGCTGCTCGGTTTGATAAAAACCCTGCTGGAGGAAGTGGACTACCGCCCCATGAAATCATCCGCCTTCGTCAGGGCGCAGCAGGCGGAAAGCTGGCGGCAATTGGTACTGACGATGCTGGGCTGCGGACCCAGGGATTTTTTCGGCATTCCTCTCCCTGCGAACGCCCGGGCGAAGGACGGGTTCCTGACACCGGTGGAGATTCCCTACACCACCGCTATCCGCGCTGAAATCCGCAGTCTGGCCGGGGCTTTTCTGAAAGAGACGCTTCCCGCAAAACGCTAAACCGGCGACGGCATGATTCTGTTATGACTGGAAACCCGATGAGCGCTTTTTGGAAAATCCTCTGTCTGCTTCCGCTCCTGCTCCCCACCGCCCTGCGGGCAGCGGACAGCGCGGGGCCGCCCGCGCAAAAGGATGGACCGAACGGCCACCGTCTGGTGATCGTGCCACCGGGCAGTTACGCCGTGGGTGGGCCGCAGTCTCCCTGGAATCCCGCGCGGACTGTGAAGTTGGAAAGCTACGCCATCGCCACCAGGGAAACGACCAATGCCCAGTTCGCCGCCTTTGTGGCCGCCACCGGTTACCGGACGGATGCTGAAAAGAGCGGCACCGGCAAAGTGGCCGTTGAAGGCATGCCCGACTGGAAGTGGGATCAGATCGAAGGCGCGCACTGGCGCCGGCCCATGGGCAACCGGGGGTCGGGTTGGGAGAAAATTCCCGATCATCCCGTGACTCAGATCAGCGGCGCGGACGCGGAGGCTTACTGCCGCTGGCTGGGCGCGCGTCTGCCCACTCTGGAAGAATGGGAAACCGCCGCCCGCGCCGGAGCGGCCACGCTTTACCCCTGGGGAAAGGATTACAATCCCCAAAAAGCCAACACCTGGGACGGCCGGACGCATTTCAAAAACAAGGCTCAGGACGGCTTTGTTTACACCGCTCCCGTGGCCTCGTTTCCCCCCAACGCCTGGGGACTTTATGACGTGATCGGCAACGTTTTTGAATATTGCTCCGACTTGCCGCCAGGAACTCCGCCTGCGGAATCATCCCGGCTGATCGCCGGACGCGGCGGCTCCTGGTGGTGCTCCGCCGGGACCTGTCATTTTTACAACCTGGTGGACATCGGGCAGATGGACCGCCGTGGCTCCCTGTCCAACCAGGGCTTCCGGGTGGTCATGACGGCGGAGGCTTTGAAGTCCGCGAAATAATCCGGTTTTCCCATGGAGACAGTGAGATTCAGTCCGGGAAAATGCCGCCGGGGTTCGACGAATTTCAACGGGCTTTCAGCCGGTAAAAGGCGGCGGGGTGGGGAGGATTCTCGTCCGTGAAGACCAGGGTTCCGGTGGCGTCGGCGGTGACGAGGCAGGAGAAACTCCAAGCGCTCAGGTCCTGACTGCGCTGGAGGAGATAAGTGATTCCCGGCACCGCCTGGAAACGGATGGAGGTTTTGCCCTCCGGCAGCGCGGTGATTTCCGCCGGGCGGATTTCATCGCCGAAGGGAGCGTCGGCGGAGGCTCTGGCCGTGCCCCGCAGGTTCAGGGTGACCACCGGTTTTTCCGGATCATCCGAGGCCAGCAGCAGGGTGCCGGACTTCAATCCGGGTGAAACCGGAGTGAATCGCAGGACAAAATCCGTCCGGCCACCCGGCGGCAACATACTCAGCGCCGGCGGCGACTGCACCTTAAACTGCGGATCGCTGAAAGTCATCGCGCCCAGGTGCAGCGGGTCGCCGCCGGAGTTCATGATAGTCACCGTGCGGTCCACCGGCTGTCCGGGATCCATCAGTCCAAAATCCACCACGGATCCGTCCGGAAGATCAATCCCGCCCGGGGTCTCCAGGGAAAGCTGGCGCTGAGCGGGGGAGGCATAGGTGAAAAGCGTGACCACATTGTCATTCGGCCGGCCCACCGCCCACTGTCCGGAGGCAGGATGGTGGTCTCTGCTCATCGCCGATCCCGTGTTGATGCCTTGGCTGGTCACGCTGTTTCGGGAATCCAGGGCGCCTCTGCCCGCAGCGCTGGCACGCCCTTCTCCCAGAACCATTGCACCGTAGCGTAATGGACTCAGTGAGGGCTTATAACTGCCGCACCTCAAAGCCCAGGCGCTGTCTCCCCAGGAGTCGATCCCTCCCACTCCGACCCCATCATAAATATTTTTCCCAATGATGGAGTTAGCGGCGGATACCTCGCCACTGACCCCGCCCTGTCCATTTCCAAAAGTCACCGCGCCAGCGTTGATCTGAAGACCGTTGCTCCAGAATGGATGGGCGCACACATAGTTGCCATTCGCCAGGGCAGTGATTACCCGGTAGCCTGGATTGTTGTTGACGCCATTGGTGTTGCCTCCCGCATAATCGCCCGGGGAAGTGCCCACCAGAGAATTGGCTGCGGAAATGACCCCGTGAAGGGATTTAAAGCCATCGGCCCAGGTCACGGCACCCCGGTTGGCGGACCATTTCGGGCTCAGGATGACAAAGTGGCCGTTGGCCAAGGGTTCGATGCCCCCGCCGCCCACATAATCCTGGTCGGCGGACCCCATGATGGCATTGGCGGGGTTGAAGCTGCCCGCGCCGTCGGTTGGCCCTGACATCCAGGTCACTGCCCCCACGACGGCACCGGCTTTATTTGCCCAAAGCGGGCACGTGACCACGTATGCCCCTGACCTCAGAGCGCCGATGTTTGCAGGAGGAAGTCCCACCAGTGAATTCCCCTCAGTCACAGGCCCCCTGCGGCCCGTTGTGCCGCTGCACCAGGTGACCGCGCCCTGATACCGGTTCCATCCTTCGCTGCCCACCACGTAGTTTCCGCCATCCAAAGCGGTGACCAGCGCGCCAACGTGGTCATTGGTCAGGCTCCCGACGAGGGAATTGGCGGGCGAGACGGGGCCGATGGTGGGATTCAGAGCACCGCTCCAAGTGACGGCTCCCGCGCTGGTGGCGGTGCCATTGGCCCAGTCATGGCTGGGCACGATGCAGTTCCCGTTCGCGAGGACCACCACTCCGTCCCGGCCCACGGAATCGCGGAGCTGACTGCCGGTCAGGGAATTGGCGGGACTGACCACCCCCTTAGTCGCTCCGCCGGCGGCGCACCACGTGACCGCTCCCGATTCGTTTGACCACAGAGGGCTGAGCACCGCGTATCGGCCTTCGGGCAGCGTGATGATGCCTCCGGAGCCCACAGCGTCAGTGACGTTTCCAACCACACAGTCTTTTGCCTGCAGGGTGCCTCTGCCTCCCGTCGATCCGTTGCTCCAGGCGACCGCCCCCGCCCCGCCATTGAAGCCCGTCCAGGCGGTGGCGTAATTCCCGTCCGTCAGGCCCCTGACCACCACGTTGACCCCCTCATAACCCGAAACAATAAGAGAGTTCGATGCTGAAATCTGCCCGGCGGCCCCGGTGGCGGCCGGCAGCCAGGTGGCGGCCACTGAGCTGGTCACGACACAGTTCCCATTGCTCAGAACCTCCAGTCCACTCTCGCCCACCCGGTAACCGGTGATGGAATTGGCGCTGCTGATCACCCCGCTGGTGCCGGTCGCGCCATTGCCCCAAGTGACCGCCCCCGTCATGGAGCTTTCATTGGAGGCTTTGTTCCACACCGGACTGAGCACGATGTAGTTCCCATTCGGGAGCGGAATGATGCCGGGGCGCCCGTTGAAGGTGTAGCCGGCTCCGATATCATCCCCCGCGTGACTGCCCACGAGGGAATTGGCGGCTGAAACCGTGCCGCTGATGCCGCTCACCCCGCTGGCCCAGGTGGCCGCTCCGGCCAGGAGCACTCCCTGATTGGCCCAGGACGCGCTGCGGATCACGTAATTCCCGTTTGCCAGGACCGCCACGCCGCCATCCCCCACAAAATCCCCGGCGGTCGAGCCAGTCAGCTTGCTGAGCATCGCGCCGCCTGGTGAGAAGAGGTAAACCGCGCCCACATCGGCCACCGGACCGGGGGCGTCATACCAGGGATCGGTGATCACCAGATTTCCATTGGGCAGATAAAAGACCTCTCTTCCAAAACGCCCGCTGCCGGAGGGACCCATGATGTCAGTCGCGAAAGTGCCGGTGGTGCCGGAAGCGCTGGCGTTGACCGTGAAAGTGAAATCCGGGCTGTCCGGATCATTGGAGAGGAGATGGATCACCGTGATCCGGGCACCGGTCTGCTGCGGGGTGAAGCTCAGCGGAATGCTCAACGTTTCCCCGCGCTTCAGGGTGGTTCCCCCTGCGGGAAGGAGCACGGAAAACTGGGGATCCGTGGAGCTGGCCGAAGTCAGATTGAGATCCGCGTATCCCGGATTCCGGAAAATCAGCTGAATGACCTTGGTGGCGCCGGGGGCGATTTCGCCGAGGGCCACACTGCCTCCAGCCGCCAGAGGCGAGCCGTTGCCCTGCTCCAGAGTGAGCTTTGGAACAGGAGGAGTGCCCTGTGTGAGAATAGTGACCCGGTTGCTGTAGGGCACGCCCACCAGAATCCGTTTTCCGGGCACATCCTGCGAGAAGGGGAAGAACCGCGTCCCGCCCACCGCCTCTGTGGCCACCACGCTGTTGCCGGCATTCAGCGGGCCGCTCAGGGGAGCGGTTCCATCAGCGAAAAAGAGCGCGCCGGTTTCGTGATTGTCCAGATTGGTCCAGGCCGGACTGAGCAGAAGAAAGCCGCCATCGGCCAGAGTGGACGGCTTTACCGCTCCCAGATACTCATCCTTCACGGAACCGACCAGAGAGTTGGCGCCGGATATCACAAAGCTGCTCGGGCCGCTGCCGGAGGCCCAGGTGAAAGCGCCCGCGTAGCGGAGCGCGCCGTCCTGGCGCACAGGACTTCCGATGACGTAATGGCCATTCGCCAGAGCGGTCACCCCGCCAGGATAGTTGTCGCTCGGACCACCGCCCACAAAACCGACATTGTCGGCCCCGATGATGGAGTTCTCCGCCGTGACCGTGCCGGTCTGTCCCGTCACGCCATTCGCCCAGGTCACCGCTCCGACGCGGAAAGTTCCGTTTTTCCACGAGGGACTGGAAACCACATAATGCCCATTGGTCAGGGCCGAAACCCGGCCTCCAAACAAAAAGCTGGTGGAAGCCGCATAGCCTCCCACCAGATCGCCGGCCTGACTGCCGGTCAGGGAATTCTCCGCCGTGACCGCTCCGGTGAGGCCTGTGGACCCGTTCACCCAGGTGACCGCTCCGGCGCTGGAAAGGGCGCCTTTTTTCCACAGGGGACTGGCGACAACGAAGTTTCCGTTGGTCAAAGCGGTGATTCCCGCGCTCGACACATGGTCCCCCGCCTGGGTGCCGACGAGGGAGTTGACCGGGGTCAGGAGGCCGGAGGAGGGAGCCGTCCCGCTCATCAGGCGCGCCGCTCCGGCATCAGCCGCACTTCCGTTATCCCAAAGGTCGCCCGCCACAACGTAATCGCCGGAGGAAAGAGCTGCCGTGCGGCCGATCATGTCTCCCGCCGTCGACCCGGTGACCGAATTCGCCGCCGTCACGGGACCGGTGGTGCTGCCGTCGCCCTGGCACCAGGTGACCGCCCCCGCGTCCACTAGGGCGTCCCTGTCCCAGCGAAAGGAGCTGACCGCGTAGTTTCCATTCTTCAGGGCGATTACTCCCTCCACTCCCGGGAAACCCGTCTCAAAACCCGAGATTTTATCCCCGGCTTTCACGCCCACGAGAGAATTCGTCTCCGTGACCGGCCCGCTTCTTCCCGCATTTCCCGGGCACCAGGTCACCGCTCCCGTATTCTTCACAAGCCCCCGGCTCCAGTTGGGACTGCTCACCACATAATCACCGCCGCTCAGAACCACGACGCTCCGACCCCGGGTTCTTCCTCCGCCGACCATGTCTCCGGCCTGCGTGCCCACCAGGGAGTTGTCCGCCGTGATAAAACCCGTGCGGCCAACCGCTCCGTCGCACCAGGTGACCGCTCCCAGGCCTGCGGCCGCAGTAGTTCTCCAGCCGGGGCAGGAGACGACATAATTTCCCGTTCCGGCGGGCGTCACGCCCCCGCCGTTCAAATTCTGCCCCAGCGCAAAGTTGCCGAAACTGCCCACCAGGGAGTTTTCCCCACTGATCACTCCCTTCACCCCGCTGGTCCCGCTGCCCCAGGTGACCGCGCCGGCATCCACCAGGAGGCCATTGTCCCACGTCGGGCTGCAGACCACATAATTCCCGTTGCTCAAAGCCACGATGCCGCCCGTGCCCCGGGTCTGGGCCGAATCGCCGATCTGGTCATTATAGCGGCTGCCCACCAAGGAATTCTCCGGGGAAACCACCCCGCTGACTCCCGTGGTCATGCTGCCCCAGGTCACGGCCCCGGCATCAATGGCCGTCCCATTGTCCCAGCGGTAGCTTTCAATCACAAAATTTCCGTTGGCCAGCAGCGTGATTCCGCCGCTGCCCACGCGGTCGTCCGACTTGCTGCCGGTGAGGGTGCTGATGAGCGCGCCGCTGCTGCTGTAAACGAACACCCCGCCCGTGCGGACATTCATCCCCGGCGGGGTGTAATATTCATCCACCACCACAAAGTTGCCATTCGGCAGCACCTTCACATCCCCGCCGAAATTTGAGGTCCCCGGAGGCCCCGGGAAATCCACCATCCCCGCGCCGGAAAAACCAGCCCCGGCCAGCCACGCAACGCCGCAGGGCAAAAGGGACCAAACGGTGAAATGATCAAAGCGTGTCGAAGGCATACGGAATGGGGACGGAGGATGGAGATCCATGGCCAGGCGGCCATCCTCATCATTTAATAACATGAACCGCTTCCGTCCACTTAAATGGAACACCGACAGGAAAACGGCCTGTGATACCATTTCCACCTGAAACAGGGAAGTTTGGAGAGCGTGGAGCCAGCTCCCGCTTTGAGGAAGGAGGCTTGCCTCCGTCACCTGACCTCCGCTTTGCCTGCGGATAACGCCCAGGGGCACCGGGCGCTGGGCAAGCCCCGCTGGGGAAAGCGGTGGCAAGCCTCCGCACTCCAAATTCTCCTCTTTCCAAGGGGAATGGTAACCAAGCACGGGCAGCACCGGATTTTTAAGTCTGTTCGGCAGAGAAATTCCTCTCTTCAGCAGAGGATTTGACCGCTTCGCAGACTTAAAAGTCTGCCGCCCGAACCTGCAGGGACCTGCCGCAGATCAGAAGGGATCCCGTTCACACTAAAAGTCTTCCCGCCAGACAAGAAAGTATGGCGGCCAGACTTTCAGGCATGGTCAAATCGGAAAAAGGTCTGGTGGGCAGGCCTTTAAATCCGCCGACGGAACCTTTTTCTCTGAAAAAGCGCCGGCTTCGAGCCTGCCCGGATTACTTGGGATCCGTCCTGCGGCTCCCCACCCGTGCAGCCTCCCCGCAGGGTTATCCGTTTGAACTTCTTTCGGGATCACATTGGCTCCGTCAACACGCTCCGCTCCATCCAAAGCGGCGTGACACTGCTTTTTCCATCGCTCTCCAAGGTGTTCCGCAGCTGACCTCATCACGCCCGCCAGGCGCGCAGGGCGGCGAGGCGCTGGAGCATGGGCGGGTGGGAGTAGTGAAGGAACACGTGAAAGGGGTGCGGCGTGAGGTTGCTGAGGTTGTCGCGGGCGAGGCGCTTGAGTCCGTCGATCAGCTCCTGCGGACCGCGCATGGCGTTGGCGGCGAAGGCGTCGGCCTCGTATTCGTGTTTCCGGCTCCAGAGGCTGCTGAAAATGCCCAGAACGGTCTGCACGGGCTCGAAGAGAATCATGAAAAACACAATGCTCAGCCAGACCGAGGGCTCGGCGACGCCGAAGGCCGCGAAGAGTCCCCGGTTGTTGAGCAGCAGCCCCATGAGCAGAAAAACCACCGCCAGCTGGAGCACCGCCACGGCCATGCGCTGGGTGATGTGGCCGCGCTTGAAGTGCCCGATCTCGTGCGCCAGCACCGCAAGGAGTTCAGGCTCAGGGTGTTTCTCGATGAGGGTGTCGTAGAGGGCGATGCGTTTGTTTTTCCCGAAGCCGGCGAAGAAGGCGTTCCCTTTGCTGGAACGCTTGCTGCCGTCGATGACAAACAGCTCCTTCACCGGAAACTCGCAACGCTCGGAAAGGCCGTGAATCGCGGTTTTCAGCGGCCCGTCGGGCATGGGGGTGAACTTGTTGAAAATCGGCATCAGGTAACGCGGAGCCAGAAACTGGAGCGCCAGCAGGATGACGGTGACGGACAGCCAGGCCCAGAGCCAGGCGTTCGGGAAATTGCCGAACAGCCACAGGAGCAGGGCCATGACCGGCAGGCCGATGACGGCACTGAGCGCCAGTCCCTTGATCCGGTCCAACCAGAAAACGCCCGGCGTGGTTTTGTTGAAGCCGTATTTCTCCTCAATCCGGAAGGTGTCCCACCAGTCAAAGGGCCAGCTCAGCAGGGAGGAACCCAGCGACAGGACCGCGAGACCGGCCAGTCCGCCCCAAATCGGAGAAACCGTCCAGCCGCGCACCAGGCCATCCAGCCAACCGAAACCGCCGCCCAGCCAGAAGGCCAGAAACACCGCCAGCTTCACCGCCCCGGAGAGCAGGTCGAAACGCTCACTCTCCCGGGTGTAGGCCTGACTTTTCGCATAAGCCTCAGCGTCAAAGACATCGCGGAATTCCTCCGGCAGCTCCGGCCGCAGACGGCTCAGATTCAGCAGAACCGAAACCGTCTCCAGCAGAAACAAGCCGATCGAGGACAGGATGAGAACGGTGAACCAGGGATTGGCGAAAGTCATGGGCGCTGAATTTCGGGCACCAAAGCACAAACCGGATGTTATGCCCGCTTTTTGTTAAAGGCTGCGGAAGGCGGAGGCGGGCAGGCCCTCCTTGTTCATCAGATTCGGCGAGCCCAGCTGGCTCCAGCCGAGGCGGACCTGCGCGGGCTGCGGCACCTGCGGGCTGGAGACGAGGACATCCGCGCCTTCGATAACCGCTTCAGCGGCAACAAATTTACCGTCGGCTCCGGCGATTTCAAACCAGTCCAGAGGCTTGCCGTCGCGCGAGACCAGGCCGCCGCCGGTGGAGTTGAATTTTACCCGGATCTTTCCGCCCTCCACGGATTTCCCCGCGAAGGCCGGACCGGAATAAACCAGATTCGCGCGGCCATACTCCCTGGCCAGAGCGATGAGCGAGAGGCGGCGGCCGACTTCCTGTTTGTTGGCCGGGTGAATGTCGGCGGGGTTGCCGATGTCATTGATCACGGCGACGCCGGTGTTGGGAATTTCCGTCAGGGTGGCGTTCTGAGCCTCCCAGATTTCCGCCATGCTGGTGTTGTCCTTGCCGTTGCCGTAGTTGTAAGGCGCGAGCTGGACGGTGTAGAAGGGAAAATCGCCCTGTCCCCAGACCTTCCGCCAGCCGCCCACGAGGGCTTTTTTGCGGTCGAGATAGAGCATGCCCTCGCCGTTATTGCTTTCGCCCTGATACCACACCGCGCCCCGGATGGCGTAGGGAACGAGGGGGCTGATCATGCCATTGTAGAGTCCGATCAGGCCCTGTGAACCCTGCGCCGGCGTGCCTGGTTTTTCAGGCATCGGAGCCGGCGGCTGTTTTTTCTGAAGCCCGGCGCGGGACTCCTTCGCCCACTGCTCCACGCTGCCCAGCCAGGCGCTCAGATTGTTATTGTATTCCCCGGTGCCGGGAGTGGCGGCGCGGATGGCGCGGAAATTGTCGCGCTGGGAGGGCACCTGGGCGAATCCCTCAACCGGTGTCCAAGGTTCAATGCGGCTGCCGCCCCAGGAGCTGTTGATCAGGCCCACCGGCACATTCAGCTCGCGGTTCAGTTCGCGGCCCATGAAATAGAGCACGGCGGAAAAGCCGGCCACAGTCTGCGGATTGCACTCCGTCCAGGTGGCGTTCAGGCTGGTGACCGGCTGCGGGGTGCTCGTCTTGGGAACATTCAGCAGACGGATGGTGGGGAATTTTGCGGCCTCCGCCTCCGCCGCGCCGTTCACGGAGGCGCGCACGGGCCATTCCATATTGCTCTGGCCGCTGCCCAGCCAGACTTCGCCCACGAGCACGTCGGTGAATTCGATTTTATTGCCGCCCCGGACCTCCAGCGTCTGCGGCACCGCGTTGGCGGGCATGGGGGAAAGTTTCACCATCCATTTTCCATCCGCTCCGGCCGTGGTTTCCTGAGTCTGCCCGCCGATGGCCACCGCCACCTTTTCACCGGCATCCGCCGTACCCCAGACCGGCACCGGTTTGTCGCGCTGAAGCACCATGTGGCTGGCAAATACCGGCGGCAGTTTCACCTCCGCCGGGAGAGAGGCGGCAAGTCCCAGAAATACAACGACTGTGGCGGCGGGGGTCGGATTCATACGTGCGCGCATCACATCCGAAGCGCTGCGGGCTGGCAAGCAGGATTCCATTCATGAAAACCCGGATGTGCGGTGAAAGGATGATGCGGCGGCAATCAGGCACCGTCACCGGCAACACGCCACGCCAGGTCTTCGCCCAGCGCACGGAGCCGGCCAAGTCATGCGGACACAAAAAAACGGACCGGAGTCGTCTGACTCCGGCCCGGAAATGGCGGATGGGATCCCCGGACGCTCAAGCCCGGGCAGCCCGAAAAAATCAGCGGCGGCGGCGCAGCATCAGGCCCAGAGCGGCCAGACCGGAAAGAGCGGCTCCCGTCGGCTCCGGGACCGGCACCACCTGATTGCTCAGGCCGTAGAGGTGCCAGGAGTTATTATTGAATTCCTGAGTGCCGGTGATCACCAGATTCTGCCCGGCGACGGCGGTATAGCGGTAGTTGATGTAATAGGCGTCATTGGCATTGGCCATGCCCACGGAGGTGGCGTCGTCCTCATTGATATTGATGGTGGACTCCGAAACCGCCCCGGCGCCATCCGGATCGAAATTGAAGGTGACCGTGCGGGTGCTGGGAGCCGCCCATTGCCGGGTGTAAATGCGCAGATCGTAAGTCACTCCGGCCGTCAGCCCGCCCAGGGTCCAGGTGGTGGTGCCTCCGGGAGTGTTGCCGCCGTTGTAAAGCATGTCCGTCAGAAGCCCGGTGAGGCCTCCGGTGACCGTGAAATTGGCGTTGCCGGCATGATCATTCAGCGTGCCCGTGCTGGCGGTGCGGTTGAAATTCAGGGTGCCGTTGGCTCCGGCATTGTAGGCGCTGAACTGCACGCCATTGACCACCGCGCCCGGAGTGCCGGTGCCGAAATCAAGAGCGTGGGTGTAAGTGTTGCCGGTGCTGATGCCGGAGTCCGCGTCACTGGTGATTTTGGTGTAGGTGATGGCCGCGTGGCTGGTGGCGGCGGTCAAGCCTAAAAGGCCTGCCAGAACAGGAAGAGAAAGGAGGCGGGGAGTCATAAATTTCAGGTGATGGGATGCGGCGGAGCTGTCTGTCCGGATTAAAAAATCCAAATTAATAACAGGACGTCAGTCACTTGCAACATTTTCGTCACTGACCATCCCTCCAGCCGCTCATGAACCTCCTGGCGTCGGTTTTCAAACACTCCTGCCCGGCACCCACCATTCGAAATCTTCCTTAAACGGTCACGGCAGTCCCTCACTCACCGTTGTTCCTGCCCCCAAACAGCCGGCGGAATAAAGCCGCCAAATCGGCTTTTGTCATTTCGTGCCGGGCGATGGCGATCATGGCGTCACAACACTGCATCTCAGACTCGAATGAAGCGGGAGGCATTGGAAAATTCATGTCCAGAAATGTAATGGCGGCTGCCAGACCCACACGCTTATTCCCATCCAGAAATGCCTGCGCTTCAGCCAAGTGAAAAGCGTAAGCGGCGGCCACATCCCACACGTCCCCATTTCCATAAAAAAACGTGTTCGCTGCGGAAGCGATGGCGGATTCAACCAATCCGGAATCGCGAAGACCCGCCGCGCCCCCATGCCTTTCCAAAGCCCGCTGGTGAATCCGGTGAACCTGCTCCAGCTCCAGAAAAATGAACATGAACCGGGTGAAACTTACTGGGCCAGCTTACGCAGGGCGTTATCGAAATTCGTGAATGTATAGTCCATCGCCTCCTCAAAACTCACCCGTGGCTGGACAGTGGCTTCAGCCGGCTCCCACTCCCGTGCCTCCATCTCCTTCAGAAACGCCAAAACCTCCTGCCGCTCCGGGCGGGACAATGCGTGCAGTTGTTCCTTGAGTTCCATGAGTGCGATCGTGCTCATGCCGGACGCTGCGGCAAAACTCCTCCTGTTTCAATCTGATCCTCCGGCTTCTTTCCGGACGGCGCCCGGCAGGACGCCGTGCCCCGCAAACGATCCTCCCAAGACCCACAAGCGGCGTAATTCACTGGTTTGGAACACCTCCGCGTTGCAATTGAGTATCGGACTGCTTCCCTGCGGCGTATCCGTCTCCCCGTCGTGGCCTCCCCGAGTCATGGAATATTACCGCACCCCCTCCACCCATCCCCAGGGATTTTCCTCCCTGCTGCAAGCTGTTGGTCTTCTTCTGCTCAGACTCACGGCCGGGCTGAGCCTGCTGGTCTGGCACGGATGGCGGGAAGCCTTCGGCGCGTGGCTGCACCTTTGGAGGAAAACAGCCTGGCCGTTTCCGGAAACGCTCAAATCCCTGGGTTTCCCGTGGCCTCTCCCAGTTGGAGTGGCGCTGGTGGTCATCGGAGTGTTCTGCTCGATTTTTCTGGTGCTCGGACTCCTGACCCGGGTAAGCGCGGCGCTGCTCGGAACAGCGGCGGTCACTTCCGCCATTCTTTATCAGGCCTATCCCGACCGCGCGGAGAAATATCTGCTCTACGCCGGGGCGTATCTCGCCCTGCTCCTCAGCGGTCCCGGCTGGCTGTCCGCCGATGGCCTGCTGCGCCGCGCGGTCAGGCGGGGCTGATCCCGGCGGCAGGCAGGCCGGGCCCCGCTGTTGAAGGACCGAGGCCTTTATTTCCTGCCGCCTGCCCTCCGCCTCATTCCACCCAGGGACGGGCCTGTTTGATGAACAGTTTGTCCTCCTTCGTGATCTTGAACTCCAGCTCCATGGCGAAATCCGGATCGGACCAGCTGTTGTAAAGACTGCGGAAATGGTTCTGGATCGCGGACATGCGGTCCGCCAGATCGTAGGCCTGAGCGGTGGTCAGCAGGCTGGTCTGCGCAGGCTGGAGGCTGGACCAGGTGACGTGCTGGATCTCGTAAGGGGTTTCGCCCATGAGCCAGGCGATGAGAAATTCCTCGGGAATCACGCTGCCGTCCGGGTTGGTGACCAGCTCCTCGCCTTTCTGCACATTGACGTAATAACCGCGCCAGTTGGGATCAATGAGGTTTTTGGTGACGCCGACGCCGTTGGCCAGCTCCTCGTCCGTGTTCGGATGGAGGAGCACGCCCATGGCGGCGGTGAAGTGGTCGATGCGGTAAAAATCCCGCTCCTCAAAAGCCCGGAAATTCCACAGGCTCGCCCAGACCTTGCGCACGGATTTGTGCAGCGATCCCTCGTCCGGCCGGTGGGTGTTGGAGTCGTAGAGGCCCGCGCCGTTGAAACCCGGCAGGTCCTCGTTGTTTGTGCTCGACCGGCACCGGATGGGCACGCCCGGGGCAAACTGGATTTGCACGGCGCTCAAAGCGTTGCGGAGAACATCAGGCACGTTACCGTCCATGATTGTTTCACGGAACGCCGCCAGCCGCTGCTCGCGGACTCCGGGATCACTTTGGAAAACCGGATCCGCCATCAGGGCCCGGGCCTGATCGTAGAACCCGTTGAATTTCATGAACTCATCGTAAAACTGGAACGGAACCGCGAACCCGTCCGGCGACATCCCGGCCGACAGCAGACGGCGCAGCTCGGCGACATTCGCGGCTTTGGCCCCGACGCTGGAGGAGGCGGCGAAAGGCACGTCCTTCAGCGCCCGGATGGTGGTGACACTGAGGTCACGCACCGGATACTGCGGCGTTTTCGGCCGCAGAGCGTCGAGGTAAGTGTCCACCTCCTGCTGCGTGGCCTCGCGCAGTTGGAGACCGTCAGCGGCCACCTCCAGTCTCACATTTTTACCCGCCAGAGCCGTGATGCGCGGATCGGTCATGGCCCCGCGCAGATAGGCGTTGGGGGTTTTGTTCTGTTTGGCTTTGAGATTGATGTGGGAAAGCGGCGTCTGCGGCGCGGCGGTGATGATGCCGGCCACGCGGCTGAGATCGGCGGGAATGCTGGGCAGCACCACGACATCCCGCGCGGTCACCGCCTGCGTGCCGCCGCCCAGGACCAGCCTGCCGAAGGAAATGCCGGGATTGAGCACGCTGTAGGCGGTGTCGGCAAAAAGTTCACCGGAGGTGATCACGTCCACGGGCGCCACCGCCCAGGCCGCCGCCTCCGCTTTCAGCAGCTGCTCCTGGGTCGTTCCGGCGGGATGGTAGGCAAACCGCGCCGTCATCCACGGCAGAGCGCGGGAGACCAGATCATAAGCTTTGGTGACATGCGCGATTTTCACCCCGTCGCTGGGCCAGAATTCCATGCCGTAAAGCCCCGTCGCCGGCTGGCCGGGCGGGCCGTAATGATCGTAGGCCACGAGGCTGCCGGCCATGAATTTCCGGCTGTCGGAGAAGTAGGTCTCGTTGTTGAAAGTGCCCAGATCCTTCTCATAGCCCAGCACCTCCTGCGCGAAGTAATAGTGGAACTGGTGTTTGTTGGTGTTGAGGAAATAAAGGCGCGGCGCGGCGGTGTCCGCGCCGGTGATGAGAAATTTAACCTCCCGGACATCCGCCGCGCCGGGGAAATTGTCGCGATGGGCATACTGCTCATACATCGCCCGGCTGCGGAGAATCACGGCGGCATCCTCCGGTGCCGGAGGAGAGGCTGGGTTGAACGGATTGCCCAGGCCGCCCTCCGCGAATTCCGTCAGATCGCCCAGGCCATCGCCATCCGAGTCCAGCGGGGAGCTGACACTCCGGACGCCCACCCGGTAAAAAGCGCGGCCTCCCATGCCGCCGGGATCTGTCAGCGGCAGATTTTCGCCGGTGCCGCGGATCATGGACACCGCCTGCCAGGGGCCCTCCAGCGTGGAGGCCCGCCGCAGGAGATAGTAATTGCCGGTCACCGTGGGGAAAGTGACCCGCGCGTGCCCGCCGGCCGAGCCTGTGAACCCGGTGATGCGGAAGGGCGGGTCCGCCGCCGCGCCGGGACTCGTCCCCGCCAGGAGACAGGCGCCGGAAGCGGCGATCCGGGAAATGTTGGCCATCGCGTTCACAGTCGGCACTTTGCCACAGATCCAGGGTTCTGGCCAGTTTTCGATTTTTTTCGCTTTCCGGAAAACCAGGCGGCCCTTTCCGGCGGATTACCCGGAGAAAAGCTGGCGGCGGCCTTCAAACAGGCTAGGATCACCGTTCTCCTCCCTTATGAAACAAAAGTTCTTTCCGGTTCCCCGCGTTCTGCTCCCGATGGTGGCCGGGCTCAAAATTCTGACCGCCTCCGCTCCGGCAACACCTGTCATCAGCGAATTCCTCGCCCTGAATCCGGGGCCGGAGACGGATGATCAGGGACTGCGCTCGGACTGGATCGAAATCCATAACCCGGACGCCGCCGCCGTGAATCTGGAGGGCTGGTCGCTGACGGATGATTTTTCAAAGCCGGGCAAGTGGGTTTTCCCCGGCATCACGCTCCAGCCGGGGCAGTATCTGGTGGTGCGGGCCTCAGGGCTGAACCGCCGGGATCCCGCCGGGCCGCTGCACACCAATTTCTCCCTGAAAGCCTCGGGCGGGGACCTCGGGCTCTTCACACCCACCGTGGCCGGGGCATCGATCCGGCTGGCGTATCCGAGGCAGTTCGCCGGCATCAGTCATGGTCAGCCCGCCGGCGGCACGGCGGATGTCTGGTTCACCGGGCCGACTCCCGGAGCGGAGAACGCGGCGGCGGGTCTCACGGATTATGTGCGGGACACCCACTTCAGCCTGCCGCGCGGGTTTCTGAACGCGCCGGCCTCCGTGACCGTCACGGTGGACACGCCGGGCGCGGAAATCCGTTACACGCTCGACGGTTCCGAACCGGGGCCGGCCAGCCCGCTTCTGACCGCTCCCCTGCCCCTGGCCACCACGACGGTGCTGCGGGTGCGGGGGTTCAAAGCCGGCATGGTCCCGGCGAACACCGACACCCGCACGTGGATTTTCCCCTCCGCATGGATCTCGCAGCCGGACAGTCCCGCCGGTTTCCCGCCCGTCTGGGGGAATCCGCTTAAAAATGGCAATCTTGATCCCGTTCTTAAAGTGCTCGCGGATTACGGCATGGACTCCGGCGTCACCAGCGATCCCGGCATCCGGGCGGCCCTGACGGAAACCCTGCCCGTGGTCTGCGTTTCCGGCAGTGTGGAGGATCTGTTCGGCACGGACGGCATCAACGGCAACGGCCGCCGGACCGGCGCGGAGAAAGCGGTGGCGGTGGAATATTTCAATCCGGCGGATCCGGCGGACCGCTTCAGCGCCCGGGCCACGCTGCAGGCGCACGGCGGCGGGGTGAAGGAGTTCGCCAAAAAAGCCTTCCGCCTGGATTTCAGCGGCCCGGAGGCCGATGGCGCGCTGCATTATCCGCTGTTCGCGGGCAGCTCCAGCGAGGTCTTTGACCAGCTGGTGCTGCGCTCCGGCGGGCACGACAGCTTCACCGTCGCCCCCGCCGCCGGCCTCAACAAACTGGACGAATACGATCTCGCGGGCCACGGCAGTTATCTGCGCGATCAGTTTCTGCGCCGCACGGAAAATGAAATGGGGCTGCTTTCCCCGCGCGGGCGGTATGTCCATCTGTGCCTGAACGGGCTTTACTGGGGACTTTACGACCTCCACGAACGTCCCAACGCCCGCTACGCCGCTGGTTACCGGGGCGGGGAGGAGGCGGACTGGGATGTGATCCATCACCCGCAAACCGGAACCTCCCAGCAGGTCGTGGACGGGGACGACGCCTCCTGGAACGACATGCAGGCCCTGGCCTCCGGAGCCTCCACCCCGCAGGATTTTGCCGCGCTGAAGACGCTGATGGGTCCGTCCGGCCTCATCGATCACCTGCTGGCCCGCATCTGGGCCGGGGATTTTGACTGGCTGGGGCCGGCCTACATGCCCGGCAATGACGGCGTGAATCCCACCGGCAATATCGCTTTTTACCAGAATAAAAACTGGTATGCCCTCCGGCGCACGCGGGGGGAGGCTCCCGGTCCGTGGCAGTTTTTCACCTGGGACGCGGAGATCAGCATGGGCAGCCACCTGCTGCGGCTCTGGGCCGGCGCCTCCAAACTGCCGGACAACTTTTCCTGGCCCAGATCCCAGCGGCAGCTGAATTTCGATTTCACCGCCATCAACCGCCCGAACACCCCCGCCGCGCCCTGGGCCGCGCTGCTCCAGGATCCCGAATTCCGCCTCCAGGCCGCCGACCGCATGAGGCGGCATTTTTACAACAACGGCGCGCTCAGTCCCCGGAACGCCCAGGCCCGTGTGGCGGCGATGATTCAGGAGCTCGACGCCCCCATTCTCGCGGAGTCCGCCCGCTGGGGCGATGTGTCGGGCTGGACGATTACAAACCTGCCCGGCGTCGGGCTCGTGTCCGGCTGGAAAAATCAGCGCATCACCCGCGCTGACTTCTGGCGTCCGGAAACCGCCTGGCTGCGTGACATTTTCGCTGTCCAGCGCGGCGGCATCGTGGTCGGGCAATTCCGCGCGCGGGGTGTTTACCCGGCGGTGGAACCGGCGGACATCACCCCCTTCGGCGGCGCTCTGGGCGCGGCGGGCAAAATCACCCTGACCACTCCCGAAACCGCCGCCGTGCTTTATTACACCACGGACGGCACCGACCCGCGGGTGACGGGCACCGGAGCGGTCTCCGCCACCGCCGTGGCGGCCGCGGGACCGGTCACGCCGCCCGCCGCTCCTTCCTTTGCGCTGAAAACCCGGGTGCTCAAAGCCGGTGTCTGGTCCGCTCTCACGGAAGCCGCCTTCTCCTCCGCTGTTCCACCCGCGGCGGCGGACCTCGCCATCACGGAAATTCATTACCACCCTTCCGCGCCCACTCCCGCGGAGGTGGCCGCAGGTTTCACGGATGGTGATCTGTTCGAGTTTCTGGAGATCACCAACCGGTCGCCCCGGACGGTCGCCCTTGGCAGTCTGCGCTTCGCCGCCGGGATTGATTTCGATTTCGCCACCGGCGGCTCCGTCCAGGAACTGGCTCCCGGAGCCAGCCTGCTGCTGGCCTCCGACCGCGCCGGTTTTGTGCGGCGCTACGGCTTTGAACCCGCCGGAGTTTTTGCCAACGGCACCCGCCTCGCCAACAGCGGCGAGCAGATTAAACTGGTCACCGCCGACGGCACGGTCATCGCCGGTCTCACCTACAGCGACCAGGAGGAATGGCCCATGGCCGCGGACGGTTACGGGAAATCCCTCACGCTCCTGGCCCCCGCCAGCGGCAGCGACGGCAGCACCGCCGCCCAGTGGCGGGCCGCCCCGCCGACGCCCGGCACCGTCGCCGTGAATCTGACTTTCGCGGAGTGGCTCACCGATTTCTTCAATCCTGAGGAACTCGGCGACTCCCGGATTTCCGCCCCCCTGGCGGACCCGGACGGCGATGGTCTGGCCAATATTCTGGAATACCTCACGGTGAGCCACCCGCGTCGGATTTCGCCCAATCCCGTCACCGTTTCCCAGCCTGAGCCCGGGAAAATCCGTTTTGAGTGGCCGCTCCGCCCCGACGCCACCGGCTCCCTGCCGGAACTGCGGCTGTCCCCGGATTTAAAAACCTGGACCGGCTCCGGCGGCGCCACCACGGTTCCGACCACCACCGGCATCATCCTGCAGCGCCTCGACCAGCCCGCTCCGGCCGGTCCCCGTTTCGCCCGCCTCACCGTCACCCCTTGAGGCTGATGCCCGTCGCCATCCCCTGCCGCAACCATCGGCGGAACTCCCTTCCCGGATCTCCGATTTCTTTGCGCCCTTTGCGCCCTTCTGTTCAAAATTTCTCCCCGCCCCGCTCTGCCCTGCTCCTGTGAAACTTTCCGGTGACCTTCAAAACGTCCGCCTGCTGCACCTCAAAGGCTGGCTGTTCCTGCTCATCGCGGTGCTGTGCGCGCTGCTCATTTTTGCCGAAAATCCGCATCTCAAAACCGTCCTCCTCACCGTCCTGCTGGCCTGGTCCGCCAGCCGGTTTTATTATTACCTGTTTTACGTCCTCGAAAAATACGCCGGCAGGGACCGTCCCTACGCCGGGATCCTGGACGAAATCACCCGCATCCGCGCCCGACGGAAATAAATCCGGAAAACGGCAGACCGCAGACTTGCCCGGCTCTGCCCGGCGTCTTGGTTTTCGCGGAGAATTCCGGATGCGCGGCGCGGGGAGGGCGGCTAAACGGCGTGCGTGACTTCGGATGACTGGCGGACGGTGTGGTTCACGGCGTGGGTTTCGGCGGCCAGTGTGGCCCTGATTCTCCCGCCGGGGCTGGCGCTGGCCTGGCTGCTGGCGCGGCGGGAGTGGCGGGGGAAGTCGGTGGTGGAGACGCTGACGGCCCTGCCGCTGGTGATGCCGCCGGTGGCCACGGGGCTGATTCTGCTGAAGCTGATGGGACGGCGCGGGACGGTGGGGCGCTGGCTGGAGTCGATGGGAGTGGAGGTCATTTTCACATGGAAAGCGGTGCTGATCGCGCTGGGAGTGATGTCCTTTCCGCTCCTCGTGCGGTCGCTGCGCACGTCCATTGAGGCCGTGCCGCCGCGGCTGGAGCAGGTGGCCCGGACGCTGGGGGCGCGGCCATGGCAGGTTTTTTTCACGGTCACGCTGCCTCTGGCCCGGCGCGGGCTGCTGGCGGGGATGGTGCTGGCCTTTGCCCGGGCGCTGGGGGAATTCGGGGCCACCATCACTTTGGCGGGTTACATCCAGGGGGAAACGGGCACCCTGTCGCTGGAAATCCACCAGGCGATTCTCATGGGAGAGGACGAACGCGCTCTGGAGCTGCTGGGCGTCTCGGCGCTGCTTGCGTTTGTGCTGGTCTGGATCAGCGGATTTCTCTCCACCGGACGCCGGAACCGCACCGTCTTATGAAACTGGAACTCCGGCAACTCGTCCTGCCTCTCGCCGCCTTCCGGCTGGAGGTGGACCGCGTCCTGACCGCGCCGGTCACCGGCCTGACCGGCTCCAGCGGCTCCGGCAAAACCTCGCTGCTGGAAATCATCGCCGGCCTGCGCCGGCCGGCCGCCGGGCGGGTGATTTTTGAGGATCAGATCCTGACGGACGGCGCGGACGGCAAATCCCTGCCCCCGTGGCGGCGGGAAATCGGCTATGTGCCCCAGGATCAGGCGCTTTTCCCGCATCTCAGTGTGGAGCGGAACCTTCTCTACGCCTGCCAGGTGGGCGGGCGGAAGGCGGACGCGGATTTGAAAAACCGGATCGTGGACATGCTGGAGATCGCCCCCCTGCTGGCGCGCGGCATCGCGGACCTGTCAGGCGGCGAACGCGGACGGGTGGCGCTGGGCCGGGCGCTGATGAGCCGCCCGCGCCTGCTGCTGCTGGACGAGCCCCTGGCGCATCTGGACGACCGGCTGCGGGCCCGGGCGCTGGATTATCTGAAAGCCGCCGCCGGGGAATTCCGGCTGCCCATGATTTTTGTCTCCCACTCCGCCGCCGAGCTGCGGGCCATCTGCGGCGAGGTCCTGCACATGGAGCGCGGGCGGCTGGTTCCGGCGGACGGATCGGAGGGATCAGACGGATAAACCGCCGCCTCTCATGAAAGCAGCGCTTCAGGTTCTTAAAAAAACGTTCGGCCACCGGGCGTTCCGCGACGGCCAAGAGGCGGTGATCAGCCGGCTGCTGGCCGGGAAATCCGTGCTGGCCCTGCTGCCCACGGGCGGGGGCAAGTCGCTGTGTTATCAGATTCCCGCCCTGGTGCTGCCGGGCACCGCTCTGGTGATTTCCCCGCTGCTGGCGCTGATGCGCGATCAGGTGGACGCTTTGCGGAACCGCCAGGTGGCGGCCGCGCGGCTGGACTCCACGCAGACGGAGGCGGAGCGGGAAGCGGTTCTGGCCGATTTCACGGCGGGGAAACTGAAGCTGCTTTTCCTGGCCCCGGAGCGGCTGATGCAGCCCGGCTTTCAGGAAATCCTGACTTCGTCCTCCGCCGCCATCCGCCGCCTGTCGCTGATCGCGGTGGATGAGGCGCACTGTCTTTCGGAATGGGGGCACAATTTCCGCCCGGACTATCTGCGGCTGGGGCGGCTGCGCGGTCTTTTCCCGGACACGCCCGTCCTCGCGCTGACGGCCACGGCGCTGCCGGAAGTGGCGGCGGAGATTTGCCGGACCTTCGCCATCGCCCCGGAGGATGAGGTGCGGACCAGTTTCCACCGGCCGAATTTAAAACTGCGCGTCACGCCGGCAGCGGCCGCTAAACGGACCGCGCTGCTGATCCGGCGTCTGGGCACGGCGGGGCGTCAGCCGGCGATTGTTTATGTCACGCGGCAGGAGACGGCGGAAGGCGTGGCCACCGCCCTCCAGCGGGCGGGCTTCGCGGCGAGGGCCTATCATGCCGGCCTGCCGGACGATCAGCGGGCGGAGGCCCAGGATGACTTTCTGTCAGGCAAATGCGCGGTGATGGTGGCCACGGTGGCTTTCGGCATGGGCATCGATCTGTCAGGCGTGCGCGCCGTGTTTCATTATGATCTGCCGCGCAGCCTGGAGAATTACCTTCAGGAAACCGGGCGCGCGGGCCGTGACGGGCGCGCCGCGCACTGCGAGATGCTGGCTTCGGCCGAGGAGCGGGCGGGGCTGGAGAATTTCACCCTTGGTGACACGCCGACTCCGGAGGCGGTGCGGCTTTGTCTGGGAACATTTCTGCGGCAGGGTCCAGCCTGCACCTTCTCGCGCTGGCGGCTCAGCCGCTCGGCGGACGTGCGCCCGGGCGTGCTGGACACGCTGATCACGCATCTGGAGCTGAGCGGCGTCCTGACGCCGCTTTCCTCCACCTGGCTCGGCTGCCGGGTGAAGCTCCTGCGCCGCGCGTCCCCGCGGCTGCTCGCCGGTCACGCGCCCCGGGAGCAGGGCTGGCTGCGGTTTCTGATCCTGACCCGGGAGCCCGTGCGGGGGAGAATCCCCATCGACGTGGAGGAGGACGCGGCGGCCCTGGAGGCGGATCCGGAGGAACTGCGGGAATTTCTGCAGTCGCTGGAAACCCAGGGGGATCTCCAGCTTCAGATCCGCGACCGCCGGGAAACCTGGGAGGTTCACCCCGAGGCCGATCCGCGCGGCCCGCGGGACTGGGAACGCGATATGATTGCCCTGTTCCAGACGCATGAAACGGCGGCTCTGGCGCGGCTTCAGGAGGTGATCGATCTTTTCTCCTCAGCCGGCTGCCTGACCAAACGGCTGCTGGCGCGGTTCGGGGAAATCCTGCCGGAGGACTGCGGCCACTGCGAGCGCTGCCTGAATCCGGACAAACCGCCGGCCCCGCTGCCGGAGGCTGGAGTCCGGGAAATCACGCCCGAAGAAGCCGGCCGCGTCCATGCGCTGATCCGGACCGGGCTTCCGGCGCTGCGGCATCCGCGCCAGCTGGCGCGGTTTCTCTGCGGATTGTCCAGTCCGGCCATTTGGCGTGACCGGCTGCACCGGCATGACGATTATGGGCTGCTGGCGGAAGTGCCGTTCCCGGAGGTGCTGGCGCAGGCGGAGGCGGGCCAGGGGTGAGGAAACAGCGCTCACCATTGCACGTCGATCCAGCCCCAGGCGGTATCGTCGGAATCCGTGCGGGGAGAAAACCGGAGGGCCAGGAGAGGGCGGCGGAGGACTTCGATGTCGAAGCTGACAGACGACAGCGGCAGACAGGAGAGGACTTTGCCCTCCGCGCTCACCGAAATCATGAAAGAGACCGGGCTTTCCTCCGGCCAGTCGGGCTGGAGCACATCCGCAGGCCAGACGGGCGGCTGCAGCACCGTGCGGCCTCCCAGGCCGGACTGCACGGAAAGCACCGGCAGCGCGCGCGGAAGAAGGGGCGCGGGGTCAGCCGATGAAAGTGGGGAGGACGCGGCCACGGGAGCGGGATCGCCTGCGGGAAGCGGAGGCAGGAGCAGCGCGGAGTCCGGCATGATGGAGGGCAGGCCCCCTCCCTGCGCCGCCGCCGGCAGGGGTTTCAACCGCGCGGTGTCCCGTTCCCAGGTGGCCTCATAACCCTTCACCAGTTTGTGCAGGGCTCCGGCATCCGGTTCGGCCAGAGGCATGGGCGGCGTCAGCGCGGGGTATTTATCCTCCATTCTTTCCATCAGCGCGGCGGACGCCGGAAACTGCGGCGACAGCAGCATGACGCTGCGGACGGGCGGCACCGTGCGCGGGGCCGGGGGAGCGGCCACTTTGAAAAGATAAAAGAGCAGCAGATGCCCGCCGACCGCCAGCCCCACGAAAAACAGCAGCCGCGTGCGGTGCCAGCGGACAGGGCTCCAGTCAAAAATCAGCGCGCCGCCGCCGTCCGCCGGGGAAGCGGGCGGGACCGGATCAGGAGGCGCGGTTTCGGACATTTTCGGGGAACTTCATAGCCCGCCGGGGAAAGTCCCGCCACCGTCGATTTTCACGGCGGCCATCCCGGCATTTTTGTTGTGGCCGACCGGGGGAAGGAACGCCAGATTCCCGCCATGGAACAACTGAACGGCACGGTGGAGCGCGTGACTTTTCACACGGAGGACACGGGGTATTCCGTGCTCAAGGTGAAAGTGCGCGGACGTCAGGAGCCGGTGACGGTGACGGGAAATGTGCCGCTGGTTCACGAGGGCGAGGCCATCGCGGCGGAGGGCGAATGGGTGATGATCGCGGAGTATGGCCGGCAGTTCAAAGCCCAGAAAATCGAGACGACGGCTCCGGCTTCCCGCGAGGGCATTGAGAAATACCTCGCCAGCGGGCTCATTGACGGCATCGGGCCGGTGTATGCCAAAAAGCTGGTGGCGAAGTTCGGGGAGGAGATTTTTGATGTCATTGAGCAGAACAGCGCGCGGCTCCAGGAGGTGCCGGGCGTGGGAAAGAAGCGGCGGCTGGAGATCAAGTCCAGCTGGGAGAAGCAGAAATCCGTCCGGGAAATCATGGTTTTCCTGCACCGCCACGGCATCAGCACCGGCAAGGCCGTGAAGATTTTCAAGCAGTATGGCCCCGCCGCCATGGAGACGGTGGCGCAGCATCCCTATCAGCTGGCGAAGGACATTCACGGCATCGGCTTTAAAACCGCGGACGGCATCGCGCAGCGCACGGGCATTGCCGTGGACAGCCCGGAGCGGCTGCGGGCGGGGCTTTTCCATCTGCTCCTCGCGGCGGGCAGCGAGGGTCACACCGCCCTGCCCCGCGCCACGCTGCTGACCCAGGCGGTGGAGCTGCTGGGGGTGGCTCCTGAAGCACTGGAGCCGGTGCTGGATGCCGCCGTGGAAAGCGGGGAGCTGCGGCGCGAGATGATTCTGGAAAACGAGCTGATTTTTCCCCCGCACCTGGCCCGGGCGGAGGAGGAGATCACCTCCCGGCTGAAGAAACTGGCGGCCCGGCCGGCAACTTACCCTCACATTGACACGGACAAGGCTCTGGCCTGGGTGCAGCGGAATACCGGCAAGGAACTCGCGCCGGGCCAGGCGGAGGCGGTGCGCCTGGCGCTGACCAGCCGGGTGCTGATCATCACGGGCGGTCCGGGCGTGGGAAAGACGACGATTCTGCAAAGCATCCTGCGCATTCTCACGGCGAAAAACGTGCGCGCCGTCCTCGCCGCGCCCACCGGCCGGGCGGCGCGGCGCATGTCCGAGAGCACGGGCATGGAGGCGAAAACGATTCACCGCCTGCTGGAGTTCGCGCCGGGTGGCGAGGGTTTCAAGAAGAACGCGGCGAGTCCGCTGAGCGGCGATTTGTTCGTGCTGGACGAGACCAGCATGGTGGATGTGAGCCTGATGTCGGGTTACCTGCGCGCGGTGCCGGAGAATGGGCATCTGCTGCTGGTGGGCGATGTGGATCAGCTTCCCAGTGTGGGGCCAGGCACGGTTTTGAAGGACCTCATCGACAGCGGCACGGTGCCGGTGGCGAGGCTCACGGAAGTCTTCCGGCAGGCGGCGGAGAGCCGGATCATCCAGGCCGCGCACTCCATCAATCAGGGGAAAATGCCCTACGTTCCCAAACCGCCGCCACCGGACTGCGACTTTCATTTTATCGAACGCGACACCCCCGAGGCCATCGCGGAAACCATCGTGCATCTGGCCGGCGAGCGCATTCCCCGGGCCTTTGATCTGGACCCGCTGCGCGACATCCAGATTCTCTGCCCCATGAACCGGGGGATGCTGGGCACCGCGAATCTGAATGTGCTTCTTCAGAATTCCCTGAACCCGCCCGGCGACTGGACGAAGCCGGAGGCGGACCGCTACGGCATCACTTTCCGCCAGGGCGACAAGGTGATCCAGACCCGCAACAACTACGACAAGGACGCCTTCAACGGCGACATCGGGCGCATCACGGACATCACCGCCGATCCCCTGGAACTGCTGGTGGAATTCGAGGACGGGCGGCAGGCGTCCTATGACAGCGGGGACGTGGACGAGCTGCGTCCGGCCTACGCCATCACTATTCACAAAAGCCAGGGCAGCGAATTTCCCGCCGTCATCATCCCGGTGAGCACGCAGCATTACGTCATGCTCCAGCGGAACCTGCTCTACACCGGCGTCACCCGCGGGCGCAAACTGGTGGTGCTGGTGGGCGATCCCAAAGCCCTGGGAATCGCGGTGCGGACCATCGGCGCGTCGAAGCGCTGGGGCGGCCTGCTGCACCGGCTGACGGTGGGAGCGGGGAAGTTGATGGTTGAGAGTTGATGGTTGATGGAGAAGCCGGAATCCGGGGCGACAGAGTCGGGGGTTTCTGGATTCCTATGGGCTGGGCACGCGCAGGCGGAAGAAGCGGGACTGGCCGGGGAGGACGGCCTCCTGATAAAAGGGGCGTTTGGCGGCGGTGGTCAGAGGGAGCCAGGGACCGGCCAGGGAAGCTGAGCCTTCCAGGGTGCCGTGGCCGGTCCAGTCGAGGGTCAGCATACCGTTTGCCAAAACGGGCGGAAGCAGGACCAGAGGCGGGGTGGGATCAAGACGGAGGACGCCGATGTAGGTGAAGTGATTCGCGTTGGTGTTGGCGGGGCCGGGGCTGAGGGCGATGGAGATTTCCCCCGCCGCGTTTGGCTTGACCCGGAGGACGCTGGCCGTCGCGGCCTGGTTGTTGGCGGCGTTCAGGGTGGTGGTGGCGCTGGCGGCTCCCGTGACTGTGTAGAGCGTTTCCCGGTTGTCGTTGGCGCCGGTGCGCGAGGCGTAGAACGTGAGGTCCCAGGTGCCGTCGGCGGGCAGGCCGGTGAGTTTGAAGGCCGGGAAAATATTCGTCAGGCTGCTGAAGGTCTCGGTGTTGCCGAAGAGGGTGTCGGAGGTGGCGTCGGAGGGCAGAATGCCGGAGCTGGTGGTGCCGGTGGTGTTGACGCCGTTGAAGCGCCGGATCATGGCCAGGCCGATGCCGGTGACAGCTCCGCCGGTGGTTTTCAAAGCGGCCAGCTGGCCGGTGGCGGAGGAGCCGATCTCGGAGGTGATGTTATTCCAGGTGTTGACGGGATCGTCCGCCGCCGTGGTGGCGGTGGCGGAGGAGCCGAAGTCAAAGAGCAGGCCCTCACTGGGCTGGTCCGGGAAATTCACCACCGCCTGAGTGTCGGCGGCGACGGGATTTCCAAAAGTGTCGGTGACTCCGCTGACCCGCACGGTGAGACTTCCCGCCGCCGGGCTGGCGAGAGTGAGGCGCACGGTTTTGGCATCTGTCAGGAGGGTGGAGGCGGTGATGGAATTACCGTCATCGTCCAGGGTCCAGGAACCGGCGGCGGTCACGGAGGCGGCGTTCAGCTTTTTGCTGAATTTGATCTCCAGACCACTGCCGCCCACCGGAACGGCCGCCGTGATGACCGGCGGCACATTGTCAGGGATTCCGGGAAAAACCGCGTCCAGCACCGGAGTGATGACCTGGGTCCAGAGCGTGTAGCCGGAGGCGTTCATGTGCAGCATGTCGCTGCCGAAAAGCTCGGGCCGGGGCTGACCGGAACCGTTGAGCATGGGAGTCGCGGTATCGACATAGCGCAGACGCGGCGTGGTGGCGCAGAGGTTCTGAAGCCGGGCGTTCAGATCCTGCATCTTCGCCAGGATCGAGGCGCGGCTGGGGCTGGGTTTGACGGAGATGATGGCGACTTCCGTGGCCGGAAAATCGGTCGCCACACGGTTCACGAAGGTGACATACTGCTGGAACACCGCCGCCGGGGTCATGCCCTCGGCGATGTCGTTGTCGCCTTCATAAAGCAGGATCAGCGGTGCTTTGTAGGGCTTCACGACCTGATCGTAATGATCGAGGACATCGCTCATTTTCGACCCGCCGAAACCCCGGTTGAGCACCGGCCAGTCGGGGAAGGAATCGGCGAGGTTTTTCCAGTTGGTAATGGTGGACGAGCCCACAAACACGATGACATCCGCCGGCGGCGGCTTCGCGGCGTCCTGGGCGGCGAAAGCCGCCATTTCGGATTCATAGGCGGCCCGTGCGGGACCCGGGAGCAGCAGGGACAGGATCAGCCCAAGAATTGCCAGCGCGGTGGCGGCGGCCGGGCGCGGGCGCGAACTCCGATGGGGGTTTGGCTTTAGCTTTGGAGTGCGGTGAGATTGCTCCCGCTTTGGGAAAGGCGGCTTGCCGCCGTCGCGTGACCCGCCGTCCAGCCCGCGAATGGTGCCGGGGCGTGGCGGGCGCGGGACAAGTCCCGCTGGTGAAAGCGGAGACAAGTCTCCGCAGTCCAAAGCCGGAGGCCTGCTTCCGGAAGTGGCGGAGCTCCGGGATTCACTCCCCGCGCAGGAGCATGACCTGCGCGGGGGGACGCTGATGTTCCGCGTGGTCACGGGCGGACGCGGAAGAATTTGCGGCCGTTGAGCGGCAGCGGAATGGAGTAGGGCGAGGTGGGCTGGGGGTTGACCGCCGCCCAGCCGGAGCTGAGTTCGGTGGACGATTCCAGCACGCCGGTGCCCGTCCAGGAGATGATCAGGTTTCCATTCTGAATGACCGGGGGAAGGATCGCCACCGCATCGCCGCCAATCACGGCCCGGGAGGTGATTTGCAACACTCCGAGATAGGTGAAGTGATTGGCATTGACGTTGTTAGGGCTGGGCGTCAGGGCGATGGTGATGCCGCCCTGGGCATCCGGCTGGATGCCGTCCACCGTGGCCGTATTGTTGATGTTGCTGGCGACATTGAGGTCGGCAAAAGCGGAACTGGAGCCGGTGACAGTGTAGCGGGTCTCGCGGTTATCTGTCACGCCACTGCGGGAGGCGTAGAAGGTGAAGCTGTAAGCCGAGGCGGCTTCCAGCCCAGTAAGGCGGATGATGGGGGTGACATTGGTCAGGCCGCCCCAGGCCTCGGTGTTGCCGTAAAGGGAATCGCGGGTGGCGTCCGCCGGGAAAAGAGTCGAGGTTGTGGCACCGTCGCCATTTTCCGCATTGAAGCGGCTGACTATCTGGAGGCCGACGGCGGTGACGGTGCCGTCATTTTTGACGAGACCTTCAAGAACTCCGCCATCCGTCTGACCGATGCCCTGGGTCACCGTGTTCCAGGTGAGCACCGGATCGCTGGTCGCGGTGCCGCCGAAGTCAATGAGGGTGCTCAACCCGTCCGCGATGGGCACGATGGCCGAAGCCTTCGTGTTGGCGGCGATCACATTGGTGTTCACGTCACGGACCTGGCTGATTTTCACGTTGACGGTGCCCGCCAGGGCGTCCGGAGTGGTCAACACCACCGTGCGCTTATCGGCCTGAAGAACGGCGCTGGTGATGGCGACCGCGCCATCGTTGATGGTGTAGTTCGTGAGGGTTTCGGCGGAGGCTTTATCCAGCTCCTCGGAGAAGACGAGGCTGAAGCTGGAAACTGAAGCGTTGGCGGACAGCACGGTGGGCGGCACGCTGTCGGTGGTCACCTTCAGCGTGGCCGCGCGGCTGGTGACCGTGGAGCCGAGGTAGGTGACGGTGGCGGAATATTTCGCTCCGTCCAGATCTACGGTGGCGGCGGGAATGGTGTAGGTGAGCTGTGTGGCCCCGGCGATGTTTTCCCCGTTCTTTTTCCACTGAATGCTGTAGGGCTGGGGGCTCTGGACACCGACCGTGAAGGTGACGGGATCGCCCGCGTGGACGATGATATCCTGCGGCTCGGAGGTCAGGACGACCGGTGGAGGCGAAGTGTTCAGGGACATGCGCAGCACGCCGATATAGACAAAATGGTTGGCGTTATTGTTGTTCGCGGTCGGAGTGAGGGCGATGGTGACACCGCCTTCCCCGTCCGGGTAAATACCAGTGACGGAGACGGTGTTGTCCACGTTGTTGGCCACATTCAGGTCCGCCTGCGCGGAGTTCAGGCCGGTGACGGTGTAGCGGGTTTCGCGGTTGTCGGTGACACCGTCGCGGGAGGCGTAGATTTTGAAATCGTAGGCCTTGGTGGTGTCCAGGCCGGTCAGGCGGAAGACGGGCGTGATGTTGGCCAGGGTGTTGAAAGCCTCGGTGTTGCCGTAAAGCGTGTCACGGGTGGCGTCTCCGGGATAAAGCGTCGAGGTCAGCACGCCGTTGGTGTTGGCGGCGTTGAAGCGGCTGATGATCTGAAGACCGACGGCGGTGATGGTGCCGTCGTTTTTAACCAGCGCATCCAGCAGGCCGCCATCGGTCTGGGCGATGCCCTCGGTGACATTGTTCCAGATATTCAGGGTATCGTCCGGCGACGTTCCGCGCTCGGTGGTGGTGCCGCCGGTGCCGAAATCGATGAGCCAGCTCAGCCCGTCCGGGACGGGGACGGTGACGGTGGCCGGAGTGTTGGCGGCGATGGCGTTGCCGTTCACGTCCTGAACCTGGCTGATTTTCACGGTGGCCGATCCCGCCATCTCCTCCTGGGTGCTCAGAATGACGGTGCGGCGGTCCGGCTGGAGCACGGCGCTGATGACGGTGACCGCCCCGTCATTGATCACATAACTGCCGGGATCCTGGCTGGCGATCTCCTCCAGGTCCTCGGAGAAAACGAGCCGGATATCCTGGGGACCGGCGGAAGACGAGGAAGTCAGGGTGGGCGGCACGCTGTCCGTGGTCACGCTGAGAGTGGCTGTGCGGCTGGTTTTGGTGAACTGAAGATTGCTGACAGTGACCGAATATTTCGATCCGTTCAGGTCGGGCGTCGCTGCCGGGATAGTGTAAGTGAACTGGTTGGCGCCCTCAATGGCCGAGCCATCTTTCTGCCACTGGATGGTGTAGGGCGGCGAACTCTGCACGGCGGCGGTGAAGGTCACCGGCCGGCCGGCCAGCACCGTGGTGTCCGCGGGCTCGGTGGTGAAAACGACGGGCACCTGATCCAGATTCACATCCAGCCGCAGCACCCCGAGATAAGTGAAATGGTTCCCGTTGTTGTTATTCGCTCCCGGGGTCAGGGCGACGGTGATCTCCCCGGCGGCACTGGGCTTGATGTCCGAAACACCGGCGGTGCCGTCGATATTGTTCGCCGCGTTCAGGCTGGTGCTGGAGGTGTTGGCTCCGGTGATCGTGTAGAGGGTCTCACGGTTGTCGTTCACGCCGCTGCGGGAGGCGTAGAAGGTGAGGGTGTGGTTCACCTGCGGGTCCAGGCCCGTGAACTTGAATGAAGGGAAAAAATTGGACCCGTTAAAGTTCTCCGTATTGCCGAACAGGGTGTCGCGGGTGGCATTGAGGGGATAGACGGTGGAGGCCTGGGTGCCGGCCTCATTCACACCATTGAAGCGGGCCAGCATGACCAGGCTGACATTGCTGGGGAGATTCCCCGTGCTGACCACATGATCCAGCTGTGCGGCGGGAGTGCCGGGCACAGCCGTTCCCACAGTTGTGATATTGTTCCATGTATTCAGCGGATCCGCCGGGGGATCGCCTTTGATGGTGGTGTTGGCGCCACCGAAATCAAACAGGTAGGACTGGGCGGAGGCGGTCTGAAGAGCGGCCACAGTCAGGGCCAGCAAAGCCAGCGGCGGGAAAGTGACGTGACGGAGTTTGGAGAACATGGCGGGTTGCGGGCACTCGGGTGCCTTGAGTGGGGTGGTTGAACAGGAGGGAGAAGGACGGCCCCGGGGGAGGAGCCGGGAAAAGAGTCAGTTCCGGCGGCGGCGGCCAAGAGGGGCCAGCAGCGCCAGGCCGAGCATGGCGGCGGCGGAGGGCTCGGGCACGGCGGCGGTGGTCAGGCGCAGGGCTCCGATGTAATAAAAACCGGTCCCGTTGGTGTTGGAGGGAGCGGCCTGGAGATCCACGGTGATAACGCCCGAAGCGTTGGGAATGATGCCCGTGACGGAGGCGATGCTGGAGACATTGTTGGCGGCGTCCAGAATGGTGGAGCCGCTGTTCAGTCCGGTGACGCTGTAAAGGGTGGTGCGGACATCGGCCACACCGGTGCGGGAGGCGAAGAAGTCAAAGGTGTAGGCCGTGCTGCCGGTGATATCCAGCCCGCTGAACGTGAGGGTGGCTTTCGGCAGAGCCGGAGCCGGATTGAAAGGCTGGGTATGTCCGAAGAGATTGTCCTTCGTGGACAGCACCGGAAAAATCGCCGCGTCTCCCGTGGGTGCTTGAGTGCCATTGCTGTTTGATCCCGGATTAAACCCCGCCGTCGCCAGGGAAATGGTGGTGGCCGAGCCGGTGGAATCCGTGGCGTTGTTCACGGGCAGCTGCGCCTGGGTGACGTTGTTGGTGGGAACCGGCGAGGTATTCGCCGCCGCGCCGTCTCCAAAATCAAAAAACAGCACCGAGGCCGAAGCCGGAGCCACAGCCGCCAGAAAAACGAGGAATCCGGCGGTGCCGACGGAGCGGAAGTGATTAAAGTCAGATTTCATGGAAGCGCGCGTGTAAAACATCAAATCCCTCAAAAACGGGGATTTCGAGTCGCGGCATACAGATTTCCGTCCGTTTTGTCGATTACTTTTTAAATTGGCGTGAAACCAGCCATCTGATCACATGCCATTTTAAGTATAATCAGCGGCTGACTCTGGTGGCTCAAGAGAAACCCGGAACTTCCCCGATTCCCATGAGCGGCAAGCTGCTGTTTTTCAGCCTCCGATCCGGCCGGAGGAGGATCCGCCGGCTTCCTCCGGGCAGTTGGCTGAATTCCATGAAAGCTGTTGCCCAGCCCGGAGCGCCGTACAGGAGTCTTCCGGGAAAAGGATAAAACGGTCCAAAGAGAGCCAAGGGAGCGGGGATTGGAGCCCTGCCTATTTTTGAATTCTTTTATCCCCTTCGCCTGCTCGCGCATTTTGCGGCAGTCGTTTTTCCGTGCGGGCAGATTGCGCGGGTTTTGAATCCTGTCGCGGCGCTTCTTCGGGGAAAATAGCTGTGGCACAGGGATTGCGAAGGGGTTGGGTATCCATCCAATAATGAAATTCACCACCACACTCGCCTCCATTCTTATCGCCACTTCCGGTCCCGTCTTTGCCGGCACTGAGACCCGGCAGGTCATGCGGGAGGACATCCGCATGGAGCCTCCATCCAGTTCCATTTTCAACGCCGGACGCCTTGAGCTGCAGAGCGGCAGTGGGGCTTTCTGGGCCTTTAACACGGACGGCTCCGATGGCGGGCATATCGATTATTCCATCACCGCCTACCGTCTGGGGGTGATGCTGAGCGATGTGAAGGGCGACGGCTGGCTGCGCGGCAACACGGAGCTGCTGCTGGAGGGATTTTACTCCTCCGTTTTCCAGGGAGCCGGCGACTGGCTGGCCGGCGGCACTGTTTTCCTGCGCTACAACTTCGTGCAGCCGGAGGAAAAATGGATCCCTTATGTCCAGGTGGGCGCCGGTGGTCTCTGGAACGATGTCTACAAGGAAAACATCCAGTCCTACATCGGCCAATCCTTTGAAGTCAATCTCCAGGCGTCCGTGGGTCTGCGCTACCAGTTCAACCAGAAGTGGGGAGCCATGGTGGAGGGCGGCTACCGCTATATTTCGAATTTTGACAATGCGGAACGTGACGCCGGCCTGAACTCGGCAGGCGCCATGATCGGTCTGATCCGCACTTTCTGAAACGCTGGAAACCCCTGCGCCTCCCCTTATTCCTGCTCCGGAGGGGAGGCGCGCAGCGGTCCCAAGCCGCGCGTTCCATTCATTTTTTGCCGTAATCCCTCTTATGTACACCCTGCCTCCCACCCTCATCGTCACCGACCGCGGTCATTTTGTTGCTTACCGGCTGCATCCCGACTCCGGCCCGGAAGTAATTGACCACGCCACTTTCTCGGAAGGAGTGGATAAAATCAGTGAACAGGTCACCGATAAACAGGGTTCCTTCATGTCAGGCGGTCCCGGCGGTAAAATTCACTCCGCGCCCGAACGTCAGCATCTCGTCGCGGAACTTGAGAACCGCTGTGTGCGTCAGATCGCTGATCGTATTCAGAAACTTCTTCAGGGATATTCGGGACTCTGGGGTTTTGCCGCGCCCGCGGAAATCAACGGCCCCATTCTGGAGCACCTGCCTCACGATCAGGTGGACCGGCTCAGAATCAATCTGCCCAAAGACCTGGCCCGGATTCCGAGCCACGAAATTCCTGAACATTTCCTGAGAGCGCGCAACCATGCGTGATTTTCCGGCCCGCGCCGGCTGCCGCTCCGCATGACAGCCGGCGCTTTCCATTTTCACTTCCCCGCGCTTCCCCGGATGATGAAATCCCAGCCGCCGCGAAACTCTGATGAATCCGCGGAGACACGCGGGACCTCTCCAAGCCAGCCTGGAGAGGATGGCTCCGGCGGCCCGGATTACCACCAGCCCGCCTCCGTGGATGAACTGACGGCGGAGAATGTGCAGGCCATCATCAAACTGGAGGAAACTGCCCGCGCCGGCCGCACCAGCGCCGACCGCATTTCCAGCTTCATCGCGCGTTTCTGCGGCAGCATGGCGTTTGTCTGGGTCCACATTGTGTGGTTCGGCGGCTGGATCGCCTGCAATCTGATTCCCGGTTTTCCCCATTTCGATGTCTTTCCCTTCACTTTCCTGACGCTGGTGGTGTCTTTGGAGGCCATTTTCCTCTCCACCTTTATCCTCATCAGTCAGAATATGGACACGCGGCTCAGTGAGCGCCGCAACCATCTGGACCTCCAGGTGAATCTGCTCGCCGAGCAGGAAAACACCAAGATGCTGCTGCTGCTGGCGAGAATTGCCAAAAAACTGGACGTCCAGTGCGATGATGATCCCACTATTGAAGTGCTGGAGCAGGCCACCCGCCCGGAGCGTCTGGCGAAACAGATCGAGTCAGCGGACAAAAAGCTCAATGAGACCCACAAAACCGGCTCATGAGGAAAAGGCTGACATTCCCCCGCCCGGCCTGGTCACGGCATAAATCATCCGGAGAATTCCCCGGATTTTCAAACCGGTCCCGCCGCTTCCTTTCTGGAGAATAAAAAGCGTCGGCTCTTCCCCCGGTCTGCCGGAATCATGCTGCGGCGTGGCCCGCCCCACTAGGCGCCCGCTTTCTACCCACAGTGAGGGTGGAAATATTTTATTTTCCATCAAATTAATTTTAATTAAAATTTCGATAATATAAATAATCATAGAAGATGCGGAATGGTTGCACAGTGAATCCGCGCGTCCTTCCGCCAATGGCGGGGATCCGGCGGACCGCACCTGACAGGATACGCGGACGGCCCGTCTCCCGCAGCAGCGTGGATCCGGTGAACTGGCTGCCGCGGCTTCCTCATCCACCCCCCCGACTCTTTCCGGGGCATCCGGGGTTTCCCCGGCACCGGAGCTGCACCGGCTGGTCCGGGCAGAACCGCCGGAAGCTGAAGGGCAGGCGGAGTCCGCCCTGCCCCTGCGCCCGTGTTCCCACCCGGTTTCCTGGGGAAGTTTTTGTTCAGGTCGCCGATAGCTCAGCGCCGGAGAGGCATCACGCGTTTCCCCGCCTCCTTCGGCCGCGCCTTTCCTGGAAAGTATCCAGGCGGTGAGCGGAACGCGGACGGCGGGTGTGCGGGTATTCACCGCGCGGCTGAAGCGGAGGGGCAGCAAAAAGATGACGGACCTCATCCACAGGAATTTTTTCCGTTGAATCTCCGCCGGCCCCGCCATGTCCGGAGGAAATCCTCCCGGACAGAAGCACCGTCTTCACAAATTCCGCGGAGGCCCTGAATGACCGTCATTTCAGGATTTCCCGGATGATCAGGCCATGCAAAGGGCACCCGCGCACTCTCCGGGGAACTGAGAATCCCGGATCATTTTTCCGCACTCCGCCAAAATGCCCGGAGGATTACGGGATGCGCCGGAAAATACCTGACGATTATTGACTCTTTAGAGACTGCCGGGGTTTATATATATCATTCATAAAATGAATGCATTTCATCCGGAGCGGGGATTTTTTAAATTGAATCCACCTCAGCGGAGAAAGATTTGTTTTTTCAAGCATTGTGGCTTTATGAAATTATTATACTAAAAAATGATAGGAATACGCGATCACGGACTCATTTTATATGTTGATAATAAAAAAATAAATTGAATCATGCTTTATGAAAACCAAGCCCGCCCGTCCTCCCTCCCTCATCGGGGAGGGGAAACTTCAGCGGGCTGAAGGTTGACTGAAACAAGCCCGTAACCCCCCGGTCCGAATTCCGTCATTTGACACTTCCCTCCACAGCTTTCCTCTGATTTTCCAGGAAAATTGAAGGTGTGGAAAGAGGGCATTTCAATGCCGGGAAACCCGTGGCCGGAAATCAGAAATACTAAACCCACGTCCATGAAAACAACCCACTGTTCAATAACCGGAATGATTGCCGCTCCGCTGCTGCTCTTTCCCGCTCCGGGAGCTCATGCCCAGGTCTGGACTCCGGCGCATGGCCCCGTGTCCCCCGCCACGAATATTCTGAGTTTCGACAATGGAGCGGATTCAAGCGCCACTTCCCCTCTGCCGGGCGCTCCGTCCTTTCCCGGCACCGGAATCACTTCCAGCAGCATTCCCGCCACTTCGGTCGGTGGCGGCTGGGATCTTTCCGCCAGCGGCTCCACCGCGGTGTATGTATCGGCGATCCCCGTCGCGTCCATGCGGTCAAATATTGTCACGGCTTCGGGGGAACTTCAGTTCAACACCCTTAACGGCGGTGTTTTGTCCGGAGGCGCCACCCTCACCCCGAACAACTCATGGCGCGCGAGTGCGGTGATCACCGGCTCGAACTCATGGACTTCGGTGGGAAATGAATTCCGGTATGATTTTCAAATCGATCTGAGTTCCGCGCTGCTGGCCCTGAATCCGGGAATTTCCCCCAATTTCGGGCTGCTGATTGAGGATGGGGCGGGAACCGATCTTTATCATGCCACGGACCTGGGGGCGCTGCTGGGCGTGATGGATCTGTCCGCAGTCAGTTATGGCAGGACGGTGGGATTTAATTACGATCCCTCCACGGGCCCCCTGAAAATCACCTGGTCCGGCAGCCAGCTGGCCAGCGTGTCGACTTTGGGGGCGCCCATTGAGAATCTTTTGACCGTGAGGACCTCCCAGGTCAAGATTCAGTCCCTGCCGGAAGCCTCCAGTCTCTGGCTGGCGGGTTTGGCCCTGTCCCCTGTTTTGCTGCGCCGCCGCCGCGCGTAAGCGCGCATTGCCTGAAAGGGTCAAAATCCGAGGCGGGCGGGGTGGAGGAAAAGAAGGATGCTGAGTGAGACGGGCCGGCTTTGCCGCGCCCGTTTCCGTCCCTGCGGGTGAAGGCTCCGTTTGATCCAGCCTGCAGCGGAGCCTCATCCCAACTGCCGGGACTCCCTGCCCGCCGACCATGATCCCCGCCGCCGGAGACGGCATGGCGGATGGTGCTCCCGCTAGGAATCGAACCTAGATCGCTGGTTCCGGAAACCAGAGCCTTATCCATTAGACGACGGAAGCTTGTCGCTGAGAAATGCAATCTGGCTTTACAGAATGGATTCCGCAACCCATTTTCCGGGCCTTTTGCGCATGACTCCCTCCCCCCGCCGCCTGGTCATCAAATTCGGTTCCGGCATCCTCACCCGCCCGGAAACCGCCGCCATGGACGAAAGCCAGTTCGCCCGCCTCAGCCAGGCCATCGCCATTCTCCGCCAGCAGGGGCACGAGGTGATCGTCGTCAGCAGCGGAGCCGTCGCCGCCGGGCTTCAGCCGCTCGGTTTCGCCAGGCGGCCGGAGGCCACCAGCGCGCTCCAGGCCTGCGCGGCGGTGGGCCAGACGCGGCTGATGAACAAATACGCCACGCTGCTGGGGGCCTGCGGCCTGCACGTCGGCCAGCTGCTGGTGACCCACGGGGACTTCGCCGATCCCGGGCGGCAGGAGAATTTCCGCAACACCCTGACCAGTCTGCTGGAGTGCGGAAATGTGATTCCGATCATCAATGAGAATGACTCCGTGGCCACCGAGGAGCTGCGGTTCGGCGACAACGACGCGCTTTCCGCCGGTCTGGCGGTCATCGCGCGGGCGGATCTGCTGATTCTTTTCACCAGCGTCGATGGCCTGATGCCTCCCGGTGAGACCGGGAAAATCGTGGAGATCGTCCCGGATATCCGGAAAGTCCTCGCCTTCGCCCGCGACGAGAAAGGGGAATACAGCGTCGGCGGCATGTCCAGCAAGCTCCGCGCCGTCGAGCGCGCCGTCAGCGCCGGGGTGGAGACCATCATCGCCAATGGCCGCCGCCCGGAGCAGATTCCCGACCTTGTGGCCGGTGGCGGCATCGGCACCCGTTTTCTGCCGGCTCCAAGGCGGTGACTCCAACCGGTTCGGACGGGGCCCTGGCCGCTCCGTAAACGGGAGACGGCGGCCATGTTTATTTCCGCTCCGGTGCCGGCAGGAGACGTCCGGTGACGATCAGCGCGCCCGGTCCGGCGGGGAGAGTGCGGCTTTCCCCGGCGCGCAGGGTGACGGCGGCGAGTTCCGCGCCGGTGAGCGGATCGAAGGCGGTGAACTCCATGACCTGGCGCCCAGTGATCTTCAGGCCCTGCGGGCGGATGCCGATGGGGATGCAGACAAACCGGTCGTCCTTCCGCCCGCCGATGCTGCGCACGCAGCCGTCAGTGATGTCCTTTTCGCCCGCCCAGTAACGGTCCGCTTTCCCCCCGCAGTGAACGGTGAAGGGCGCGGCGGCGGTCAGTCCGTCGTTGCGCTGCCAGGAGGGAAGATCCGTCGGCAGCAGGCGCATCACCGTTTGGAACTGGCGGATCGCGGGCGTGTCCTCGAAACGGGTCCGGCCATGCACGCCGGCCTCGCTGTGGAACACGTACAGCGGAAGCTTCGCCGTCCACGCGAAGGCGGCGGCCATGACCAGTTTGAGGGGGTCGGTCTCGGAGTTCACCGACGCGCCGGGGCCGATGGGCTCGTTGCTGCAAACCGGTGGAAGGCCGGGGCGATCGCCGTATTCCCAGCAATCGAAGACCGGACGCCAGCCTCCGTCCGGGCGGCGGTCGCGGCTGAAATGCCAGGTGGCGAGGTCGGCCACGCCGCCGGCGTGCAGTTGGTCAAATCCCCGGAAATCCTCCGAGCCCGACCCCTGGTGATTCGAACTGATGGCGACGGGGATTCTGGTGCGGTCGTTGAGGTGTTTGGCAAGTTCGCGGAGTTCCGCCACCCCCTCATCGCCGGGGAAGCCGTTCTGCCAGGCCTCGTTGGCGATTTCGATGAGGAGAATCTTGTGTTCGCGGCCCGGCAGGACTTCGGTCAGCAGGCGGTCAAGGTGGGCCATCCGCGCGGATTTCCCCGGCATCAGCTGGGCGTCGGCGAAAACGGTGATTTCCGTGCGCAGGCCGTATTTATCGAACGCGAGGTCGATGAGCGCGCGGAACTGCTCCCCATAATCCGGCCAGGCCTCCACCCGTTTTCCCTCCCGGCTGGTGAAGCTGACGGGCGCGATCTCCAGGCCGTCCCAGGAGGCGTTGTGACCCACCATCGAAAACATGCGGTAGGAATTGAAACCCTGCGCGGAGAGAACCGCGAGGTCCGACTCCAGCCGCGCCCGGTCCCGGCGGCAGCGCTGCAGAGCCGTGAAATACGACGCCGCCAGCCCCAGGAACGGACCCCGGTCATCGGCAAACCCATGCCCCTCCAGCCGCACGGCCCCTGACCGCGCCAGCGCCGGAGCCGTAACCGCAGGCGATGCGGAGGACGGGGCCGAAGCCGGCGGGGCGGGATTTTCCTGACTGAAAGCCGGCGGCATTTCCACCATCAGCATCAGGCCAGGGAGCGCGGAGAGGGCCGGGAGAAACTTCCTCCGGTTTTGAAAAAGCCGTGATGGGTGCACAGCTCCGGAGTGGAGAAGAATTTCCGGCGCATGGGAAGGATGAAATTTCCGCGCGTCCGGGCCGGGCCGTCCGGCAGGGTGGAACCGCCGGTTCTTTTTAACCGCCTCCCGCTGCCGCTGCCGCCCCCGCCGTCGTCGCGGCTCCCGCCTTTTCCGCCGGGGATTTGATGGAATCGATCTTTTCCTGGCTCAGGCCGGAGTTGGCGAGGGCGCTTTCCGCGGCTCCGGCGTCCTTCTTTTTCCAGGCTTTGTAGGCGGTGGTGGTGGCGGTGACCCGTTTCTCCTCATCCGTGATCGTGGCCGCCCAGGCCATGGCGCTTTCCGGATCCCTCTCACTGGCGGCGCCCACAAAACTTCTGCGGGCCTCGTCCAGGTGCGGCCCCTGGGGCTGGGCGCTCAGCCAGGTGCCGGCGGCGTTGGTGTCCATGCGCGCCCAGGGACCGACGACCGCCGCGTAGCGTTTGGGTTTCTCCTCCTCGGTGGCCCCCTCGATCATGAATGCCGCGCCCTTTTTCGGATCGCTCATCATGAGCATGGGCCCCATGGATTCCCTCAGTTCCGCCTGCTCCTTCTGTGGCTGGGTTTTGACCCAGTCGGTGGCTTCCGTCGGGGACAGCATGGTCCATTGGCTGAGCATCATCTGCCGGGCCTGCTTGCGTTCGGATTCCTCCGGCAGGGTTTCCAGCTTCTTCAGCACGGCGTCCCGTTTTTCGGGATCGAAAAGAACCGACTGAAAAATCCCGGCCAGAGCCATGGTGCGTCCCGCTCCCTCGATTTCATCCAGGCGGGTGAAAGCGGAATCCATATCCTTCCCCGCGAGATTGGAGAAGAGGGAGGCCAGCACCAGATTGCCGCCCATCATGCCTCCGGTGTCCTTGTCGCCCTGATCTTTATACCATTTCCACACCGCTTCGGGGTCCTTCTCCGCCCAGGTGCCGGCGACGCTGGCTTTGGCCATCTGGGCCATCATTCCCAGGCCGGAGGAATGCTCCCCGGCATATTTCATGGCCGCCGGTCCGTCCGTCTCCGCCCATTTTCCGAGCAGGCCCATGAGCAGGGTCATCTTCTGCTGGGGATCGGTCATGCTCTCCGCCTCGGCGAGCGCCGCCGGGATGTCCTCCACCTGGATTTTATCAAGGAGGCCCATCACTTTCATCATGGAGGCCGGATTCTGCAGACCGCCGCCGCGCATCTTCTCCTTCATCTGGGCCAGAATCGCTTTCAGAGCCATCGGCTTCCCGGAATCCGCGCCTATGCCCGCACCGCTGCCCGTGCCGGGCGCTCCCGGACGGTTGCGCATCGCAGTCTGATTTGAACCTTCCCCGCCGGCGGCGTTGACGGCGGACGCCGAACCGGCGTCGCTGGTTCCCTTCGATTTGCCAAAGAAATAGGCCCCGGACAAAGTGCCCAGCCAGAGGGCCCCGGCACCGGCGATTGAGAGACGATTGAGCTTCATAATGTGGTGTTGGGTGTGGGTGTTTGTTTGATTCAGTGGGGGTGAATTTCCGGTGGTGCAGGCTTCCAGTCTGTGCGGCCACCGGGCCTCCAGCCCGATGAGTGTCTTAATTATCAAAGCCGAATCCGCACTGACTGGACGGACGTGTCGGGGGGATCCGATGAGACCATGTCCCTCCGTTGGATGCGGCTGGCCGCCGGATTATTACAGAATACTGAAAAAACCGCCGTCGGATCGCTGCCGCAAAATCACCTCCGGTTTCTCCGGACCCGCTCAGTTCAGCGCGCCGCGCCGCCCAGGGCATTGCGCTGGAGCCAGGGCATGCTCCCGTAAATCCGCGAGGAGGTCCGCAGTCCGTGCAGATGCAGCACGCCCGCCAGAACCAGAATCCCGGCGCTGGCCACAGGCATCCAGAGAAAGGAAATGCCGGGTTTGAAAAGGACCGGAAGCAGAAGGATCGAAGCCGGCGCCAGAACCATGCCCAGGGAGACGGCCACTCCAAAATTGGGCCAGCGGATCAGAAACGACTGCAGCAGGCCGGTCACCGAACCGATCAGCCCGAAAAGACAGGCGGCCCGGGCGGTTTCGGTGTTGGGCTGACCCAGCAGCGCGGTCAGCAGCAGGTAAGCCGCGAACATGATCAGAGCATAAACCGGCGGCCGGAGAGCCATGAGCAAAGCGCAGAAAACCCGGCGGACCGGCAGCGCGGCAAAAGCCCGCTGCGGCCCCACGCTGATGCTGAACATGGGGACCACCAGCATCGCGCAGAGCATGCCCAGGGCGGTATACTGGTTGGGCCCGCCCACCACCGTGGCTTCGGCGCCGGAGGGGCCGAGCCGGCCGATCAGCCGGAGGCTGCCCATGACCAGCAGCACCATCAGGGGAATAAAAAATTGCCAGCGCAGCTCCATGCCCAGCCACACCCGCCAGCCCGATGCTCCATGAAGCAGGGAATTCCGGAAGCTCCGGTCCTCCTCCGCCGGACTCCGGCCAGGCGCGGGAGTGCTGGAAACCGCCCGTGCCGCGCGGCTGATGACCATTCCCGGCGTGGTGAACCAGGAAATCACCGTGACCACGGCCATGAAGCTCATGATCATCATGCCCGCCGGCCGCAGAGTTTCCCAGCTGGAGGGAATCACCAGTCCCAGCCAGCCGGTGGCGGAAAGCGAGAGCCCCCACAACAGCCCGAAAAAGCCATCCCGTATTTTCCCTCCCCAGGTGGGGGCGATCCTTGACCGCAGCCCCGTCAGGACAAACTGCAGGGTTCCCGCCAGCAGCAGCGACAGGAGCATGTGCAGGGTGAATTCATGGGGGGAGGGCAGGGAGCGGCCAAGGATCAGGCACACCAGAGTCCCCGGAAGAACCGCCAGGCAGCTGACCAGCGGACCCACCCCCGCCACCGCCAGCCACATGCCGCGCGCCAGTGGCTGGCTGGTGAGCGGCCAGGCCAGACAGGCGCGGTTCAGGCCCCGCATCAGATCCCAGGACATGGCCACGGCGACCCCGAATTCCAGATGCACCAGCGCCGCGTTGCTCTTGTCCTTGAAGGCCCAGCCACCGCCGGAGACGAGCAGCTGCACGAGCAGCAGCCACTTCCAGCGTCTGACAAAATCGCCCAGAAACCGGATCATGCGGCCTCCTTTCCCGGGGCGGTGACGGAACCGGAGGCGGCGGCGGAACCGGAGGTCAGCGCCAGAAAAATCTCCTCCAGCGACAGCTCGGTCTTTGAGTGAATCCGCAGCCCGCGCGCCTCCAGAGTCTCCACCGGATTCGCCTCCAGATCCACCACCGCCAGACAGCGGTCCCCTTCCCGCCGCCGCGGATGGAAGCCCGCCAGGTCCCCCGCCATCGGCGGAAACGCGCCGCCTTCCGCCAGGGAATATTCCACCATCCGGTGCCGCGCCACGAGGTCCGCCGTCGGTCCCTCGCAAATCAGCCGGCCTTTGGAGAGAATCCCGACATGGTCCGCGAAACGCTCCACATCCGACAGCTGATGCGACGAAATCAGCACCGTCCGCGTCTCGTCCTCCACCAGGCGCAGCAGCTCCCGCATCAGAATCTGCCGCGCCTCCGGATCCAGTCCCGTCGTCGGCTCATCCAGCACCAGCACCCGCGGCCGGGGGCACAGCGCCAGCAGCAGCGAAAGCTTGGTGCGCGCGCCGAAGGACAGCTGACTGATCTTGTCGCCCGGCCGCAGGCGGAACACATCCAGCAGCCGCAGGCAAAGCTCCTGATCCCAGGCCGGATAGAAATCCTTCACAAAACGGATCACCGATCCCACCTTCCCCCAGACCGCGAAGGAGGTATCCGGACTGGAATAAGTCACCACCCGCTTCATCGCCATCTCCTCCCTCACATGATCAAACCCCGCCGCCCGCATCGAGCCCCCGTCCTTGCGCCCCATGCCGAAAAGCAAATCCATGGTCGTCGATTTGCCGGAACCGTTGGGTCCGATCAGACCATAAATCGCGCCCGCCGGCACGGTCAAATCCAGAGGCCCCAGGGCAAAGCGGGAGAACTGCTTGGTCAATCCGCGGATTTCGATGGCTGGTGGGTTCATGGCTGTGTGGGCTGGTTGGGAGAGGGCGAGGGAGGAAATTGAGTCAGGGTATCCGTGAAAAACCGGGACAGCGCCGCATCCGCGATTCCCCCCTCCCGCGCCTCCCGGGCCGCCTCCAGGATGAGCCTGCGGGCATTGGCCAGCTTCAGTTCCCGGCCGCGGTTGCCGCCGTCGCCGCTGACAAAAGTCCCCAGGCCCTGACGGCGGAAAATGAGGCCCTCATTCTCCAGCTCCTGGTAAGCGCGCTTCACCGTGATCAGACTCACCATCAGATCCGCCGCCAGCTGCCGGAAGGAGGGAAGCGCGGAACCCGGCGCCAGACGCCCCTCGCTGATCTCCCGCTTCAGCCCCGCAATAATCTGATCGTAAAGCGCCCCCGGAGCGGCCGGGGAAATCGGGGGTAAGAAGATTCTGGGAGATTCGTCCGGCATGGGCTGGTGTGACTGTGTATATTCAATAGACACACCAGTCAAGACTTTTTCTTTAATCTCCACGATCCCGCCTTCGCCCACCCACCGTCCGCCCCGCAAACTCCCGCAGCCGCGGAGCCCGCAAACATTGCCAACCCTTGATCCACAAGCACCGCCACCACCTCAACCCTCCTCCCCGCCCCGCCAGCATCCAGCACCCCCAGCCCTAAAAAGAAGCGCCACTCCCGATACCAGCATCCCTCCCAAGCGATACAAACCTCCACTCCGGGTCCCATCACGAGGACCTCCGGCACCGTTCACCATTCCCCCGGGTTGCGCCACTTCGGTCTCCGGTGTCGTCCACCAGGCCCCCGGGTTGCGTCACTTCGATCTCCGGTGCTGTCCACCACGCCCCCGGGTTACGCCACTTCGACTCCGGGTGCTGTCCACCAGACCCCCGGGTTGCGCCACTTCGGGCTCCGGTGCTGTCGACCACGGGTCCGGGTTGCGCCACTTCGACTCCGGGTGCTGTCCACCATGGGTCCGGCTGATGCTGGTTTTGCGGGCGATGGAATAAATTTTGAGAATCGGCCCAACCGAAGGAAGCCGGGGTGAACAGAAAATCGGGGGAAGGCGGCGGAATGAGGCGCTGACGCATCTTATTGAACGTTAGCTTCTTATTGAATTTCTTCGACGCCGGAATTCCGCTTCCCGGAACAATGGCGGTCCGGGCGGCCATACCCGATGGGGGGATGGAGCGGAATTATTAATTTGTGTTTCCATGAACACTGGTTAATTCAGGACCTTGACTATATTTCAATCCGAACCTCCAAGCACATGAATAACAAAGATTATGAAGTGATCCAGGCGCTCCGCCGCGTGGGAACTTTCGCCTCCGCCCATGCGGCGGAGTTTCCGGCGGGCGGAAAGGCGGCGGAGGGGTTTGCCCGGGTGGCTCCTCTTCTGACGCAGCTTGGGAAGGAGGATTTGGGACGCGGGGTTCCCGCCAGTCCCGCCACGGGAGCCAAGTCAGCGCTTTTGGAGGAGCTGTGGGAGGATCTGAAAGCCATTTCCAGCACCGCCCGCACCATCGCCCGGGATGAGCCGGGTTTCGCCGCTGATTTCCAGCTTGGCGAAGACAGCCAGCGCGGCATTCTGGCGGCGGCGGAGACTTTTCTGACGACGCTTGATGCCCCCGGTCCTGAGACCCCCGCTCTGGTGGCCAAATTCGTCGCTTATGACCTGCCGGCGGGCTTTGTGGCGGATCTCAAGGCGGACCTGGAGACCATCACGGGCAAGGCGGAGGAGCAGACGGATGACCTCCTCAGCGCCACCGGGGACACCGCCCGCAACCGCGGCCTCATCGCGGAAGGCCGCGATCTTCTGAAGCGCCTGGACACCTCGGTGCGCAATCGTTTCCGCCACAATGCGGAGGTCCTTGCCCAATGGCGCGCCGCGGCCCGCATCCACCGCCCCGCCCGCCCGGAGGCCCCGCCCGCCACCGCGCCCGATCCCGTCACTCCGGCAGCACCCGTCTCCCCCCTGCCTCCGGTTCCGCCCGTTACCTGATCCGCCGCTTTCCGAACAGGGGCGGACGCACTTTTTGAATTCACCCATCCTTTATCACCATGGTATAATTTCGGAAACAGGACCGTGCCGGCGGCCCTCATCCCGCAGATGCGGCCGGCCGGTCAGGGATACTTCGACGGAGACCTTGGCCTGTGGTGGCGGGAGCGCTGGCCATGGTAGGCTGGCATTCGGCAACTATTAAAAAAGTATGTGGATCAGTTCTTGACATCACCCCGGTGTTTCATGCGAATTTAAGACTGCGCCCATGAAAACTCCCTCTTTCCCTCTTGGCTGTTTCCTTCTTTCTCTCAGTTGGCCGATGGCCGCCCATTCGCAGACGCTGACCGTGCAGGAGGGGCTTCAACTCTGGCTGAAGGCGGATGCGGGAGTGACGGCGGACGGGGAGGGCCTGGTGACGGACTGGAATGATCAGACAGCCAACGCCAACAACGCCACCCAGTTCGATCCCGCCAAAAGTCCCAAGCTGGTGGCCAATGGCGTGAACAGCAAACCGGTGCTCCGGTTTGACGGCACGGATGATTATCTGGAAATCCCGGACTCGGAAAGCCTTTCCATCACCGGGGATCTCACCACGTTTTTTGTGGTCAAATTCACGGATTTCGCCAACTACCGGGCCGTCTGGGCCAAAACCCTCGTCAACTACCCCGCACCCGTCGATTATTACACGCTGCCCAATACCGGAGTGCCCCGGGTGTTCCGGGGAAATGGCTCCAACGCGGCGGGAGACAGCGGATTCTCGGACGCCACCACCTCCCTCCGGGCCAACTCGTTCATCACCACGGGTTTCGGAATCTCGGACACTCGGGTGACGCATTACCTGGCGGCGCAGTCCATCGGAGGCGGGAATATCACCGCGAATATCGGAGACGCGGACACCCCGCTGATCATCGGATCGCGGGCGGACCTTTTCACGAAAATGAAGGGCGATATCGCCGAGATTGTGATCTACAACCGCGCCCTGACCGAGGCCGAGCGTGTCTCCGTGACGGATTATCTGGGCCGGAAATACAATATCCAGAACATCCCCCCGACCGTGACTCTGACGGCGGCCCCGGCCGGCCCCGCTCTTTCCATAGGCGACGCCGTGACGCTGACCGCTGTCCCCGCGGATGCGGACGGCACGATCTCGAAGGTGGAGTTTTTCGCCAATGGCTCGCCGCTGGGCACGGCCATCGCCCCGCCCTGGTCCGTGAAGGTCACGCTGGACTCCACCGGCAGCTACAGTTTCACGGCCAGAGCGACCGATGACCGTGACGGCATCGCCACCTCCGCCGCCACCGTGCGCACCGTGAGCGGAGGCGGGAACACCGCGCTGGAGGTGCTTGCCGATCTGAGCCTGTGGGTGAAGGCCGATGCCGGTGTGACCACCGGCGCCGGCGGGGCGGTCACCGCCTGGGCGGACCAGTCCCCGAACCACAATGACGCCGCGCCGGCGGATGAAACCACCGCTCCCCTGCTCGTGACCACCGGCGGTCCCAACGGGAAACCGGTGCTGCGCTTCGACGGGGTGGACGACGCGCTGACGGTGCCCGACGCCGACAGCCTGTCCTTCGACGGGGACGTCACCTCCTTCTTTGTGGTGAAAATGGATGATTTCGCGACTTTCCGCGCCGTGTGGGCGAAGACAGCGGGGAATTTCCCGGCTTCCGTGGATTATTACCTGCTGCCCACCAGCGGCTTGCCCCGCTTTTTCCGGGGTGCGGGCGTGGGCACGGATCTGCGCAGCATTGACGGCGGCGCGCTGCGGGCCGGAGCTTTTGACCTCCTCCGGCGACACGATGTCACAGTATCTCAATGGCCAGCTCAACGGCTCCTTCACCGGCGCGGTGGGCAAAGCGGATCTGGACAACCCGCTGACCATCGGCACCCGCGAGGACCGCGTCACCCGGCTGAAGGGGGATCTCGCCGAAATCCTGATTTATAAGTCCGCGCTCTCCGCGGAGAATCTGCGCAAAGTGCAGCTTTATCTGGCCGGCAAGTATGCCGTGCCCCTCACCTCCACCCTGAATACCGCCCCCGCGCTCACGCTGACCGCCCCGGCGGCGGGAGCCACCTTCACCATTCCGGCGGACGTGACGCTCACGGCGGCGGCGGCCGATGCCGATGGCTCCATTGTGAAAGTGGAATTCCTCGTGAACGGCACGGTGGCGGCCACGGACACGGTGGCGCCTTACCAGACCAGTGTGAACTTCCCGATTGTGGGCTCGCCGTCCATTTATGCGCGCACCACGGACAATCTCGGAACCGTCGTCACGGGCACACCCATCACCATCACCCTCACCTCACCGGTGGCTCCGGATCTGCCGGACCTGGCGAATCTCAAGCTCTGGCTGAAGGCCGATGCCGGCGTCACCCAGACCGCCGGCTCCGTCAGTGGCTGGAACGACCAGTCCGGCAATCTCAACCACGCCCAACAGCCCCTTGCCGCCCAGCAGCCCCTGCTGGTGGCCAATCAGCTGAACGGCAGGCCGGTGCTCCGCTTTGACGGCACGGATGATTTCCTGGCGGCCGCCAGTTCCCCGACGCTGGCGAACACCGGGGACATCAGCAGTTTCTTTGTGGTGAAATTCGATGATTTCGACACCTACCGGACCGTCTGGGCCAAAACCGAGGCCCACCTGCCGCGGTCCACTGATTTTTACACCCAGCCCGGCACCGGCCTCCCGCTGATCTACCGCGGCGGAGCCGCCGAGGTTCAGAACGTGGTCTCCGGCGCCGCTCTGACCGCCGGGGAGTTTGCCGTGGTGGGGTTTGATATGGCGGGGACGGACGTGCATCATTTCCTCAACGGCGCCCTGACCGGCGGCGGCACCATCACCGCCGCGCTTCAGGACACGGGAAAACCGCTGCTCATCGGTCAGCGTGATGACGCCGTCACCCGCACCAAGGGCGATGTCGCGGAAATCGTCATCTACAATTCCGCCCTGTCGGACACGGACCGCGCGCAGGTGGTCACTTATCTGGGCAAAAAATACGGCATCCCCGTGGAGAACGTTCTCACCGCCTTCCCGCCCCTGAGCATCAGCGCGGCCGGAAACAACATCACCGTCACCTGGCCCGTGGATTCCACCGGCTTCCTCCTGGAATCCAGCGGCACCATGGAGGAGAACAGCTGGACGGAAGTCCCCGGCGTCACCGGCAACACCGTCACCCAGGCCCGCAGCGTCCGCAATTTCTACCGTCTGCGCCGGGCTCCGGTGGCGGGTCAATGAAGTTGAAGGAATGACAGGAAAACGGTCCGCGGACCCTGCTCCGCTTCCGGCCGGCGATTGAAGAAGCCGTTCCCGGAAGAGGAGAGTTCCTCCGTTCCGGATTCAACTTTTGAAGCAGGGGGACCAGCCATGCCGCTCCCCATCGGACCAGCACTCCGGAATCAATCAGGCGCGCCTGAATTTCCGGATTTTTTCTCCAGAATACTGAGGCGTTTGAGGATATCTCCGATTTTCCGCACCTGCACCAGCTGACGGCGCATTTCCGGGGCCGGAGCGGCGGGAAAGCCCATATACTGCCCTTTTTCCAGCAGCGATTTGGTGACTCCGGACTGGGCGGCCACCACCACCTGCGGACCGATCTCCAGATGACCGGCCACTCCCGACTGGGCGGCGATGATCGCGTGATCCCCCACCCGGGTGCTGCCCGCGATTCCGGACTGGGCGATCAGAATGGCGTGTTTTCCGACGACACAGTTATGGCCGACCTGCACCTGATTGTCGATTTTAGCCCCCTCCTGGATCCACGTGCGGCCAAACCGGGCGCGGTCAATCGTGGTGTTGGCCCCGATCTCCACATCGTCGTCGATACGGACAATGCCCACCTGATCAATTTTGTGGTGGCTGCCCCCGATAAACTCGTAACCAAATCCGTCAGCCCCCACCACCACCCCGGAATGCAGGGAAACCCGGTTCCCCAGCTCGCAGTGATGATAGACCGTCACGCGCGGGTGCAGCAGGCAGTTCTGACCGATTTTCACGCCTTCCCCGATAAAACATCCGGCATTGACCACAGTGCCGTCCCCCAGAGCCGTGCCCGCCTCAATGACCACAAAGGGGCCAATGGAGATTTTCTCCCGGTCAAAAACCGCCGAGGAATCAATCACTGCGGACGGATGAATCCCCGGCTGGAAAGCCCGGGGAGGCGGAGAGAAGCGACGGACCACCTCCCCAAAAGCGGCGGAGGGATTGTCCACCTCCACAAGCGCCACGCCTTCAACCGTTTCCGGAAAATTCCGCGGAACCAGCACAGCGGAGGCATGGGTCCGGCGGAGATCCGGCAGATACCGATCGTTGCCGAAAAAGCTGAGATCGCCGGGCGCGGCATCCCCCAGAGCGGCAAAGCCGGTGAGGGGCAACCGGTGATCCGCCTGTTCCGGCGGACGGCCCTGCACGAGCACGGCGAGTTGGGCCAGTGTCAGATCCACGTCAGATCATCCCTCGGAACAAAACCGCGCCGCCGGGCAGTCCGGCGGCGCGGCGGAAATTAAATTATTTGGCCTTCTTGGCGTCCGGGGCGGGAGCGGGAGCGGGATCCGCGGCCAGGGACTCAGGAGGAGCGTTTTTGTTCAGCTCAGCGATGACTTCGGTGCTGAAATCCACCGCGTCCTTACTGTGCAGCAGGAACGGCACTCCGCTGGGGGACATGCCGCTTTTGTCAAAAACGAGATCGTAGTTGTCGCGCTTGGCCTTCTCCTCGACGCTGCCCTTGATGGCCTCCAGCAGGCCTTTGCGCATGCGCATCACCTGCTCCTGGAGCTGCTGCTCCCGGCGGCGCTTGAATTCCTCCATGTCGCGCTCCAGGGCCCGGGCTTCGGAAATCACATCCTGGGCCTCCTTCTGCTTCTGGGCCTTCATCTGCTCATTGACGAGTTTGTCCTTGAGCACTTTTTCAATCTCATTCCAGCGGCCGATGAGGTCCTTGTATTTGGTGCCGCGCTCATCCAGTTCCTTCTTGGCCTTGGACTTGTCCTCGTTGACCTTTTTTTCCGCATCCTTGGTTTTCCAGTATTCCTGGAAAACGCGCTTCATGTCCACGATTCCCACCTTCATTTCCGTTCCCTGGGCCATGGCCGGGGCGGCGAAGGAAAGGCTGGTGGCGGCGATGGCCGCCAGATAAATGCTGCGGATGGTCATAGGAGAATCGTGGTTGTGTTAAAAAAATCGGCCGGGGCTGGTTCCCGCCCGCCGGGCAGGAGAGACACGACAGAAGCAGCCCCGCATCCAATACGCAAGGTGAAATCGCCCCGGAGGAAGGCCGGCGGACACTTCAAATCAACGCATTCCAGGGCGGAAACGGTTTAATATTTCCCCTCAAAAAAGACTGGCGGTTCCGGCCCGTCCGGTGGAAAAAAGAGGAACCCTTCCCGAAAAGAAAAAAGGTTGTTGCTCCCCCGCTGGTTTCTCTAGTAATTCTCCCCACTTCAATTTCTGGATTTTTCCCTTCCGCCATGACCGAAGCCGTCACCACCACCTCCGATCTTTCCCCGTCCCACCGCAGCCTCTTTGATAAAGCGGTCTCCTCCGTGAAAATGCAGAATGCCAGCTATGCTGTGCAGTTGCTGCTGCCCGTGGTGAAGGATGTCCCCACCTTTCTGGAGGGCCGCAAGACCCTGCGCCAGGCCGCCGCGCTCGCCAACGCCGGCAAGAAAAAGCAGATGATCGACACCTCCGGCATGTCAGTGATGAAGCTGAAGTCGAAAGCCGCCAAGGATCCGGTGGGCGTGCTTTACGATGTGGAGGAAATCCTCGCCACCGACCCCTTCAGCATCGCCGCCAACCAGCTGCTCTTCGACGCCGCCAGCGCCGCGAAGATGCCGCAGACCGCGGCCTTCGGTCTGGAGATGATCATGAAGGGGCATCCCACCAACATCAAGGTGATGCACAAACTGGCGGAGTTTTATCTCACCCAGGAGGATCCCGAGAGCGCCATCACCGTTTTCAACAACATCCTCAAAGTGGACAATTCCGACGGTGACGCCCGCAAAGGCGTGACCAACGCCAATGCCCGCCTGTCGATGAAGAAGCAGAAATGGGACGGTGGCGACGGCGGCAATTTCCGCGATCTGATCAAGAACAAGGACAAAGCCAAACAGCTGGAGGATCTCGCCCGCGTCGGCGCCACCAAGGAGCAGATGATGGAGCAGCTGGCCTACCTCGGCGCTGAATACGAGGCGGACCCCAACAATGTGGACAATTCCCGCCGCATCGGGGAACTCTACGAGCGCCTTGAGGATTACGGCAGCGCGCTCTCGTATTTCAAGTGGGCCCTGCAGCTGAGCAACGGGGACGCTTCGCTTGAAACCAAGGTCCACAAGCTGGAGGACCGTCTGGATGAGCAGACCATCGCCGCGCTGCAGGCGACCATTGACGCCGACCCGACCGCCGAGACCGCCGACGCCGCCCGCGAGCAGCTCAAGGAACTCCAGCTCGCCCGCATCGAGAAGCTGGTGGTCTCCTCCCGGGAACGTGTCGAACGCAACCCCACCGATCCGCAGCTGCGCTTCGAACTGGGCACCAATCTCTTCAACGCCGGTCATCCGACCGAGGCCATCCCGGAACTCCAGCGCGCCAAAAACAACCCCGCCATCCGCACCAAGGCCATGCTTTCCCTGGCCCGGTGCTACGAGGCCAAAAACATGCTCGACCTCGGCGTGCGCCAGCTTCAGGAGGCCGCCGGGGAAATCCCGACCATGGACGCCATCAAGAAGGAAGTGCTCTACGTCCTCGGCAACATCCTGGAGAAAATGGGCCGCAAGGACGAGTTCCTCGAAGCCTTCAAGCAGATTTACGAGGTCGATTACGGCTACAAGGACGTCGCCGCCCGCGTGGAAGGCTCCTACTGAGTTCCCGGGTCCTCAACCATAAAACGGCTCCCGCAGCCGGGCCGCCCAGCACCGATCCCCGGACTGGCTGCCCGGCTGCTTCGTTTTCCCGTCAATGCCTCAATCTTCGGGGCCATAAACCTAAATTCTCGAATGAGCGTGAAACCGCCTCCGCAGGGCAGCGGGTTGGTT
>JAZKFB010000075.1:0-70714 GCA_040386695.1 Verrucomicrobiota bacterium
TTTCCTGAGCGCAGCACCATCCATGCCGAACACTCTTGGCCTCCTGCCCGTGAGTCTGGCCCATATTTGAAAATTTTCCAAAGCCGAGATAAAATACTTTATTAAAGAACCCCTCTCCGCTGCCGCGCCTTTAACTTAAATCCGGCCCTGAATCTTAAAAAATCCCCCGGGACTCACAAAACCGCGTCCAGCGGTCCGGCGTTGGCGACGATCGCGGCGCGCACCGCCTGGGCGGGACGCGCGAGGGCCTCGTGCAGGGTTTCCGGGGTGCAGGCGGCCATGACGACATTAAAGCGGGTGCGCAGCGCCGCCGCCGCATGGGCCTCCACCATGCCGCCGACGGCAGCCACCGGCTTGCCGAAACTCCGCGCCAGGTCCGCCACGCAGATGGGGCCCTTGCCGTGCAGGGTCTGGCTGTCCAGACAGCCCTCCCCGGTGATGACCAGATCCGCATCGGCCACGGAGGCCTCCAGGCCGGTGACTTCGGACACGACGTCAAAACCGGGCCGGGTGGAGGCTTTGCAGAACGTCATCAGCCCAAAACCCAGCCCCCCTGCGGCCCCAGCGCCGGGCTGTTCCCGGGGATCGATGCCCAGCTCCTTGCTCACCAAGTCCGCGAGATGACTCAGAGCGGCCTCAAAATGCGCGACTTTCTCAGGCGTGACGCCTTTCTGCGGGCCGTAAACCGCCGTCGCGCCCTCCGGACCGAGCAGCGGATTGGTGACATCGCAGGCGGCGATAATTTCCGGCAGCTTCAGGTCCGCCGGGGGCACGATGCGGGCCACATCCAGGAGATTGGCGGGCACGGGCACAATGGCCTCGCCGGCCTCGTTCAGAAACTGATACCCCAGCGCCCAGGCCATGCCGGTGCCGCCGTCGTTGGTGGCGCTGCCGCCGATGCCGACCACGAGCTTCTCCGCGCCGAGCGCGATGGCGTGCCGCATCAGCTCGCCGGTGCCGGCGGTGTTCACCCGCCAGGGATTCCGCTGCGCCGGGGGCACCAGTTTGAGGCCCGAGGCCTCGCTCATCTCAATCACCGCCGTGCGCTGCTCCGCCAGCCAGGCGAACCCCGCCTGCACCGCCTCGCCGCGCGGACCGGTCACCTGGACGGTGCGCCATTCGCCGCCCAGGGCCTCGCAGATCACCCGCGCCGTGCCCTCGCCCCCGTCGGCCATGGGCCGCAGGACGCATTTCGCTTTGGGCCAGATGTCCAGCACTCCGGCGGCCACGGCGGCGCAGGCCTCGGCGGCGGTGAGAGTGCCTTTGAATTTATCGCAGGCGATGAGGACAACGGGTCCGTTTGCAGGCATAGAAAAGAAGGAAATGGAACTTTTGTTCTCTAAGTTTGTGAGGGAGTTTGTCAATGCGGACTAAACGACAGGTGTGCAGGACCGGGCCGCCTTTATATTCGCCTTTAAATGCGCGGGACTGATGGTTCCGGCGATCACCACCGGGTTCCCCGGCAGGCGCAAAGCCGCCCGCAGGCAGAATTCCGCCGCGTCCGTTCCGGCGTCCGGCGGGAGATTTCCCGAGGAGAACACCTTTTTCAGCAGCACTCCGCGCCCGGCCGCCGCCGCCGCCTCAATCACCGGCTGCTGCTCATGAAACCAGGCGTTCCAGGCGACCATGACCACATCGCAAAGCGGCACCGCCGCCAGTCCGCCCTCCAGGCTCATGGTGGAAATACCGACAGCGCGGATTTTCCCCTCCGCCTTCAGGGCCGCCAGCACCTCCAGCGCCGCCGTGTCCCGGATCACGGGCAAATCCTCCCGGGGACAATGCAGCAGCACCGCGTCCAGACGGTCGGTGCGCAGGCGGCGCAGGCTTTCCTCCACACTGCGCCGGGTGTGCCCGGCGGAGAAGTCCCAGGACGATTTCCCGTCGCGGAAAATCTCCCCCGTTTTGGTGAAAAGATGAAACAGCTCCCGCCGGGCGCCCAGCAGCTGCCCAAGCCGTTCCTCCGCAAGGCCATACGCCGGAGCGGCGTCCAGCACGTTCACGCCGGACTCCAGCGCCGTGTCCAGCAGTTCCAGGCAGGCGCGGTCATCCGGCAATTCAAAATGCCCGTGTTTCAGTCCCTCCGTGCGGCCCCATTTCACGGTGCCGATGCCCAGCGGGGAAACATTCAGGCCGGTGGTTCCCAGCGGTTTGGAGATCAGCATGGCGGATTCGGCTGTTTCAGTTCGGTGCAGTTCAGTTCAGTTGAGTTTTGTCATCCCGGTTCCGCCGGCTCAGGCCCGGAATGACGGGCCACGGTATTCACCGCCCGCGCCCGTCCGTTCATCTTCCCGGATTCCATTCACTTCAGACAGGCTGCCAGGCGGCGGTTTCCCAAGGGAAAGTCCCCATTTCCGCCAAAGGCAGCGGGATGGCATCGGAAGCCGGCACTGCGGCCGGGGACAGGCGTCCGGCCACGAAATCGAGGGCTTTTTCCGCGAGCGCCGGGGCGTACACCAGTTTCGCGGGCCAGGCGAGAGCCGCGTTTCCACGCTCCACGAGGGCCGGGCCGTCCGGAAGGCGGCGGGCGGCGTTGGGTTCCGCGCGGTCCACGCTCCAGCAGGCCCAGCGGGTTTGGGAAAAATCGAGATTCGGGAAGATTTCCATCAGCTTCCGCCGGGCGCTGGTGATGGCCTCCTCATCGGTCATGGTCACGCCATCCTCCGCCACGCCGCCGCCCAGATACCACACCATTTCATCCTCCAGCGGATGGCTGGTGATGGTCACGACCGGTTTCGGGCTCACCGTGACGCAGTGACCGTAAAGGGCCGGCAGCTTCCCGCGGACCATGATCTGCTTCAGGGGCCGCCGCTGCGTGATTTCCCGGCCCAGGCCAAGCGCTTCCGCCGCCCGCTCGTTGCCCGTGGCCGCCATGAACAGGAAAACATCGGCGGTCAGCCGCGGATTCCCGCAGTGCAGCGCCGCCAGGCCGCCGTCGGGGCGGGTTTCAAACCGGGTCGTCTCCGCGTGGAAAATGCGGTCCCGCACCGGTTCCGCCAGCGCGGCGAGCACGGTTTTCACCTCCAGCACCGTCTCCTCCAGTTCATAAACCGCCCCCTTGTGCCCGCCCCCGCTCAGCGCCGCCGGCCAGTCGGCGCGCTCCAGTTTCCGCACTTCGCCCTGCATGGCGCGGGCTCCCACGGTCGCCCCCACCTGGGCCAGCCACGATCCTCCGGCCCACAGGTGCTGGCACGGCGAAAGGGTCCGCGCCGCCGCCAGCGAGGGCTCGCGTTTCCCCGCCAGGCACTCGTGCCAGACGGGAGGCAAAGCCCTCAGCCTCGCCGCAATGTCCCGGTTGGAGCCGTCCAGTCCGTATTTCACGCCGCCGTGCAGAATTCCCTGGGCTCCCAGCGTCTGCCCGGCTCCGATGGCGTCGCGCTCCAGCAGAATGGCGTCATACCCCGCCGCCAGCAGCCGCCGCAGCGTCCAGAGCCCGGCGATGCCCGCCCCCGCGATGATAACCTGACGATGAATGAATCCCACCGCCGGAGATAAAAGCCCCGCCGCCCTCCGGCAACCGCAATCAGGCCGGGCGGAAGCTCACGGGAGGCATGGAAAATGGGGCCGGGGGGGTGGAATGGAAGCGGCGCCGGCGGGGAGCGCGGTCCGGCAATTTCCGGCCCGCGCCGGGCACACCGTTTTTTCCAATACCTTGCCTCTTAGGAACATTCGGCTACGCTCCCGACAGAAGCGCTGACCCGCGACGCCCGCTGAACCCTCCGCCCGCCCCGCCCGCCCGCCTTCATTTCCGTCCAGCCGGTCCATCCGGCCCGTTTTTCCCAAAAATCTGTTGTATGAGCCAGCGAAACCAAACTTCTCCTCCGGCCGCGGTTTCCCCCGCCGCCAAAACCAACCGGGTGCGCTGGATCGTGGCCGGCTCCTTCCTCGTCTGCTGGGGCGCCGCCCTGGCGGTGGTCATCTCCAAAGCCAAAAAAACCGAGGCTCCGGACATTTCCCGGGACCGGGGGCCCACGGCGGCGAATCCGAACTTTGCCCCGACGGTTCCCAACAAAACCCCCGCTCCCGGTCCGCCGCCGCCGGGAATGGTCTGGATTCCCGGCGGGGAATTCTCCATGGGCAGCGACTCCACCGGCGAATCCCTGTGCAGTCTCTCCGGGGTCACCCGCGACGCCCAGCCCATTCACCGCGTGTATGTTGACGCGTTCTGGATGGACGCCGCGGAGGTGACCAATGAGGAGTTTGAAAAATTCGTGGCCGCCACCGGCTATAAAACCGTGGCCGAAATCGCGCCGACGAAGGAGGAATTCCCCACCGCGCCTCCGGGGAATCTTATCGCCGGGTCCACGGTTTTCACGGCCACGGCGCAGCCGGTGGCCCTGACCAACTATTTCCAGTGGTGGAACTACGTCGCGGGGGCGGACTGGCGTCACCCCGCCGGACCGGGCAGTGATCTCCAGGGCCGCGAAAAATATCCCGTGGTCCAGATCGCCTACGACGACGCGGAGGCTTACGCGAAATGGGCCGGCAAACGCCTGCCGACGGAGTCGGAGTGGGAATTCGCCGCCCGCGGCGGGGTGGCCGGGAAACTCTACTCCTGGGGCGACGACCTGAAACCCGGCGGGAAATTCCAGGCGAACATTTACGAGGGAAAATTCCCTGTCGAGGGCGGCGACACCGGCGAGGACGGCTTCAAAGGCATTGCCCCCGTCCGGCAGTACGCGCCCAATGCCTATGGTCTTTATGATGTCGCCGGCAACGTCTGGGAATGGTGCAGCGACTGGTACCGCGTGGACACCTATGCCCGGCTGAAAGTCCAGGGCGGCGTGGCCCGCAATCCGCAGGGGCCGTCCACCCCTTACGATCCCGCCGAGCCCACTGAGAAAAAACGCGTTCACCGCGGCGGCTCCTTTCTCTGCACGGACGAGTACTGCACCCGCTACATGGTCGGCACCCGGGGCAAAGGGGAAACCCGCACCGCCAGCAATCACCTGGGTTTCCGCTGCGTGAAAGTGGCGGCGCAGGCGCAGGGAAGCTGATCCGCCACGCCGCCAGGCGCGGAAAAATGACGGGAAGGCTATAAAAAAAGTGCGGCAAATAACGCGGTTTGTGCCTAATAGTGAGCATTATCCACCTCTTAATGAGATTGAGCTCCTCCGGCGTTTCTTATCCTGTTTCTTTTTTTCAAAAGGCCGGTGCCCTGATGGGATCCTTCATCCGCCCCCTCCCTCCGGTTCCCGGCGGACCCGGGAAATTCCGCCGCGGAGCCTCTGAATGTTCCGCCGTCGCGGACACGGCCAGCCGGATTTATGCTCCGGAAGCCTCAGGCGGCGGGATTTCAGATCCGCAGACCCGCGCCTCCTTCTTCACCCCCCGCTCCATCCGCTGAGAGCCCGGTCCCTCACCCTTTTGCCGCTCCTCTCCGCTTCCCGTTTCCATCCATGACAAAAATCCACCTCCTGTTCCCCTGTGCGCTGCTCGTCTCCGTGTGCGGTCCCGCCGCTCTCCTTTCCGCCCAGGCGCCCGAGCCCCCCAAAGCCCTGCCCGTGACCGAAGCCCCCGCCGGAGTCACGGAAGTTCCCGCCGTGCTCAGCGCCTCGCAGTTTCTGGCCCCGGGCCTGGCCGCCAGCCCGGTCCACCGGGTGCGGGAGCTGGTGCCCACCGACGGTTATCTGGCGCATTACACGGTGGATTCGGATTTCGGCACTTTTGAAGTCACCGGCACCACGCAGCTGCGCACCTGCATTCAGGAAATCAACGCCATCGCCAAACTCAGCTCCATCAGCCGCTCGGACGTGTTCGCCGACGGCCTGCGGCGCTCGCTGGAGCAGCCCATCGACGCCGCGAAAAACGTGGTCACCCATCCCGTGGACACCGTGAAAGCGCTGCCCAGCACCGTGGGCCACTTCTTCAAAAAAGTGGGGAATTCCGTCAGCGGCGCCGCCAGCAATATCAGGGAGCGCGCCAGCGGTGAGGGATCCGGCGGCGGCGCGGCGCAGGGCCTGGCCCGGGCGGGCAAGGGCATCATCGGCTACGACAACGCCAAACTCGACTGCGCGAAACAGCTCGGCGTGGATCCCTACTCCGACAATCCCCGCCTGCAGGAGGACATGGATAAAATCTCATGGGTCTTCTGGTCCGGCGGCCTGCCCCTGCGCGTGGGCGCCATGGCCACCGGAGCCGGCATGGCCATCAGCGCCACCAGGTTCGCCGGTCTGCCGGACGACATTTATTCCGTGACCCCCGGCGAGCTGGCCCTGAGGGACAACACCGCCATGGGAGCCCTGCTGGTGCCGGAGGCGGAACGGCGCGCCTTCAGCACCAATCCCGCGCTGACCCTGAGTCTCCGCCATTCCATCCTGACTTCCCTCGCCTTTCTGGAGGGTGCCCAGGGCCGCGCCCGGGTCATCGGCCTCGCCGGGGAATGCGCCGACCGCGGACAGGCGCGTTTTCTGGAGGAAACCCTCCGCCTGATGGCCAGACGCCAGGCCCATGGCGCTCCCAAAGTCAAGGAAATCAAGCTCATGGGCCGCATTCCCGCCGCCGTGGACAGCAGTGGCGCCCTCGTTCTGGCGCTGCCGGTGGACTACGTCAGCTGGACGCCGGAAGTGGCGGCCTTTGTCAGCCGCGATGACCTCAACGGCCTCAAACCGGAAGTGCTGCACACCGGCTCCTTCAGCCCGCTCGCCGCAAAGGAACTGGCCCGCGCCGGCTGGACGCTGCGCAAACTCTGATCCCGCGATTTTGCACGCGCCCTTTCCGCAAAACACCAAAAAACCAAACGCTTCTTCCCTTCCCTTCCCGCATTCCATGAAAATCCGCCATCTGTTTCCCGCTCTCAGCCTGCTGACCGCCGTGTCCTGCCAGACCACCACCCCTCCGGCCGCTTCCGCCGCCCCCGACCGCTTTGCCGAAGCCGATGCCGACCGCGACAGCAGAATCTCCCGTGATGAGATGAGCGATTACCTCGTCGTCAGCGTGTTCCCCTCCCTCGACACCGACAACAACGGAAAAATCACCCTCGCCGAGGCCAACGCCGCCCAGGACCCCTCCATCACCAAAAACTTCAAAGAGCGCGACACCAACAAGGACGGCGCCATCACCCTGGACGAGGCCAAAGCCTTCGCCCGCCACCGGAAATCCTACGACGCCATTTTCCTTGAGGCCGACACCAGCAAGGATCACTCCCTCAGCCGCGCCGAGGTCACCGCTTACTACGCCAGCAAAGAGGGTCCCGCCCGCTGAGGCCGCTCTGTTCACAGCCTCAGGAGACTGATCCCCGGAGCCGCCCGGTTCCGTGCCGCGTCCGGGGATCAGTCCGGTTCCCCGCCTGCGGGCGGCTGACCCGGATCCCGTCTCCCGCCCCGCCAAAAGGAATGAGTGGCGGAACGGCCTAAAATCGCTGAAACGAGGGAATGCTCCGACGCGCTCAATATAAACCCATGAGGCTGCCGCCGCCCATCGTCCGCCTGAACACCCGGCGCCGTGCCCGGCCGCGCGGCCTGATCTTCCGCGCCTGCGCCTCTGTGCTCAAAGGCGCCGCCTGGCTGATTCCGGCGCTGCTGGTTCTCTGGGCCTTCATGGCGCTGCGGTATGATTCCCCGTTCGCTCCCGGCTGGATTTCCGTGCTGTTCCTGCTGGGTCTGGTGATTCTCCTGTTCCGGCTGAAGCGTCTTCCCGCGCGCCTCATGGCGGTGGCCGGAGCCGTGCTGGCCGTTTTTATCTGGTGGTCCACCCTCAGCCCGTCCAATGACCGGCCCTGGCTGCCTGACGTGGCCCGGACCGCCTGGGCGGAAACCAGCGGCGACACTGTCACCCTGCACAACGTCCGCCACTGCGATTACCGCACGGAGACCGATTACACCCCCCGGTGGGAGACCCGCACCGTGAGGCTTTCCCGGATCACCGGCATCGACCTCGCCATCAACTACTGGGGCTCCGCGCTCATGGCCCACCCCATCATCAGTTTCCAGTTCGCGGACGCGCCGCCGGTCTGCTTCTCCATCGAAACCCGCAAAGAGCAGGGCGAAAGCTACTCGGCCGTCGGCGGTTTCTTCCGTCAGTATGAACTGATTTATATCGTCGCCGATGAGCGCGATGTCATCCGCGTCCGGACAAACTTCCGCCAGGGCGAGGACGTCCACCTTTACCGCCTGAACATCACCCCGGACCAGGCGCGCGGGCGTTTTGTGGAATACCTCGCGGCCATGAACGGGCTCCGCGACCATCCCCGCTGGTACAATGCCGCCACCACGAACTGCACCACCAGCATCCGCACCCAGCACAACGGCTCGGAGCGCACGCCCTGGGACTGGCGCATTCTGGCGAACGGCAAGGGCGACGAGCTGCTCTTCTCCCGCGGCCGCCTCATCACGGACGGCCTGTCGTTCCGGGAACTGAAGGCAAAGGCTTTAATCAATGACACGGCCGTCAAAGCCGGGGATTCCCCCGAGTTCTCCCGCCTGATCCGCACCGGGCACCCGGGGTTCAGCAACCTGCCTCCTCCCGCCCCCGCTCCGGTCCCGCCTCCCGCTCCGGCCCCGGTCACGCCGCCTTCCTGACGTTCTGTCCCGCAGGCGTCCGGCCGGCGCGCCGTCCCCCCCACTTCCCGGCACCCATCCGCGCAACCCCATCCCGCTTCCATCCATGACCACCCACCCAACCAGCGACCAGCCCGGCTTCCGGCGGAAAATGACCTCCATCTCCAGCCTGAGGACCGGCCTGCTGCTGCTGTTGCTGGCGGTGGGCCTCCCGTCCCTCCAGACGGGCTGCTCCACCTACGCCAAAGTCACGGAAAAACATCCCGGCTTCCACCCCATCCACAACACCGTGGGCAGCCTGGCCTCCGCGCCCGGCCAAATCGCCAACGCCCTCTCCCTGACCAAAACCTCCCCGGAAAAAGCCATCGGCGAATTCCTGGAGACCGCCGCCGCCGCCGAACAGCAGCTTCTCAAAAACCCCCGGGACAAAGGCGCGCGGGATACCTACAACTTCGCTCTGGCCCGCGTCTTCGGCACCATCCGGGACGCCAAAATGGACCCGTGGGGACAGCCCCTCACCATCCCCTCCGCCGGCGGTGATTTTATCCTGACCCACCGCCCGCCCACCCGGCGGATGTGGCACCCCTCCCTCTATGAACTGACGCCCGCCGACCAGTTCGACATGAAGGGCACCTACGTCACCAAGCATGAAATCAAGGAAGGCGTCGGTGCCCCCCTCGTCGCCGTCGGCAGGGAGGACAACAAAAACGCCCGCGCCGACTACGCCAATGCCCGCACCTACTACGGCATCACCGCCGTCGCCCGCTTCAAAGGCCGCCGGTGCGAAATCGATTTCAAGGACCCCCTCGCCACCGAGACCGTTGATCTGGACGGGAAAACCTTCCCCCTCGCCGCCGACTTCACCGTCCCCATGGCCGTGATGCTCGCCGCCACCAACCCCAAGAAGATCGAGCTGGCCCGCCTTCTGAATCCCGGCAAATACACCGACACCGCCCACATCGCCCGCCTCCAGCCCTACGATCCCAATAAAACCGTGGTCCTCGTCGTCCACGGCCTCATGGATTCCCCCGCCACCTGGACCCCCATGCTGAATGAGCTCCGGGGACATCCGGAAATCCGCAAAAACTACCAGTTCTGGTTCTTCAGCTACCCCAGCGGCTACCCCTTCCCCTACTCCGCCAGCATCCTGCGCAACGAACTCGACGGCATTGAGAAACGCTTCAAACTCCAGAAGAAAATCGTCGTCATCGGCCACAGCATGGGCGGCTGCATCAGCCGCCTCATGATCACCGATTCCGGCATGACCCTCTGGAACAAATTCTTCCCCAAACCGCCGGAGAAGACCGCGATGTCAGACAAATCGAAGAAATTCTTCACCGACTCCCTCATCTTCAACCACCGCGCCGAAATCGGCCGCGTCATCTTCATCTCCGCCCCCCTCCGGGGCGCCGACATGGCCGGCGGCTGGATCGGCAAACTGGGAGCCAGACTCGTGCGCGCCCCCTCCAGCCTCCTCAACGTCGGCCAGGAGGGACTGAAGTTCGTCAGCGTCAAAAACAGCGTCTCCCCCACCAAACGCCTGCCCAACAGCGTGGACACCCTGTCGCCCAACAATAACTTCGTCAAAGCCCTCACCACCCTGCCCCTCGCCCCCGGCATTCCCTACCACTCCATCATGGGGGACCGCGGCAAGGGCGGCAACAAGGACCACACCAAACCCATGAACTCCGACGGCCTCGTCCCCTACTGGAGCAGCCACCTCGACGGCGCCGTCAGCGAACTCGAAGTCCCCTCCGGCCACAGCGCCCACCAGAACCCCCAGGCCATCGCCGAAGTCCTCCGCATCCTCAAAGAAAACGCCGGCAAATAAGGCGGCCTCAGCCCCAGCCACCGGGTCTCACGCTTAAATGAGATGATTTCTTCACGCCAACGGCGTTGCGCCCCTCAGCCTGGGATTGCCGCCGAAGGAGGCTATCCCAGGGATGTCCCCGCAAATTCTCTGAACCACAGCGTGGTTCCGGCCTGTTTCAGGAGTCGGCCCTTTACCCGTGACGGATTCAGGCCGGAACCGCGTTGCGGTTCGAAAACCCGAATCTGCATTCCTGGGGTAGCCGACTGGCGTCGGGCAACCCCAGGCTGTTGGCACAACGCCGTTGGCGTAAAGAACGGCGGGCAAACAGCAGCTTCGCGCCTTCACTTCCGCAGGAAAAACTCGATGACGAGGATGCCCAGGGGGGTGCCGACGATGTAGCCGTAGAGGCCAATGAGCAGACCGGGAAGGACAAGGCGCGTCCAGCCGGCGCCGGCGGCCATGGCGGCGGCGGTGGGCGGGCCGCCGAGGGTGGCGTTCATGGCCAGGAGGAGCTCCTCCAGATTGACTTTGAAAAACCGGCCGGCCACGAGGGTGAAGCCGACGTTGAAGCAGGCGATGACGGCGCAGAACACAAACATCTGCGGCGCCTGCGTCAGCACCAGCCAGAGATCGGCGGGCAGGCCGATGCAGAACAGGAAGAGCATCAGCATCCAGGAGCCGAACTCGTCCATGCCATTCACCGTTTTGAGCGGTTTGGCCAAAACAGTGGCCAGGACCAGCGAAATGCCGGTCAAAAGCACAAAGCGGTTGGAGCAGAGCGTGGCCAGCATTTTGAACCCGGCGCCCGCCTGGGAAAGGTCGCCGAACGCGGATTTCAGCGCTTTTTCCGCCGCGAAGGCCAAGGCCACCACGATGAAGGCGAAACCGAAAGCCCGGGCGATGTCGAAGACGGAGACACTTTTCCGCTCAGCGTGCTCCACCACCACTGCCGCCCCCTGCCCTTCCCCCGCCGCGGCGGCCCCTTCGGCCTCGATGATGTGCGGATGGGAATACCGCGCCCGGAACCACCGGCTGGCGGCCATGCTCAGGATCATGACAAAGAAGCCGGCCATGACAAAATTGTCCGCCACCAGCAGCGGGCTGGAGAGGGATTCACTGATGCTGTAGCTGTTTTTCACCGCGAAGAAATTCACGCCCCCGCCCACGTAGCTGGCGGTCATCAGGCCGCCCGCGTGCTCGATGCCGGGCGAGGGAATCCACGGCCGCATGGTGGTGATGGCCACGGCCGTGCCCATCAGAGTGCCAATGGCCGCGAGGTTCACGGCGATCAGCGGTCCGCGTCCGGAACGCAGGATTTCCCCCACATTCGCCCGCGCCAGCAGCAGCGGCACCGCCAGCGGGACCAGCCATTTCTCCACGATATCGTAAACGGGCGCTGACAGCGGCATGATCCTCGTGTTGGAGAGAATCATGGCGATCAGCAGCGCGATCACCGCCGCGCTCAGCCGGGCGGCCCATTTGCAGGTCTGCTCCAGCCAGATGGAGAAAGCCGCCCCGCAGGCGATGACGGCCCAGAGCGTTGCGGAGTCATCGGGCGAAATCAGGGAGGACATAGGAAAGCGGTCGGAGATCAGAAGTCAGCGTCAGCCTTGTGGGTCAGACTTCCGGCAGCAGCCGCACGCCGTTGCCGTTCTCCTCCGGGAAAATGGGGCGTCCTTTCTCCAGGCGCACGCCGGTGGCGATGTCTTTGGCGATGAGCACCGCGCCGTCCATGTCCACATAATCCAGGAGCGGCAGGAGCTGGGCGATGGCGCTGATGCCCACGGAGCTTTCGCTCATGCAGCCGACCATGACCTGAAGCCCGTGCTTCCGCGCGGCGTCAATCATGCGGCGTCCGGCGGTGAGACCGCCGGCTTTGGTGAGCTTGATGTTGATGCCATGGAACAGCCCCGCGCAGCGCTCCACATCCTCCTCCGTCAGGCAGCTCTCGTCGGCGATCACCGGCAGCACGCATTCCTCGCGCACCCGTTTCATGCCCTCCCAGTTGTCCCGGAGCAGCGGCTGCTCGATGAACTCCACGCCCAGTTCCTTCAGCTCCGGAGCGAAGGCGATGGTCTGTTCCGGCGTCCAGGCGGTGTTGGCGTCGATGCGGAAAATGGCGTCGGTGTGCTGCCGCAGCGCCCGGACAATGGCAAGGTCGTCGTCCGTGCCCAGTTTGATCTTGTAAATCGGCCAGCCGTCGAACTCCTTCATCTTCTCCACCATTTTATCGATGGGATCGATGCCGATGGTGTAGTCGCTGAAGGGAACTTTCGAAATATCCAGCCCCCACAGCTTCCACACCGGCGCGCCCTGGAGCTTGCCCCAGAGATCGTGCGCCGCGAGGTCCAGGGCGCAGAGGGCGAAGCGGTTATGGCCCAAAGAAGGCAGCATCTTCTCCCAGAACTCTGGCGGCGTGGTCAGCGTTTCGGCCTCGATCAGCGGCCGCGCGGCCTCCAGGGCTTTGATCATCGACTCCACCGTGAACTCCGTGTAGGCCAGCCCCGGCGCGGCCTCGCCGTAGCCGATGACGCCGTCCTGCTCCAGCTCCACCAGCAGATTGTGCTGCACCGTGGTGGTGCCGAAGGAGATCGTGAACGGATGCCGCATGGGCAGATGGATTTCGCGGAGTCGGATTTGCATGGGTGATAAAAAGGAAAGTCATGGGCGGGACACGCCCGGAAAGAAGAAATAGGATGAACAGGGCTTATAAGACCTATAAGTCCGATTCCGCCCCCCGGGCCTCAGCGTCACTTGTTTTTGGTGAAGGTCATGCTGGCGAAATCCACCGCCCGCACGGACCCGTCGGCATGGGTCAGAAAGACCGCCTCCTCGTCCGCATACATGCCCGGGCAGAGGCTGAAAACGTGGCGGTTCACCGGCGTCAGGCGGTAGTCCACCATGTTCTCCGTCATGGCGTAAAGGTGGCCATGGCGCTCGCTGACAATCAGCGGGATGAACCCGGGGCCGTAGCTGCCCAGCAGAGCGTGCCAGGATTTGGGAAGCGGCGCGGGATTGGCGGGGACGCGCGTGAATTTCTGCACGCCCAGGGAGAATCCGGTGATAGCGCCGTTCTCCGTTTTCTGGAACTCGACGGGCGCGTTGTCGTCGATGCGGCTGTTGACCACAAATTTCAGCCCTCCGGCGGGCGTGAATTTCAGCGGCTGGCCGGACATTTCGCCGGACAGCTTTCCGTCCCTGAACTGAAGCTCCGCCCAGTAGCTTTGGGACTCGTAACTTCCTGCCAAAGCCGCCGCCTCCGCCGGCATCGCGGCCTCCGGGGTCACCGGCGGTTTTTCGCCGGTTTTGGCCTCCAGCATCAGGGAAATGGCCAGATCGCTGATGCGGTGAATCCGGCCGTTGGCGATGTCCTCGTTGCCGATGACCACCACCGCGATCTTTTCCCGCGGCAGGACCACCAGCGAGGCCGAATGGCCGTAAACCGCGCCGTTGTGGCCGATGGTGAGATGTTTCCGGAATTTCCCGGCCACAAACGCGAGGCCAAAACCGGTCTCATCCGTGGTGAACTGCGGTTTCCACATGGCCTCCAGGCTTTCCGGCTTCACCAGACCGCCGCCTTTGGCCATCAGGGCGGAGGCGAATTTGCCGAGATCCTCCACCGTCGTGAACAGATTGCCGGCCGGGATGGTCCCGAGATCAAACACCGGCGACTGGATGCGGGTCCAGCCGCCTTTGCCGTCGGCCACGCGCATGTGGCTGACAATCACGCGGTTCCGGTCGGTATTGGCCAGGGTCCAGGCGGAACTGGTCATGCCCAGCGGGCCGAAGATATGTTTTTTCTGGTAATCCTCAAAAGCCTCGCCCGACGCCTTCTCCACCATCCAGCCCGCGATGGTCGGGGCGACATTGGAATACCGCGTTTTCTCCGCGGGTTTCGTGGCCAGCACACAATCGGCCACGCTGCGGGCGGTGGCGTCGATGCCCGGCTGCGTGGCGTCGAAGTAGCCGCCCACCGGCGATTCCCGCTGGAGTCCGCTGCGGTGGGAGAGTATCTGCCGCGGAGTCACCAGCGGCTGGCCGGGAAAAGGATTCACGGGCGAAACCTCCGGGGGCAGCGCGGCATCAAGGTCGATTTTCCCGGCCTCCACCTGCTGCATCACGGCAATGGCGTTGAAGAGCTTGGAAATGCTGCCGGCCCGGAAAATGGAGTCCCTTTTCGCCTCCCCGAATCCGTTGGCGTACACCAGTGACTGATCATCAATCAGAGCCACGGAAATGCCGCCGATCCCCCATTCCCTCATCTCCCCGCGCACGGTGCTTTCGATGGTGGTGATGGCGGGGGAATAGTCGGCGCCTTTCATGAGGGAGAGGGGAGCGAGGATGGCGGGAAGGAGAAGGGTGAGGATTTTCATGACGCCGGAGAATGGACGGGAGAAGTCAGAGCAGGGAGCGGAGTTCGGAAAGAAGGCGATCAATCTGCGCCGGAGTGTGGTCCGCGAAGACCGCAAAGCGCAGAATGCCCTGGGGCGGGATACCGCTGTAGGCCGCGATGTAGGGCAGCAGAATGCCCCGGGATTTCAGGGTTTCGTGGATTTCCCGCATGGTCTCCGCCTTCTCCAGAGCCACACCGAAATGCGCCGTGCGGCCCGGCGGTGGCGTCAGGCCCAGAGCCCGCAGGCCCTCGCGGAGACGGGCGGTGTTCTCCCGGAGCCGGTGCCGCAGCTCCGGCTGGCGGATGACGATTTCCAGCGCTTTGGCCGTGGAGCCCGCCACCGCCGAGGCCGGCGCGCTGGAGCCGTCGAAATAGTGCGAGGACTTCCGGGCTTTCTCCACAAAAGCCGCGCTGCCCGGAATGATGCCCCCAAAACCGCCCAGGGCTTTGGCCAGGGTGCCGCAGACCACAAGGCTGACAGGGGAATCCGGAGCCGGATCCGCCGCGCCGCCATTCACCCGGGACCACAGGCCCAGCTCGTCCAGCAGGCCGCGCCCGTCATTTCCCAGCACGCCGAATCCGTGGGCGTCGTCCAGCAGGAGCACGGCCTGATCCCGGGTTTTCAGAACCTCCAGATACTCAGGCACCGGCGCGGTGCTGCCGTCCGAAGGGCCCACCGCGTCCGCCATCACCAGCACCCGGCACCACGGGGCGGCGGCGCGCCGCAGATCCTCCGCATCGCCATGCCGGAAGGTGACCACCGGCACGCCCGGCAGCTTCGCGGCCTCGCTCACGCAGTAATGTGAGGATTCATCCAGCAGCACCGCCTGGGCATCGGCGGCGGTGGCGGACACGAGGATGTGATTCGCCGCATACCCGCTGCCGAAAAAAAACGCGTCCTCCGTGCCGAAAAACTCCGCCGCCCGCCGCTCGACCTCCAGCACCGGCGGATTCGTGCCAAAGCGGCCCCGCGAGGTCGCGGAGTGCACGCCGTATTTCCTCAGAGCCTCACAACCGGCCTCGATCACCTCCGGATGCGAGGCCAGGCCCAGATATCCGGTTCCTCCAAAATACAGATAAGGCACCCCATCAATGACCGTCTCCGGCCCGGGCGCGCTTTGCATCATGGAATAGGAGGGCATGCGGAGGAGGGAAAAGAAGAAAGCCGGGCCGCAGGGAAACGGCCAAACCTTTCAGGTTTCATCATTTTCCCCGCCGAAACTTATCGCCAGGGACTCCTTGGCCATCCTCCAAGCCGTGACCTCATTCCTCCCGGAGCGCGGCCGCGCCATTCCCGCGGCGGGGCCTGCCCTTCTCCGGTTTCCACCCTCAGCCTTTGCGGCGGCGGGCGGTGCGGTCGTTGGCGATGGTGCGGTGGAGCCACACCGGGCTGGGGATGAAGGCTTCACCCGAATAACCATGCAGAGGGCGGTCGGCCGAGCCCGAGAATCCGAGCGTGGTCCACAGGAAACCGCCCACCGTGACCCCGATGCAGCTGTTGATGCCGGCCAGCCGTCCGTCCTGAAGCACCAGCGGACCGCCGCTGTCCCCGAAATTCAGCGGAACATCGTGCCCGATCACCCGCCAGGCGGCTCCGGAATTATCGGATTGAAGGGACGAAACCGACAGAATGCGCCCGGCGGCGGTGGCACCCATGGGATTGTCGTGGACAATGCCGGACCAGCCGGTGGCGGCGACTTTGGCCTCGCGCTCCAGCGCGGAGACACTGGCGATTTCAAACGGCAGGGCCGGCCTGACCGGGGCGTGAATGATGGCCAGATCGGGGCCGCCTTTGCCGGTATTGCCTTTCCAGACCACGCGGGCTTTGACTTTCACGAGGTGAAGCTCGCGGTTCAGGGTCACCAGCGTGAGATCGTCATTTTCCGCGCAATGGGCGGCCGTGAGGAAATAGCCATCCGCCGAAACCGGGACCGCCGAGGAGATAAAACCGCCCTCCCCGCTGAAGCCGACATCAAAAGTGAGGGTGCCGTCCTTTTTGGTGTGGGTGTTGACGGCAATGGAGTCCCAGTGGGAAAGCAGCAGACCGGTGCGCACCTCCACCGCCTTCAGAGTCTGCGCGGCATCGGAGGATCCGCCCGGCCATGTGCGGAGACTGGGGGCTTTGCGCCGCTGCAATGCCTTGTCCACTTTCCCCATGGTCATCTGGCCGACAACCGTCGTGCATCCCGGCAGTAATCCGAGGCACAGCAGCAGCGACAGCCGAAGCATTCGGGCCTGCCAGCGGGAAGCTGGGCGGCTTGGAGAGCAGGTGGAGGTTTTCATCAGGCCAGGGGGCGGGACCGCCACGGGGAGCGGCGTTTTCAACGGACTGTCAATCAACGCATGAGAACCGGAATCAGACTCCTCAATGTACAAATACCCTCCCCTCTCCGTGCCAAGCTGCAAGAAGGCAAGTGGAGGGGAGCATCAATTCAGGAAAAACCCTACTCCAACCACGTTAAAAACAACGGGTTACGGGGATGTGCCGGAATAATGAACGGATCAGTAGCGGGGCACCCCGGAATCCACTTCCGTGGACCAGCCCTCAATGCCGCGGGCCATGCTCCATGCCCGGGTATAACCCTTGGTCCGGAGGAAATTCGCGGCTTTGGCGCTTCTCATGCCGTGATGGCACTGGATCACCAGCCGCTCGTTTTTATCCGGCAGCACGGCGGCGTAACGCTCCCCGAATTCCGACAGCGGCAGCAGCTCGGCGGCCTCGATCCGGGTCAGCTCCCATTCGTCCTCCTCCCGGCAGTCGATCAGGCGGAAATCCGCCTTCTCCGCCAGCAGGGCGGCGACAGCCCCGGGTTCAATTTCAATTTCCTCCGCCGGCGGCCACTCCGCCGGTCCGTTTCCTCGTGAATCAGCAGTGTCAGGCACAGGCGTTCTTGATTTCAGTCAATGGTGACCGGAGTGCCGATCTGGACGTTTTCGAAAAAGAGTTCCGACAGCTCCTCGGGCATGCGGATGCAGCCGTGGCTGGCGGGATAGCCGGGGAGAAAACCCGCGTGCATTCCGATGCCGTCATTGGTCAGGCGCATGAAGTTGGTCATTTTCGCCCCTTCGTAATGGGTTCCGGGGGGAAGTTTGTCCATTTTGATGTCGATTTCAGCATCCACCACATTGCCGAGGGCATCGACCGCCGCGCCGTAACGGCTGCTTTTGTGCCACTTGTCCTTCTGGATGATTTTGAATTTCCCGGCGGGGGTGGTGTGGGTCTCGTTCCCGGTGGAAAGCCATGATTTGCCGATCAGCTGATCGCCTTTGTAAAAATAGGCCGTCTGCTCCGCGCGGCTGATGCGGATGCGCGCCGGGCCATTGCCGGGACCGCCGTCCCAGTGGCTGATCACATCCGGCGGAGGGCCCACCCGCGACCCGCCGAAAGCGCCGGCTCCGGTGCCCTGAGCGTGGGGATCGTAATAAAGAGTGCCGTCCGCTCCCCGCAGAATCCCCGGCGGCATGTTCTGCTGCACGGGAGCCATGGTCTGGCAGCTGCTCAGACACAAAGCGAGGGCGGCGGGAGCGCCGAGGGAAAGAAAACGGACAATCATTATTAAAAAGGAGGAGGATGGGCGGAAGGGGCAACTTACCGTCGAACAGTGCTGCGTCCATTGAATTTCTCGCTCAAGGAACGACAGGGAGGGGAATGGAGATCAGGGAATTCGCGCAACGTGTTCTTTTTGCCGGAACACTGGAGGAAAAACTCCTCGTGCCGGCGGAGGGGAAACTGACGGACCTGGAGCCCGGACCGGTGCTGATCACCCCCGATGCCCCGGGCCGTCCCCCCGGTCTGCGGTTTTCCCCCAGAGGCGAACGCGCCCGCCTGCCCCGCGCGGATGAGCTGCACGGGACTGAGGCCCGGGCGGTGCTGCTGCATGCGTTCGCGAACCACGAGCTGCTGGCGGTGGAGCTGATGGCCCTGGCGCTGCTGAAGTTTCCGGACGCGCCCCCGGATTTCCGCCGCGGGCTGCTGCGGACCCTGCGGGAGGAGCAGGAGCACACCCGGCTTTACATGGACCGCATGGCCGCCGGAGGGCTGCAGTTCGGGGATCTGCCGATGAACGGGTTTTTCTGGCGGAACATCGCGGGCATGGCCACGCCCATGGATTATGTCAGTCTGCTCAGCCTCACTTTCGAGCAGGCGAACCTTGATTACGCCCAATATTACGCCGGCGTGTTCCGGCAGCTGGGGGATATGGAGACCGGCGGGCTGCTGGAGCGCATTTACCGGGATGAGATCGCCCATGTCGGTTACGGTCTGAAATGGTTCCGGCGCTGGAAGGATCAGGACCGCAGCGACTGGGAGGCGTGGGAGCGGGGACTCGCCTTTCCGCTTTCCCCGGCGCGGGGAAAAGGCAATGCGCCCTTTAACCGTGAGGGCCGGAAACGGGCGGGGCTGGACGATGATTTTATTTCAAGAATGGAGCTGTATTCGCATTCCAAAGGCCGGACCCCGTGGGTCGGCTGGTTCAATCCCGCCGCCGAAGCCTGTGCCCTGACCCGGCGTGCGGCCACGGCGGCGGAGGACTCCACCACCGCCGCCCTGGCCCGGGATCTGGATGTGCTGCCGGCCTTCAGCCTGCATTCGGAGGATGTGGTGCTGGTGCGCCGGCAGCCGTCGGACGACCATCTGCGGCGGTTGCGGGAAGCCGGGATTCCGCTGCCGCAGTGGGAGATTCTGGATGCCAAAGGACGTCTGGCGGCGGATTCCCCGCTGCGCTCCCGGCGGCTCGGGCGGCTGCGTCCGTGGGCGTGGTCGGCGGATTCAGCGGCGCTGCTGGCGGATCTGGCGCCGAATGCCGGCGAGGCCGCTTTCGCCTCCATCCCGTGGGATGAGGAAATCCGCGCGCTGTATGCCAAAACCACCGCCGCCCTGGCCGCGCGCCAGCTGGCGGAAACGCACGGTTTTCCCGATGAAACTTATGGTCAGCACGCGAGTTGCGTGGAGGAGACCGCCGCCGCTCTGGAAAATCTCGCCGCCGCCGGGTATCGGCGCGCCTGTCTGAAGGCTCCCTTCGGCATCGCCGGGCGCGGGATCATTCAGGTGAGCACCGCCGGCCTGACGGAGCGGGATCTCACGTGGCTGCGGCCGGTGCTTTTCAGCCAGGAGGCCGTGGTTGTCGAGCCCTGGCTGGAACGCGTGGCCGATTTTTCCAGCCAGTATGAGCTGACTCCCGGCAGCCCGCCCCGGCTGAAAGGTCAGGTGCGCCTGCTCAATGACGCGGGCGGACGTTTTCTCGGATGCCGGGCCGGAACCTCCTTCACGCGCCTGATGCCCGCCGAAGCCGTGCGCCGGATGCACGAAACGGACACGGAAACGCTTTTCCGCGACCACCTCCCGGCCCTCCTGGCCACCCTTCCCGGCCTGGCCCGGCTGCATGGACCGCTGGGCATCGACTCCTTTTTCTACCGTCATCCTCCGGACGGCACCGTCCGGCTGCGGCCGCTGGTGGAGATCAATCCCCGGACCACCATGGGCCGGGTGACGCTGGATCTGCGGCGGTTCGCCGCGCCCGGCAGGGTGATCAGTTTCCGCATTCTCCACCGCCGCGCCGCCAGACTGGCCGGATTCCCCTCCCTCGCGGAACAGGCGGACGCTCTGACGGCCTCCGATCCTCCGCTTCTCGCGGACACCACCTCCGGCCCGCGCCTGATCCGGGGCACCCTGGCGCTGAATGATCCCCGGCGCGCGGAATCCTTCCTGGCCCTGCTGACTGTGCACGACGCGCCGCCTCCGGTGGATTGACCTTTGCCCCCATTGATGGCAATAAATCATTGCGCCGCGCCCCTGACATCCGCACAATGGAACATCACCCTCAGCGCCTCCCCGCATGATGCAGGACAAAAGCACCCGATTCACCCTCGCCGCCACCGGCATCCTGCTGGCGGCCCTCGTCATTCTGGGCTGGAGCCTCAGCCGCACCGCCGCCGCCAAACGCGGAGCCGCTCCGCTCACCAACCAGGGCCCGGCGGTCACGGAGCCGATCGTTCCTCCGGTTCCCGCCAAGGAGGCGGCCCCCTCCCTTCCCCTGGATGCCCGGGGCCAGCCGATCGCCCAGTATCAGGTCATCACGGACACGCAGCTCATTGAGGATCCGGCCAATGACGGCGACACCTTTCTTATCAAAACCCCCGAAGGCACCAGGCGGTTCTCGCTTTATTACGCCGATGCCGTGGAAACCGACGGCGGCCAGCCGGAAAGCGCCCGGGAAATGGCTGAAAACTTCGGTTTCGACAGCGAGGAACCCTTGCGCACCCTGGGCGTGGAGGCCCGGGATTTCAGCCTGCGCCTGCTGAACAGCACGCCTTTCCGCGTGGTCACCCGCTGGGAGGAGGTTCCCGGGGACAATTCCTTTTACGCCTTCATCTACCTGAAGGACCCCGAGCAGGGGCTCATTGATCTTTCGCAATGGCTGGTGCGTTACGGCCTGGCCATGATCCGCGTCTGTGAGCGTGACTGCCCCGACGGCACTCCCGCCGCCCAGTATCTCCTGCGCCTCCGCGAGGAGGAAACCCGCAGTCAGAATGAATCCCACGGCGCCTGGAGCCGGAAATCGCCCTGATTGGATTCTGATTTCCTCTGAAAATCCCCCCTGCCTGTTCCGTTGCCCTGCCCGGTTTGTCGTAAATAAATTCAGCCCAAGGCCGCATGAAAACCGCCATCATCATCATTCTGGCCCTCTGTCTCGGGCTTTCGCTGTGGATCAACCGCGAGAATAAAACCGCGGCACCGCCGCCGCCCCCCGTCACAGCGGAGGCTTTGCCTGAAATTCCCGGGGCCGCCGGTGGTGCTTCCCGCTCCTCCGGCGCGCTTCCAAAGACGGACACCATCGACTTCTCCGGCACCGCCTTTTCCGATGATGCCTGGAAACTGGACAACTCCCGCTCAGGCGCGGCTCCCGGTGCCAATGCCGGCACCGCGCCGTCCAGTCTGGACAGCTCCGCCTTCAAACTGGAGCTGCCCACCACGCTGCCGACGCTGGACACGGGAGACAGCACCCCCGCCGGAACCGGCGCTCCCTCCTCCTTCAAATCGCTGCTGACCAATCCCGGCTCAAACTGAAAACGGACCGCTTTCAGCCCGGCATGAAACGCACATCCTTCACCACCTGCCGTCCAAAACGCTCCTGAAGCCGCCGGAGAATGTCGCGTTTCAGATTCCGCTCCAGATCATAAAGCACAGCGGACTGCATCACCGCCACCTGCAGCACCCCGGCACGCAGCCCCACCGGCCGCGACTGCCCGGCCAGAAAAGCGCCCACGATGGTTGCCCATTCCCGGGTCACGGCCTCCTCGGCCAGTCTTTCACCCAGACCGGCACGGGCCATGATCCGTTTCACAACGTCGCCCATATTCCGCTCAAAACCGCGCAAATCCGGCGGCTCATACAGCCCGCGCAATTCCATACGCATCCGCCGGTGCCGGCGCGCGGGGCCTGATTCCTGTGGCCGTCCTTTGAAATCGCTCATCGCCTGACCCATCACCCGGATTCCCGCCCGCGCCAAATCAAAACCTTGAGCGGGAGGATAAAATTGAATCTCCCCGTTCCACTGCGGGAATTTTCATCATAACTTAGAACAGTCAAAACGGGAATCCGTGTTGAATTTCAAGCTATTGGCATCCATGTGCCCCGCTCCGTCAAAACGTTTCCCCGGTTTTGTCCTCCCGATGTCCGCCCCCGCCGATTCCATCCACGATCCCGCGAACGATTTTCTTCGCCCGATGATCGAAACGCTGCGCCGGCATCCCAAGCGCATCGTTTTTCCCTCAGGCCTGGACGAGCGCGTCATCCGCGTGGCCGCCGAACTGGTGCGCACCCAGGCCATTGCCCCGATTCTTCTGGGATCACGGACTGAAATCCGCGCCCTCGCCGCGCAAATCGGCGTCAGCCTGGAGTTTGTGGGCATTATCGACCCGGTGGAATCCTCCGATTTCTCCTTCTTCTGCGAGCGCTACCGCCGGGTGGAAAAAGCCCGCCGCCGGAAAGTCGAGGATCCGGCGGCAGTCATGGCCAAACCCGCCTACTTTGCGGCCATGATGGTGCAGTACGGCTACGCGGACGGCATCGTCGGCGGCAACGAGGGATTTCCCGCCGCGTTTTTCCGCTCACTGCTGCATCTGATCCGGCCGCAGCCGGGATTCACCACCGCCTCCAGCTGCCTGCCCATCCGCCTCGCCAGCCGTCCGGATCTGGGGTTCAAAGGCACGCTTTTTCTCAGCGACTGCGCCCTCGTGCCCTCCCCCAGCACCAGCCAGCTGGCCACCAGCGCGGTCCTCAGCGCCCGCGCCGCCCACCTGCTGTGCGGGGAAAAACCCCGCGTGGCCATGATCAGTTTCTCCACCCGCGGCAGCGCGCGGGACGCCTCGACCCTCAAGGTGCTGGCGGCCATGGAGCTGGCCCGCGAGCAGGCCAAACGCCTGATGGTGGACATGGACATTGACGGCGAACTCCAGCTGGATGCCGCCATGGATCCGGAATCCATGCAGCGCAAAGCTCCCGGCTCCGTCCTCGGCGGGCGGGCCAATGTCCTGGTTTTCCCGGATCTGAACACCGCGCACGTCGCCTTCAAAATGCTGGAGATCGCCGCCGGAGCCGAGCCTTACGGGCAGCTGGTGCTCGGGCTGGCCCGGCCCGCCTGCCAGGTTTCGCGGGTGGCCAGGGAGCGCACGATTTTCGGGGCCGCCCTGTGCACCGGCATGCGCTCCATGGCCTTCCGCGACCTCGTGAACGCCGAGGATTTCCGCTGATCCCGCACGCGGCGGGCAACCGGCGGTTTCCCCAGCCTGGGCAGCCAGCGGGTGGCACGGATATCAGGGCATGCTGATTCAGCCGGCCTGGTGAGACCCGTTTTTCTGAATTCGTGGTCATCCGTTTTATCCGTGGCCCGCCTTTTCCGGGTTCGGATTCGGATTATTTCGCCGCCGCTTCCGGCAGCACGATGAAGCCGAACTTCCGGAAAGTGGCTTTGGAGGCCGGGGTGTCGAGATAATCGAGGTACTTCACCGCCAGCTCCGGCTGCGCCGCCGCCTTCAGAGCGGCCATGGGGTAAGTGATTTTCTGGTCCGGCAAAGCCGGGATTTCGCAGGCGATTTTCACTTTTTTGGAGATGGCGGCGTCGGTTTTGTAAACGATGCCGGCCTCCACATTGCCCGACTCCACCGCCGCCAGAGCGGTCCGCACATTCTCCGTGGCCACGATTTTCGGCCCGACCTCCTTCCAGAGCCCGGTTTTCTCCAGATATGTTTTGGCATAAATTCCCACCGGCACCGCTTTCGGATCCCCTGTGGCCACGCGGCGCACTTTGGAGCCCGTGAGGTCCTCCGCCTTCCTGATTTTCAAGGCGCTGTCCGCAGGCACGACGATGACCAGGGAATTGGAGAGCTGATCCTCGCGCGTCTCCGTTTTCACCAGCCCCTTGGCCGCGAGAGCGTCCATTTTGGCCAGATCCGCGGAGAAAAACACATCCGCCGGCGCGCCCTCCTCAATCTGGCGCGCCAGGGTGCTGGACGCTCCCAGGTTGAGGGCCACCCTCACGCCGGTTTCCCTGGTGAAAGCGGTGTCAATTTCCTTCAGCGCATCCGCCAGGCTGGCGGCGGCGGAGACGCGGAGTTCGGATTCCGCCGCTCCCACCGTCCGGCCTGAAAAAAGCATCAGGCCGGGCAGCAGCAGGGCGGAGAGGAGAAAACGGGCGGGATTTTTCATAAATGGGATAAAATCAGAAGTTGATCACCGTCTGCACATACACCCAGTCCGCGCCGGTGACTCCATTGTTGGAGGGAACACTGCGGATGGATTCCTTCACATAATCTCCCGGGAAAAAGTGACCATAACCCAGCTGGATTTCAGCCCATGAGGTGGCGGCATACTTGGCGACCACGTCAATTTCCGATCCCGCGAAGGAGTCGTATTCCGGATGCCTGCCGTAACCGTTCTGGGAGCGCGCGCCCCCGGATTCGGGGTAGAAGGAATCCGCCGTGTCCGCCAGCCAGAAGAGGAGGTAATCCACGCTCACGGACAGCTTCGCCGTGGGTTTCATCGTCAGGGAAAGCCGGGGACTGCTCAGGTTCCGCAGGCCGACCAGATCCATGACCCCGTAAAGGCTGTGATTGGTCCCGAACAGGGGCTCAAAGGTGTTCTGCTCGTCATCGCCGGCGTCGGAATCGCCTGAGGCATAATCATATCCGACGGCCACGCGGGGTTTCGACCACGCGTCCTTGAAGGTGTAGCCCAGGGTGCCCGTGAGGGTGAAAGCCTCCAGATCACGGTTCTGCGCGCCCGTTCCCGTCTCGCCGAACTGGCCCGCTCCCTCAAAAGCGAAATCCCAGTTCCCAAAAGCTCCCGGCAGGGATTTCAGGCGGGTGCCGTAAGTGTAGACATCGCGCGCGGTGGGACCGCCGATCCCCGCCGCCACCGCGTTGGGGGAACCTTCGCCCACATTGCGGGCCAGGAAAAAGGCCTGCGTCTCCACGCCGCTCAGGATTTCCTGACTGGAGGCATACAGGCCGGAAAACTGATCATAGTCATTGGATATATTGAAATGATCATCGCGTCCGATGACCACCCGGCCGGTGAAGAGATCGATCCAGGTTTTCTCGCTGAAGGAAGTCCGTAAAGTCACGGCGTCAAAGCTGCGCGGAATATTTCCCCAGTCGCCCAGACCGATGAAGCGCTGATCGCCGTAGGTCATTTCCTGGCGGCCGATTTTCAGGGTCAGAGGGAAAAGTTTGGGATCTCCCAGCTGGATCCACGCCTGATGCAGGTCCGCCACGTCCCGCTCCGGATCCATCGGGCGGTCGTCCGATGCCGTCTGCGAGCCCCGGCCCTCCACAAAAAATTTCAGCCAGCTCTGCGGCTGCCAGCCGATGTGCAGTTTTTGCCGGAAGAGGAAGTAGTCGTTGTCATTGAAGGAGTCGCCCGCCAGGAAATCCCGCTGGGGAAACGAGCCGGCATCGTCCTTCAGTTCATACCGGAACCGGACCTGCCCGCCGATATCCCATTCTGAGAACGCGGGCGAGGCCTCCCGCAGCGCGTCGTTCAGCAGGCCCGCTGATTTCACCTCCACCGGTGCGGGAATTTTTTCGACCGGAACCGGAACCGGCATTTCCCCCGCGCGGACGGCGGCGGAAGTGAGCAGCAGGGAAAGCAGCGGGCGGAGGATGGAGGCGGGATGGGAACGCGGTTTCATGAGGATAGGCTGCCGGATGGATGGTGACGGCGGCATGGTCCACGTGGCAGGCGGTATGCCGTGACATGGATATAATCGAGCGTTTATATTAAATTTTGTCACCCTTTCCAGTAAAATGATTCATGAATTATTCCAGCCCGGTTCCCTCCGCCTCCGGCTTCAGAAGTCCGCGCAGGGATTTCCATTGGGTTTCCGTGGCTTTCAGGCATTCCGCGGCCATTTCCTGATACAGCCGGAGCACGGTTTCCCCGGCCGGCGTGATCAGCGCGCCTCCCCGGCCCCGGCCGCCGCGCGAGGCCTCGACCAGAGGATCGCGGAAGCTTTCATTCATCCCCCGCACCAGCGTCCAGGCGTGGTTGTAGGAAATTTCCATGCGCCGCGCGGCCTCCGCGATGGAGCCCGTTTCGCGCACCTGCCGCAACAGCATGATTTTCCCCCAGCCCAGCACCATGCGCCCGCCCTCAAAAACCCGCAGCCGGGGCTGAAGACTGAATCCGGGGGCGGAATCGCTGGGAGCTTGCATGGCGCATCCATGGCAGAGGACCCGGCGGCGGGCAACGATTTGGCTCAGGATTGTGGTGGACCGTCCTTCCGGAATTCAGATCCCGGGTCGCGCCCTCCGCTTGCGGGTTTCAGGAAACGGCGGAACCGGAGCGCGTGCCGCAGGCGACGCGGCCCTCCTCCCGCCCATGGATCAAAGCGCTCTTTCGCCCCTGATTTTCACGCTCCTGGCCTGTGCGGGGTTTGCGGGCGGGCTCATTGACGCCATCGCGGGCGGCGGCGGGCTGATCACGGTGCCCGCGCTGCTGGCGGCGGGACTGCCGCCACAGGTGGCGCTGGGAACGAACAAAATGCAGTCGGCCTGCGGCACCCTGCTGGCCGTGGTCCGGTATGGCCGGGCCGGGTTGCTGCGCTCCCCGGGCATTCCGCTGGCGGCCTGCTGCGCGTTCGTGGCCGGAGCGGCGGGCGCGTGGGCCGTCAGCATGGCACCGCCGGATCTGCTGAGAAGGATTATTCCCTGGCTGCTGGCGGCGGTGGCGGTTTATACCATGATGAACCGCCGGTTTGGTCAGGAAATCCGGAAACCGGTGGTCTCCGCAGGGGTTTTTGCCGTCACCGGCGGGCTGATGCTGGGATTTTACGACGGTTTTTTCGGCCCCGGCGCCGGGTCTTTCTGGACGGTCGGACTGGTCGGCCTTCTGGGCTTGGATCTGCGGCACGCCACCGGCTTCACCAAAACCGCGAACCTCGCCAGCAATCTCGGGGCGCTGACGCTTTTCGCGGCCTATGGCGCGGTGCACCTGCCCATCGCCGCCGCCATGATCGGCGGGCAGCTGCTGGGCGCGAGGCTGGGATCGGGACTGGTGATCCGCAAAGGTGCGGCGCTTATCCGCCCGGTTTTCCTGGCCGTGGTGCTGGCGCTGACGCTGAAACTGCTGCTGGACGCGTGGCGGGCCTGACGCCATTACGGAATCTCCCCTTCCCCTGCGGCGGGCTCATGCGGAGCGGGTGCCATGGCGGATCGATCACCGGACCGGATGCCCGGACCGTTGTTTATTTCAGGATCATTCCCGGCCGCTGGCGGCGGGTCACTCCCACTCGATGCTCGACGGCGGCTTGGTCGAAATATCGTAGAGGACGCGATTGATGCCTTTGACGCCGTTGAGGATGGCGTTGGAGACCAGTCCAAGGAATTCCCAGGGCAGCTTGGCGAAATCGGCGGTCATGGCGTCCTCGCTGGTGACGGCGCGGAGGTTGACGGCGAATTCGTAGCTGCGCTCGTCGCCTTTGACGCCCACGGTTTTCACGGGAATCAGGCCGCAGTAGGCCTGCCAGACTTTGTCATAGTGCCCGTGCTCGCGCAGCAGCCGGATGAAAATGGCGTCGCCCTCGCGGATGATGCGCAGTTTTTCCTCCGTGACCTCGCCGGGACAGCGCACGGCCAGCCCGGGCCCGGGGAACGGATGGCGGTGCAGAATTTCGTGGGGAATGCCCAGGTTCGCCCCCAGCGCGCGGACTTCGTCTTTAAAAAGCTCCGCGAGCGGCTCCAGCACGCGGCCTTCCCTGTGCAGGGCCATGATGCGGTCCACGCGGTTGTGGTGGGTCTTGATTTTGCTGGCGATGGACCCGCTGGTGGCGGATTCGATGACGTCGGGATAAAGCGTGCCCTGGGCGAGAATATCGACGTTGGCGGCGGCTTCCCAGAAGACATCGACGAAAAGGTTGCCGATGATGCCGCGTTTTTTCTCCGGATCCCCCTCGCCGGCCAAAGCCGTCAGGAAGCGTTCCGAAGCGGGAATCGTTTCCAGGTTCACCCCCAGGCGCAAAAACTGCGCCTGAACCTCCGCGACCTCGTTCAGACGCAGCAGGCCATTGTCCACAAAAATGGCGCGGTGCGGCACCCCGGCTTCCTTGAGCAGGACGGCAAGAACCGTGCTGTCCACCCCGCCGGAGACGCCGCAGACGACTTCACGCCCGTGACAGCGCTCGCGGATCTGGGTGATGAGTTCCTGTTTAAAATCCTCAATGCGGAAGGGCGCGGCATTCGGCGCCATGGCCAGGAAGTTGGCCAGAATGATGGAGCCTTCGTGGGAATGGCTGACTTCCGGATGAAACTGAATGCCGAAAAGCCGCGGTCCAAATTGCAGGGCCACGGGCACGCCATGCTGGTTTTCGCCCAGGACCACGGCATCGGGCGGCGGGCTTTTCACGGTGTCCGAATGGCTCATCCAGATCTGAGCGGAGCCGCTCAAGCCCGCGAACAGGGAATTCATCACGCAGGGCACCAGCTGAGCGGGGCCATACTCCCGGGTGTTGCCGGGCGCGACAGACCCGCCCAGTTTTTTGGAAAGCAGCTGCATGCCGTAGCACACGCCCAGAACGGGAATGTTCAGGCTGAGCAGGTAATCGAGATCAATATCCGGCGCGCCCTCCTCCGTCACACTGCGCGGGCCGCCGCTCAGAATCACCGCCGCCGGACTGCCGGTTTCCCGCAGCTCATGCGGCTGGTAAAGCCGCGAGAAAAACCCCTGCTCGCGGATGCGGCGGACGATGAGCTGAGTGTACTGCGAGCCGAAGTCGATGACGGCGATGTGGTTGGAATCCATTGGGGAAAGTTTTCAGTATTTCAGTATTTCAGTATTTCAGTTTTCAGCAGCGGCGGCGGCGGCGGCGGCGGACGGGTAAAATCGGGAGTGGCGCGGAGGGAGCAACGGTTTTATCCATTTCCCATGAAATTTCGACTGGTGGTGGAATTCGATGCTCTGTCCGGCCGCTGGTCCGCCGTTTTCCCCGATCTGCCCGGCTGCGCCACCGCCGGGGATACGCAGGAGGAGGCGATTTCCAGTGCGGCTGAAGCGCTGGAATTTTGGTTTGAACCAGCTGCATGAATACAGCCTGCAAATCAGAGGGATCCATCCTTCCGCAGGCCTCATGGCTTGGCCTGTGATGACTGCCGGGACGATTCCCTGCCAGTTTTGGTCACGAGTCCCCCGCCAAGGTTCACAAACTGTTTCGGATTTTTCTCCTGCTCGGCATAAAGGGCCAGACAGGTTGCATGCAGATTGTGCCCAAATCGGGCGGACAGCTTGTCTTTGGCAGCCCAGACTTCGGCGAGAATATCCTCAGCAGGTGTTGTGATCATGATGTTGGCAATAGTTCCTCCGGGGTGCAGATCGTGGGCAGAGTATACCCGAGAGAGCTGATCAGCACCCGCAAATCCTCACGGACATGGGCATTCGCAATGTGACGGATATTCCATGTCAGCAGAAAATTCATGCGGTGAAAAGTCGCCACCGCGATGTGCAGCGCATCACGGTCCGCCTTCGCCGGAAGCAATTCGGAATCAAGAATGGCCTCCGCGATAATCTCGCATTCAGGAGTGATGGGTAAAAGGGGGATTCCCTCCAAAGCCCCGACCCTGCGCCGGGCGGCATCAGAATCCCCTGCGGCAGCCTCCTGATGCGTGACCAGGGAGGTGTAAAGCTCGTATTCCTCACGATGATTGGTCCACCACTGGTGGGTGCGGATTTGGTGCCCGGCGTGAACAACCTGAGCCGAAGGCCAGGAGGTCAGGTAGCTGGGAATCGTCGTTTCAATATAAACGCGCATGACTTGGAATCGGGGCCGCACCTGAACTTCAATTCTCTCACATGCTCTGGTAATTCACCGGCTCCTCGGTGACGACGATGTCGTGGGTGTGGCTTTCGCGGAGGCCGCCGGCGGTGATGCGGACAAACTGGGCGCGGGTGCGGAGGCTGTCGAGATTCCCGGCTCCGACGTATCCCATGCCGGAGCGGAGGCCGCCCATGAGCTGGAAAACGACGTCCCGCAGGCGGCCTTTGAAAGGCACCCGGCCCTCGACGCCCTCGGCGACGAGCTTGCCACTGGCGTTCTGGCCGTAGCGGTCGCTGCTGCCGGCGCGCATGGCTTTGAGGGAACCCATGCCGCGGTACTCTTTAAAAGTACGTCCCTGATAATTGACCATGTTGCCCGGACTTTCGCTGGTGCCCGCGAGGAGCGATCCCAGCATGACCAGGTCGGCGCCGCCCGCCAGAGCTTTGACAATATCTCCTGAGTAACGGATGCCTCCATCGGCAATCACCGCCACGCCCCGGCTGCGGGCGTAGGTGGCGACGTTCTGAATGGCGGTGAACTGCGGCACGCCCACCCCGCTGATGACCCGGGTGGTGCAGATGGAGCCGGGACCGACCCCCACTTTCACCGCGCTGACCCCGGCGTCGATCAGATCCTTCGCTCCCTGCTCCGTGACCACGTTCCCGGCGACGATGGGGAGATCGCCGAAGGTTTTCTTCAAAGTTTTCACCACCTCAATCACCCGTGAAGTGTGCCCGGTCGCGGCGTCGATGAAAAGGGCATCGGTCCCCGCTTCCACCAAAGCGGCGGCACGCTCCAGGCAATCCCCGCCCACGCCCACGGCGGCGGCGACCAGCAGGCGGCCCCGGCTGTCCTTGGCGGCGTCCGTGAACATTTCCCGCTTTTTGATATCCTGGGTGGTGATCATTCCGGCCAGCTTGCCGTCGGCGTCCACCAGCGGGAGTTTTTCAATGCGGCGGTCGTAGAGAATCGCGCGGGCCTCCTCCAGCGAGGTGCTCACCGGAGCCGTGATCAGGCGGTCACGGGGTGTCATCACATCGCTGACTTTGGCGTCGGGATTCTGCACATACCAGACATCGCGGCTGGTGACCATGCCCGCCAGATTGCCCTGTCCGTCCACCACGGGGAAGCCGGCGACCCCGCGCTGCTCCATGATCTGCTGCAGCTCGCCCAGTGTGAGGTCGGGGGTGACCGTGAACGGCTGGTCGATGACCGTGTTTTCCGAGCGCTTCACCCGGCGCACCTGCGCGGCCTGCTGGGCGATGGGCATATTCCGGTGAATGACCCCCAGACCACCCTCGCGGGCCAGGGCAATCGCCAGTTCCGCCTCCGTCACCGTGTCCATGGCCGACGAAATCACCGGCACATTCAATTCCAGACCGGGAGCCAGTTTTGTCCTCAGGTCAGCCTCGGAAGGCAGAATTTCCGTCAATTGCGGAACCAGCAGCACATCGTCAAAACTGAGTCCAAGGGGGATCGCATCTGTCATAAAGGTATGGAAGGCTCTGTGGATTGGCCTTATACCCTCAGCGCTTTCACTCAGCGCGGGCCTGGTGTCAAACGGAAGAATGAAATGACGTTTGACCCCGAAGAGAGCTGTCCTGCGGATCCCTGCCCTGAAGGTGGAGTGAAGCGGAGGTTTTTGTGAATTTGATGTGAAATAATTCCTTGCAACCATGAACAAAAAATCACTATTGTAAAATTCCCCGCCCCGAACTCCGCAGATCTCAGATATGAAAAATTCGCGTCTGCCGCCGCTGATCTTTTTTCTTATTGTTCTGCCGATCCCTCTTCAGGCGCGTCCGGGCACCCTGCTTCCGGCGGCACCGGAACTTCTCACCAGCGCCCGCATCACCGCGCAGCTGCCGCTGCCGGACGGCGGTCATCTGCTGGCCAGCACCTACAAAGGCGGCACCAACTCCGGCATCCTTCAAAAACTGGGGGCGGATGGCTCGCTGGACGGGACTTGGAGCACCCCGTTGACCGTCACCTCCATCATCGTGGACTCAATGAGGCTCCTTCCCGACGGGAGGATCTGGCTGGAGGCGGGCAACAATCCCGCAAGCTTCCCCCGCTCGCCCTTTGAGCCTCCACTGATGCCCAGATTCGGCTGGCTGGTGCTCAATGCCGACGGCAGCCGGAACGCGGGAGCCTTTCCTTCCGTGCCGCACGAAACCTCTCTGCGTCTTCTATACTTCTCCGACACCGCCGTCACTTTTTGCATGTGCCGCCAGGCTGACTACGGCACCCGCCTCGCCGCGGACCGGTTGATACGCTTCCGGCTGTCCGACGGCAGTCCCGACCCGCAGTTCCGCCCCGCGCTTCCCGAAAAAGCGGAAATCGTGGACGCCGCCCCGACGGCGGATGGGCGCATGTGGCTGCTGACCATGGAGTTCGCCCCTGATGGATCCTCGAACCACAACGACAGTTATGTTTACACGCTCCGCCGCCTTCTGGCCGATGGCTCACCCGATCCCGGATTCACTCCCCGGCTTCTGGAACGCGGCTTCACCCGCAGAATGGAAAGCTCCCATTCCCCCGGCGGCATCCGGATCAGCGCTTTGAGGGTGAGCAGCTACAATATACAGCCCGGTGGAAATCAGCAGTCCCCCTTTGAAATAACATGGCTGGACGCTGCGGGAGGAATTACCCGGAAGGAGAATTTTCACGCGGGCCGCCAGGGCTACCTGCCTCTGCGCCTGCTGGAGGAACCGGACGGCTCGCTGGTGGGAAATTTCGGGAGCAACGGGGAAATTCACCGGAGGAGGCCGGATGGCGGCTTTGATCCCGCACTCCTGCTGATGACCAACAGTTATTTCCGTTCTCCCGTGCTGCACCGGCTGCCGGACGGAAAACTGCTGCTGGAGGGACGGCAACGGTTCCTTCCTGACGGGTCGCCTGATCCCGGGTTCACCGCGCCTGCCCTTCCCCAGCCCGGTTCCGTGACCACCCTGGCTCCGGCAGCCAATGGCGGTTTTTACGCGCAGGGTGACTTCATCACGGTGAACGGCCAGCCGCGGCCCGGCATCTGCCGCTTCAAAGCGGACGGAAGCCTGGATTCCTCCTTTTTGCCTCCAGCGGATCTGGGAACCATCCACAGCATGCAGCGCCTGCCGGAGGACCAGCTTCTCATCCTGCACCAGCCTCCGCCAATTCCCGATCCTCCCGGTGACGGCTACGGCCCCTGGACTTCCCGGCAGCTGAGCAGGCTCCTTCCCGATGGATCCCTGGAGCGGATCTTTTCCGAAGGCAACTATGTGTCGATCAATGCGGAGGTGGCCCTTCCTGACGGTAAAATACTGATCAAATACACAATACAAGGAGAGGTCCCCAGTACAAAAATCATCCGCCTCCGCGCAGATGGCTCCCAGGACCCGGCCTTCAATGGCTCCGCCCTGCCCGGCTCGTGGTCAAACTACGATTGTGCCGTCTTCTCTGATGGCCGTTTACTGATCCAGCTGAAATTGTTCACTCCGGATGGGACTCCCATTCCCACCGAAATCCCCCCCGCACCGTCCTGGCTGCCACGTTACTGTCTGGGCATGCTGCCGGAAGGCCGTGCCGTGATCCTGGATAACCTCTCATCACCCCCTGTTCTGAAACTGTTGGATTCCTCGGGGAAAATTGATTCCACTTTCCAAACCACCCTGCCACCGCACACCTATCCCCGCGCCATTGCCGGGCCAGGTGGCAAAATTTATCTTACCGGCTGGTTCCCGGTCCCGGGCGGCCAGTATGCGCACATCCGCCGGCTTCACCGCAATGGCCAAACCGATCCAACCTTCCGCGGAGCGGTTCTTCGTTCCCGGCCACCTCTCCCCACCGGTCCGGAAGCCCGCCTGACTTTTGATTCCGGCGGCAGGCTTTATTCCATGACGGGAACCGCCGGAACCGCCGGGACGGGAGGCGCGGCCCTTGTTCACCCCGCCACCGGGATCCTTTGGCTTGGCGGGTCCTTCATCAGCGCCAATGGGCAGGCCCGGAGCAGCCTGGCCGCTCTGGACACGGGCGATGCCACCGGCTTTGATGCGTGGATGCTTGCCTGCGCCGGGGAACCGGCCGTCTCTTCGGCGGATTTGGAGACCACCGCCGACCCGGACCACGATGGACAGTCCAACTGGCTGGAATACGCCACCGGCAGTGATCCTTTCCTCTCCGATGCCCCCTCCAGCAGTCTCACCGCAATCAGCGTCAATCCAACCCCTACCCTCGCCATCCAGCGGAATCCGGAGGCGGCTGACCTTCAGCTCACGCCGGAAATAAGTGATGATCTCCAAACATGGTGCGCCGCCACTGCGGATGAGGTGTCGGCCAGCACTTCAGGCTCCCGGGTCGCCTTCACCCTGAATCCCGTCACATCCCGCCGTTACCTGAGAGCGCGTTTCACGAAATGAGCGCCACTTCTCCCGTTCCGGCCCCATGATCCGGCGCCCGGTCGGTCTCCCCTTTTCCCGCAGCGGGTCCGCCTTTGTGAACCCGGGGACCCGGACTCACACCGGCTCACTTCTTCCGGCGGTGGCAGTCGCCTTTCTGGCGCAGTTCCTCGCAGCTGGCCTCAATCCGGATCGCACTGGTCTCCGGGCGGAAGCCCAGCCGGCGGGTGATGCAGTCCTCCAGCAGGCTCATGTGCGTGTCCTCAAACTCCACCACTTTCTGACAGTCCGTGCAGATCAGGTGGTTGTGGTGCGGGTGGTCCACAAAATTCGGATCGTAATAAGTCTGGTCCCGGCCAAGATCAATTTCCTTCAGCAGCCCGCTCTCCACCAGCAGGCCCAGAGTGCGGTAAAGCGTGGCCCGCGAGGCGGTGGAGTCGATCTTCCGGGCCTTTTCCCACAGCTCGTCGGCTGTGAAGTGGTCCGTGGTCGAGAAAGCCGCCTCCACGATCACATCCCGCTGCCGGGTGCGGCGCAGGCCTTTGGTGGTCAGAAATTCCTCCAGCCTTTCATGAATCTGCTGGTTGAGGCTCGAAGTCATGAAAGAAAATAGTCAGAGCGGCGGGGGACGTCAACCGCGTGACCGGAAGCTGCGGAGCGGGAGGGTAAAATGAAAGTGCTGTCAGAGAACCACGGCAGAACCGGACAAACTACCGTTGCTTCCGTCAGGACCTGGCGGGGTTCGCCTGCCGGCACTCCATGGCCCCTGACAGCGCCCCACCTTGTCACGCCGCCGGACACAGGCAACCGAAATCCCAACTTTCCTGATTTTTCACCGGTTTTACGGGAGAAAACACGTTTTGCCGAATCTTAGGACGAAATTTCTTGCGCCCCCGATGGAAATTCGTGTTGTGTTCAACATCGATCTTCTTTAAACCATCACCGAAGTTCTCAAACACCGGAATCCGAACACGACTTTTATGTGGAAGCCCTTATCGATTGTCTCAGGCATCGCTCTCCTTGCCGCTGGCGGGATCAGTTACGTCATGGTCCGCCCAGCCTACATCGCTGAACACAAACAGGCTGAAAATGCCGACCAATACCTCGAAAAAGCCAACAAACTCCAGGCCGCCGCGCAGGCTGCCGAGACAAAAGCCGGGGAGGACCTCAAAACTTTCCAGGCCAGCCTGACCAAAGCCCAGGCTGAAAAAGCCGCCGCCGCCGCTCAGAAAGAGGAAGTGGTGAAACTCCTTGAAAAACAGAATGCCGACAAGGATGCCGCCGCCAAGGAACTCGCTGACACTCAGGCCAAAATCAATGATTTCGGAAACGTGGAGACCATGACCGCCGAACTCAAGAGTCTTGAGGGCAAGCGCGCGGAATACGACAGCCAGATCGAGAATGCCAAGGGTGCCATCGCCAGTGCCCTGGCCCGTAAAGCCAATACGGACAAGCTGATCGCCAGCGTCAAACGCATCGACCTCTGGCAAAGATCCGGCAGCATGCCGGACGCCTTCAGCAGCCGCGTCTCCGCTGTGAATTCCGAGTGGGGATTTGTCACCATCGCCGCCGGAAACGCCTCCTCAGTGGTCAATCAGGCCAAACTGGACGTCACCCGGGGCGGTGCTCTTATCGGCCGCGTGATCGTCACTCAGGTCAATCCCAACTCGTCCGTCGCCGAAATCGTGCCCGGCACGGTGAACCCGGGGGATTCCATTCTCCCCGGCGACCGCGTCACGGTGAACATCGCCTCCAAAGGCTCCCTGAAATCAGAGCCCGCGCCCACCAAACCAGCCGCTCCCGCCAAAGGAGCCACTGATCCAGCCGCCCCTCCCGAGGCTCCGGCCGCGCCCGCCGCGGATCCTTTCGCAACGCCTTCCGATGCTCCGGCAGCTCCCGCCGCGGACCCTGCCGTTCCCGCTCCCGCATCGGAAACGCCTCCCGCTGATCCGGCCGCCCCCGCCCCTGCCGCCGACCCCGCTGCTCCTGTGGAACCCCCGGCCACTCCGCCTGCTGACGCTCCCGCCCCCGCCCCCGGCAACTAAGTTTAATTTTTCACTTTTTTCATTTTCGCCTTCCATCTATGAAGCCACTTCTTTTTCTCGGCCTGCTCGCCGCCGTTGGTTCCGCCGGCCTGGCCTTCATGGTCCGCTCCAGTCTCAAGGAAACCCGTCTCCATAAGGACAGCCAGAACCGCAAGGCCCTGGTGATTCACAATGCGGTCCGGGAGACAAACAACCCGGCCATCACCACCCTGAACGATCAAATCGCGGAAGCCGCCAAAAACGCTAAAAATGAGGATCTTTCCGCCAAAGCGGAAAGAACCGCCGCCAAGGCCAAACAGGAGGAGGTCGATGCCGCCAAAAAGGAGACAGAGTCCCTGATCAACCAGAAACAGCAGATCCAGGAGCAGATCAACCGTATCGCCGGCGGGGTTGGCACGCCTGAGGAGATTGCCGCCAAAATGGAGACTTTAAAGAAGGAGAACGACGCCAAAGTTCAGGAGATTGAGCAAATCAACAAGGAGATGGAAATCGCCAAAAGGGCCTCCGTTGAAAACGAACAGCAGCTCACCCGTCTCCGTCAGGCTCAGGTGGAGCGCACCCGCACCATCGGTCTCTCCAGCCGCACCAGCACGGTGGCCGCTGTTAACCCGGATCTGGGATTTGTCATCGTCAGCTCCGGTAAAAACCAGGGCGTGACCAACGAGTCCCGCCTCCTGGTGAAGCGTGGCACTCAGTACATTGGGAAACTCCGCGTGGCGCAGGTCAATGCCAATCAGACTGTGGCCGATATCGCCTCCAAGTCCATCACTCCCGGATTCGTCATTCAGCCCGGCGACGAGGTTGTTTTTGAAAACAACGCTCACTGATTGCTTCCGGCAGTTGCCCCACCTCCAGTCAGTCCCAGCCATGAAGTCACTCCGGTTCGCCAGCGCGGTTATCCTGATTCTTTCCTGCGCCGTGGCCTGTGAGTCCGCGGACGGTGGAAGGAAAAAGAAAAGAACCCGGCCTCCGCTGCCCGGAGAAACGGACAGCGATCTCTCCTGGTCGCGGCCCACCAAATCCACGGATGTGTCCTCGCCGTTCGGCCTGCCCACCTCCCGTTGAGCAGCGCCTGCGTTGATCTGATTCCAATTCAAACCCGGGGCTTTCCCCGGTCATCATTCCCAGTCCGGCTCATGCCGGGCTGGGATTTTTTCATTTTGAGACGTCCCGCCGGCAAAACAACCCCCGGTCCTGAGAGCGCGCGGGACGGAGGTTATCTCACCTTGGGTCATGCGAGTGAATGCTCCCGGAGTCGGGCGGCCAAAGTGATATAAAGGTTACCATCTGCGATTTTCCTGAATTCCGCGAAAAAGGAACTGCTGAATGGACGCCACGCCATCATCCTTGCCCTGCCCTCAAGCCGACAGAGCGCCCGGCGGTTTCAGCCGGGGCGATTCAATTTCATTTTCCCCCATCCGCTCATGAACCATTTTCTTTTTCATTGCGTGGCTCTCGCGTTATTTCCGGCGATGGCGGCAGCCGGCACTGTCGTTTCGGGCCGTTCCGTGGTGAGCACACGCGGGGGCATCGTAGCCTCCAGCCAGCCGCTCGCGGCCGCAGCGGCGGTGAGGATCCTGGACACGGGAGGCAATGCCGTGGACGCGGCCATCGCGGCCAACGCCTGTGTGGGAGTGATGGAGCCGACGGGAAACGGGATCGGCGGGGATTTGTTCGTGCTGTTTTACGAGGCTAAATCCGGCAAAACCCACGCCTTGAACGCCAGCGGCTGGGCTCCGGCGGGGCTGACTCCCGCTTTTCTCGCGGCCAAAGGCATTACTCAAATGCCGGATCGGGGAATCCATGCGGTGACCGTGCCCGGTGTGGTGGCGGGATGGGCGGCACTGAGCGAGCTCTTTGGAGCCAAACCCCTCGCGGAGGTGCTGCAGCCCGCGATCCGTTTTGCGGAGGAGGGATTTCCCGTGATGGAAATCACGGCGAAGCATTGGCACGGTTCGGAAAAATGGCTGAGCGGCATCCCGGAGGCCGCAAAGGTCTGGCTGGTGGACGGACACACGCCCGCGGAGGGGGAGGTTTTTCGGAATCCGGCTCTGGCAGGCTCGCTGCGGCGCATCGCGGACAAGGGGCGCGCCGGTTTTTATGAGGGCGAAACCGCCGCCGCCATTCTCGCGGTTTCGCAGGCGGAGGGCGGAACGATGAGCGCGGCGGATCTTTCCGAATTCCGCGCTGAGTGGGTGGAGCCGGTCTCCATTGACTATCGGGGCTGGAGGGTCACGGAGATTCCGCCCAACACCCAGGGCATCGCCGCGCTGTCCATGCTGGCGATCATGGAAAATTTCCCGATGCGGGGTTTCGGCCTGCACTCGCCGGATGCGCTGCACGTGGCCGTTGAAGCCAAAAAGCTGGCTTACGCCGACATGCTGGCCTTTGTCGGCGATCCCCGCGCGGGCAGCATTCCCGTGGAGGCGATGCTGGACAAAAAACACGCGGCGGAGCGCGCGAAACTCATCGGCATGAACCAGGCCATGCCGAAGGCGGAGCCCTCCGTTTTCCCCGGCCTGAGCGATTCCAAAGGTCATGACACCATTTACCTCTGCGCCGCCGACCGGGCGGGGAATGTGGTGTCGCTGATCCAGAGCAACTACATGGGTTTCGGCTCCGGTATCGTGCCCGCCGGCTGCGGGTTCATGCTTCACAACCGGGGCGCTCTTTTCATTCTGGAACCCGGTAAACCCAACACCTTGGCACCCCGCAGGCGCCCGCTGCACACCATCATTCCGGGCATGATGTCCAAGGACGGCACCGTCATCGGATTCGGCATCATGGGCGGCTGGAACCAGGCGCAGGCCCACGCGCAGTTCGTCAGTGACATCGCCGATTTTGACCTGAACCTCCAGCAGGCCCTGGAGGCCGGCCGCTTCACCAAACCCACCTTCGAAGGCCGCGATGTCATGCTCGAAGCCTCCATCCCCGAAGCCGCCCGCGCCGCTCTGACCTCGCGGGGCCATGAGGTCACCGTGGTCCCTCTCCGCTCCAGCACCTTCGGCTACGGCCAGGCCGTGATGACCACCCCCGCCGGCGTCCGCTTCGGCGCCAGCGATCCAAGGCACGACGGCGCGGCGGTGCCGCAGCCGTGATGCGCTACTCAGTTTTTTCGCGCTTATGCCATCCATCGAACTTGTCTGTGCGGAGCAATCAGAACCGCTGGAGTTTTCCAACCTGCCTTTCGCGCTGGCCACGGACCGTCACCCGGCATCCCATCGGCCACGTCCTTTGTTTCAGCGGGAGCTTTCACGTCTGCGGGGCTGCATGTATCACATAGGAAATCCGCAGTGCGCGGACCCGGCTTATCAGGGAGCGTTTTTTGCTTTCGATGTGCTGAGTTCGGACAGCCGTGAGCGCCAAAGGCGGCGATTCTTTGAGATTGCTCCAGAATTTCGGGAAGGATTTTGCAGTCTCCTCCGCAGGCTGCTGGAAGCATCACCAACACACACTGTTTTTCTCTACACGGATTGGCAGTTCGGGCCGGCACAAACCACCCGTGGAGGCCTGATTTCCGAGTCGGCTTTCTGGCACCGGCATGATACCCGCCAGCTCAGACTCAATGCCTGTTACATGATATATCCGGACGCTGCGGAAGACGCGGCAGGCAATTTTCGTTCTCCTCTCTGACCTTCCTCCAGCTTTACGCAGCTCTACGTCAGCCGCAATACCACCGCAGCGGACAAACCATTTTCAAGGAGCTTATTTTCATTCGCTTCAAATGGGTGCCTGGAAATTTAAAAAAGCGGTGCCCCACCCTGTCTCTTTCAGAGCTGGCCGGGGGCTGCCGGAGCCGGATACCCGGGGCCAACTGAATGTGCGGCCAACGGCTGGGTTTTTCGTTTCCATTCTGCTCTTTTGTTCAGTTTACAGATTATGTGACTGCTTCAGCGCACGGGCGGTGTGGCTTCGCGGACTGTGGCGCCGTGGCCGAAGCTGATGCCGGCGGGAAACTTTGGCATGAGTTCGGGGCTGTTCACAAAGTGAGCCCCAGGAAACGGGGATAAAGACAGAACAGCCGGAACTGGAGCCTGACATCCCCGGCGGCGAGCCGGACGGCCCTGGGCAAAAAGCGGACGGTGAGCCTCCATGGGGCCCCCTGGCCATTGAGCCCTCCGTTCTCCCTCAGTCCGCAGACGAGTTCCTGTTCCGCCTGACGGCGGCGTTCCTTCACGGGGGCATCGGTGGAGACGAGCAGGGCCAGAACTTTCGCGAACACGCCGGTGAGGCGCAGGCTGACTCCGGCGGAGCCCGTCGGCAGGTTGGTGAGATTGGCCTCATCCAGCAGCTGGAGCGCCTCCATCGCTTTTCCCTCAAGAGCCAGGGTAAAGGCGTGGTTAAGCCGGTGCCGGGCGGTGGTGTGGTCCGGGCGCAGCCGTTCCAGAGCCCAGATTCTGGCTCTCGTCGCCTCCCGCCGGTTTCCTCCATGATCAAAAGCCTCCGCTGTGTTGTGCAGCATCCAGGGAGCCAGGCCGGACATCCCCTCCCAGCCCCGCGCCAATTGCCGCGCGGCGGGGTATCTGCGGGAGCAGGTCAGGGAGTAAAGGGCGAAGGCCCAGGTCTCCGTTTGACGCCGGATCAGAGATTCGTGTTTCCGGATTACCCGGACCAGCCGCCACGAGCGCCAGAGCCGGGCTCCGGATGAGCCCCGGTGCGCCCGGTCGCCCATCTCCTCCAGATACATCCTCCAGGCCGCAAGGAGGATCGTCTCCCCGCCCGCCAGGCCGGCAAATTTTTTCCACACACCGTATTTTCCCCGGCCCACCTCGTGCTGAATCCAGCTCTCCACGATGGAAAGGGAGGGTCCCTGCCAGTCCGCCCCCACAGGCGCATCGCCGGTGCCGGTGACCAGATGGAGGCGTTTTTTCCTGACCTCCGTCAGCCAGCCGTGTTTTTCCAAAAACTGGTCCGCTTTGGTCAGCAGCTGGCTGGTACAGCCGGAGTCGGCCTCCAGACGCGCAGTGGCCTCCACAGCCTCCTCCTTCCGGCCGCATGCCGCCGCCAGCTCCACTTCCTTGAGGAGGGTTCCGGCCCCTGGCTGGTGCTCGCGCAGGATGTTGAGGGTCCGGCGGGCCGAATCCGTATCCTGACGTTTCATCCGCAGGCGGAAAAGCTGCTCCCCGGCCCACTCATACTCCGGCTCCATGCGCAGAGCCCGGCGCAGATGCGGCTCGGCTTCCGCATCCCCGCCGCTTTTGAGCAGCGCGCTGGCCAGATAGCCGAAGGAGGAGGCGGATTGCGGCGCGGCCCTGACCAGGGCCCCGGCCCACTTCACCGCCTCCTCCGCCCGCTGCTCGCTTTCCAGCCAGTCACAGAGATGCTGAAGGCCAAACGGGTTATTCTCCTCCTGCCGCAGGGCGGCCTCCATTTCTCTGATGGCCAATCTCCGCTCTCCCCGGCGATCCAGCACCCAGGCCAGACGTCTCCGGAGCATGGGGGGAGCCTCTCCTTCCGGGAACACTCCGCGGCAGACCGCCTCGGCTTCCCCGTAGCGCGCCATTCCCGCCAGTGTCTCCGCCTTCAGATCCGCGAATTCCAGCTGCCCGGGCATCAGCCGCAGGGCTTCGTCCAGAGCCTCCAGCCGGCGCGCCGGCTCCTCTTTGGCGAAAGAGGCCCATGCCTTCAAAGCGTCCGCCGAGGGTGGCTCCTCCAGAGCCCAGGTGCGCAGCCGGTCCAGCAGCGCCTCCCATTTTCCCGTTTCGCGGGCTTTTCCGGAAAGAGCGGCCTCCCACCCGCGGCCGGGAGAAAGTTTTACAGCCTGCAGCCATGCCTCCAGCGCCTCGTCCCTGCGTCCGGCTTTCCACAGCGCCTGGCCCAGCGTCTCATGCCCGGCGGCATCGGCCGAGTTGAGCCTGACCGCCTCCTCGCACAGAGCGAGGGCCTCATCGGCAAAGCCGTGTCCAGTGTAAAGCGCCGCCAGGCTGGAAACCGGCACCCGCCCCCGCACACGCGCCACCGTGGCCGCCGAAGCCCGGGAATCCCCGCGTTCCAGCTCCAGTCCAAGCAGCTGTCGCGCCGCCCACGCATACCCCGCGTCCAGCGCCACCGCCTGGCGCAGCGCCGTCTCCGCCTCCTCCCGCCGCTTCAGCGCCAGCAAAGCCCCGCCCCGGTATCCCCATGGCAGCTGCTGCCGCGGATTCAGCCTCGTAAGCCGGTCCGACCACTTCAGCACCTCCTCCCAGTCGGCGCGGTGGTCGTGCCATTCCATCAGTTTCTGCGTGGCCCAGGAGTAATCGGGGTGCGTCTCCGCCACCTCCATCATGGCCGCCAGCGCCTGCTCCTCCATTCCCTGCCGGAAGAGAATATCCGCCGCCCGGGCCGCCCGCCAGTGCGGCATCGCGCTGACGTCATGCGCCTCCTCCCGGCAGCAGGCCAGCGCCTCCTCATACCGCCCGCATTCCGCGAGAAGGATGGACTTCCGGTCCTGAAGCGCCCAGCATCCCGGCAGATGCCGCAGCGCCTCATCCAGAACCCCAAGCTCTCCGGCATGTCCTTCCCGAGCCGCCTCCACCGCCGCCCGGCACTGCCACGCGCTCAGGCAATGAGGCAGTTTTCCGGTCAGTTCCCGGGCTTCGCCGGAAAGCGCCGCCAGCTCCGCATCCTCCGACAACAGAGCCGCGCGCTGCCGCCAGATTTCCGCCGCCAGCGGGAAAAGAGCCCCCGCCCGCCGACAGGCTGCCCGGGCCCCCTCGGCATCCCCGGTGTCCTGAAGCAGCCGGATCAGGTCCGTCAGAGCCTCCTGATCCATCGGCCACGATCCCGTAAACCGCTCCAGAAGCGCCCGCGCCTCCTTTGTCCGGTCCAGATCCCGGAGCACCTCCGCCAGACGCCGGGCGGCCACACTCCAGCCGGGACTCATTTTGAGAGCCTGCTCCAGAGCTGACTGCTCCGGAACCGCCTCGCCCCGCGCGGAATGAATCAGCGACAGATCATGCCACATCCGGGGCAGCAGCGGAAAACGCCGCACCCCCTCCTCCGCCACCGCCAAGGCCTCATCCATCCGGCCCATGTCCCGCAGATGAGTGGCGGTGACGGCCCAGGCCTGCCACAAATCCGGGCGCGCCTTCCTCACGGTTTCCAGGACCGTCAGCGCCTCCTCCGGCTCCAGCAGCGCCCAGGCCTCCACCGCCCAGCGTTCGAGGGAGGATCCCCCCAGCACCTGCGCCTCCATCTGCTTCAGCACCCACTGAAGTCCGAGCCGGCGCGCCGCCGTGTCCGGAGCCAGTTCAATCAGTCTGGTGATCGCCCATGGATAATCCACATCCCGCTCCAGAGCCTGCCGCAGCCACCCGGCGGCCTCCTCCCGGCGGCCCGCCGCCGAGAGCACCTCCGCCATGATGCCGGGACTGGACTGCTGATTCGGATCAATCTCCACCGCCTCCCGCGCTGCGGCCAGTGCCTCATCCATGCGTCCGGCAGCCTTCAGGTCCAACGCCAGCTCCCGCCGCGCCCACGCGTCCGCGGGATCCAGCGCCAGCATATGCCGCAGCACCTGTCCGCGGCGCGCATGGTCCCCCTCCAGCCACTCACAAAGCAGGCTGTGCAGTCCCATATTTCCCGGCAGCTCCCGGCACGTCTCCTCAAGATAAGCCACGGCGCGGGCCGCGCCCTCCGTCCCCGCCAGCAGCCGCGCCAGCTCGGCGTGCACGCTCCGGTTCACCGGCTCCAGCTCCGCCAGACGCCGGTAGTGAGTCACCGCCGCCGCCAGATCCGCCGCCTTCACCGCATCCTCCGCCAGACGGCGCAGCCACATCCCCTGCGGCACCCGATGCTCCGCCATGGCGAAAAAGCGGCGCGCCTTCTCCCCGTCGCCCGCTCCCAGAAACGCGTCCCCGGCCGCCAGCAGGGCCTCCCCGTCCTCCGGCCGGAGGGACGCGGCCTCCTCCAGAACCCTCAGCGCCTCCGCCCCATCGCCCGCCTGTTCCAGCGCCCACGACAGCGTGCCCGCCGGAGCCGCGGACTGCCGTCCGTAGCGTTCCGCGCGATCCCGCAAAAACCGCAGGCTTTCCTCCTTCTCCTCCGCTCCCACCCAGCGCGACGCCGCGAAATAACTCCGGGACGGACCCTCGGACTTATGATTCACGCAGGCCGCCAGCCGGTAGAGCAGCAGGGACTTCCTCCGCTCCATCCCCGACCAGTGAAAATCGGCCAGTCCCGACAGCGCCTCCGCCTGAAATGGCTGCCCCCGGATGGCCTTCCGCCATGCCCGCTCCGCCCGGGGCCAGTCCCGCGCATCGTCATCCAGCAGCTCCGCCAGCAGGCGGTCCACCTCCGGAGGGGCTTTGCCGGCCGCTTTCACCCGCAGAGCGAATTCCTGCTGCTCCCGGCGGCCCGCCACCGGCGCCAGCAGCCAGAGCTTCTCATAAAGCAGCGTGGGCTGTTCCGGATAAAGCTTCAGAAGCTCCTCCACCGCCGCCAGCTGCCGGACAGGATTGCCGTCCGCCGCCGCCACGCGCCGCTCCGCCACCCATCGCAGGCGGTGATCCGGGGCCGCCTGTTTCAGCTCCTCCAATTCCTCCAGCGCCTCCTGCCGCCGGTGTCCGTGCAGGGCTCTCTGGAGGCGGTGCAGCCTGTCGTATAATTCAGCCTCGGGCAGAGCCACGGCGGACAACGCCGCCTCCAGAGCCGGGGTGCGGGGAGCCAGCACCATGCCCCGGGGCCCGCTGAAGGCATAGTCCTCCAGCACCTTCATCCGGTATTCCGCATGAGCCGAGGACCCCGGCTCCATCACCAGCAGGGTGTCCGCCCCGGTGTCATAACCAGTTACGGCCTGGAGGTGCGCGCTGGCCGGCTCCACGGTGGTCAGGGTGAAGGGAAGTCCCGCGTCGATCAGCGCGCGGGCCGTGTCCGGAGTCACCCGGAATTCCCGCACCAGCCAGCCTTTCTCCTCCGCCCAGTGGCGCTCGCTGTGGTCCGGAGTGCCGTCGTAGCAAATATCCTGGGATATCTCCACCTGGGCCACCGGATCCCCGTGGAAACGGCAGATGGCCGTCAACGTGGCGGGCCCGCAGGTCCGGTTGTTCTGCCTCACAAAAGGCACGTCCAGCCGCTGGCGCCGCCCCGGGTGGCCGGCGCGCAGGCGGTCCGCGATTTCCGAGATAAAACACTTCGGGGAATCCGCCGCGCAGCGCAATGCGGCGTCACGGTCTCCGCTGAGATAATGCTGGCGCGCCCGCCACCCCGCCAGCCCGCGCCTCCCCGCAAGGCTCATCAGCGGCTGAGTGGCCGCGTATTCCTCCGAAAGCTCCAGCGCCTCCCGCCAGTGGCCGCGCTCCGCGTGCCAGTTCGCCAGGGTGATGACCAGATCCCCGTCCTGCACGGTGGCCATCCCGGCCTCCAGCGCGGCGCGGCACTCCTCCTCACGGCCCAGCTCCCGCAGCAGTTCCGCTTTCAGCCAGTGCGCGGTGGTGTTGCCGGGCTGGCGGCGGAGAGCCTCAACTGCCAGTTCCAGACTGTCCGCGCGGCGGTCCTCCCGCATCAGCACCACGGCCCGGCTGGTCATTTCCCGGTCATGGTCCGGACGCAGTTTTCCGGCCTCATCCAGACACCGGTGGGCCTGCGTGAAATCCGACCAGCGGGACCACAGATCAGCCTCCAGATTCAGCATGAAGGCCCGCTGGGGGTCTGTCAGGACGGGATGACTGTCCCGGTCCAGAATCCGCCTCAGCATGGCCAGCGGGCCGCCAATCCGGCCTGTCAGGCTCAGGCTCCGGAGAAACACCTCGGGATGCCCCGGATGCCGCCGCGCCGCCACCCGGTCCATGGCGGAGGCCCGGCCGGGATTTCCCAGCCACGACACCAGCCGCGATCCCAGAAAGCCCTCCACCGGTCCGGCTTTCAGCCATTGGTCAGGCGGGGCCAGATTTTCCACTTCCCTCCACACATCCAAAGCCCGGCCCTCATTCAACAGCCGCCGGATCCGCATGAGCATAGCCCCGTCCGGCATCCCCTTCTTTGTTCCGGGCCGCTCTGCTCCTTCCCCCGGAGCCTGGCAGGAAACCGGAACGGGAGGATCAGGGACAGGAGAGTGAAAAGCGGGCCCGCACGGGGTGCCGCCCCCAAGGCTGGAATCGGAGGGGATATCGTTCATTCCCTGGCAGAATCAACAGCCTCCTGACATTGTCAAGTCCGCGCCTCCAGTGGAATGCGGCATGACTGGTTCCCCGCCCGGGGAAGCGCCTGCCGGAGACCGGAATCCGGCAGGCGCGTTCCTCATTTCCGCTGAGGCTGCTGTCCCGAATGCGCCGGGCGGCGCGGATCCTCACCGCGCGGGCGGGGCGACTTCGCGGACGGTGGCGCCGTGGTCGGGGCTGAGGACGAGGAGGGAGAAGCGCTTCGTTTTGTCCAGGTCGCTGGTGCTCAGGCTGGTGTAGTCAAACTTGCCGCGCAGATCGGTGTAGCCATCCTTGTAGAAGGTGGGGGTGCCGTTGATGTCGGCGAAGACTTTGACATACACCTTTGGCAGCGGGCGCTGATCGCCGGCGTGGCGCACCTGGAGGATGCCGTAGTTCTCGCTGACCTGAAGGTCGAGCTGATTGGCGTAGGAGGCGGCGGCTTTGGTCTGGCCGGCGGTGGTGATTTCCACGAGGACGTTGGAATTCTGATATTCCTGCGGCAGCGGGAAGGACTTCACGGTCTGTCCCGGGGCCAAGGCGAGTTTTTCCGTCTTGTTGGGCCGGATGTTGCGGAAGCGCGAGGTGTCCTGACTGACAAACGGGTTGGCGCTGAAGAGGAACTCCAGGTCCATGGGATAGTAGTTCACGGTGACTTCGCTGACGTTCCGGTAATCCAGGGTGACCGCTTTGTTCTCCACCTTCAGCGCAAACTGCGGCTGAGCGGCGGCGGCGCGGTCCTGCCGGGCATCGCGGTCCTCGGGACGGGCTTCGGCGGGTTTTTTGCCGTCGATTTCATCGAGCTGCGCGGCCATCTCCTGGAACTTCGCCTGCCAGCGGTCAGGCAGCGGGCTGCCGGTGCGGGCGGCGGCAATGCGGCGGGCGGTGGCGAGGTCCTCGGTGCTGAAAGCCAGCCAGCCCTGGAGCCAGTCGTACTGCAGGCGCTCGTGGATTTTCGCGGCATCCACCTTGGCGAACCAGGCCTGCGCTTCATCAAGCCGGTCCTGGAGCAGCAGGGCGGCGGTGATGCCGAGGCAGTCCTCGCCGCTTAAAGCCGGGCGGAAGGTGAGCAGGCGCAGCCAGGCTTCGTACTGGGCGCGGAATTTGTCATTCAGAATCACGCGGTCGCCGCCGAGCCGGTGGGCGCGGGCGTTGACCAGCGGACTGTATTCCAGCCACTGGAAGGTTTTGCGCTCCACGGGGTCGATGGTCAGCAGCGGCGAGACCAGGGGCTCGGCGGGCAGATTGTTTTCCAGAGCAATGAACTCCCGCAGCCCGGGCTCATCCTTGTGCAGCACGCTGTAGCTGAGCACTGTCCGCTGGGGGAATTTCCGGGCCTGCACGAGGTCGCGTATTTTGAGGTAGAACGCGCGGTCCTTCAGCCGCCAGGCGATGCGGTCGAGGTTGGTCTGGTAAAGATTGTGCGTGTCCAGATAGGTCAGGACCTCCTCATTCGAACCCTGCTGGCTGAGGTAATCCCAGGAGGTTTTGTCCAGAGTGCTGAGGGTGTCCACCACATTGAAACTGACCGGCGCGGCGGAGGCGGCGACTTTGCCGACGCGGCTGACATGGACGGGATAGTGGGCGAATTTCCCGGCCTTCGGGAAGTAGAACTGGAAGTCCAGCGTCTGGGTCTGGAATCCGCCCAGGGCCAGAGGCGCGGACTGGGTGACGCGCGTGCGGTTCACCGGCAGGGCTCCGACGGGAATCTGGAAAAGCACGTCCAGGCGGCGGGTGGCGGAGCCGGGATTGCTGACCACGATCTGGCAGCCGTAAACGGTGCCTGACAGAAATTCCCCGCTGACGAACTTGTCGGATTTTTCGCCGTTCTCCTCCGTGTAGCGGTCGCCGTCGCGGTAGAAATTCTGGCTCACCAGCAGCGGCGGGCCCTCCTTGTCGGCTTCGGCGGGTTTGATCTCCTGATGGAAGAGGATGGTGCGGGCCGTGGGGGTGAGGGTCAGCACGTTGTCCTTCATCTCCGTCTTCGCGGGCTTGGCGTCGGTTTCAAACGGCAGATCCAGCACGCCCAGAGCCAGCATGATTTCGCTGAAGCTCCCGGCGGCCTCGCTGAGGTGGGTGGAGAGAAACGGGCTGGCGCCGTCCCACTTCGCGTAGTCCTGCCAGAAGCGGTTGGGTTTGATGAGGTCGGCATTCTGGGCGGCGATGAGCAGCTGCCAGTAATTGTTCTCGGCCCATTCCTTTGTCAGCTCGGTCTGGCGGTAGAGGGCAGCCGCTTTCGCGGCCTCGCGCGGACCGGCACCCTCAACACCGCCAAAACTGCGGCGGCGGAAGAGTTTCGTCATGGTCTCCTGCTCGGCCACCTGTTGCTTGAGTTCAATTCCCAGAGACATGGGCGAGGCGGGAGCGGGGGCGGGAGTCATGTGGGACTCAGGGGCGTCGGCGGGTGCCGCCGCCGCCGCTTCATCAGAAGTATAGCGGCCCCTATTTAGGGATACGACTTCATCCATGGAATCAAAAAGAGCGTCATTCCGAGCATCAACCTGACTGGTGCTTAAAGCGCTCTCAAACCAGAACGCATCCTTCGCCGGATCCCGCGGCTGGGAGTTCAGGAAATCCGTGATGTCCCGCGCGGCGGCGGCGCGGCGGCTGTCGTCGGGGCGGCGGGCGAGGAGGAGTTTTTCCGCCGTGTTGAGCGTGGCGTACTTCGCCATGAACAACCAGGGCGTGACGTCGCCGCCCAACAGGTAATCATCCAAAAACGTCCGGTCGCGTTTGTTGGCGAGGTACGGCAGGACGACGGTTTTGAAGAACACAGGGTCCTTGCGCGACAGGAAAAAGCTGAGTTCGTGACTGGCGTATTTGGAATACAGCTCCCGCTTCCGGGCGTCGGTCAGCGTCGGCCAGGTCCGCAGGAAGGAGAACTCCGCGAGGGTCGGGTTTTTGCTGAGATTGAAAAGCAGATCCCAGGCGTTGCCGAGATGGCTGTAGGTTTCAAACTCGGCGGACAACGCGTCCTTCAGGGCGAAAGGCGCGTCCTTTTCCAGAATGCTGACGGAATTCTGACGGGTGAAATGTCCCGCCGGATCCAAGCCCTTGGCCAGGCGCAGGTCCTTGGTCAGCAGCGGTTTTTCCGGAACCGTGAAATCGCGCATAGCCGCCGAATCGCCGGACACCGCCAGCACGCGGATGATCTGACCATGGCCGAGAGCGGCGGCGGCGATGCGGATGTCGCCCTTGGCGTCCGGCTTCAAATTGAAGGCCGTGGCTCCGGGCTGCGCGAGGAAGGAGAGATCCGGGGATTCATCGGCCATGCGCGATTTCACGGTTCCGGCGCTGGCGGCCAATTCATCCGCCACCGCATAACCGCCACTGCCTGAACCCTCCTTCCGTTTCACCGCCGACTGTTTCTCCGGGCGCATGGCCTGGAGAGCCTCACCGGCGGCGGCCTCCTGTTTGTCGGTGCTGGTGCTGGCGATGACCCAGGGGTTCAGCAGCAGGCCCGGGCGGGGCAGCAGATTGCCCGCGAAGACCTTGTGGCTGCGGCGCTCCAGCACATAACGGTATTCCTCGCCGATGGTGCGGGCGGACTGGTAAAGACTGGGGCGCCAGATATTGGCTCCCAGTTCCGGATCCGGCAGGGCATCATCCCCCAGCGGCGCGAAGGCGTCGAACTCCGGCAGGAAGCGGCTGACCATGACATGCACCCGCGTGTCCTTCGTGGCGTGGGCAATGCGGAAAGTCAGGGCCTCCACCGGCTTGTCCGTTCCGTTCAGGGAAAAAGTTCCCGGCGACATGCCGGTGATGGCCAGGGGATCGGGATTGGAAAGCTCCAGGCTCAGCGCGGGATTCAGCAGATGCCCGTCCACGATCTTTCCAGCGGCGACGCGCACCGTGATTTCCTCCTCCCGGCCCTCCAGGAAAGCGGCGTAAGTCCCCGGCTTCAGACCCTTCACGGCCAGCGCGCCGTCCTCCAGAGCGATGCCTTCCGTGACGCTGCGGGCGAAAGCGTCGCCGCGCCTTTCGATCAGCGAGAAACCGGATTTGATGCGTCCGGCAATTTTGGCGGGATCACTCTCCTCTCCCGCCAGCGGCCAGGGCAGACGCAGCACATCGCCTTCCGCGAGATGGATTTCATCATCCACCGCCGACTGGCTTTTCGGCAGTCCGAAGACCCGGGAAATGCCGCTGTTGGCGGTCAAAGCGGAAAGCCCGTCCAGCCTGCCAAGCTGCACTTTCCCCGCCTCATCCGTGCGCAGGCTCGCGGGAAGCTGGACGGTGAAATCAGGATTCACAAAGCTCAGGCCGACCTGCCGGTTGGCCAAAGCCTCGCCATTGCGGCCCAGCAGCGAGAGCGACCAGCCGCTGTCGTTGCGGGAAAGGTGCAGATCGCCGGTCTGCGCGGTCAGGGTGATGCCGTTGATCCGGAACTCAGTGGCGGCGGAAACCTGCACCGGCTGCGCCGTGATCAGGCTTTTCACCTCCCCGCTGACCGTCAGGGTGATCGTGGAGACGCGGTCCGGCACGCTGAAGGGAATCAGCGTTTCCTTGTCCGGCGACAGGTCCTTCAGCGGGATCACCGTGACCGAGGGAATGCCGTCGAGCGACACCGCGTTCACCGTGAGTTTCGGATTCTCCAAAGCCGAAAGCTCCATCGGCCGGCCGTTGCAGAGCACGGCGGGACGCAGCACGGCGGTGGCTTTATGGCCCGGAAGCAGGGATTCGCGGGGCACATGAAGCCCGGCGCTCAGAGTGTAATTTTCGCCCTGCATGCCGATGTTCTCCAGCGTCGTGAAACCGCTGCCGTCGCCGATGATCACATTCTGCGGGCCGGGCGTCGTGGAGAACGGCAGGAGAATGTGGCCCGCCGCATCCGCCGCGAACCGCTGGCTGCCCAGCAATGCGTAGGCTCCGGGCACCGGCGCGGTGTTCTCATCCAGCACCGTCAGCCGCGTGCCCCCGGGGGTGGAGGCCGGGAGCACGCTGAGGCTGCCTTTCCGCACGAGAGCGCGGCTGCTTTTGCCGCCGCCGATGAACTCGATGACCCACACCCCGCGACGGCCGTTGAGTTCCGGGAATTTGAACGTGCGGCGCACCCGCTGCAGCGGCGGATCGGCGTAGTCGGCGCTGAACTCGCGGTTCGCCACCAGACCGTCGAGATCAAGGTCGGTGTTCACCTGCTGTCCGGTGCTCCGGTGGACGTTCTCGGTGTTGATCTCAAACACCTTCACCAGCAGCTGCGGCACGTTCTTGATATACAGGTCCAGCGCGACCTCGTCCTGCGGCAGCCAGTCCTCGCGGCAGCCGGGATCAAATTCCAGATCCGTCCGCGTCCGCAGCTGCTGATAGGCGGCGGGCGGCAGCAGGGACACGAACTTGTCCGCCGCCTCCGGTTTGGCCGTCAGCTGGGCCTCGGCCAGGATCGCCTTCAGCCACGCGTCCTCCACCCAGGGTTTGAAAAGGGCAGTGTCCGGATTTTTCGCCAGCAGCAGCAGCAGGCAGCGGCGCACGAGGTCATCGTCCTGACGGATCGGACCGCGGCCGGTGAACCCGGTGAAGTCACCGCCGAGATCGGCGGGATGGTGGAAAAGGTCCGCGCGTTTCCGGAATTCCGGATTCAGATAAATCACGTTCCTCGGCAGCTTCAAATAGGCCGCCAGCAGCGCGGGATCACAGACATTGCGGCGCAGATCAAACTCCAGGCGCTGGTAAAGCACGCTCGCTTTGAGCGAGTTGAAAGGCGGCGCCAGGGTGTCCGTGAAGGCCTGCTGCCGCTCCAGCCAGGCAAGGCGCACCGCGGAATCGCGCTCCGGATCCACCCCGTCGGGCGGAGTCAGGCGCAGCATCCAGGTTTCCACAAAAGCCTGGTTCTGCAGCAGGGCGGGCAGCCGTTTCAGCAGCGTGGCCAGCTGCTCCAGCAGCAGATTCCGGTGAATCGTAAACTCCCCGAAGCCCTGCGACTCCTTCGTTTTCAAATCCGCCAGAATCAGCTCGGCCAGTCCCGGCAGATCCGGGCGCGTGACGCGGCTGAGAAGGGCGCGCCGGGCTTCCGAATTCAGTTCGATCCCGCGCCAGAGCACCGAGCGCAGACCGGAATCCGTCAGATTTTTCAATGTGCGATCCTGCCGCAGCGCGTCGGCGAAAAACGCGTCCCAGGTGATCAGCGACAGGTCCAGACTTGTCGGAATTTCCGGCGGCGTGCCGGCGGTTTCACGGGCGTGGTCGAAATTCAGTCCCCGGCTGTCCTTCAACCAGGCCAGGGTGCCGGCGGGATCGGTGCTGTAATCCAGAAAATGCTGGCGCGTCCCCAGCAGTTCCCGCTGGGCGTCGTCGGCGGGATAACGCTCCTTCCACTCCTTCAGCAGGCGCGCGGCCTCGGCGGACTGCCCGGAGTTCTGCGCGTGAAGCGCGGAATAATAATAATATTCCGGGGTCCCGGGGATCAGCTCCTTCAGCACCGCCGCCCGGTCGGCGGCCAGAGCGAAAGTTTCCTCAAACCCGACGGGCGGCGCGGCGTGCAGGAGCGATGGGAAGAACATGACCAGAAGCGGAGTGAGGCGGAGGGTGTTCATGGGTTGCAGGGGAAAGATAACGAACCACCCCCAGTCTAGGCGACCAAAAACCATTCGGCCAGCCTCCTTGCGTAAAGCGTTTGTCAAAACACGCGGCTCCGGCGGCCCGTGGAAGTGCTCCGGCCAGGCAAATTTGCCGGGCAATAGGCCTTATAGTTCCTATCCGTCTTATCCGTCCTGCCGGCCCCGCCACGGGCAGCATCAGGGGGCGGTCACCCCTTCCGCCAGGCGGGGCGGCCGGGTTTTCCAGAACATGCAGCGGAGCGGGTGCTCGTCGGTCAGGTTGGCCTCCACGCCGCCCAGCAGATTCTCATGATAAAACTGCACTCCCACATAGTGGTAGACCGGGGCCACCACGCACTCGTCCTCAATCAGCATCTTCTCGGCGCTTTCCAGAATGGCATACCGTTTGGCGGGATCGGCCTCCGCCGCCGCCTGGCCGATGAGTTTGTCATAGGCCGGGCTTTCCCAGCCGGTGCGGTTGTTGCCGCTGTTGGACAGGAACATGTCGAGGAACGTGTTGGGATCGTTGTAATCGCCCACCCAGCTCGACCGGCAGACGTCGTAATCCATTTTCTTCTGGGAATCGAGATACGTCTTGTACTCCTCCGTGGTCAGGGCCACGGTGATGCCCAGCTGCCGCCACATTGACTGCAGCTCCACGGCGCTGCCCCGGTCGGTCGGGAATTTCGAGGGCGACAGGTAATTCAGCACCGGAAACCCCCGTCCGTCGGGAAAACCCGCCTCCGCCAGCAGCCGGCGGGCTTCCGTGAGGTTGGGGGGCAGGCCCCTGGGCGGCCGGTAGCCGTCGCCCGTGCCGGGCGGGGTCATGGCGAAAGCCGGCACTTCCCCCAGCCGGGTCACCGCCGTGACGATCCGTTCCCGGTCGATCACCATCGTCAGCGCTTTGCGCACCCGGGGATCGTTGTAGGGCGGGCGTCTGGCGTTGAAGCGGACAAACCACGTGGCCAGAAACGGCTTGTGGTGGAAATACGGCTTCGTGCGCAGCTCGTCCGCCAGGGAGTTGGGGATGAGCCCCTTGTCCATGATCAGGTCCGCGCCGCCGGTGAGGAAAAAATTCACCGCTGTCGCCGGATTGTCGGTCGGCAGCACGTCGATGGCCCCCATGCCCACGTTCGCCGCGTCCCAGTAAGTCGCGCTGCGCTCCAGCCGGATGCGGTCATTCAGCCGCCATTCCTTCAGGCGGTAGGGACCGTTGCCGATGAGGTTCTCTGGCTTGAAATAGGCCGCGCCCAGTTTTTCCCAGGTCGGCACATGGATCGGGCAGAAGGCCATGAAAGCCACCAGATCCTTGAAATACGGCACCGGATTGTCCAGCGACACCACCAGGGTGCGGTCGTCGGGCGCCTTCACGCCCACCTGGGTGAAATCCGTGATTTTCCCCGTGCTGTAGGCCTCCGCGTTGGTGATGCAGAAGAAAATCGACGCGTAGTCCGCCGCCGTCGCCGGGCGGAGAAACCGCTCCCATGACTTCATGAAATCCTGCGCGGTGACCGGGTCCCCGTTGCTCCAGCGGGCGTCCGGGCGCAGGGGAAAGGTGTAGGTTCTGCCGTCCGGCGAGGGGATGGCGTCCAGAGCCACTCCGGGTTCGGCCCGGCCCTGGGCATTGTAACGCATCAGTCCCTCAAAAAGCGAGGTCACCACCCGCCCGTCAATCTGCGAGCTGACCTGTGTGGGATCGATGGACCCGACCTCCGCCCCGTTGATGAAAACCAGATCCGCCGGCGCGCCCGCGCGTTCCCCGCAGCCGGTCAGCATCCAGGGCAGGCTCAGGAGGGCGATGAGCCGGACAACGGACAAAAGGGAAAACCGGAGGCGCGACATGGTTAAAAACGGGAAAATCCTGCAGCCACCATGGCCGGGAACGTGCCGGCGGAAACGAAAATCTCCGGAAAGTGGCTCCGCATTCCGAAAAAACTCCGGTCCCCGTCCCCCACTCCCATCCCGTTTTTCCCTCCGCCCGCCACTGCGCGGCATCAGTCGCGGCACAGGAACACCGCCACCGTCAGCCCCGTCCCGATCAGCCAGACCTGCCAGGTCTGCGGTGTGAAATACGAATAACCCGCCAGCACAAACCCCAGCAGCAGCACCTTGATATTCGACTGACGCCGTCCATCCTTGATGGCCCATATCCCCAGCGCCGAAAACATCAGCATTCCAATAATAGCGGGAGGAGGGGGCAGTTCCATACAAAATCACTCCGGCCTTTCCGTCATTCCCTCAACTGCCCATCGCGCATCTGTCCGTTTTTTCATCCTTCACCCTCCTCCTTCAAAAATCATGACTCTCGCCTGTCTCGGCACCGGAAAAATGGGCACTGCGCTTCTGCAGGGCATCGTCACGCGCCAGCTCTGTCCGGCCTCCTCGATTTTTGTCAGCGACGCCATCCCCGCCGCCGTGACCGCCGCCGTGGCCAGTGTGCCGGGCATCCGGGCCGCCGGGGATAATCTGGAGGCCGCCCGCGCCGCTGAAGTGGTGCTGCTGTGTGTGAAACCGGCAGGGATTGTGCCGCTTATTGAAACCCTGAAGGCGCTGCCGGAGAGCCGGCTGCTCATTTCCATCGCCGCCGGAGTCACCCTCGGAGCCATGGAGAAAGCCGCCGGGCATCACCGCCTCATCCGCGTCATGCCCAACACTCCCGCCCTTATCGGCATGGGAGCCGCCGCCTACGCCTGCGGGAGCACGGCCACGCCGGAGGACGCGGCCACGGTGGAGCGCATTCTCGGCGCGGTCGGCACCGTGACGCGGGTCGCCGAACCGCTTCTGGATGCCGTCACCGGCGTCAGCGGCAGCGGCCCGGCCTACGTTTACACGTTTATTGAAGCCCTCGCCGACGGCGGAGTGGCGGAGGGGCTGACTAAAGAGCAGGCCCTGCAGCTCGCCGCCCAGACCGTTGCCGGAGCGGCCGCTCTGGTGCTTCAGACCGGCCAGCATCCCGCCATTCTCCGGGACCAGGTCACCAGCCCCGGGGGCACCACCATCGCCGCCCTGGCCGCGCTGGAGGCCCGCGCCTTCCGCTCCGCCTGCATCGAGGCCGTGCGCACCGCCGCCCGCCGCGCGCGGGAACTGGGCTGAGGATGATCGTTTCCAAGCAGCAGCCGCTCATGTCCCCGTTTCTTTTTTTGCTGATCCCCGCAGCGTGGCTTTATCATCTTCATCAGTTCCACACCCTCACCCCGGAGCAGCTCCAGGTCTGTGTGCTGAGTGAACAGCCACGGATCCGGAAACCCATGAGGTTCATCCGGTCCACTCTCCTGCCCTGCCTGACGCTTTACACTCTGATCTTTCTCCATCGCGGATCATTGTTCTCAGGATTGAGCTTTGGGTGGCAGCCGCCGGAATTTCTGAACCAGACCGTGCTCTTTCTGCTCCTGCTCATCTGCGTGCTGCTGCCGCTTTTTCATGTGGTATGGCATTTCCGGGGCGCTTTCCCCCGGAACGGTCCGCCTGGGCCCGGGCTCCGCCGGATTCATCTCAAACTGGGCATCCCCTGTCTGCTGCCGCCGGTATTGTTTGGGTGGCTGCTGATGGCCAGCCCTCCGCTCTGATGAAAACCTCCGATCCCGGCTATCTCCCTCCGGCAACGGCGGACCCCGAAGTTCCTGGACTGGACACGCGGGGCGGCCGGCTGCTTCGGATTTTCATTTCCTCCGGCCATGACTACTGGGGCCGGCAGGGCGAAGGGCGGCTTCAGAGCGGCATCACCGCGGTCAGCGAAGCCGAATGTGTGGCGGGCATGGGGCTCAGGGGAGACCGTTATTTTGGTTACCGGCCGGATTTCAAAGGACAGGTGACCTTTTTTGAAATGGAGACGGTGATGGAGATCCGGCAGCGCTTCAAACTGCCCCGGCTTCCGGCCTCCGTGTTCCGGCGGAATCTGATTCTGGAGGGCGTCCGGCTCCAGGAATGGCTGGGGAAACGGTTCCGGCTTCAGGGAGTGGAGTTTGAAGGCAGCCAGGAGTGCCGGCCGTGCCATTGGATGGACCGGGCGGTGGCTGAGGGCACGGAGGATTTCATGAAGGAGAAATTCCGGGGCGGCCTGCGGGCGAAAATCATCACCGGCGGGACGCTGCGCACCGGCTGAGGACGGACAGGGGCAAAATTGTTGCACCGGTTTTCCGGGTTCGGAAGTTATCCAGAAAAGGAGGTTTTCCGTTCCTCCGCCTCCGCTCCAACCCGTAACTCCCGGCCCGCCATGAAACCCCATCTCCCGTCCGTCCTCTGCGGCTCCCTGCTGACCGTGTGCGCCATCCCCGTCATTTCCTCGCTTCAGGCGCAGGTCGTGACCGTCTCCCCGGCCACCCCGGTGCCGGTGCAGTATAAAATTATCACCGCCGGACAGGCTCCCGACGGCCGGGTCCTGGAGGCGGAGATCAACCGCATGGCCGCGCAGGGCTGGCGGGTCCGGACCAGTGTGATGGCCGGAGTGGTGATGGAGAAGGAGTGAATTTATCCTGTTCCCCGCCCATGCCCCGGCACTTTGATCATATCGACCTGCGGGTCCCCCGGCTTGCGGACGCGGCTCCGTTTTACGAGCGGTTTCTGCCGGCCGCAGGCTTCAGCCGCCGCGTTTTTATTGAAGGCTGGCTGCAGTTCGAGGCGGCGGACGGAGCCGTCAGCGAGTTTTTCGGCATCACTGAATCCCCCGGTCATGTCCCCAACGAAAACCGCATCGCCTTTTGGGCGGAGAGCCCCGCCGCCGTGGACCGGATGGCGGAAACCGCCAGAAACTGCGGCGCGGTCAACATGGAGGGACCCATGCCCTATGAACCCGGGTATTACGCGGCCTTTTTCGAGGACCCCTGCGGCAACCGGCTGGAAATCTGCCACCGCACTCCGGCCTGACTGCGCGCGACGGGTGGAACAGGCGGGACACCTGTTCCACCGACTTCGCTCTACTACGGGCTGGCGGCGACTTTGTAAAAGCGGCTGCCTTCGATGGCCTGGGCGGGAGTGAAAGTCACGGAGGTGGTGGCGGAGTCAGGTTCCGGGGCCAGACCGGACGCGGCCTCCACATTGGTCCACGTTTTGAGATCGGAGGATTCCTGAACATTGTAGAGCACCGGCGCGGCGGGATCGGAATACCATTCCATGCTGATCTCGCCGGTTTCCAGAATCTGGAAATCCGTGATTTCAAAAGGCCCGGGACGGACAACGAAGGCCACGGGACCGGCGCTGAGGGTGTAACCGTCATTGAGGAACAGGGCGGCGAAATAACTTCCGGGAGCCAGGGCGGGCGCAAATCCGACCGAGCCCGAGGTCTGGCCTTCGGTGGATGTCCGGGTGCCATTGGCATACCACCAGCGCGTGGCCGGCACGGGACCCGGACGGTCCGTCATTTTGTAAATTCCGATCCAGTCCTTGGGATTGCCGGGGCTGCCGCTCCAGGAGGCGGTGAGCGCCTTGTCCGCGGTGAAACCGGTTTTATCGAGGGAAAACGCCGCGCTGTTGGCCACCGGCAAATAAACGGTGACCGTCCGGGGCGCGGCTCCGGTGACGGTCAGGGTATAAGTGGTGGTGGCCGTGGGATTGACCTGAATGGTATCCGTGCCCGTGACATCCACAGGCGCGGGGCCGCCGGTCAGGGTGGCGGTGGGAATCGGCTGGCCATTGGGATCAATCACCCAGGTGAGATTCACGGGGACTCCCGCACTGATCACGCCCACATCCGCGCTGAAGCTGCTGAAAATGACTCCCTCCACCGTGAACGGCACGGGTTCCGCAATGGCCTCATAGCCATCATTGGCCAGAAATTGCGCCACCCAGTTGCCGGGCGTGAGGGTGATGTTGGCAAAGGTCACCGAGCCATCTGTCAATCCGGTGGTCGCGTCGCGGGTGCCATTGACATAAAACCAGATGGTCGAAGGCGTCGGGCCGGGAGTTTGACCCTCCTTGTAGATGCCGATCCAGTCGGTGCCGTTGCCGGGGCCGCCGGTCCAGGTGGCGGTGATGGATTGTGTGGCTTCGTAAACGGGTTTATCCAGCTTGAAGGTTTGTGCGGAAACCCTGGAGGCGGCGGCCAGACACAGAATCGCGGAGAGGAGAGAGAGGAGCGTTTTCATGGGATGGCGGGGGACAGGATGCGAAGGAGATGGGAGGGCGGGGAATTGCCGGAATCACGGCCGCATCAGGCGGAAGAAGGCGCGGGGATCGGCGGCGGGATCCACCGTCAGAATCTCCTCATGCGTGCTTCCTCCCGGCATGACGGTGCGGACATCGGCCCACGCGCCGGACAGTCCCGTGTTTTTCTGAATGACGTAGGTCCGCCCCGGGGTGCTCCTCCAGCGCAGGCGGAGCTGGACACCGTCGGGACTGGTTTTCTCGATTTCCAGAACATCCGGGCCGCCGATGCTGAAAGCCACGCGGGAGGAGACTTCGGTGTAGGAATCGTTGACAAAAAGGGCCGCGAAATACTGGCCCGGCGGCAGGTCCGGCAGGTCAAAGGTCACGCTGCCACTGGTGCGGCCGCCGACGTAGAGATAGGCGCTGAGCACATCCACGCCGGGAGTCTCCCCGGCTTTGAAAAGACCGATCCAGTCCTTGGGCGTGCCGGGTCCGTCGCCGAACTGCACGGCGAAAGGCTGGCCCTGATTAAAGGCCCTGGCGCTCATGCTTACGGTGGAGATCAAAGTTCCGACCGAGAAGGGAAGCCGCGCGCCGATCTCCAGAGTGCCCCCGCCGGGAAGATAAGTGGCGTAATAATAACCCTTGGGCAGATCGGCGAAATCGCGGCTGCCCTGGGCGCCGGACACGGGCATTTGCTGGATATGCGGGGTGTCGGAGCCGGGAGTGGTTCCGATTTTATAAATGCTCACCACATCGCCCGCCCCGCCGGGAGCCGAGGTGTAAGCGACGGGCACCACCGCGCCCTCGTCGAAAGAGGGTTTGCTGAGGGCCAGCAGCGGCGTGGAGCCGACGTAGAAAGGAATGCGGGGGGCGACTTCCGTGTAGCCGTTGGCGGTGAAAAATCCGGCAAACCATTCCTGCCCGGCGGCCAGATTGTCCTTCAGGATCAGGCTGCCGCTGTGAATGGGCGTGCCGGGGGCGGCGGTGGCGCTGCCATTCAGATAAGCCCAGGCCGTCGAGCCGCCGGAGCCGGGAGTGCCGCCTTTTTTGTAGATGCCGATCCAGTCGGTGTTCACTCCGGGCGCATTCTCAAAGTTCACCGTGATGTCCTCGCCGGCGGCATAGATTTTTTTGGCCAAGGAAAAGGCGGGGTTGGCCTGCACGCTGCCGGTGACCTCGAAAGTGACGGCTTCGGACCACGGCGACCACAGCGCATTGGTGTCGCGGTGCCGCGTGCGGGCGAACCATGTGCCGTTGGCCAGGGCGTTGGCGGGAATGATGTATTTCAGAATATCGGTGTTGGCGTGGATATTCACCGGATCATAAAGCGGCGCGCCGGTGTCGCCGTAGAGGTTTTCCACATCCCGGATGCGGTCGATCTTCGGCGTGGTGAACTCCGCGCTGCCCGCGATCTGGAACCAGGTGCTGTTGAGCGATTCCCCGGCGGCGGCGGTCTGAAAAGCGCTGCCCCCCAGCGTGAGCGGCAGGGTGAGAGGACCGGCGGAGGGATTGACCAGGGAAGGTTTTCCAGGAGCCGCCAGACCCAGGCGGCGGTGGAAGGAATCAATGAGCCGGCTGTTGTAATTCCAGCGGGTGGCGGCGGGCAGGCGCGCATTGGCCTCGGCATAGCACGTGACCTCCATGGTGCGGGCGGCGGGGTCGAACTCCAGAAGCTGCCAGGCCCAGTTGGCCACGGTTTTCTGGACATCATCCATGTCCACTTCCGTGGACTGCCCCCAGTACTGATCCCAGGCGGTGCCGCCGGAGATGATGTGATAGATCGGCCACTCCCGTGTCTGACCGCGGGCGTAAAGATGGTGGTGGGCCCCGATGTTCAGCACGTGTTTTTCCGTCTCCGCCAGCATGGGCATGATGGAACTCCGGAACCAGCCCGAGATGTCGCCGACATACTGCTCCGCCTGGTAGGGCCGGTGGACCACACTGACGCAGAGCGGCGTGGTGGCGTCGGCTTTCAGCGCGTCCACAAACTGCCGCACCCAGGCCTGCTGCTGGGTGCCGGTGTGCTCGCTGCTGGTGTGGAGAAAGGCGACCGCGCCCATCTGATACGAGTAATACTTGTCCCCGCCGGGGCTGACCACGCCGCCATAGTTGATGTCGCTGTAGTTGAAGATGCGGCTGTAGAGATTCAGCGACTCATCGCCGCCGTAAGTCTCGTGATTCCCCACCGTGGTCATGATGGGGATGGTGGGGGAAATGAGGCCGCACTGCTTGAAATGCAGATTCCGGTAATGCTCCAGGGTGCCCGTGTCCACCTGATCCCCGGGCATGAGGATGAAGTTCACGGCCTCCTCCACGGGCACGCCGTGGAGGGCCTCGATTTTCGCCTTGGCGCAGGCGATCAGCTTTTCATAGCGGTTCTCCTTGATGATCTGATTGTCCCCCATGACCAGCACCCGCAGCTTCCCGGTGCTGCCCGCCGCCGGAGCCGTGCGGAAGCGGAAAACGTCCGAAACGACCGCGCCGTTGCGCACCCGGTAATGATAAAACGTGTCCGGCTGAAGCCCGCTGATGCGGACGTTGTGGTAATGGTAACCCGTGCCCAGCACATCCAGCCCCGCATCAAGGGTGTTGGTCAGGGCGTCCGGGGAATTTCCCCACTCCACCTGGCCGGAGGGGGCATTGTTTGAGAACCACGAGACCCAGATGGAGTCCGGCCGCGGCGTCTGAAGGTAGGGCCGGATGCCTGCCGGAATCCCGGTGTAGCTGGCGGGCAGCGCGAGGCCGCGGGTGGCCAGCCCCAGGGAGGTCAGGCCGGAAAGCTGCATGAATCGGGCGCGTGTCATCATAGGAAAGCGTTTCCCGATAGCGCTGAACCCCGCCGCCGGAAGTGGGCAATAGCGGCGGATGCGATGGCATTTTCGGAAGCCCCGGCGGGCCTCAATAACCGAACGCCTCCACAAACGGCCGCAGGCGCTCCAGCTGCGGCTCCAGCCACGGCAGGTAATTTTTCCAGCGTCCGACAGCCTGCGCGTGAATGGGTTTGGCCACGTCAAGATAAGTCGGGCTGTGCACCGTTTTGCCGCTCAGCCGGGCGCGGTAGGAAAGCAGCGCCGGGTCCCAGGGCAGCCCCAGAAAATCCAGCGCCCGCCGCGCCCCGCGCTCCATGTCCGCCACCACGTCCTCATACCGGACCTCCAGCCACGACTCCGCCGCCAGCTGCTCCCGCCATTGCCGCCAGAGGCTGAAGTCCAGCTCATAACGCCGGGCGGCGGTTTCCCAGGACAGATAAGAAACGCTCGACGGATTCAGCGGCAGGAACTGCATCCAGCAGCTGACGATCACGTCCCGGGGATCCCGCAGGGCGATGAGAAATTTGGTCTCCGGAAACAGGCGGACGATGGCCGGAATGAAAAGGGTGTGCGTGGGGTTTTTATCAAGATGCAGCCGCCCGCCCAGCGGTTCTCCAGCGGCCTCCTCCATGGCCTGAAGATAATCCGCCCGCAGCCGCCGCCGTTTTTCCGGAGGGATGGCGTCGAACGCCGCAATCGACGGCGGCACCGGGGCGTCCGGCTCGCGCCAGAGCCGGCTCAGGATATCGCGGGAGAAAACCTCGCGCTCCTCACTGGCCATCAGGTCCGGATGGGCATCCAGAATATTTTCCAAAAGGGTGGTGCCGCTGCGGGGGAATCCGGTCAACTGGGCCACGCGGGCGGGCGTCTCCGGGACTCCGCCCTGCCAGCGGCGGAAATCCTCCGCCGTCAGCTCCCGGCCCATTTTCTCCAGATGCCCGAGCACCGTGCGGGAATGCTGCTCCGCCTGTCCGGCCAGAGGGCGCAGGATTTTTTTGCATTCCTCCATCCGCGCCACCGCTCCCGCGTAATCCCCGGCGGCATCCGCCAGGGAGGCCAGCGCCGCCCACGCCTGGGCCCGGGTGAAGGGATGGGCGGCGGCATGGCGGGTCACACGGCGCAGCAGGCTTTCGGCCCGGCTGTCCTCGCCCGACCGGCGGCACAGGCGGGCTTTGATAATAAGCCCCTCCATCAGGTTCGGCGACAGCTTCAGCGCCGCCTCCACCGCCTCCGAGGCTTCGGCGGCGCGGTGCCGGCGCTCCAGCAGCACCGCCAGCTCCAGCCAGGCCGGCGCGCTGCCGTGGGCGCGGACTTTCAGCGATTCCGTGAGCAGAGCGATGGCTTGCTCCTCCCGGTGAATCATCCGCAGCGTCTGCGCCGTCAGCAGCGCGCGGTCCCTGCTGTTTCCCGGCAGGCTCCCGAGCCGCGCCAGATAGCCCTCCGCCCGCGTGATCTCATACCGGTGCCCCAGCGCCCGCGCCGCGTCCGTCAACGCTTCGGCGGAGGCGGCGGGATCATCCGCCGCCTCCGCGAAAAGCCGGCACGACTCCTCAAAGTGGTGCGCCTGCCACAAAGCACGCGCCCGTTGAAGTTTGTCGGATTCGGTCACGGTTCAGCTTGTCGGCAGGATCCTGTCCGGGGCAACAGGACAGGCCCTCACACCCTCCGCCGGCGCCAGCCCAGGCTCAGCGCTCCGAGCGCCAGCACGGCGGCCGTCGGCTCCGGCACCGGATTCACGCTGAACTGCACGTTGTCCAGATATCCGTCGATATTGACACCGCCGGCGGATTTGGTGGCCGTGACCGTGAAAGTCACGGAGCGCGCGCCCACCGGAACCAGGCCGGCGCGGCTGTCCGCCAGCCAGTCCTTGTTCACATTCCCGGCCGGAGTGAGCGCGGCGGTGAAGGCCTGCCCGCCGAGGTCCAGACTGGAAATGACGCCGCTGGAGCCATTCAGAAAAGTGGCCGTCACCTGCGCATAATCCACCTGGCTCAGGTAGGAGCTGAACTGCGCGTAAAAGTTGTAGGAAATGCCCCCGGCGTCCACCGCCGCGCCCGTGATGCCGTCCGCGAGCAGCGAAACCGGATTGCCGGCGGCGCTGAAGGTGTTGGTGGAAACGGACCCGTTGGCGCCCGCGCCGCCGTGCCCGTATTTGAGCCCCCCGGCGGGTGTCAGTCCATTGGCCGCCGTGTAGTTTCCGCTGTAGGCGTAGGTCGGCATGGCGAAAACATTGGCCGCGCCCTCGAAGTTTTCCGAAAGCAGCGTGGCCGCCTCCGCCTCACCGGAAAAGGCGAAAGCGCCCGTGAGAATGCCGGCGGTGCAGAGGACCGGGCGGCTCAGGGAACGGCGGGTCCGGGTCAGGGATCGTTTTTTCATGGGATGTTCGGGCTGGGATGGAAACAGGGCGGAACTTCCGGCCCGCAACGGCGGGCGGGAGAGCAGCTTGCCTTAATCTTTGCTCCCGTTCTCCAAAAGCCGCATTTCCGACACCTTGCGGGGGAATATCGCCGCCGGGCCCGGCGGGCGTGCCGGTTCCGTTTTTCCGCCTTCCGCGCCCGCGTGACCGTTTCGGCGCTTTGCAGAAGGCGCTGAATTTGTATAACCCGTTCCACGCATGCCATCATCCCCGCCCGTCTTACGCAACATCGGCTTCCGCCAGCCCCGCTGGTCATCGTTCGGCGCGGTCATTCTGTCGGGCATCGTGGATTTCATGCGCGGTCACGAATACTGGCGGCTGGTCACGGAGAACAATTCCCACGGCGAGATGGAAACCGTGAAACTCGACGCGGACTGGGAAGGCGACGGCCTGATTCTGTTCCGGGCCACGGAGCGGGAGCTGGAGGCTTACCGGAAACGCGGGCAGGCCGTGGTCCTCACCAGCACCGAGGGACCCGACGGCGGCTTTCCCCGCGTGGTGCCGGACAATCCGGGGATCGGCCGTCTGGCGGCGGACCATCTGCTGGAGTGCTCCGTGCCGCACTTCGCTTTTCTGGCCCGGGGCGAGACGCTTTACGCCGAGGCCGAGCACGCCTCCGGGCACCGGCTTTACTCCCGCGAGCGCCTCCAGGGTTACCGGGCGCGGCTGAAGGATTTTTCCCAGGAACCGACGGTCCATTACCTCAGCGGCCATCCCCTCTGGCTTCCGGAAACCTGGCGCGCCGTGCAGGCCGAGGTGATGGATTTCCTGCAAACCCTGCCCTCCCCCTGCGGCCTGTTTGTGGCCGATGACGCCCTGGGCGCGGTCACGCTGCGGGCCGCCGACGCCCTCGGGCGCAAAGTGCCGGAATCCCTCGCCGTCATTGGATTCGGCGATGATCCCGCCTACTGCTTCGCCACCCTGCCCGCGCTGAGCACCATTGTTTATCCCGCCCGGGAAGCCGGCAGGCAGGCCGCGGAGCTGCTCTGGCGTCAGATGAATGGCCAGCCTTTTCCCGCCGGGCGCACCGTCCTGCCCGTCGGCGAATACGCCATCCGCGAGTCCACGGACACGCTCGCGATTCCTGATCCCGAAATCCGCGCCCTCGTGCGCCTCATCCGCCTGCGGGCTCCGGGCGAGGCCCTGCTGGTTTCGGAACTCGCGGAGCACAGCGGCCTTTCCCTGACCACCATCAAAGCCCGCTTCGCCAAATACCTCGGCCACGGTCCCAAACAGGAAATCCAGCGCGTCCGCCTGACCCACCTCCAGCACCTTCTCCGCCACACCACCCAGCCTCTCACCGAAATCGCCCGGCGGATGAAATTCGGCTCCGCCCACGAACTCAGCCGCTTCTTCCTCACCGAAACCGGCCAGCGCCCCGGCGAGTTCCGGAAGGTTTGAAGGCCGGTTCCGGCCGACCGGTCAAGCGTGGCCCAGCCCAGCGCAGCTTCACTCCACACCTCCGCCTGCCCCGTTCCGGTCCTCAAGGCCGTTGCCTTATCCCGGAAGGGCCCGCAGATAATCCACGATTTCCGCATACTGCTTTCCTGTGACCTCATCGGCGGCTTCCGATTGCATATGCATCGCCCAGCCGAAGGGCGTGCCGCCATGGATCCGGTCCACCAGGCTCACATCCGCTCCGGCTTCCACCAGCACCTTCACCGCTTCCAAAGATCCGGACGACACCGCCTGGTGCAGAGCCGTCGCATGATGATGAAACCCGCTGGCCGGGGAAGGAAAGGCGTTCACATCCACCCCGAGTCCGATCAGATACCTGAGGCTCTCCGCTTTCCCATAAAACGCCGCCGCCACCAGCGCCGTTTCCCGCTCCGCCGCTTCGGCGAATTCGGAAAGCCCCGTCACCTCCTCCCAGCGCTCCAGAATCACCGCCGTGGCCAAAGTCAGCTCCCCGCCCCGTTCCAGCAGATGCGCCGCCGCCTCCAGATTCCCGCTGGCCAGGGCTCCGTGTCCCGTGCCCGGAACCGCCCCGGCATCAATCAGCAGATCCATCAGCTCCAGCTGCACCCCGCTGTCCCGGGGAGTGCTCCCCGTGACCACCAGACCCAAAGCATAATCCAGCTGAAACGGCGCCGTTTCCAGAGCCTCCGCCTTCACCTTCTCCACCAGCAACCGGGCCAGCTCCCCCATATTCGTCGGCAGCTTCCCGTGCCGGATGGGATTATCCGCCACAAACCACAGCAAAAACGGATGCCGGAAATACCCCTCCGCAGGCTGATCCAGCCGCCTCCCGACTAGTCCGGCATTTTCCTCCAGCACCCGCCTTAACCCCGGCAAGTCCCCGGCATCCAGCGCCTCCACCGCCGTCCGGAAAGGCGGATCGGTAATATCCGGGGTTTTCATGCCTCCAAGTCTGGTAGCCCGCCGGGAAAGTCCAATAAAAATCCAAAGCGGAATCGCGGGCCCTCTTCACTTCCGAATCCGCGCCGGAGGAAGACGCTGCTCGATGAAATCAACGAATAGCACCTTTCTATTGCACTCATGGCAAGTGATGAAGTCCTTCTTCGTCTTACGCCTTTGGGTCGCGTGCTCTCAGGGGTTCCCATTTTTGGGTTTCAAAATGAGCACCGACTTGTCGCTTAATTTTCGGGGAGAGGCGGGAGATGGATTGCGACGCTGCCTGTCTGGCAGTCCTGAAACGGTCTTCTGCTGCTGCGTCGTCCGGGACGACTTTCCAAGCCTCGGTCAGCACACGGTCGATGCCAAGCTGGATTGGGTCCGGAAGTTTGCTTCCGAGGTTCACCGGCTTCGCATCATCTACAGGCTTGGCTTGAGGGGCTGGAGGCGGAGTGAATTGCCTGGCGCGGGGTCGAGGAGGCGGGGCGGGATTCAGGAAGTCGCGCAGCATGTTGAAGGAGACTTGCTCGGGCTTGAGCAGGGTCTTCAGGAACGGGTCTTGGAGTTCGCGACCCGCTTGAGCTACGGCGGTCGTCAGCCAACCAATCGCTTCTTCGATGTTCTTCGGATGAGGCGTTTGAATCCTGTCGGCGTCGCGGTCATACTTGTTAAAGTAGCCGAGGGCTTTCTGGTCGGATGTGGTGCGACGACCAACATAAGCAGCGGCGCGCCTCCCGTGCGCGAACGGGCAGTCTGAGTGCCGTTGGGCAAGTTTACCGAAAGCTACACCGAGACCAGCAAGACTCAGTTTTGGCTGCTTCGCCTCGCCATCAGCGTTTAACAAAGACGCGCCTTTCAGATGGTCCGCGATAGACAATCCTTGAAGCCATGCGCCAGCGACTCGATGCGATTGCTCATTTCTGAGCGAGCCTTCAGACACGCCCCACTCATACCAAAAACTTCGGATGACATCTGCGAAATCGACCTTGCTTGGCGCGGTGGGCAAATTGTACCGGAACACTTGGACGGCAGCTGCGAAGTCGCCCGCGTTTCGGTAGGTCTTTCCAAGGTCAACGATGCGTGAAAGCCGGTCATCCTCGACAGCGACTGAAGCCTTCGCCGCCGCAACTGCTATTTCCTTTCGGCGTTGCTCGCTGAACTGGGGCGGCAGTTCGCGCTGTAGCCGTGGGCCGGCGTGGGTAATGTTCGCGAACCAACGACGATCCATTTGAACGTCGAGACCCGTGTGCGCAGTCTGGCGCACGATGGCGCTCCAGATTTCGGCGATGTCCGCGCCGAGGTCTTGTTCGGCGGCTATCAAGATGGCGGCGGCCACTTTGCTGTGGCGGGTCAGCACGTGCCCCGCGCTTCGGACGGCTGCGGCCTCTTCGCCGAGTGGGTTCACGACGCGCGTTTGCACCCAGTCGCGTTCCGCACCGACCAGGTCCGCGAGGACTTTTTCATCGAGTCCCGGAATGCCGACCGCGTGACAGGCGGCAACGTAAAGGAGCGCATCAAAAAGGGTGTGGTCACTGTTTTCAATGCGCGCTTCCTTCAAGCGATTGAGCAGGGCAACGACGTGGTTCCGCAATCCCTCCGGCCCGAAGCGCACAGCGAGTAATCCGCCAAAGAACGAGCCTTCGTCACGGGCCGCGGTGGCTCCATGCACGGCATCTAGGAGCGCCGCGACTTGCTGGTCGGCGCTCGGCAGGGATGCGAGTTCACGCAATCCATCGTTGCCGTATTTTTGCCACGCTCCGATGAGCATGTTCGCGTCGTCGTCCCTCAGTTCACGAAGAAGAATTTCGGGATGCTTTTTCAGCAATGTGCCCCACGACTGCCGGTCGCCGTGGAAATAGCGCCAGTCGGTGTCGCGTGCGGCCAGGAGGAAATGAACATGGAAGTGTCCGGCTTCGTGAAGAAGGCGAGCCGCCTCGCTGAGGTCATGCACCAGATTCTCAGCATCGTCGGCGACGATGAGCCAGTGCTTTGCGGGGTCCAGTTTGACGATGTGCTCCGGGGGCAGGCCCACACGGGGCGCCGGTCGCCAAAGGACATTCCAGCCTCCGTTCTTCGCAGCCGCGGCGGCGGCTTGCAGGAGGAGTGTGGTTTTGCCTTCGCCTCCCGCGGCGCGGATGAGTTGGAGCGAGCAACCGGTTTTGGCGGTTTGGACTTCCTCAAAGCGTCGGCCAATTTCTGCGACAGCGGCCCGGCTTGGAATGTCCGCGCAGGTCGCGTGTCGCCAAGTGGGTGTCGCCCCGTCGAAGTATCGGACGACCTCGTCGGGGCGGAGCGGCGCAAGTGCTCGGAGATAAACAGTGTCTATTCGCTCCCAGCCCGCGAGAGGGGACGCAACTGCCGTTGCGACTGCGGCAGGCGGAGACATTCCCTGCAAAGTAGAAAGGATTTCGCCAAAAATGCTGTGGCAGTCGATGCCGCCAAATGCCCGGAAGCGATTCCCCACGATGGCTGGTTCGAGAGCGGCCAAGAGCTTTCCGTGCTTATCCTTCACCTTGTCGGCGTCGGCCTCGTAGAAGCACCAAATGACATCGAGTGGCGCCTGCTCATCGTTAATGAGTTCGATGAGTGCTTTGGTGAAGAAGTCTTCCCAGCCACCGTAAGCAGCGACGATGAGCGTGCGCCTTTGGAGGAGACGTTGCAGGGATTTCGCCAGCTTTGGCCGAGGGTTGGTCAACTGCGCCTGGGTGTGAAGCGTGTCGGAATCGCGCCAGAATCCGTGCAAATGAACTACCGGGCAGATGCTGGAATTATCCGCAGCCGCTCCGACTAGGGTTACATCACCAGTCAGAACCTGCCGGACTGCGTGACCGCCTGCCTTGTGAATCGCGAGCGAGACTAGAGGGTCAAAGTTTGTCGTCAGAATGGGGCCAAGAAACCTCTCTCCTCCTCGCGCGACAAGCTTAGCGAGGCCGACTGTTCCGGCTGGGATATCCCAGTCGTCAGGCTCGCCATCCTTGCCCTTAGGCGGTTCGCCAACCCCTGCTTTGCGGGCTTTCAACACAGCCGTCTTGATGACGTCGTTGATCGCGTCCTGCCCCATCTTGCTGCCAAGCCACTTCATTGCCTCTTGGTAGGCATCGCCACCCGTTTTCCCATTCAGCGCGGTTTCAAAATTAGGCAGAGAGAAGGCAGCACGGCCTCGAATCTCATCCCGGACGATGTCTAGGATTTCCGCTACGCCCGGCACGCCGACGCCGCCATTCAGCGACAAGGGTGCTCCGACGAGGAATGCCACAGGACGTTTCGTCGCAACCGCCGCGATAAGGAGGTCGTCTTTGGTAAGTAGTTCGAGGGGCATACAAGCGTTCTAATTCAAGCTGAAGTCCACAACCTTGTAGCGCCGGAGCGTATCCGGGAGATCGCGGTCGGCCAGCAGGAGCGGGATGAACCGGCGGCCCGCATTGGACGGGTCGCGGTGGATGGCGGTGCTTCGCTCCAGTGCCACCCAGCCCGACGCCAAGGCTGCGGGTGAGATGCAGAGCAGCAGCACGCGGGAGTGTTCCAAGCCCTCGTTGACTTTGAGGGGGATGATGTCCCCCGCCTTGATGACCCAATCATCCAGCCACACCCTCAGCCCCGCTGCCTTCAGCCGCTGGACATTGGGCTTGTCGCTGGAGTTGTGGCTGAGGAAAACGTCGAATTTGAAATCGCTGGGCATCGTTTAATTTCGATTGTCGATTCAGGTCGATTGCTGGATGACGCGGGTTAGGCGGCTGATTTTAAGGGAGTTTAGTCCGGCAACAAGCCTTTCCTGTCAGATTTTTAATCATTCTGGGCCAGGAACGGTATTCCTTTTCCAAGGGATACAGGGCTTCTTCCCCCCGGGGGAGCGCGCTTCGTCCCAGGGGAAACGCCCTTCGTCCCAGGGGAAACGCCCTTCGTCCCAGGGGAAACGTCCTTTGTCCCAGGGGAAACGCCCTTCGTCCCAGGGGAAACGCCCTTCGTCCCAGGGGAAA
>JAZKFB010000075.1:70814-135081 GCA_040386695.1 Verrucomicrobiota bacterium
CCCAGGGGAAACGCCCTTCGTCCCAGGGGAAACGTCCTTTGTCCCAGGGGAAACGTCCTTCGTCCCAGGGGAAACGTCCTTCGTCCCAGGGGAAACGTCCTTTGTCCCAGGGGAAACGTCCTTTGTCCCAGGGGAAACGCCCTTCGTCCCCGGGGAATTATTCGCTTCTTTGGGGAGTTGGGGGTTGCTCCCAAAAGGAGGGGAGTTGCTGTTTTGGGGCCGGAGACGCTGCTTTGGGGAAGTGTAACTCCTTAAGTGTGAACAACGTTAATTTTTTCAGTATTTAAAGCTCGACGGAAGGGCGGGATTGCGGTTTAAACACGCCTGTTCCTCCGGCTGGAATGATCGCGGCGCCGGAGGAATTTCCCCTTCCGCGATTCCTCCCTCCGCCTGCGCGGCCCAACTCTCAATAATATGCCTGGAAGTCCTGTCCCCACCGGTGAAACCGAACTGGTTCCCTGGCTGATTAACTTTTCCACCAAACTCGCCGGGTATGAAGCCACACTGGGCTTTCAGCCGGGTGAGACCTCAAAGACGCGGGAGGAACTGGAATATATGGTGCACCTGCTCAATGTCCTGATTCCCTCGCTGAGGAAAACCCTGGGGGCGGCGGTGGAATTCAAAAGTCTGATGAAGGACGGGGAGCCCTCGGCGCGGATGCCGGATCCACTGCCGGGCACGGTGCTGCCGGCCGCTTTTACGGGCACCCCGCCGCCGCCCGGGGTGCTGACGAGGCTGCGCAGGCTGGTGCAGAACATCAAGACCCGTCCGGGATACACCGAGACCATCGGGCAGAATCTGGGCATGATCGGCACCGTCGGCGGCGGCGGCCCGGAAGCGCCGACCCTGACGGTCATCAGCGTCCCGGCGGGGGCGGTGACCATTGGCTGGAACAAGAGCGGCTGGACCGGGGTGAAAGTGCAGGCCCGGAAGAGCGGCACTGAGTCCTGGGAGGATCTGGGTGTGGATCTCTACAGCCCGTTTGTGGACACCCGTCCGCTGAGCCTTCCCAACCAGCCGGAGAACCGCGAATACCGCGCCTGCTATCTGGACGGGGACACGGCTCAGGCGGACTGGAGCCAGGTGCTGGCGCTGACGGTGGCACCGTGATTTTGAGCGGAAGGAAGCGGGGAGCGCAGGGCGGGAAACGGGAAGGATCAGGGGACTTGGAGGACGGGAGGTGTTGATTCGCTGGACTGCCTGAAGCCGGATCGTTCAAGCGGGGTTGAAAAAGAGGGAGCGCGGCCGTGGTGGGCCGGGCTCCCCGTTTTCTTTTGGCGGGCGGGAGGATGATCCGCAGCCGCCGCATCGGGAAATTCCCGCCGTGCTTTTGAGGATGACGCGCCGCCGGCATGGGGTCATGAAGGGGAATCCAGCGCGCCCGACTGAATCACCTTCAGCACCTCCTCTCCGGCACACCACCCAGCCGCGGGCCGAAATCGCCCGGCGGATGAAATTCGGCTCCGCCCGCGGGTTCAGCCGCTTCTTCCTCACCGAAACCGGCCACCGCCCCGGCGGGTTCCGGAAGGTTTGAGGAGGGGGTTCCGGGTTCCCCGTTTCCGGCGGGAAATCATGGGAAGCAAGGTTCCGGCGAGGAGCATCCCGGCTGAAGGTTCCGGGACGGTTACAGCCACGAAACTGTTTCCCTGATCCATCCGCATGGCATACTGCTGGGTGTGATCCACGACGGAATACTTCAGGGAGAAATCCGTGACCGCGGCGCGGATTTCAGAAAGGTCCCACTGGAACAGCCAGTGATTGATGATGATCTGATCGGGGCCGAAATTGCCCAGCAGAGTTTCCGAGAGCTGCAGACTGACTGCGGGGGCGATGGCCTGGGATCCGCCATTGAAGCTGAGTGCGGGGAGAACGGAAAAATCCAGCCGCTGCCCCGACCACTGGCCTTCCCCGATTTCAAATTGAAGCACCACGGTTTCCAAATCCGGGAGGACGGCCCCCGCTCCGACCTCAAACGTTCCGTAGCCATAGATGGAGGATGAGGCCGGAATGGCCCCGGGGCCGATGCGGTTTAATTCCGCCCCGCTGGATTCCGGGAGATTGGAAGTGATGGGAGCCGGCCATTGGGCGGCGGTGTAGCCCGTATAACCTCCCGCGCGGGTCATGCCCGACCAGCCATCGTGGAGGGAGGCACTTCCTGTATCGGGGTCCTCAAAGGTCACCACCAGGGCCGGGCAGTTCTCCACGGCAGCTGTGGCCAGGATGCCGCCCAGCATCAGGGCGGAGGCGAGGGCCGGCCGGGTGCGGAGCGGGCGGGAAATCAGGGCGGTTTTTAAACGGAATGGGTTCATTTGGCGACGGGAAAGGGGTTTTTTCGGGAAGGGAATTCAGCTGGATCTGCGGCGGCGCCTCCGCGCGGCGGTGAATCCCGCCGCCGCCAGAAGAGAAAGACTGCCGGGTTCGGGGATAGGGGAAAGGATGGCGGTGTGGGTCTGCCCCCCGCTGGTGTAAGTGACGATGATCTGCCCCCCGTTATTAATGTCGTTGGCCCTCAGCGCGGTTCCTGAAATGGGAGTGTCCAGCAGGCTGTTCAGATCATACATGACACCCTCGTCCCAGATAAAAGCCACGCCGCTGCCGCCGGTGAGGCGGCCCACCACCTGGCCGTCGTCGTTGATGCCCTCGGCGTATCCCGTCCGGGTTTCCCAAAGGGTTCCGGTCTGGATATTTCTCATGATTCCCTCCTCATACAGAAAGGCGCGGGTGCTGGAAGTGGTGACCCCGGAGGTGGTGCTGTATCCCACCACCTGATGGTGGGTGTTCAGGGCGTTTCCCGAACTGGTCTCGCCGCCCAGGGTTCCCAGATAGGTCATTCCCGGGCCATCGGAAAGATAAGCCTGGCGGACCGCGCCGGTTCCCCCGGTGATCCATCCATCATCGTTGATGTCCTCGGCGGTGGTGGACACCGGGGCCGGCAGGTAGGAAACCACGCCGCCGGAGACCGAATAGGCTCTGGAGGTCACCGGGGTGGCGGAGGTGGTGTAATAGCCGGCGGTGGTGCCGCTGTTGTTGATGCCATACGCGGCATTATAGCTGCCGGTGAGATCGCTCACCGCCGTCATGGAGCCGTCCGTGTGGATAAATGCCTGGCGGCCCGCGGTTCCCGATGCGGGACCGCTGAATCCCGCCACCTGTCCCTGATCATTGACGGCGTAGGCCCGGCTTTGATGGGTTTCACCGCCCAGAGTTCCCAGGCTGATGACCGACACTCCGTTGTAGAGGCCGGCTTTGGCCACTCCACCCGCATCCTCCGAATATCCCGCCACCCATCCGCCCGAATTGATGGCCTGTCCGTTGAAATTGCTGATGATGGCGGTGACGGCATAGGGCGTGACCGCCGCGCCGGCGGGAGCGGCCAGCATCACCATTGCCGGTATCATAAAACGTTTAAGTGATGGATGAATTCCAAAGAAAGAAAAAGCGTGCATTATGCAGGGGGAAAATTGGTTAAAACAGGAAAAGTGAGATGAAAATATCCACAGTGAGGCCTCTCCCCGGTTTCCCGAGGGAGAGGCCCCGTTGCCGTTCGGCGGATGGATGATTTACTCGTCGTAAGTCACGACCAGTGTTGGCCGGTTGGCGGCGGTTGACGCGGCGGCGGAGTCGAAGACCCCCACCACCTCAACCTCCTCGCCGTTCTCCACCGCGCTTTCCTGCGCGATGGCGAATCCGTTGTTATCCACGGTCGAGTCCAGGTGCGCTATCACGGCGGCGGTGACATCAATTTCAACGGTCCCCAGTCCGGTCACGATTTCATCGGCGGCGGCCGGGGTGGAAAACGCGGGCTGGTTGAACCAGTTGAGGCCATCATCCGTGACCACATTGTTCACCACAATCCCATGCTCCAGCCACAGGTTGGCGTCCCCCTCGCCCACTTCGTCGATGAAGTAAGTTTCAAGGGTGATGGGATAACTGACACTGGGATAAGTGCCATGCCCGATGGTCGTGGCGGGATTGACGACGTTCAGCCTCAGCACCACTGAAGTGATGTCATCGGGGTCGATTCCGGAAAGCTCGCTGTAGTCAAACGTGATGAAGGTGACGGTGTCGTGAGCGTGGGAGGCGGTGGTTCCGGCGCTCAGCCAGTCCCCGTAGCTGTCCCCCGGAGGTGTTTCGCTTTCAGTGTCGAAATTAAAGGGGCGGAGGTCCGGCACCCATGGAGGCGCACCGGCGAAAGAATAGGCGAACGTGTCCTTACTTTCGGTCTCATCGGGGCGGATGATGATCTCCGCGGAATGGAGGACAGGAGCCAGGCCAAGGAGACCGCAGCCCGCGGCCAGCGCCGCTCTTATGCCTGCCGGACCCCGTGAGCTGTTTTTCAGTCGGATTGATTTCATATGGTTGGTTGTGCTTTGCTCAAATGAGCGTGAATGCGCCCGCCCGCGGAATTTGCTGACACTGCGTTCCACGATATGACGCCCCTCACTTTACATGGCCGGAATGAATTCAGTTTGCTTTGTTTTGACACTTGTTTTCGTTTGTTTGCGTCATTAGCGCATTTCCGCAATCAATGTGACAGTCTCAACAAATACGGGCTGTCAGGCGCACATTGAAGGGGCGGGGGTTTGGCCCGATTGTCATGCGGCGGCGCCGGAGCCCCTTACCCCCTCTTTTCAGCAGCCTCCCATGCGGGCGGCGCAACCGTGCGGAGGACGGCGGCATCCCCGGGGGCGGCCCTGATTCCCCGGGGAGCGGGGATGATCCGGAGATGGCTGGCGGCCGGGGATGATTTGCCGGATTGCGTGATGAGCCGGATGGTTCCGGCGGGGGATGAAAACAGGAGCCCGGCTGAATACGGCTGAAACCGGGAATTTTAAGGAACAGCCCGGGGTTGAAACTTCGGTCGCCGGCGGGCGGAGCATGGATTTCCCCCTTGGCGCTTCACCCCGCGCGTGCCATGAATCCCGCCTCCGGCGTCCCGGAAGCCCGTCCAGCCGGCTTAATATTCGAACAAAAGCCTGGCCCTCAGGTCTTTAAAACTAAAAACGGGGAGACGGGCTGGAGGATTGCCAAACTTCCCTCCATCCGTTACAGTGCGCGCCCCAGTCCTCCTCCGGCTTATGAAATCGCTCTTTTTCCCCGGCGCCTGCGCCCTGCTGCTGACCTGCACCCCGCTGCTTTGGGCGCAGTCCGGCAATGCCGGGCCCAATTCCCTGCGCGCCTCCCAGGATTCCCCGTCCGCCATTTATCTGCAGGGCCATCTGATTCTGAAGGAGGGCACGGACAAGGAGAAAGCCGGGGATTTCGCCGGAGCCTATTTTAAATACCGGGACGCCCGCGATCTTTTTGACGCCACCCACCGGGCTGATCCCGCCTGGCAGCAGGAGGTGGTCGATTACCGCCGCCGCCTGGTGCGCGATGACATGGAGCGGGTGCGGCAGCTGGAGATCAAACGCCGGGCGGCCGGCGGCGAGGTCTCGCTTTCCGGAATCGTGGGCTCCAGTCCCGATCCGGCGGATGTGATGCCGAAACCGGGCCTTCCCGCCAGCGGCCGGAACACCGCCGAGGTGATGGATGAGCGGATGCGCGGTCTTCAGCAGCAGATTGACGCCCTGACGAAGCGGAATGAGGAAATTGTCCAGAAACTCGGTGCCCGCGAGGAGGAGCTGCGCAACGCCAACCGCGATCTGCTGGCTTCACGCCAGAGCGAAACAGAGCTGCGGAATGATCTGGAGAACGCGAAGACGCTGATCCAGACGGCCGGGGCCTCGGAAAAGCGGCGCAACGAGACGCTGACCAAACGGGTGACCGAGCTGGAGGGGCAGCTGAAGGGCGCGGTTGAGAAACTCACCGCCGCCAATGACAAAAGCACGTCCCTGCTGGCGGATCTTGAAAAAGCCTACGGCGAGATCAAACAGCGCACCAGGGAGCGCGATGATCTTCAAAAAGAACGGGATGAGATGGCGGGCCTGATTGCGGGCTCCGACAATGGAAAAGGCATCGAAAAACTCAAAATCATCGAGGACAACAAGCGCCTGAGACGGGAACTCGAATCCGCGCAGTCTGAAATCACCCGGCTGACCTCGGAAAAAACAGCGGACATCGCCCAGATTTCCGTTCTGAAAAAACAGGTGCAGGGAGTGCAGGAGGAACTGGCCAAATTCCAGCAGGACAACGCGGACTACCGCCAGCAGATCACCGCGCTCACCACCCGGCTGGATGAAACCAGCCGCCGTCTCGGCGAAGTCGCGGAAGGGGCCGTGCCCGAGGTCGAGGCCAGCATGGAGAACAAAGTGCTGCGCGGTCTGATCCTGCAGCAGCTCAAGCAGCAGGCCAAACGGGAGGCCGCCCAGAAGAATGTGCTCGACGATCTCGCCCACGAGGGAGTGCTGGAGAAGATGAACGAAATGGGCGTGGAGACCGAGAAGCTGATGCGCTCCCTTCACGAAATGGCCGCCGCCGTGCCCATGACGAAGGAACAGCGCGGGCTGCTCAGCAATTCCAAGCTGGAGAGTTATCTCATGCGGAACGGCGTGGGGGAACTTATGATGACCCAGGACGTGGAGGAACTGAAGAGCGGTTCCCCCGCCGGTGACGGTGACACCGCCGCCGCCGCCGGGGAAACGCCCCCGGGCAGCCCCGGAGTGCGCGACAAAGCCGAGCTTTCCCCCGAACTGAAAGCCTATGCCAACGCCGCCGAGGACCAGTTCGCCCAAGGGGACTACACCAGCGCGGAGTCCCAGTACCGGAAAATCCTGCTGGTGGATCCCATCAATGTTTACGCTCTGGTCAACATGGGAGTGACCCAGATGCGGCAGAGCAAAAACGAGGAGGCCAAGGAGAATATCCTGAAAGCCCTGGCGTTCGACTACGACCGCGGGTCCACGCATTACCTGCTGGGAATGCTGCACATGCGCATGAACAACATGGACAAGGCGGTGGAGGAAATTCAGGAGGGCCTGAAGCTGGAGCCCCAGAATGCCAACGCGCATCTGGCTCTCGGCGTCATCGCTTTCCAGAACAAGCGCCCGGCGGAGGCCGAGCGGGAGCTGAAGCAGGCCATCGTCATTGATCCCTCCTGCGCCATGGCCCACTTCAACCTCGCGGTTATCTACGCCGGTGACGAGAAAAAGCTGGCCCAGGGCCGCGAGCACTACCGTCAGGCCATCCGCAACGGCTCCGAGCACGACAGCCGCATGGACAGTTATTACGGAATTTAGGCTCCGCATCCCGGTTCGGGCCGGACTGTGGCGGCAGGTCCCGGAGTAATTTTCCGGGCTTTCCAGCGGGAATAACCCCGCAGGAGGCCTAATTCGGCTTTGGTGAATTCCTCGGTGGCGCAGGCTTCCTGCCAAGAGTGTTCGGCATGGATGGTGCTGCGCTCAGGAAACCGTTTTTAACCAGGCCCGTGGGCTTTCGCGTGATTGAAGCCGGAGGCTTCACAGCGGGTAGCCGGGGATTGAGCGCAGCGACATCCCCGGAAAACTCCCGGAACGATCCATCCCGGATGGGATGGCAGCCCGGAGCCGGGCGGGGAGGCCAGTCTCCGGGCAGTCCGGCATCCCGCCGGGATGCGGATGTTTTGGACACTCTTTCCGGTGGTGTCGCTGCGCTCAACCACCGGCTACCGGCTGTTTTCCCTCCGGGAAAAGGAAGTGCTGAAAAAATGGAGGGCCCATGGCGCGCAGCTGATTCCGTGCCGAACACTCTTGGCTTCCAGCCTGTGCGGCCACCGGGCTTCCAGCCCGGATGAACTCTTAATTTACCAAAGTCGAACTAAGAGCCTATCCGGATAACCCTGCGGGGCGGCGGGGCGGACGGAGTGGAGCAGGGCGGATTTGGAGTAATCCGGATAGGCTCTAAGTTTCAGGTTGCCCGCCGGGCGCCGGAATTTTTCACAGACTGATCACACGCCCACCGTTTCCTTGGCGGCGGCGTTGCGGTAGTCGCGGTTGAGCTGGCGGATAGTCTCCACGCTGATGAGTTTCGGGCAGACGGCCTCGCATTCGTACTGATTCGTGCAATTGCCGAAACCCTGCTCGTCCATGCTGCGGACCATGGCCAGCGTGCGTTTGTCAGCCTCCGGCTTGCCCTGCGGGAGAAGATTGAAATGCGAGACTTTGGCGGCGACGAAGAGCATGGCGCTGGCGTTTTTGCAGGCGGCCACGCAGGCCCCGCAGCCGATGCAGGCGGCGGCGGCGAAGGAGGCGTCGGCATCGTCCTTGGGAACCGGCACGCTGTTGGCCTCGGGCGCGGACCCGGTGCGGACGGTGATGTAACCGCCGGCCTGCTGGATGCGCTCGAAGGAGGTGCGGTCCACGGCAAGGTCGCGGATCACGGGGAACGCATTGGCGCGCCACGGCTCGATCCAGATGGTGTCCCCGCTGCGGAAGCTGCGCATGTGCAGCTGGCAGGTGGTGACGCCGCGTTTCGGTCCGTGCGGCATGCCGTTGATAACCATGGAGCACATGCCGCAGATGCCTTCGCGGCAGTCGTGGTCGAAGGCCACGGGATCACCGCCCCGGATGATAATTCCCTCGTTCACAATGTCCATCATCTCCAGAAAGGACGCGGAATCCGGGATGCCTTTGGCCTCGTGCGTCTCGAAGCGCCCCGGCTGATCGGGTCCGGTCTGGCGCCAGATTTTGAGCGTGAGATTGAGGGAGGAATGGGAAACGGCCATGATGGGGGAAAAGTTTTAAGAGGGAACCTGTCCCGCCGGATTGAGGATTCAAGGGCCGCTTTCAGGCGTGGGCCCGGTTTTTTCAGCAGGCGGCCGATTCCGCGTCATCCGGAGTCCGCCGCCTTTCGGTCCGTTTTCCCGGCGGGCCCCGTCAAAAAATGCGCCCGGGGAGCCCGGGCTTCCCGTTTTTATACTGTCCAAAGCCGGCTCAGATGTTAGATTTCCACTGTGAATTCCTTCCGGAATCCGCTCACCAGCCACTCCTGAAACCTTGGAAACCAATCCGTCCCCTTCCCCTCTCGCCGGCAGGACCGCCATTGTGACCGGAGCCTCCGCCGGCATCGGCCAGGCCACCGCCCGCCGGCTCGCCGCCGCCGGAGCCCAGGTGGTTCTGGCCGCCAGACGGCGTGACCGGCTGGATCAGCTGGCGGAGGAAATCAACGCCGGCACCGGCGGACGGGCTCTGGCCGTGCCCACGGATGTGGCGGAGGACGCGCGGATGGAGCATCTGGTCCGGGAGGCTCGGGCCGCTTTCGGGCCGATTGATATTCTGATCAACAACGCCGGTTATGGCGCTATTTCACCGGTCATGCAGCTGAAGATGGACCAGCTGGACGACATCATGCGCGTGAACTTCCGCTCCGCCATCTTCCTCTCCCGGCTGGTGCTGCCGGACATGTTCCAAAAACGCGCCGGCGCCATCATCAATGTCGGCTCCGTTTCCTCCAAACGCGGCTGGGCCAGCGGCACGCCGTATGTCTGCTCCAAATTCGCCCTGCGCGGATTCACGCAGTGTCTGGCTCAGGAGGTCCGGCATTACGGCGTGCGGGTCATCGGCGTTTATCCGGATTTTGTGGCCTCGGAATTTTTCGCGGCGGGCGGCAAAAAGCTGCCCGCCGCCCATCTGGCCATTCCGCCGGACGACGTCGCCGCCGCCATTCTGTCCGCGCTGAACATGGACCCGCGCACCATGGTCACGGAAATCGACCTCGCCCCCACCTCCATGAATCCGGTGCCAATGCCATGATCAGCCCTCAGCCTGTCTATGATTTCACGGGGGCGGTGGTCATCGTCACCGGCGGGGCCTCCGGTATCGGTCTGGAAGTGGCGCGGGCTTTTGCCAAAGCCGGAGCCCGGGTGGAAATGTGGGATCTGCGGCCCGGGGCGCTGGCCGATGCGGCGGCGCTGCTGGCGTCGGAGGGATTGAGCGTCCGTCCGGTCGAGGCCGATGTGACTTCTCCCGAAGCCGTGAACCAGGCGGCCGGCGCGGTGCTGGAACGGCATGGCAAAATGGACATTCTCATCAACAATGCCGGCCTCAACACCGGCGACCAGCACGCGGGCACGCTGCCGGAGAGCGCGCTGGAGGCCATGCTGGCCGTGAATCTGAAAGGCACGGTGAACTGCGTGCGGGCCCTTGCCCCCGCCATGGTCAAAGCCGGCTGCGGCGTGATCACGAACACCGCCTCCATTCTGGCAAAATCGCCGCTGCCCGTGGCCGCCGCCTACGCCGCCAGCAAGGCGGGCGTCATCGCCTTCACCCGGGCCTGGTCCCGGGAACTCGGACCGTCCGGCGTCCGGGTGAATGTGGTCGCCCCCGGTTTTATCGAAACCCCGATGAACCGCAACCTGCCGCCGGGTCTGGCGCAGACCCTGATTGCCCGGACTCCGCTGCGCCGCATAGGCCTCGCGGAGGAGGTGGCGGCTCTGCACCTTTTCCTCGCCTCCGGCGCGGCCTCCTTCATCAACGGAGCGATGATCCCCATCGACGGCGGCCTTTCGCTTTAAAAAACGTTATTTGTAGCTGCGGGTGGAGAAGTGGACGGCCTCGTATTCCAGCCACTCCCTGTTGAGCTTGGGTTTGGAGAGGTCGCCGGTGTATTCCCAGGCTCCGACGTAGGAGAAATTGGCGTCGTCGCGGTCGGCTTCGCCTTCAACTTGATGCTCCAGGCGGAAGTGGCCGCCGCAGGATTCATCGCGGTTATAGGCATCAAGGCAGAGCAGTTCGCCGAATTCGAGGAAGTCGGCCACGCGGCCGGCCATTTCGAGTTCCTGATTGAAGCTGTCGCCGCTGCCGGGGACGCGCACATTTTTCCAGAACTGCTCGCGCAGGTCCGGAATCTTTTTCAGCGCTTCGGCCAGCCCCTCCTTGGTGCGGGCCATGCCGCATTTGTCCCAGACCAGCAGGCCAAGTTCCCGGTGGAAACTGGCCACGGTGCGGTTGCCGTTCACGGAGAGGAGCCTGCGGGTGCGTTCGCGGGCGGCCTCCTCGGCGGCGCGGAATTCCGGGCCGTCGGTCGTGAATTTGCCAGGTTTCTGGTCCGCGAGGTAATTCGGCAGAGTCGCGGGAATGATGAAGTATCCGTCCGCCAGACCCTGCATCAGGGCGCTGGCTCCGAGGCGGTTGGCGCCGTGGTCGGAGAAATTGGCCTCGCCCAGCACATGCAGGCCGGGGACATTGCTCATCAGATTGTAGTCCACCCAGAGACCGCCCATGGTGTAGTGCACGGCGGGGTAAATGCGCATCGGCTGTTTGTAGGCGTTTTCGCCGGTGATCTGCTCGTACATGTCGAACAGATTGCTGTAACGCTCGCGGATTTTGTCCTCGCCGAGGCGCTTGATGGCGTCCGCGAAATCAAGGTAAACGCCCAGTCCGCCGGGACCCACGCCGCGTCCGTCGTCGCACTGCTCCTTGGCGGCGCGGCTGGCGATGTCGCGCGGGGCGAGGTTGCCGAAGCTGGGATATTTCCGCTCCAGATAATAGTCGCGGTCCTCCTCGGGAATGGAGGCCGGCGGTTTGCCGCAGTCCTCCTTGCGTTTCGGCACCCAGCAGCGGCCGTCGTTGCGCAGGCTCTCGGACATGAGCGTCAGCTTGCTCTGATAGTCGCCGCTGACGGGAATGCAGGTCGGGTGAATCTGGGTGTAGCAGGGATTGGCGAACCACGCCCCGCGTTTGTGGGCGCGCCAGGTGGCGGTGACGTTGCAGCCCTTGGCGTTGGTGGAAAGATAGAAAACGTTGCCGTATCCGCCGGTGCAGAGAAGGACGGCGTCCCCGGCGTGGGTGGAGATTTTGCCGGTCACCATGTCGCGGACGACGATGCCTTTGGCGTGGCCGTCAACGACCACGAGGTCGAGCATTTCGGTACGGGAATACATGGTCACGAGACCCTGGCTGATCTCCTTGTTCAGCGCCGCGTAAGCCCCCAGCAGCAACTGCTGACCGGTCTGGCCGGCCGCGTAAAAGGTCCGCGAAACCTGGGTGCCGCCGAAGGAGCGGTTGGCCAGCAGACCGCCGTACTCCCGGGCGAAGGGCACGCCCTGGGCGACGCATTGGTCGATGATCTGCACGCTGACCTCCGCGAGGCGGTGAACATTGGACTCCCGGGCACGGAAGTCGCCGCCCTTGATGGTGTCGTAGAAAAGCCGGTGGGTGCTGTCGCCGTCGTTCTGATAGTTTTTGGCGGCGTTGATCCCGCCCTGGGCGGCGATGCTGTGGGCGCGCCGGGGGCTGTCCTGATAACAGAAACACTTCACGTTGTAGCCCTGCTCGGAAAGCGTGGCCGCCGCCGCCGCTCCGGCCAGGCCGCTGCCCACCACGATGATGGTGTATTTTCGCCGGTTGGCGGGGTTGATGAGCTTCGACTGGGCTTTGTGCTTCGTCCACTTGTCGGCGAGCGGCACCTTCGGCGAGCCGTCGGGAGGGGTGTCACTGACGCGGCCGGGATGGGAGGGGGAATCGTGGACTTCGCTGATCATGGCTCGAAATTTGGGGGAAAAGGTTCAGTTCCGTTGAATGCGGTTCACTCGGTTCAGTTCAGTTCAGTTCAGGACTTGATGCCGGAGAGGATGGCCAGCGGGATGGAGACATTTCCCGCGAAAATGCCCCAGGCAAACAGCAGCGCGGCCACGCGGATTGGCTGCCGCAGGCGGGGCGTCGCCAGGCCCAGGGTCTGGAAAACGCTCGCAAACCCGTGACTGAGATGACCGCAGAGGAGGAACATGCCGAGAATGTAGAAGGCCGACACATACCACACGCTGAAGCCGTCGATCATCATGTTGTAAACATTGTGCGAGCCGTCCGGCAGCCAGTAACGGGCATTGTCGTGGTCGTAGTAGCCGTGGCCCTTGTTGATCGTGAAGTGCAGCAGGTGATACACGATGAAGACCAGAATGGTCGATCCGCTCCAGATCATGGTCAGGGAGGACTTCGTGGCCTGACGGGTGGCGTCCACGGCGTATTTCTGTTTCCGCGCCGCCTTGTTCTCCCGGGTCAGCTGGATGGTGGCCACGATGTGGACCGCCACCATCACCAGCAGGCCGATGCGCGCCACCCAGAGGAGAATGCCGAGATCATGCAGCTTCTTCGCGTAAGTATTGATCGCGTCCGGCCCCAGAAAAACCTGAAGATTGCCCAGCAGGTGTCCGAGAACGAATCCCATCAGCCCCAGACCGGTAAGGGCGACAAGGATTTTCTTCCCGATGGAGGAATGGTAAAAACGGCACAGGGACTGGACGATGGGAGGCATGGCTGAACCTTATCTAAAATTCCCCCCCGCGAATGCAAGAGGATGAAACCGGCCTCCGCGCATCATTTTCCGGCGGGGCGGACGCGGCACCAGCGTTTCATCCCCAAAAAAAACCATTCCGGGTCATGGCGGATGAATCCTGCTTCTTGACCCGGTGAAGGGTAGGCATATTTTGTAGATATGACGACAGCCAAGATTTTCCAGCATGGGGGCAGTCAGGCCATCCGGCTGCCCAGGGCCTTCCGTTTCGAAGGCACGGAGGTGCGCATCGAAAGGTTGGGCGACACCGTGGTCCTCAGGCCTGTCACGGCTTCGGCCTTTCAGACTTTTTCCGAAATTGCAGCTTTCCTCGCGGAGAAATTCCCTGACGCGGGTGATTTTCCAGAGCCTCCGGAGCGTCCCGTGGCTCACGAGCGGCCGGCTCCACAGTTCTGATTAAAAACTGAGTGAACCCCGATTTTCTTCTGGACTCCAGCGCCTGCATTCCCGTGCTCAGGAACAAAGCCGGCACGGATAAACTTCCCGCTCCCGGACGCACCGGAATTCCGGCGATCGTGGCGGCGGAACTCTGGACAGGTGTCAGGAAAAATATAACCACTCACCCGCACCAGGCTCCCCGTTTGCAGGCTTTTCTGGGCCTGTTCCAACTGGTTGATTTCAATCTCGATGCCGCCCTGCATTATGCGGACATCCGTGCGGAACTGGAAGCCGCGGGCCTCTCGATTGGCCCTCTGGATTTGCTGATTGCCGCCCAGGCCCGAAGTATTGGAGCCACCCTGGTCACCGCGAATGCAGGGGAATTCAAACGGGTGAAAGGCCTCAAATTACTCCCCTGCCGGTTCACCTGACATCCCTGCCCCGGTTTCCCGTGTACGATCCCGACAAACAGCCTATGAATCCAGCCCAGTGGGCGGGATTGATTTTCGCGCTTCTGGTGGTGGTCCCCGCCGCTTTCATTCCTCAGATGGGAAAACCCGGGTATCTGCTGGAACTCCGGGATTCGCCGTGGATTCTGGTGCCGGTTCTGGGCGGAGCGCTGGCCGGATGGATCCTGGGCCGCCGGACCGCGCCCGCTTTTTTCGGGGCTCTGGCGGGATTTGCCGGTTTCTGGTGCGCGGCCACCTGGGGAGCCGGCAGCAAAGCCACCTCGGCTTATGAGGCTCTGGCCGCCACCGGCGCGGGAGTGCTCCCGGTGGGGGTTCTTTACAGACTCCATCAACGGTTCACCCGGACAAAGAAAGCCGCAAAACCGGAGACCGCCCCGCAGGAAGCCCAGGAACAGGGAATGCCTTTCGGAATAATCATGAGGCGATTCCGGAAACAAATCCTGCTTTTCGGGGGTGCCTTCGTGATCCTGACCGTCATGACCATCCGGGACCTCAACGCTCTGGAGGCCGGCACCGTCAAAAGTGTCCTGCTGTGGGATGTGATTGTGCCCTTTTACGAAAGGTTCGGGTACTGGCCCGCAGTGCTGCTGCCACCAGTCCTGGGGCTGGTTTGCGGAGGAGTTCTGTGCTGGAGTCTCATGAAACGCGGAACCATCCACCCGCAGCCGCCCACGAAAAGAGGGCCATGAGATCAGCCGTCTCCGCCCTGCCCGTCCGATTACGGAGTTCCAGCAACCGCAGGGCATAACGAAAGGAAAATCAGAACATTCGCTCACGCTTTGCTTCCGGAAGATGCCCGTCCGCCACCGCCTGATTGATGATCCCGAGGGCGTATTCCCACAGCGCCGCTGATCCGTTGGCGATGTGGGCATTGCGGCCATGGACCTGCTCGCGGGTGATGCCGTGCTTCTGCCAGGCGTGGCCCTGGGTGAGGCAGTTGAGGAGGACAGGCTGGAGGCGGTCGCAGGCGGCGGCGAAACGGGCTTCGGGAGTCGTCTGTTCCTCGAATTCATCCCAAAGCCGGCGGAAATCCCCGCCCTGGTCCTCCGGGAGGAGCCCGAAAATACGGTCAGCGGCGAGAGATTCGCGCTCATGCTGATCCGCCAGACCCACCGTATCGTAGGCAAAAGTGTCGCCGGCGTCGATTTCCACCAGATCGTGAATCAGCACCATTTTCAGCACCCGGAGCACATCCAGCGGCTGATAATCCGAGTGCTCGGCGAGGGTGATGATCATCAGGGCAAAATGCCAGGAATGCTCGGCGCTGTTTTCAGAACGGCGGCTCCGGCTGAGGATCGTCTGACGGAACACCTCCTTCAGGCGGTCGGCCTCGATAATGAACTGCATCTGGCGGGCAAGACGGTCGTTGGGCATGGTTCGAATTTCACGGAAAGGCCCGGAAGGCAAGCCGAAGCTCGAACCTGAAGCCGCTCCCCGCCGTCTGTCAGACCGCGTCCGCCACCTATCTGACGCACCCGATCACCAATGCGCTGCTGGAGGCATCAAATCCGTGATCCAAAGCCTGAAACACCCCGCCTGTGGCCTGCAGGGGTTTGAGTCCTTACTTCGGCTTTGGTAAATTTTCAAACAGTTGTCAAACTCACGGGCAGGATGCCCGTGCTCCTGTCCCTGGAACGGAGCATGGGCCTCCGGCCCGTGACTGAAGTCACCAAAGCCGAATTACGCATCCGGGTTCTCCTCTTCCCCGGAAAGCTTGATCTCAAACCCGCCTGACTCCCCGCCCATTCCCGTTGCGCCAAATGTGCCGGTTTTGTCCGGGCGCAAACCCTGGCCTCCGCTCCAGTTGTGCGGAGGCGGACCGCGTGTTAAGCAGGCTTCCCGCATGCGGATCACGCCATGATTGTCCCTCTTTCCTCCTATCACCCTGACAACCAGCCCCTGGGCCGCTTCCGGGGGATTCCCCTGTATCTGTCCACCGTCCTGGTCATCGCCCATGTGGCGGCGCTCTTTTTGTCGGCCTTTGTGGGAATGGGCCGCTGGGCGGATTCCTTCATGTTCGCGGCGCCGCCCTCCGATCTCGGCGGCGGAGCGCAGATCTGGCGCTGGGTCACCTATCTTTTTGTCAACAGTCCCAGCATCTGGTTCATCCTCGACATGGTGTTCCTGTATGTCTGGGGCATGAGGCTGGAGCAGACGTTCGGGAGAAAAGTGTTCGCCTCCCTTTATGTGTGGCTGCTTTTTATCCCTCCGGCGGTGACGCTGATCCTGTCCTTCCTGGGCCTTCCATCCCTTCTGGCCGGTCCGACTTTCAGTCACTTCTGCCTGTTTCTGGCGTTCTGTTTCATGGAACCCCAGGCTCCTTTTTTTGTGCCTCACCCCGCTTTTCAGGCCAAATACGTGGGGGCCGTCTTTTTCGCGGTGCATATCGTCCAGTATCTTGGAAACCGGCAATACGCCTGGCTGGCCGCTTTTCTGGCGAACTGCCTTCTCACCTACCTGTTCCTGCGCCGGAAAGGTCTGCCGGACCGTTTTGAAGCCATTACGGATGCCTTCCGGCAGGCCTTGCCCAAACGCCGCCCCTCCCGACCAGCCCTCCCGAAATCCCGGACCGGAAATTCACCGCGCCGGACCGGGACGGAAAAGCCCCCGGCAACCATTTACGAGCCTAAAATCAAACCCCGCGAGGATCTGTATCCCGAGAAAAAAGCCGTGAGGGACATTGACGCCCTGCTTGAGAAGATCGGCCGCGACGGCCTGGACAGTCTCACGGCCGAGGAACGCGAGGCCTTGCAGCGGGCCAGCGCCAGGTTGAAAAGGGAGGAGTAAACCTGTTTCCCTCACTGCCCTCCACTTCGTTTCGTTTCGTTCTGTTCCGTTAATTTTCCTTTCTTCACCGGGGATGCCGCCATTGGCCTCCCCACCGACGTATTTTCAGAATCCATGACCGCCGCCGCCCCCGCTCTCGACCTGCGCTCCGAAATCCTCCGCCTGAAAAAGCTGCGGAACGCCGTCATCCTTGCCCATAATTACCAGGTGAAGGAAATCCAGGAGATCGCCGACTTCGTGGGCGATTCCCTTGGCCTGGCCTACAAAGCGAAGGAAACCGACGCCGATGTCATTGTTTTCTGCGGCGTGCACTTCATGGCCGAGACCGCGAAGATTGTGAATCCCGCGAAAATCGTGGTTCTTCCCGACAAGGACGCCGGTTGTTCCCTGGAGCAGAGCTGTCCGGCTCCAGCCCTTGAGGCTTACCTCAAAAAGCACGCGGACAAAAATTATTACGTCATCGCCTACATCAACTGCAGCGGCGGCGTGAAGGCCCTCAGTGACTGCATCTGCACCAGCGGCAACGCCGTCAAAATCGTCAACGCCACGCCGCCCGACCGGAACATCCTTTTTGTTCCCGACGCCAATCTCGGCTCCTGGGTCATCGAACAGACCGGCCGCCCCATGGAACTCTGGCAGGGCGCGTGTTATGTCCATGTCGAGTTCACCCGCGACAGCATCCTCCGCATCCGGGAGCAGTATCCGGACGCCCCCGTCGTCGCCCACCCCGAATGCCCTTTCGCCGTGCGCCTGCTGGCCGACGAGGTTTGCAGCACGGAGAAAATGGTGCACTTCTGCCGCGATCATCCGTCAAAGCAGTTCATCATCGCCACTGAAAGCGGCATGCTCCACCGTTTGCGCCGCGAATGCCCCGGCAAGGAGTTCATCCCCGGCCCCACCGAGCACTGCGCCTGCGCCGACTGCCGCTACATGAAGCTCAACACCATGGAGAAACTTCTCCACTGCCTCCGCGATCTTGAACCCCGGGTGGAAATGCCCGAGGACATCCGCCAGCGGGCCGAACTTCCAATTCTGAGAATGCTGGAGATTTCCAGATAATCCCCGGCGGACCCTTTTCCGGAGAAATGCCGGATCCCCGTGAAATGCGCCCCGGCGGTTCCTTCCTGCACGGTGAGGGGAATGTACCCGCTACAGCAGAATCCCGTATTTCGCCAGGATCGCCCGCGTGAGGGCAAAAAGCGCCACCGTCAGCACCGCCCCGCCGGACAGCGCGCCGTAAAATCCCCAGTGCCGCGCCATCCAGGGAAAAACCAGGAACATCGGCAGTGTGGGCAGGACATACCAGAAGACCAGGTGCGCGTGGGTGGAAACTTTGGCGATGCGCGATTCCACCGGCGTTTCGTGATAAATCCAGAGCATCGAAATAACGGTTACAAATGGCAGGCTGGCCAGCAGGGCTCCGGCTTTGTCGCTGCGTTTCACCGCCTCCGTCACCAGCGTGATGACCAGCGCGCTCAACAGGAATTTCACGATCGTGAAGAAGGACAGGCTCATGCCGCATGGTGGAATCAGCGGGAGCAGTCCGCAAGCCCTGAACCTCATGCCAGGATGCCGGAGATCACATGCCCGTGGACATCGGTGAGGCGGCGGTCCACTCCGGCGTGGCGGAAGGTGAGTTTCTCGTGGTCGATGCCCATGAGGTGCAGGATGGTGGCATGAAGATCGTAGCACTGGGTGCGGTTCACCTCGGCTTTGAAACCGAGGCTGTCGCTTTCGCCGTAAGCCACACCCGCCTTCACACCCGCGCCCGCCAGCCAGGTGACGTAGGAGCCGCCGTTGTGGTCGCGGCCGCCGTTGCCCTGGGCGAACGGCGTGCGGCCGAATTCCGTGGTCCAGACCACCAGCGTGTCCTCCAGCAGGCCCCGCGAATCCAAGTCTTCGAGTAAAGCCGCCGCCGGCTGGTCCATGCCCAGGGCGATGGGCGGCAGCTCACCGGAAATGCTGCCATGGTTGTCCCAATTGTTGGCCGCGCCCTGCGGTCCGCTCCAGACCTGGACAAACCGCACGCCCCGCTCCACCAGCCGCCGGGCCAGCAGACAACGCCGGCCGAAGTCCTCGGTGGCGGGCTGATCGAGGCCGTAGCCTTTTTTGGTGATTTCCGTTTCCTTGGTCAGATCAAAGGCCTCCGGCGCGCTGAGCTGCATGCGCGCCGCGAGTTCATAGGAATCAATGCGCGCCTCCAGCCGCGAGTCGCCGGGATGCTCCGCCGCGTGGGCGCGGTTCAGTTTTTCCAGAATCCCCAGGCCCCGGCTGGAGACTTCACCGCCCGCTTTCGACCAGGCCGCGCCTGGAAACAAATCCGGCACGGCGGCGGCCGCTCCGGCGCGGATGACCGTGCCCTGATGACTGGCGGGGAGGAATCCTGACGAAAAATTTCCGCGCTGATTGTAGGGCAGGCCCCGCACGTCCGGCAGCACCACGTAGGCGGGAAGGTTCTCGTTTTCCGAGCCCAGACCGTAGGAAAGCCAAGCACCCAGCGAGGGGAATCCCGGCAGCTGGAAACCGGTGTTCATGATGTAACTGCCCGGTCCGTGCACGCTGGTGGGTCCGGTCATGGCCATAAGAAAAGCCATGCGGTCCACGTGTTTGGCCTGATGCGGAAAAACACTGCTCACCCAGCGGCCGCTCTGGCCGTGCTGTTTGAATTCGAAGGGGCTCTTCATCACCGCGCCCGGCATGCCGGTCTGGCCTTCCGGCTTTTCCCTGGGTCCGGCCATCTCGCCATGACGCCGCGCCAGCTCCGGCTTGTAATCAAAGGTGTCCATCTGGCTCGTCCCGCCATTCATGAAAAGCTGGATGATGCGCTTCGCCTTCGCCGGAAAATGCAGGCCGCCGCCGCCGGTGCCGGCGCTGGCGTGGTTGTTGAAAACCGAGGCCCGGCTTTCCCCGGCCAGCAGATGCGCCAGGGCAAGACCGCCGAAGCCGCCGCCTGACATTTGCAGAAACCGGCGGCGTGAAACAGCCGCCGCCGCCCGCGGATCACTGGATAAAAAGGAATTCATTGCTGTTAAAAAGAATGCGGCACACTTCCGCCAGTCCGTCCCGGGCGGCGCAGGTTTTCATGACTTCCAGCTCCTCCGGCCGGGGATCGCGCAGGAGCGTCAGGCGGTAAATCCGCGTCACGGGATCAGCGGCGTCTTCCATGTCCGCCCGTGCCGCCAGGGCCGCCGCGTGATGCAGGACAAAGTTGTTATTCCACAGCGTCAGCGCCTGCAGCGCGGAGGCGGAAAAACCGCGTTCCGCCGTCAGCACCGCCGCATCCGGGAAATCCAGAGCATCAAACAGCGGATCGGAAATCCCGCGCCAGACCACCCGGTAAATGCCGCGGCGGCCGGAGCCCGGCGTGTTCCAGTCATAGGCCGTGTAATCCAGCGAGGGCGTGGACTGCGGGCCCGGCGAACTGATGAAATGCGGCACGCCGGGACCCCCGGCGGTCAGGTCCAGCCTGCCGGAAGCCTGCAGCACGGCGTCCCGGAAACTCTCGGCCTCCAGGCGGCGGCTGTTCATGCGCCAGAGCAGGCGGTTGTCAGGATCAAGTTTTGCCGGCTCCTCCCGGTGGGCGGCGGACTGACGCCAGGTGTGGCTGGTGAGAATGAGTCTGTGCAGTTTTTTCAGCGATCCGCCATTGTCCCGCAGCTCCGCCGCCAGCCAGTCCAGCAGCGCGGGATTTGAAGGCAAAGCGCCCATTTTTCCCAGGTCGCCGGGAGTGGAGCTGAGGCCGGCTCCAAAATGAAACTGCCACACGCGGTTGGCGATGCTGCGCCAGGTCAGCGGATTCCGCGCGTCCGCCAGCCAGTGCGCGAGCGCGGCCCGGCGCTGGCCCTCGTCCCCGGCCGGGAAGCGGGCATTCAATCCGGAAATTTCCGTCAGGGCTCCGGGCGGAACCTCCGCTCCCGGTTTGTTCAAATCCCCGCGCTGCAGCACCCGGATCACCCGCGGCTGGCCAATGGTGACCGGGCCGCTGCCTGGATTGTAAGTCCGGCTGGCGGCGTAAACCTGAGCCTGCGGCGGCAGTTCCGCCAAATCCCGCGCGGCCAGACTGCGCAGCACGGCGGCGGACAGACTGAGCGTTTCCGCCGCGCCGCGGGCGGCCACCGGCTTGGTCAGGGCGGCATCCGCCGCCGCGTCCAGCGCCAGGGTGAAAGCCGAAGGCGCATCGGTCACCGACAAACGGAAGCGCCCGATGATGTGCGAGCCGCCGAACAGCTGGTTCAGCGTCACCGCCATTTTCGCGCCGGGCGGCAGTTCCACCGGAGCGGCGAAAACGAAAACCGCCTGGTGAGCCTGTCCGACTTTGGGAAAAATCCCCCATTCCGTCCCCGGGTCCGCGTCCAGGACTTTATCGATCGACCAGCCGCCGGGCTCGTCCCAGTCGGAGGTCGCGGAGGCAATCGGCGCGGCGGTCCCCTGCCCCGCGCCCGGCGGGAAAATCTGCACGCCGATGCTGGTCAGGTGCAGGTTGCCGTTGCTGGCCCGGCCTGGCCCACCGCCGGGCAGGCTGGGATCCGGGAGAACCTCCAGCTTCAGCGCCGTCACGCGGGACAAATCCGAGCCGGCGGTCACCGTGAGTGTTTCCTTTGGCGGAAGAACACCGCTGGCCAGGATGGAATCATCCGGCTGCCGGACCAGGGTGGCGCCGCCCGCCGACACAAAAATCTCCGGCTTCAGCACCCGCCAGCCGCTTCCGGCGGCCCGCTCGGCCTCCCATTCAGCCAGACGCGCGGCATTGTCAGGATTGGTCAGCACCGCCGCGTCGCCCGCGGCCGCCGCCGTCCGGAGCGCCATGGCGCGCTTCCGGGCATCGGCGGTGGCGGCGGTCTCATCGTAGGAAATATCGCCTTTCCCCACTCCGGCGAACACGGCCTGCAGGGCGTAATAATCCTCCTGCGGGATGGCGTCGAATTTGTGGGCGTGGCAGCGCGCGCAGTTGGCCGTGGTGCTGGTGAAGGCGGACATGGTCTGCGTCACCAGATCGTCCCGGTCCAGATTCTCAAAACTCATCGGCGCCGTGCCCGCCGCGCTGGCGTCGTAGGGTCCCGCGCCCAGAAAGCCAATCGCCGGCGTCAGCTCCGGCCGGTCCGGAAACAGCACATCAGCGGCCAGCTGCTCCTCAATGAACCGTCCCCAGGGCGTGTCGGCGTTGAAAGCGGCAATGACATAATCCCGGAAGCGCCAGGCATTGGGCCGGAAAACGTCATGCTCAAACCCATGCGTGTCCGCAAAATGGATCACATCCAGCCAGTGCCGCGCCCAGTGCTCGCCGTAGTGCGGCGAGGCCAGCAGGCGGTCCACCAACTTTTCCCAGGCGTCCGGCGGGGCATCCTCACAAAACTCCCGCATTTGCGCCGGAGTCGGAGGCAGGCCCAGCAGATCAAAATAAACCCGTCTGGCCAAAGTCGCGCGGTCCGCCTCCGGGGACGGCTCCCAGCCCTCCGCTTTCAGCCGCTGCCGGATAAAGGCATCCACCGGATTCCCCTCCCCCGCCGGCACGCCGGGCCGCACCAGGGGCCGCAGCGACCACCAGGTTTCCGCCGGGACCTTCCCGCTTTCCTCCTTCAGCCCCGCCGCCGGGCTTCCCGCGATCCCGCCCGCCTTCAGCATTCCGGGCAGAAGTATCCCCGCAAGCAGCACAGCCGCACGCCATAACCGGAGGTGAAAATACCGCATACCGCTCATACGCGGTCCCGGCTCCGCCTTCGCAAAAAAACTCCCCTGTCTTATCCTCCCGTCCGCCAATCCTCTCCATCGCCTCCTCACCGGTCCGTTTTTCCATCCCCGTGCCGACCGGCATTCCCCGCAGGCGCAGGCGCTCTTTTCCAAACGGCCTTGCGCGGAAAGAAATTTTGAGCAGTCTCGGTGGTATGTCGCTGCCTTTGATTCACTTGAATGACCTGCCGCCGGACGGCCGGAACTACTCCGGCGAGCTGCGCACGGATCTTTTCGGACTCACCGGAAAGTATGATCCCGTGTTCACCCCGCCCTTTAAATATGACGTCACGGTGCGCCTGGATGACGGCGATATCATCGTCGAGGGCTCGGCGGAGGCGCAGTTCGAACTGCAATGCTCGCATTGCCCGCAGCGGCTGCCCTGGAAGGTCAGCCTGAATCCGTATTTCACCTGTGAGGAGCGCGACGAAGCCGCCACACTGGACTTGACAGCGCAATTACGGGAAGATACACTGCTCGCCCTTCCCGGGTATCCCCGCTGCGAGGAGTCCAATGTTGCACCGCGTCCCTGTTCCGGGGAAGGCGGATTTGCCCCTGAGAGCGCGTATGTGCCACTGAACGGGGAGGAAACGGTGGATCCTGGCCAACGTGATGTCTGGGGGGCACTGGATAATCTTCCTTCCGCCGATCCGAAACAAAAATCCTAATTTAACAGAGACCGAATCCCATGGCCGTTCCCAAGCGCAAATCCTCCCGTGCCCGTCAGAAAACACGCGCCGCCTCCCACCGCTGGCATGCTCCCAAGCTGAACTCCTGCTCCGAGTGCGGCGCGGCGGTTCCTTCCCACATTGTCTGCCCCACCTGTGGCACCTACAAAGGCCGCAAAGTCATTCAGGTCGCCGAAATCGCCTGATTTCCCCGCCCAGGAAAGCGGAAGCGATTTCATTCATTTTCCCGCCGCCGGACCGCGTCACTGCCGTCCGGCGGTTTTGTTTTACACGTCAACAGGGTTTTCTGAAGAGCCGGACTTTTCCACATCCGCCCTGTCGGACTTATTGGCCCTATCAGTCCTGGCGGCCCTATGGGTCTCCGTCACGCCCGCTCAGGCAAATGCCTGAAAACTCCGTTCCCGGGCCCGCGTAGTGCCTGCCTGACTCTCCCGGACGGAACTTCCCCCGACGTCCGCGTTTCTTTCCCATTCCCCCGCCTTTTCATGACCCGCCGCTTCACCCTGGTCCTTCAGTCCGCCGTCTGCACTCTCGCGGTTGGCGGGGCTTTCATCGCTGGCCGGGTCACGGGCAGCCTTGACAGCGTCAATGGCAATGACCGGAAAAACGCTCAGATTCTTCCGGGAATCACCGCCAACTCCCCTCCTGGGAGCAAAAAAAATGCGGACGGCCCCGAAGCCGGCAAAAATGGCGGCTCCAAAGAGGCGGACGCCGGCACCACCGGCCGGATCACCACGGCGGAGCAGGCGGCGGCCCGCGTGAAGGCGATTTTCGACCAGCAGGATCCCGTGGCGCGCATGACGGATTATCTGGCTTTTCTCAAAACCCTGAAGGACAACGATTCCCGCAGCGCCGCCCTCGGGGCCATGCTGGAGAACTTCAATCCCCGGGAGCGCGGCCGCGAGCTTCAAATGCTCATGACCCAGTGGGGCGCGGCGGATCCCGCGGCCGCTCTGGCCTCCGTGAAGGAGCGCAAGGACTGGATCGGCGGCATGGCGGCCAACATGGTGCTGGGCAACTGGGCTCAGAAAAATCCTGACCAGGCCATCGCCTGGGCGACCGAGAACGGCAAGGAGGCCGCCACCACCGAGGACGGAAACCGTTATCTGGTGGGAGTGCTCGGCGGTCTGGCCAAAACCGATCTCGCCCGCGCCGCCACCCTGGCTGAAACCATGCCCCGCAGCAATGCCCGGGGTGAGGTCATGGACCGGGTGCTGGATCAGTATTTCGCCCAGCGCAGCCCGGACGCCGCCCGCGACTGGGTCAGCGGCCTGCAGGACAGTCCCTTCAAAAACGGCCTGCTCGGCAAACTGGCCGGGCGCCTGGCGGACAAGGACGCCACCTCCGCCGCCTCCTGGGCCAGCACTTTGCCGGATTCCGAAGCCAAACCCTATGTGCTTTCGCAGGTCGTGGAGCGCTGGTCCAAAGATCAGCCGAATGAGGCCGGAGCCTGGCTGAACCAGTTCCCGCCCTCCGCCTCCACCGATCAGCCGCGCGAAACCTTCGCCTGGCAGGTGCAGAAGGAGGATCCCGAAGCCGCCCTCGCCTGGGCCGGAACCATCACCGACGAGCGCCGCCGCAGTAAAACCACCCGCGACCTCGTCCGCACCTGGGCCGAACGCGAGCCCGCCGCCGCCCGTCAGTGGATCAGCAGCAATCTTCCGGCCGAAGCCCGGCAGCGCTTTGGCAACCGGCAGCCGAACGGCTGAAATCCACCCCGCGCCACAGCCCGCAGCCGGTCCAAAACCGGCGCGCCGCCATGTCTGACGGCTTGTGATTTCCGCCGCGGACCCCGGGCGCGGAGAAGTGATGATCGTTTTTATGATCAGTAAAATTGGAAAATGGATCGGCGTCGAACTGGACGCGGTGGACTGGAAGGAAAAATTGGTCTCCGCGGCGGGAGGACTGATTTCCATGCTGGTGCTGGTGGCGATCTGCCGGAATGCCCTGCATCTGAACGGGTCCGCCATGCTCATCGCCTCCATGGGAGCCAGCGCGGTGCTGCTCTTCGCGGTGCCGCACGGGCAGTTGTCGCAGCCCTGGCCGGTGATTGCGGGACATGTTTTCTCGGCCGCGATCGGAGTGGGCTGCGCGCGGTTTATTCCGGACATTCCTCTGGCCGCCGGCTGTGCCGTGGGACTGGCCATCGGCACCATGCATGTTTTGAAATGCATCCACCCGCCCGGCGGAGCGACGGCTCTGACCGCGGTTATTGGCGGGGCCAACGTGAAGGCCCTGGGCTTCTCTTTTGTCTGGAGTCCGGTGGCGCTGAACGCCCTGACGATGGTGACGGTGGCCGTGGCGTTTAACTATATTTTCAAATGGCGGCGCTACCCGGCCTATTTCAATCATCCGGAAAAACCTCCCGGCGGCAAACCGGAAATCTCCCACGAAACCGTGGTGGCCGCGCTGCGGAGCCTCGATTCCTTTGTGGACATCACGGAGGACGATCTGCTGCGCCTGCACGACATCCTCTCCGGCAGCGAAAAACAGGCCGCGGCCACCGGGCGGAAAAAAAGCCTCAGTGAAACGCGGTGATCCCCGTATTCGCGTCCTGTCCCGGATGGAGGTTACCCCTTTGGCCTTTGGAAGGAGACCGGATCAGAGCGGCGGCACGATGGAGGGACGGACGGGCACATGGCCTTCCGGCAGGGGCAGGCCGATGCCGGCGGCGGCGAACTCCCTGGCGATGGTGCAGTTGAGGTCCGTCAGGGTGGGCAGCCGCTGGTCGAGGTTGGCGGTGTGGAAGCGGAGAAACAGCCTGAGAATGCTTTCGCCGAACGCCTCGAAGGAGACCACGGGCGCGGGATCCTTCATGACGGCGGGATGTTCAGCGGCGATGCGGGCGAGGAGCCTGAGGGCGGCCACGGGGTCGGTGCCGTAGGCCACGCTGAGGCCGATTTCCTGGCGCGTGATGGAGTCGGTGCGCGTCCAGTTGAGAAGTTTTCCCGTGATCAGCTCCTTGTTGGGAACGATATAATCCTTGCCGTCACCGGCCCGGATGGTGGTGGCGCGGATCTGGATGCGGGCCACGGAGCCGGTGATGTTGTCGATGGTGATCACATCCCCGGGGCGGATGGGGCGCTCGGCGAGGATGATGAGGCCGGAGAAGAAATTGGCGAAGATTTCCTGAAGCCCGAATCCCAGGCCCACGGTCAGCGCGGCGGCCAGCCACTGGACGCTGGACCACGTGATGCCCACCAGCCCCAGCGTGAACACGGCTCCCGCGATGATGATCACATAACGCGTGATGGTGCTCAGCGCGAACCTCGCCCCGGCATCCAGACTGAGCTGGGTGGTCAGCAGGAACTGCAGCGCGCCGGGAATGCGCCGGGCGGACAGAAAGGTGAGCACGGCGGCGGCCATGGCCAGGATGACGCCCAGCCAGGTCGTCCGCCCGGAGGAATCGTCGCGGGTTCCGCCGATCGGATTCAGAGCGGCTGAGGGAACCAGCGCGGTCAGCCCGGCGGGAAGCGGGGAGGAGGCCGCTTTTTCCCCGGAGGAGGAGGCGGCTCCAGCGGCGGGCGGGCTGTCGGAAAGCAGGGCGGTCACGCTGTCCAGCGGACGGTTGGCGAGGTTTTTCGCGGCGGGCAGCACATCCGCCCAGATGGCCCAGGCGGCGGCGGCGGCGAGGATGAAGGCGATGATGTCCACCAGCCCCCGCATTTCCTGGCCGGCCTCGTCGATGTCCGAGCCCGTGATTTCCGTGACCGGCGGGTCCAGCGGGAGTTCATTGGTGCCCGCGCCGGGAGGAGTGTTGGAGCTGGTGGCGGCGGTGGCCGAGGCGGCGGCGCGCGCGGCCTCGCGGGCCTCGCGCAGGCGGCGGGCGCGCTCGGCCCGGAGATTCCGGCGGTGCAGCGCGTACCAGCGGTAAAACAGGGCTTTGCCCAGCAGAAACGCGGCTCCGGCCAGCAGACTGACGGCGAGTCGCTCCGTGAGCACCTCCGAGGTGTAAAGATAACCCCTGAGCGCCAGCATTATCAGCGTCAGCGGGATCAGCAGACTGAGACTCCGGGCCACAAACCAGACCAGACGGGCCGCGCCCCTCGGCGGCAGGCCGGTCTGACTGCGGCCCAGATGCCAGAAGCGGTGCACCCACCAGGCGGCGGCCAGCAGCTGGAGCACCAGGAACCCGCGCTCCGCCGGATCATGGCGGGTTTCATCGGAAAACCGGAAAAGGCTTCCCAGCAGCACGCACGGCAGAACCACGGCGCTCAGATGCCGGAACTGCCAGCGCAGCTGCCGCACCACCTCCGCCGGCCAGCGGAAATGCGCCAGGGCCAGCCCTCCCTGCCTCAGCGGCTGTCGGGCGAACTCCAGGCCCAGCAGCACCACCGCCGTGCGCTGAAGACTGGCGCTCAGCCCCAGGGAAAACGGCGTGCTCAGCGTGGAATCCTGCCAGGGCAGCGCCAGCAGCCACATCAGCGCCGGCCACGGCAGGGAAATCACCACCGTCCACACGGCGGCGGCGGCGGTGGCGCGGAATTTGGAGTTCGCCTGATCCGCCAGCCGGGCCAGCACACTCAGCCGGTGGCGGCCGGTATGACGGAGGAAAAACAGAAAAGCCAGCGCCATCACCGCCAGAACCGACATCAGCGGCGCCCGGGCCACGCCCTGCCACCACGACGCCATCAGGGAGGGATCGAGCCAGCCGGAAATCAGCCATTGGAGGGAGGCGCCCAGGCTGTGGATGCTTTCCCGGCCCGCGGGGGCGCTGCTGGGAATCCACAGAATGTTCTCGTGAATAAACTCCCGGTGCGCCTGAACCACGGCCCGGAACTGCTGGGCGGACTCCTCCAGGCGCACCAGCGTATTATAATAACGGTCATAGCTCTGAAGCAGGGTGGTCAGCCCGTCCCGCTGTGACTGGGCGGCGGCGGTTTCCGGATTGCTGACGGCGGTTTCCGCGGGCGGCAGGGCGGCGATCTCCTCCTCCAGGGAAAGCCGGGTCATCTCCACGGCATTCAGCCGTTCCTGACGCTGCGTGCCCTGCACCTGAAGGGTGGCGGGCGAAGGCAGGCTCTGCCGCTGCTGGCGGAGCTCCACGCCCACCACGCCGGTGGCTCCGAGCCGCCGGATTTTCTCCCGCGTGCGCAGCGCCAGATCGAGCCACTTGCGGGTCCCGGCCTCGGTGTCGCGCAGTTCCGCATCCGCGGCGGGGATGAGCTTCTCGACCACCTGTTTGTTCTCGCCGGCGCGCTGGGTGACCTGTTCCAGCAGCGGTTTCAGCTCGGCGGGGGCGGAGGCCTGATTCCGGGCCGCCGTCTCCACGCCGGTGGTGGCTGTCCGGGCGCGGACCTGGGCAATGCGCTGGGCCAGCTCCGTTTCCGCTGTTTCCAGAGCGCTCTGAAGCCGGGTGGCGGCGGTGAGGCTGAGCGACGGCCAGCTGATGGCGTCCGCCGCGTCCAGCCAGGCGATTTCAGCCTGGGCGGCGTCAATCTGCGCCTGGGCGGCGGCAACGCCCGCCTGCTGGGCCATGCCGCGGGCTTCGGTCAGTTCCGGCGCCTCCCCGGCGGAAGCGCCCGGGGAATCGGTCCGCAGCTGGAGGAGCCGGGCGGTGTGGGAACTGACGCCGGCGGTCAGTTCCTTCCGCCGGGCGGCGTTCTGCGGCGGCAGGTCGCGGGCGGCGGCGGCGGCGCGGCGGGCGTCCTCCAGATCCGAATGCAGCCGGGTGGCGGCGACCTCCAGGGCGTCCACCTCCGCGCCGGGCGGCGGGGGCTGGAGGTTGTCCGGCAACGTGACGGGTTTGTCGGCTCCGGCACGGATTTCCGCCGCGCGGGCGGGAAGATTTTTCGCCCGCTCCTGAAACGCCGCCATCTGCGTTCTGGACTGCGCGGCCTGCTGCAGCAGACTGGCGGCCTCCTCGGCCAGGGGCACCACGGCTTTCTGAACGGCGGAATCCACCGCCGAGGACTTCCACACTTTCAGCCGCGCCTCCACCGTCTCCAGGGAGAGGGCATCCGATGCCGCTGACGCCCCGGACGCAGCGGGCGTTTTCGCCTCGGCGGCGGCCACCGCGGGAGCCGCAGCGGCGTCAATACTGAGAGCCTGGAGGCCCATCAGACAACCCGTCACCACCGCCATCACCAGCAGCAGAGTCCGCGCCGGCCATCCATGCACGTGGCGGCGGGAACCGGGGAGGGATTCTTTCCTCACGGACTGAAATCGGGAAAAGCGGCGGGGCATCATGATTTTTCAGAGAATCCGGTGACGGCTCAGGTCCTGGGTGTCCACAAGGCCGACCGGGTGGCGGGCGGAATCGAGAACCACCAGCTCGTCCACCGGATGATGCTCCAGCAGATTGAGCAGCTCGGCGGCCAGCTTGTCGCAGTGGATAGTGATTGGCCGGGGAGTCATGAACCGGGCGATGGACTCTCCGGCCAGGTTGGGATTGGTTTCAAAGGCCCGGGCAAAATCCCCCTGGGTGAAAATGCCGGCCAGGGTGTTGTCGGGATGGGTCAGAATCACGCAGCCGCAGCGGCAGCGGCCCATGGTGCGCACGGCCTCGCGCACCGTGGCATCCGGCGGCACCAGCGGCAGCCGTTCGCCGGTGCGCATGATGTCGGACACTTTGGTCAGCAGCGCGCGCCCCAGGCTGCCGCCGGGATGCAGCAGCGCAAAGTCCTCAGGCTGAAAGCCCCGCGCCTCCAGCAGGACCATCGCCAGGGCGTCCCCGAGCACCAGCATGACGGTGCTGCTGCTGGTCGGCGCCAGATTCAAAGGACAGGCCTCCCGCTGCACATTCACGTCCAGAACGACTTCGGCGGCCAGCGCCAGAGCGCTCCGCCCGTTGCCCGTCATGGCGATCAGACGGCACTGCTGGCGTTTCAGATGCGGCAGGATATTCAGCAGCTCGTCGGTTTCGCCGCTGTAGCTGAGGGCAATGACGGCGTCGTCCGCCGAAACCAGTCCCAAATCCCCGTGCAGCGCGTCCTGGGCATTGAGCACCACGGCGGGCGCGCCGGTGCTGTTGAGGGTGGCGGCGATTTTGGCGGCGATGTTGCCGGATTTCCCGACTCCGCAGAGCACCACCTTCCGCCCTGCCCCGACCACGCCGCGCAGCAGATCCACGGCTTCAACAAAAGGCTGCCCCAGGCGCTCCGAAAGCCGCTGGGTCTCGGCGATTTCCAGGGCAATGACAGTGCGGGCTTTGGCCAGATAATCCATGAGCGGGGAAACAGTGAGCAAAAAGGAGGGGGAGCGGACAGCAGTGTCGTCCATCATGCGAATCACCGGCAGCGGCAGCGGCAGCGGCGGGCGGCACGCGGTGGAAGATTCCCCTCTTCCTTCTGTTCAAATCCGCACCCCGTCAATTGCCGATGAGCGTGCGGTTCGGGCCGTCGGTGAGAATCCGGCCGTCGGCTTTCAGCACCATGACTGTGGTCGGTGCGGTGGAAACATGGGATTTGCCCTCCTCCTGGACTTTCGGGCTGTCCTTCAGAGTGATTTCACCGGTCGTCAGATTGTAATCCGCATGGCCCGCGCTGGCCATCCGGCCGGGACCGTGCTCCGTGGCCTGGGTGCGCAGCAGCACGTGACCCGAGGCCGCCAGCCGTTCGATGCCGCCGCCTTTTTTCATAAAAACCTCCACGCGGTCACCCCGCAGGCGGACAGAGCTGCTGTTCAACTCCACTTTGCCCGTGTAAATCACCTTGTTGTTCGCCTGATCGTGCTCGGTCTGATCCACGGACTGAATATCCACTTTACCGCTCGCCGGAGCCGCGAAGACCGGCAGAGTCTCCGGCAGTTTTTCCGCCAATGCGGAGGTCGGGACGGAACGGGGCCCTTCACTCCGGGTTTCAGAAACCTCCTGAGGGTGATTCTCATGGGATGCGGCCACCCGGTTCGCGGCCTGGCTCAGGGAAAGCACAAAAGCGCGTTCACGCTCGGACAGATCCTCCCCCTCATTTTCCGTGAAGGCTTTTTCCGGTTCCTGCGATTTTTTGGAAACCGGAGGATTGGAGGCCAGAACCGGCCCGCCCTTCGTGGCCGGAGACTGAGGTTTAACATTGCCCGCGGGATCGGCCACTGCCGGAAGTGCGGCAGCCACGACGGCAACCGCCGCCTCGGGCACAGGCTTGCCCGTGACCATGGCGGACGGCGGTTTCACCGGCACGGGAGAAGCCGCCGGGGGAGCCGGAATTGGAGATGAGGCCAGCTTTGGAGCGGACCGTGCCGCCGGTGCCGGTGCCGGTTCCCCGCGTTTGACGGAGGAATTCGAGGCTTTGGTCACTTCCCCCGCTCTCTGGCGCGTGGATTCGGACGCCTTCAGGGAAAAACTGGCGGTGCGGGGGGACAGGAATTCGCCAAAACCCCAGAAATCATCAAGACGGACAGAGGACGCCCGAGGGCTGGCTTTGGTCACAAACGCCACCGGACCGGATTCCCCGGGGCCAGCCGCGGAGGACAGGGAATCAGGTTTGGCCTGCCCCACCGGCGAAAGCTTTCTGGGCACCTCCACCACAGCGGGCCGGAACGCGCTCTGGGTTTTCGCGGTGGCTTCCATGGCGGCTTTGGCGGTGCCCGCATCAATCAGCGGGGACGGGGAATGCGCTTTGCTTTTAACGAAAACGGGGGCCGCACTTTTGGATGCGGGGGCTTCAGGCATTCTGGCCGCAGCCAGGCTGGCCAGCAGAGAGGCCGGATTCAGGCCGACGGGCAGACCGGTGGGCATCCCGAATAACCGGAGCCCCGCTCCGGCAGGCACAAAAACCGGCGGCATGACCGGACCCGCCGCCACCGCAGCGGAACCGTTTTTGCCGGCGGCCGCAGGCTCCGCCGGGGATGATGATTTCTTTTTTCCGGAGTTTTCCTTCTCAGCCGCCTTGGCCGTGGCGGCCGGCCGGCCATTTTTAGCGGCCGGGGAAGCGGCCGCCGATGACGGCTTCTTTTTGCCGCTGGAGGAAGCGGCGACGGCTTTGTCCGGGACCGGTTTGACCGGTTTGGCCGTTTTTGGGGAAGTCTTCGTGCTCGCGGCCACCGCCTTGCCGGGCGTCTTTTTCGTGGAGGCGGCGGACTCTGTCCTGGCCTTTTTGGAGGAAGTCCCTGTCTTTTCCGCTGCTTTGACCGTGTTTTTGGCAACGGCTTTGGGTTTGGCGGCGGCGGAGGCCTTGGCCACCGCCGGTTTGGCCACCGGTTTTTTAGTCGGGGCGCTTTTGCCCGGGGTGGTGGCCGGGCTTTTCTTTTTGGCGGCGGCTGCGGACAGGCTGCTTTTGGACGTGGTCTGAGCCTGCGCATCCGTAAACGCGGCAGGGCACATCAGAAGACCGGCGGCGAGGAGACAGAACCTGATTTTCACAATCTCACTTATTATTTAGGTATCTGAAATATCAAGAAATTTCCATAAGCTTGAAGGATTTAGAGACACTCCCGCAAATTTTGGATGGCTCCGGCCAGGCCGACTGGATCCGTTTTGAGGAAATCTGTAACTTTTCTCACCCGGGATTCATCCTTTCCGGCAACACATCCCCGCTTTTATGGACAATTATCTTACCTCCGCCGTCGTCTGGTCCTTTGTCTGGGTGGCCATCGGCATCGTGCTGACGCTGGGAGCCAGCCTGCTGACCGCCCGGACGCTTTTTCCGGAATTTTCCGAACGCTGCGCGGAATCCTGCGCCCGGCCCGTCCGCAGCATCCTTTTCGGCATCGTGGCCGCTGTGGCGGCGGCGGTGGTGGTCGGACTGCTGCAAAAACTGGGGAAAGGCGGCCAGCTTCCCACTCTGCTCATCATTGGAACCCTGATTCTGATGGCTCTCGCCGGTGTTTCCGGCCAGGTGGTGCGCATGGCCCGCCGCAGCGTCCGCGCCGGTGAGGACCCCGCCGGGTGGCCCGCCGCCATCCGCGGCACCGCCGCCCTGACATTGACCTACCTGCTGCCGGTGGCCGGATGGTTTCTTGTGCTTCCGGTTTCCCTGCTCTGCGGACTGGGCTGCACTCTGCGGAACCTGCGGGTGCGCACGCCCAAAACGGTCCTGAGCGTCTCACCCCTCCCCGAACCCGCCTGAAACCCCGGGAAAGGGGATATTCCGCCCGCCAGGCATCCCCGGCAGCCGTCATTTATTCATTCATTGGTCCGTTTGGCTCATTCCGTAAACACAGCCGGATGGCGGCTCCCTCCTGACGTCATAACAAATCCCGGCCGGCAGCATCGGCCCCTCCAATTCCCATGAAAACAGGAACTTTACAGCGCCGGGATTTCCTCCGGTTCGCCGGAGGCGCGGGAGCCCTCACCTGGCTGACCGCCTGCGATCGGCTCAAGGAACTGTCGGCCCGCCTGCCCATCGGTCCGGGAGCGGACAGCCTCGCTCCTTTCCAAGTGCCCGCCGGAGCCGGCATCGATCTTGTCAGCCACACCCTGAACCGCCTGACCTGGGGCCCGGCTCCCGGCGAATATGGCCGCGTCTCCACCCTCGGCGCGACGCCCGAGGAGTGCCTGGAGCGTTTTGTGGAGGAGCAGCTCTCGCCGGGGGAAATCGGGGATTTTCCCACCCGCGCCGCTCTGGCCCGGCTGGAGGCGATCCGCGAGCCGGTGATGGAACTCTTTGAATACAAACCCTCCCAGCTCGACAGCGAACTCACCCGCGCCGCTGTCATCCGGGCCTCGCACAGCCGCCGCCAGCTTTACGAGGTCATGGTGGGATTCTGGTCGGACCATTTTAATATCGACTCCTCCAAACTCGACTGCCGGTGGTTCAAAACCATCGATGACCGCGACATCATCCGCAAACACGCGCTGGGGAACTTCCGCGATCTGCTGAAAGCCTCCGCCCTGAGCCCGGCCATGCTGTTTTACCTCGACGGCCGCGTGAACAAATGCCATGCGCCCGGCGACAGGCCCAACGAAAACTACGCCCGCGAACTGCTGGAACTGCACACCCTCGGCGTCCATGGCGGCTACACCCAGGGCGACGTGATGGAGGCCGCGCGCTGCCTCACCGGCTGGACGGTCACGGGCCGCGAGGTGAAGCTGGGCATCGGCAAAGTCTCCTTCGAATCCGCCGCCCATGACCCCGGCTCCAAGTCCGTGCTCGGCCGCGGAATTCCCCCGGGCGGAGGGGCGGCGGATCTGGATCAGCTTCTCGACATCGTGGCCACGCATCCGGCCACGGCGAATTTCCTGGCGGTCAAGCTGTGCCGTCATTTTATCGCCGACACTCCCCCTGAAACCGCCGTGCGGGCGGTGGCCGCCGCGTTCACCGCCGGCTCCGGCAGCATCCCGCAAACCCTGCGCGCCCTCTTCCGCACGGAGGAGTTCCGCACCGCGCGCGGGAACAAAATAAAGCGCCCGTTCCACTTCATCGCCTCCGCCCTGCGCGCCACCGGCAGCGCCACCTCCTGCGGCACCGGCGTGCGGCGGGCTTTGCAGGTGATGGGCCACGCGCCTTTCCACTACCCCACGCCGGAAGGGCCGTCCCCGGCGGGTGCGGACTGGCTTTCCACCCTGCTCTGCCGTTGGGATTTCGCCTCCCAGATGGCCAACGGCTCCCTGAAATGCACCCGCACCGAAGCCGGAAAACTCACGGAATACGCCGGTGGCCGTGACGGCCTGCTACGCCACCTCTTCGGCCGCGGGCCCGATGCTGATGAATCCGCCGCCGCTGCCGGAGTGGAGTCGCCGCTGGCCCTGGCGCTCGCCGCTCCGGCTTTCCAGGTTTTCTGAAACGCCCGCCCTTTCACGCCTCCGGCGTCCCCCGCGCCCGGCTGGTCACAGCCCGCATCCCCCCCGCCGCTCCAAGGCTGCACTCCATCCTTTTTCCACTGCTTTTCCCAAAGTTCCATGTCCACCAGCATTGAAACCATCGTCTCGCCCGACCGCACGCCGTCGCCGGTGATCGTCAGCGTTTTCCTGCGCGGCGGAGCGGACGGCCTGCACCTCGTGCCCCCGCTGGAGGACGACGCCTACCACCGTTCGCGTCCGACCATCGCCGTGGCCAAAAGCGCCGCCCTGCGGCTCGACGGATTTTTCGGCCTGCATCCGGATCTCGCGCCGCTGCATCCGCTTTATCAGGACGGAAGCATGGCCATCGTCCACCAGTGCGGAACGGCGGAGGAAAGCCGCTCCCACTTTGAGGCTGAGGACTATCTGCACCACGGCGGCCTCCAGGGCGGCGGCTGGCTGGGACGGTATCTGCACCATCAGCGCAGTCCGTCCGACGGCCCGCTGACGGCGGTGAGCATCGGCCCCAATGTCTCTGATTCCCTGCGCGGAACCGCCGCCGTGGCATTGCAGGACCTCCAGGATTTCACCCTGCCGGACAAGGACCCCGCCCTGCGCGGACACCTTGCCGCGCTGTATGGAAAAGCCGCAGGGCCGCTCGGCATGGCCGGACGCGACACCCTGCTGGCGCTGGAGCGCATCGAATCCGTGCGCAAATCCCCGGACCAGCCCGCCAATGGAGCCGTTTACCCCGAAGGCGATTTCAGCAGGGGCCTGCAGCTGATCGCCCGCCTCGTCCGCGCCCGTGTCGGCCTGCGCGCGGCGACCATCGAGCTGGGCGGCTGGGATTCGCATTTCACGCAATTGACCCTCACCGCCGCCCTTCTGCCCGGACTCGCGGGCGGGCTCGCCGCCTTCCAGCGCGACCTCGGGACCGAAGCCGCCAGGGTCAGCACCGTCGTCGGCACCGAATTCGGCCGGAGGGTCGCGGAAAATGTCAGCATCGGCACCGACCACGGCCGCGCCGGCGTCATGCTCGTCCTCGGCGGCGGCGTCAAAGGCGGCCGGGTGCTCGCCGACTGGCCAACCGCCGGCCTCGCCCCGGAACTTCTCGAAGGTCCCGGCGATGTCCCCGTCCGCCACGCCACCCACCACGTTCTCTCCACCGTCCTCCGCCGCGCCTCCCCCGGCGCGGACATGACCAGAATCTTCCCCGATCTCGCGGCCGGGGAAGCGGATGTGTGAAAATGGTCACCACTTTTTTCAAGTGGCGTGTCCGCCAAAACGATTTTTTCATATTCGCGGAATGGTTCCTGTCAGCACAGCGTTCTTTCCCGGGTCCGCACCTCCATTCCGCCCGTTTATGAAACTTTTCCGCGCTCTTCCCGCTTTGTGTCTGCTGCTGCTCACCGCCGGGGCCCGCCCCGTCAAAGCGGATCTGAAAAGCTGGCTGGACCGGCCGGAACCGGATTTCAAATGGGAGCTGACGGAGACCATTCCCATGCCGGCATGTGATATTCACCGCCTGAAGCTGGTTTCCCAGGTCTGGCAGGGGATCACCTGGAAGCACGATCTGGTGGTTTTCGCGCCCAGGGACGCCGCGCCCACGGACCAGATTCTGCTGCTCAACGAGGGCGGCAGCGCCAATCCGAAAGGGTATCCCTACGGCCTGCTGCTGGCCTCCAAAATCAAGGCTCCCTGCGCCATGCTGCTGGGCATTCCCAACCAGCCGCTGTTCGACGGCAAAAAGGAGGACGGGCTGATCGCGGAGACCTTTGTGAAGTATCTGGAAACCGGGGATGAAACCTGGCCGCTGCTTTTTCCGATGGTGAAAAGCGTGATCAAATCCATGGACACCCTCCAGGCGTTTTCGGAAAAGCACCTGAGCCGGAAAGTAGAACGCTTCATTCTCGCCGGTGGCTCCAAACGCGGCTGGAACACCTACCTCACCGCCGCCTCCGACAAGCGGGTCAGCGCCATCGCGCCCATGGTTTTCGACTCCCTGAACATGGCGGAGCAGCTGCCGCATCAGAAGGAGATTTACGGCGGATACAGCAAAATGATCGATGATTACATCTCGCGCGGGCTGGTGCCGATGCCGGACACGGTTTCCGCGAAAAAGCTCTGGAGCTGGGTTGATCCCTGGTTTTACCGCGAGCGTCTGACCATGCCCAAGCTCATTCTGGCGGGCGCGAATGATCCTTACTGGAACACCGACGCCCTGAATTTCTACTGGGACGGCCTGCCGGATCAGAAATGGATCGCCTACATCCCCAACGCCGGCCACAGCCTGAATGAGAAGTCGCCGGAAACCGGCAAAAGTGACCGCTTCCGGGCCATTGACGGTCTATGCGCCTTTGTCCGCCATCAGCTCACCGGTCAGGCCATGCCGCGGATGACCTGGCACCATGACGACGCGGCGGACGGCCAGTCCCGCCTGACCGTCACCTGCTCCCCCGCTCCCAAAACCGCGACGCTCTGGACGGCCGCCGCCGCGGGCCGCGATTTCCGCCAGTCCGCCTGGCAGCCAAAAACCCTCGAAATCCCCGCCGACGGCAAAATCACCGCCCTCGTCGCCAAACCCGCCACCGGCGGCCAGGCGTTTTACATCGACTGCGGTTATCCCGTCGATGATCTCACCAGCCACCTCTGCACCCAGCTCCGCGTGACCGCCGCGAAAACAGTCACCGCCTCCTCCGGCGCGGCATCCGCGGCGGCGGGCCAGTGAGCAGCGTCTCCCTTCACGACCTGAAGGCTTGTGACAGGAGGAACGGCATTCCTCCGCCCCGCTTCACCATGCCTGCGGGCTCGCCAGTCCTGCCGTGGCAGGCTTTCCTTCTTCTGTCCTTTGTTTCCCTCGCGCCCTTCTGTTCAAAATCCGGCGTATGGAGCGCTACAGAACCGCCTCCACAAACCCTGCTTCTGTCCTTTGTTTCCTTCGCGCCCTTCTGTTCAAAATCCGGCGCTTTGGGCGCTACAGAACCGCCTCCACAAACGCCTTGGCCTCAAAGGCGCCGAAGTCGTCAGGCCCTTCGCCGGTGCCGATGAAGCGGGCGGGGATTTTCAGCTCCTGCTGGATGGAGATGATGACGCCGCCTTTGCCGCTGCCGTCGAGCTTGGTGACGATCACGCCCGTCAGTCTGCCCACGGCTTTCTGAAATTCGCGGGCCTGCACCAAGGCGTTGGAGCCCGTGGTGGCGTCCACCACCAGCAGGGTCTCGTGCGGCGCGTCCGGATCCTTCCGCCCGAGCACCCGCTCAATTTTGGAAAGCTCCTCCATCAGGTTGTGCTTGTTGTGCAGGCGGCCGGCGGTGTCGCAGATGAGGTAATCCATGCCGCGTTTGGAGGCCGCCTCCCAGGCGTCGTGGCAGACGGCGGCGGGATCGGCTTTGTACTGACCCTTGGTGATGGGGATCTGAAGCCGCTGCGCCCAGTGGTCGAGCTGCTCAATGGCCGCCGCGCGGAAAGTGTCGGCCGCCGCCAGCATCACGGTTTTCCCCTGCCCGCGCAGCCAGTGCGCCAGCTTGGCGGTGGAGGTGGTTTTGCCGGTGCCGTTGACCCCGACGACCAGAATGACACAGGGTTTTCCCGTCAGCACCGGCAGGGGTTCGGTTTGGGGCGGCAGAATTTTCAGCATTTCCTGACGGCAGACATCCACGACCTCCTCCGCCTCCAGACTGCGGCCCATTTCCCGCAGCCGGTCCAGGATCTGAATGGTCATGGGCACCCCGACATCGCCCGTGATAAGGCTTTCCTCAAGTTCATCGAGGTCCACTTTGCGCCGTGTGAAGCGCTGGAGAAGCTTTTTGAAAAATCCGGCCATAACAAAATTTCGCTGCCCCGGAACCCGCCCGGGAAGGGCGGACTACGCCACGCCCGCGCCGCCCGCGCAACCGGCTATTCCCTGAGAGCGTCCGCCGCCGTGCCCAGAAACGAGGCCGCGCAGCAGCCGAAAAGCACCTGGGTGCCGCCCTCCCCCGGCAGGGACAGCCGGCGGGTGAATTTATAAAAGGCGCGCTGCTTCTCCAGATACCACAGCAGGCCCAGCTCCTCCACTTTGGAGCCGTCCGGGTGCTCCCGCTGGGCCGACTGCATGAGGTGCGCGAATTTCCCCGATCCCAGCGGCATGGCCTGCACGCCCCAGACCAGCACCATGGCGTAAGTGCGGTTGCGGCTGAACCAGTTCCATTCCACGCCCTCCACCAGGGATTCATTGCTGCGGGCGGCGGCCATGGCCATCACGTCCTCCGAATTTCCCGAAGCCCCGATCCAGCAGCCGCCGCCGAAGGCATTCTCATTCCCCCGCCGCAGGGCCACGGGCGAGGGCAGCTGACCGGGCAGAATGCTCAGAAACTCGTGAGGCATCCGCCCCAGCCGCGACCATGGCACAATGACGTAAAATTCCGCGCCCTGCCGCCCCCGGAACGCGGCCACCGTCGCCGCCTCCGCCTCCAGCGGCTGCGGGCCATGTCCGCGCTGACCGATGTGCCGGGGATCGGCCAGAGCGACCAGCCTCGCGCCGCAGAATTTCACCATGTCATCCGACAATGAGCATTCCCGCTCAATGTGACGCAGCACCTCCGCATGGTCCCGGCCCGTCACCCGGCCGAATCCCCGCCGGGAGACTTTCATTTCCGGGAGAAAATCCAGCAGTCCGGAAGCCGGAATACGTGCCGCCGGAGTCTCCTCGGGAGCCAGCGGGTCCGGTGGCGGCTGAGCCGCCGCGCCAAAAATGTCCCCCAGCCGGTACCAGATTTTTTCCGGCTCCGGGGAAACCAGGCAATCCGCGTTCGCCCGGTGCTCGCGCAGCCACTCCAGAATCACCTCCCGCCGCACCGGGCCGAACTGCCGTCCGCTGCCCATCCGCAGCAGCCACCGGGTATCCTCCGGCCAGTCCATTTTCCCCACCGCCGCCACCGGCACCAGGGGCACACGGAAAAAAAACCCGCAGTCGCCGCAGCGCCGCATTTTCCCCGCCAGCGCCGCCGTGAAGCGGTGCTGGGCATGACAATTCGGACACGAAAATCGGTTTCCCATACGGCCCCCGGGGGCGCACAGTCTTTCTCCACCCGCCCGCCGGGGTCAACCCGCTTCCACACCGGAACGCGGACGGGAATTTGAGCAAGGGCGCGAAGGAAACAGGGAAAGCGGCGGCGGCCGGCGGAATCCGGGGCGGAGACAGACGAACGGCCCGCCGCTTGCAGGAGTTCCGGAGCCGGCGGGCCGCCACCCGGAAGTCATCTCCCGGAATCAGCCGTTAAAAATCCGTGTCCGCGCTCTTCACCTCCAGCTCCTTGATCCAGGTGTTGCGGTAGCGCACATCGTGGCCCTCGCACTGGAGCTTCAGGCCCTGCGGGGTGTCGGTGATGCCTTTGCCTCCGTCATTGCCGCCGTCCACTCCGGAGTTCGGACCGCCGAAAACCTGCTCGATGGCGATGTTTTTATGCACCTTCTGTCCGTTGAAATACACGGTCACCAGCGCTTTTTCGGCCAGTTTCCCGTCCTTGAAGCGGGCCGCCCGGAAAAGGATATCGTAGGAATTCCATTTCCCGGCCCCGTTGTAGGCCTGGTAGGGGGACTCCGTCTGGTTGATCACCGCCGCCATCCCGTGGGAGGTTTTATCCCCGTCGAGCACCTGAATTTCATAGCGGTTCTGAAGGTAAACCCCGCTGTTCCCGCCGGGCTTGGCGACAAAAAACTCAATATGCAGCCGGAAATCGCGGTAGGCCTTTTTGGTCACAATGTCCGCCGATCCGAACTTTCCCCCGGCCGCCACCGGGTCGTCCGTCATGATGCAGGTTCCGCCATCGGCCGTGTCCGGAACCACTTTCCATTTGATGGGCAGGGAGGACTTGAAACCCGGCCCCTGCCAGTAGGTCCATTTGGAGTCCAGCATTTCGCGGGAGCCGTCGAGAATGATCTCGGCGCCCTCGGGCGGTTTGGCTTTGACACCGGTGTGCTGATCATCGGCGAATCCGGAGGCGGTGAACCATCCGGACAGAAACAGGGCAAGGGTGGCGGCTTTCATGGAAGTCCTGCTCAAACGCCGGCACGGAATGTGTTCTGCCAATAAATATCAAATTGCGCCTCCGCCCCTCCGCTCATCCAGTCTGAACCCCGGAAAGACGGGCGGCGGACAGCATGGATAATACCGGTGTTTCAGACATCCCCTCATCCCACCGCCGGTGAAGCCGGCTGCCCCGCCGGAGAAGGATTCAGGTTTTAAACTGTCTCCGCCATTTCCCACACGCTCTGCGCAAACCGCGCATGGACCCGCGTGCGCAGAGCAAAATCAAATTCCGACGGCGTCTCAAACGTCAGGGTGCCGCCGGCCCCGGCACGGTACAGAGCCACCGCTTCCGGCAGACCGGTGATCATGGGAATGCGGCGGCGCTGGATGACGCCCCGCAGCGCGCGGCGGCCCTCAATGACGGGACGGAAATCGCGAGGGATGATCGGCGAGCAGCTTTCCAGCAGCCTGTCGGCCAGTTTCAGCGCCGGGTCCCGGTTCAATTCATAACAATAAAGCCCCCGGGCGTCGTAGTCCTCGTGCAGGCACACCGCCACCCGGGGTTTCAGACCGCGCACCGCCTCCTGCCAGGCGAGCATGTGCGGATGCCCGGCGCTGTCGAACAGCCGGTTCAGATCATGCCCGCCCTCGTCGGCGCGCGTGTTCAGCACAATGCCCGCCGGATTGAAGAGCGGAAAAACCGCCAGATCCGCATCCCGCAGCTCCTCGGCCCGGGCCTCCGCCCAGACCAGCAGACCCTGCACCGCCGCCGCTTCATCGCCGTGAACTCCCGCGCAGAAATAAACCGGCCGCTCCGTCAGGCGGCGGGAAGTCACATAAATCACCGGCCCGCCCGCCGTCTGGTGGATCACATCCACATTCATCCGCGCGCGGCGGGCCACCGCTTTCCAGCGGCGGACAATATCCACCACATCATGCGCCCGGTGACGGCCCAGCCAGACGCTGTCCAGCTCCGGCATCCAGAGTTTCGGGGCGGCGGTGGTGGGCATCGGCTGGCGGACAGGGGCGGATGGGATCAGAACTCAGGCTGCCGGCAGGGATTTCAGCGCCTCCAGCAATTTGTCATGAATCCCGCCGAAACCGCCATTGCTGAAAACGACGATGATATCCCCCGGCTTCACCTGGGCGACCGCGCGGGCCACGATTTTATCCACGTCCTCCTCCAGCCAGACGCCGCGGCCCATGGTCCGCACCGTGTCCACCAGCTGATCCATGTTCAGGCGGTCGTTTTCCGGAACTTTGTGGGGATCCGCCACCGGGGCCAGAATCACCATTTCACTCGCCCCCAGCGCCAGAGCCAGTTCGTTCTGGAACACCTTGCGGCGGGTGGTGTTCGAGCGCGGCTCAAAAATCGCCAGCATCCGTCCGCCCTGGCTCAAAAAGCGGCGTTTCAGCCCGGTGGTGGTCTCCTTGATCGCCGTGGGATGATGCCCGAAATCATCGATCACCTTCACGCCGTTGACCTCGCCCCGCAGTTCCTGCCTCCGGGCCACGCCTTTGAAGGCCGCCAGGGCCTCCGCGATTTTCCCCGGGGACATGCCCGCGAACTCCGCGTTGCACACCGCCATCGCCGCATTGCGCACGTTGTATTCCCCGTTCAGCGGCACGCTGTAATGCTGGGCGTTGATCGTGAACTCCGTGCTGTCCTCGCCGTAAACCACATCCGTGATCCGCCGGTCATTGTTCGGGCCAAAACCGACCTTCACCACCGGAGCCGGGGCATTGATCACCACGTCGAGACAGTTCGGGTCGTCTCCGTTGGCGAAAATCACCCCGTTGCGGGGCACGAGGCGGAGCATCAGGCGGAAGCTCTTTTTGATGGCCTCCAGATTTTCAAAAATATCCGCGTGGTCGAACTCGATGTTATTGATGATCACCGCCTCCGGCAGGTAATGCACGAACTTCGACCGCTTGTCGAAGAACGCGGTGTCATACTCATCGCCCTCCAGCACAAAAAACTCGCTGTCCGTGAACTTCGCGCCGCCGTCAAAATTCCGGGGCACGCCGCCGATGAGATAGCTGGGCTCCTTGCCGCCCTTGTGCAGAATCCAGGTCAGCAGCGAGGTCGTCGTCGTTTTCCCGTGAGTGCCGGTGACCACAAAATTACGCCGCCCGCGCAGGAAATGCTCCTTCAGGACCTCGGGCATGGAGACGTAGCGCAGCTTGCGGCTGAGCACCTCCTCCACCTCCTCATTACCGCGCGAGATGGCGTTCCCGACGACGATGACGTCCGCTTTCTCGGGAATATTGCCCGCCCGGTAACCGCGCTCCAGCTTGATGCCGCGCTTTTCCAGAAAGGTGGAGATCGGCGGATACACCGCGCTGTCGCTGCCCGTGATTTTGAATCCCTGCTCCTTCATGGCCGCCGCCACAGCTCCCATGGCGGTGCCGCAGATGCCGATGAAGTGAAAGTGTTTCTGTTTGGATGACATGTTTTCGGGGTTCAAAAGACCGGTCGCATACCCCTGCCCCGGAGAAGACGCAAGCTGAAGGATGGGCCGGTTGAATCGTGCGGGGCGGGAGACTCCGCCGCTCTGGTGGCTGTCGGATCTTTCCTGCAAAACGGCCGTCCGGCGGTTTCCTCACCGCAGAATCAGGCCGGCTTGCTTTCAGCGGCCGGCTCACTGCCGGAACAACCGGACACCAGTCCTCTCCATCCGGGTCATGGTCTTTCTTTTCATCCTCGCCCCGGGGCTCCCGCACTTCATCGGGATCGTGCCCGTCCGCGGTCTGATCCTCATTCATCCCTTTCCTTGCCGGAGCGCGAAAAAGTGGAATCATCCACACACGGAAACCATCGGAGTCCGCAGGCCGGGTCAGTTCCGGTCTGATGGAACTGTCAGCCACCCACCCTTCCACCCGCAGGAAATAACCTGACAAAACTCATTCCATGTCCCGCCTTCGCCACCGTCCGCTCCCGGCCCCTCCGCCTGTGCCGGTTTCCGCCATCGCCTCCGGCATCTGTCTTTTCATCAGCTTCCCCCGCTCCGCCGCCGGTGAAGCTCCGGCCACGCCGGCCACCACCACCGGCGTCCCCGCCGGTTCCTCCCGCCCCGGCTGGTTTCACCGGCACGCTCCGGAATTCTTTGATGACCGCGACGGCTGGTTCGATCTGGGGAAAAAACTCGACCACCCTTTCGGCTTCTTCCCTCTGATTGTCCCGGTTACCGAGCCTGCGGTGGGTTACGGAGCCGCCATGGTGCCGCTTTTCATCAACCAGCCGCAGGATCCCCATGCGCGTCCTGACATCTGGGCGGCGGGAGCCATGGCCACCGACAATGGCTCCCGCGCTTATTTCGGCGGTTATTCCGGTTACTTCGATGAGGACCGCTGGAAAATCACCGCCGGCGCCGCCTCCGCCTCCATCAATCTCGATTTCCATGGACTGGCCGGCCTGACGGCTCCCGGAGGGGACCCGCTGCGCTACAATCTGGAGATGAAAGGCGGCATCCTCGGAGCCGAGCGCCGGATCGGCAAAACCCCGTGGCGTGCCGGGCTCCGCTACCTGTATGGCGAAGTCGAGCCCTCGCTGGAGCGCTCCGGTGACTGGCGGCTGGTGCGGGATCACGACTTTGAGCACCGCTTCGGCCCTTTTGATTTGTCGGACACCGTCAGCAGTCTCCAGTTCTCCCTCAGTCACGACAGCCGGAATAACATTTTCACGCCAACCGAGGGTCTGTTCTCCGAGATCGAGCTCACCGCCAACATCCCCGCCCTCGGGGCGAGCGACGAATACCAGATCCTGTCCTGGACCGGCATCTGGTATCATCCGGTGGTGAGGGACCGCCTCTTTTTCGGCTGGCGCGCGGACATGGTCCAAAGCTTTGGGGACGTGCCCTTCTATCGCCGCCCGTCCGTCAGCCTTCGCGGCGCTCCCGCCCAGCGCTACCAGGGCGCGGGCATCGCCTCCACCGAAGCTGAGCTCCGCTGGCAGATCCATCCCCGGTGGAGTCTCCTCGGCTTCGCCGGCACCGGAGTCACCTGGCCCGGCGAATCCCTCTTTCAGGAACCCGGCAGCACCGCCACCGGCGGTCTCGGCTTCCGCTACCTTATCGCCCGCCGTCAGGGAATCCACTTCGGCATTGACGCCGCCTATGGGGAGGAGGGCACCGCCTTTTACGTCCAGTTCGGCAGCGGTTGGTTCCGCCCGTAAAAAAATAAAGGGGAGTGAGGAGAGTGCTCCGGCATTCTTCCGGGGGCGGCACCTCCGCGGCCGGTTGAGACTGGCAACCGGCACGATCCAGGCGGCATAACCTGTCGTTTTCCCGATGGAAAAGAAGGTTGCACGGACGGGTCGGCACGCTAGACTCGCGCTCCCGATCCGGGAGCGTTTTTAATCAAAATCCGAGACTTTCACCCCCATGTCCGCGTTCACCGCCACTTCCCCTTTCCTTCTGGCAAATGGAATCAACCTCGCCCTGATCCTCGGAGCTTTCGGGCTGGTGGTGGCTGTCTGGCTGATGATCCGCATTAAAAACGCCCCCGCCGGCAATGAGCGCATGGCGGAGGTCGCCGGAGCCATTCAGGAGGGAGCGAAGGCCTATTTAAAGAGGCAGCTGGTCGCCGTGGGCAGCATCGCGGTGGTCATCGCCATCCTGCTGACGGTATGGAAGCAGAGCCCGGCCGCCCCCGTCGGGTTTGTGATCGGGGCCGTCTGCTCCCTGATCGCCGGCTTCATCGGCATGAGGGTCGCGGTGCTGGCCAATGTCCGCACCACTCAGGCGGCCACCGAAAGCGAGTCCAAAGCCCTGCGCGTGGCTTTCAACGGCGGCGCGGTCACCGGCCTGCTGGTGGTCGGTCTGGCGCTGCTGAGCGTGGGAGTTTTCTTCAATTTCATGCGCGGCCAGGGCACGGAGAAAGCCGTGGACTGCCTGATCGGTCTGGCGCTCGGCTCCAGCCTGATCTCCGTTTTCGCCCGGCTCGGCGGCGGGATTTACACCAAGGCGGCGGACGTGGGCGCGGATCTCGTCGGCAAAGTCGAGTCCAACCTCAATGAGGACGATCCCCGCAACCCGGCCACCATCGCGGACAATGTCGGTGACAACGTCGGCGACTGCGCGGGCATGGCGGCGGACGTGTTTGAAACCTACGCCGTCAGCCTCATCGGCGCGCTGCTCATCGGGGTGCTCCAGTTGGGCAACGGACCCGCCGCGGAGGGCGCGATTGTTTATCCTTTTGTCATCGGCGGCATTTCCGTGATCGGCGCGGTGCTGGGCATTCTTTGGGTCAATATCCGCAGCAACAGCGCCAAAGCCGACCGCGCGCTGATGGAGGGCGTGCTGGTTTCCGCCATTCTTTCCGCCGTGCTTTACTGGCCGGTCACCATGGGCCTGCTGCCGGACACGCTGGAAATCGCCGGGAAAACCTACACCGCCGGCGGGATTTACGGCGCGGCCATCGTCGGCCTGCTGATGACCGGAGCCGCCGTGGTGATCACGAATTATTACACCTCCACCGCCTACCGCCCCGTGCGCAGCATCGCCGAAGCCTCCCGCACCGGACATGCCACGAACATCATCGCCGGTCTCGCTGTGGGCAATAAAGCCACCGCCCTGCCCGTCCTCTGCATCGTGGCCGCCATCTTCTTCAGCTACCAGTGGGGGAATCTGTTCGGCATCGCCACCGCCGTCATGAGCATGCTCAGCATGGCCGGGATCATCATTTCCCTCGACGCCTTCGGCCCCATCACCGACAACGCCGGCGGCATCGCCGTCATGAGCGAGCTGCCGGAAGTCGTCCGCGAGCGCACCGACAGCCTCGACGCCGTGGGCAACACCATGAAAGCCGTCACCAAAGGCTACGCCATCGCCTCCGCCGGCGTCGCCGCGCTGGTGCTCTTCGGCAGCTACTACCTTGAACTGGAGAAAAAGCTGAGCCTGAAAAACGGATACCCCACCGTGCTCGATTTCTCCCTGAAGGACCCGATTGTCATCATCGGCATGTTCCTCGGCGGTCTCCTGCCCTGCCTCTTCACCGCCTGGAGCATGAGCGCCGTGGGCAAAGCCGCCGGAGCCGTGGTCCTGGAGGTCCGCCGCCAGATTGAAAAATTCCCCGGCATCATGGACGGCACGCAGAAGCCGGAATACGCCGCCTGCGTGGACATCGTGACCAAAGCCGCCCTGCGCGAGATGATCCTCCCCGCGCTCCTCCCGGTCCTCGGCGTGATCGCCGTCGCCGCCATCCCCGCGCTGGGAGCCAAAGCCCTCGGCGGCATGCTCGTCGGCACCATCGTCACCGGTCTGTTTGTCGGCATCTCCATGACCTCCAGCGGCGGGGCCTGGGACAATGCCAAGAAATTCATTGAGGAAGGCCATCACGGCGGCAAAGGCAGCGAGGCCCACAAAGCCGCCGTCACCGGCGACACCGTCGGCGACCCCTACAAGGACACCTCCGGCCCCGCCATCAACCCCATGATCAAAGTGGTCAACATCGTGGCCATCCTGATGATCGAGCTGTTCCTGGTGTAGGAAAAGGAGCGGACAGATCCGGGAGGAAACCGGTGTTTACAGGGAAACTCTCTCCCATGAATTGCGCCGCTGGCTGGCTGGCAGTTGCGCCCTCCCCGGGCACCGGAATGGCCATCAGGAGGAAACTTCCATTCGACCACGGAGGTGTCGTCCCGAGGATTTGCATTTCAAATTCCGGTCCATTACACTGGGTCATGAACTACCGCGAGCGTATCACCATTGACCCTTTAATCCGCAGCGGGAAACCCTGTATCCGGGGCACCCGGATTACTGTGGCCGATGTTTTTGATTACCTTGGTGGCGGTATGACGGTTCCGGAGGTTCTTGACGATTTCCCTGATCTTACCGCCGACGATATTCAGGCATGTTTTGCCTTCGCCGCAGACCGTGACCGCCGTTTGAACATCGTCCCCTATGAAGCTGCTGTTTGATGAGAACCTCTCACCTAAACTTCCACAGCTGCTGACGGCATCATTTACCGGCAGTGTTCATGTTCGGGAGTGCGGGCTGCTCGGGCAGACGGACGATGATGTTTGGGAGTATGCCCGCATCAACGGTTTCACCGTCATCTCCAAGGATTCGGATTTTCAGCAGCGCAGTCTCCTTTACGGGCATCCACCCAAAATTGTTTGGCTCCGCATTGGCAACTGCACTCGTGAACAAATTGTGCGGCTTATTACCACTTTCGAACGGGACATACTTGCTTTTGAGGCGAACCCTTTCGAAGCCGTTTTCGTTCTCTCATAGTCACAACCCGCCACGGGACTGTTGTTCGGTGTTTATCACCCGCCTTCATCTCCGGAACAGCCGCCTCCACCACGGTCGGCGCGCGGGGGCGGGCTTGGTTTTCACCTGGCCGCTTTTGGCTTTCCACTTTTCGGACCGCTCCTTTTCCTGCTCCAGGCGGGCCAGCAGCTTTTCGTGCTTATTCTGAAGCTCCTGCAGCTGCTCCGCAAGGCGGGAGACGTTTTCCGGCGGCGCGGGGGGCGGCAGGGAATCCGGATCGCCGGGCGGGGCGGTGACGGCGCCGTCGGATTTTACGGCCAGAATTGCCAGAGAAGCCGGGAAAACGATAGTGTGCAGCTCCACTCCGGTGAACCCCGCCTCCATCAGGGACACATAGAAATCCGCCCCATACTCCGTGGCCACCCGGAAGTCCTCCTGAGGCTTGCCCGGACCGCCGTGGTAACTGGGCGGACGCCCAGCGCAGGAACGAGTCAGCCGCCCGTGGATGATGGGAATGGTGAAGGCCATCCAGCCACCCGGTTTCAGCACCCGGTGGCATTCCGCCAGCGCGCGCTCCGGGTCGGGCACATGCTCCAGGGTGTCGGAATGCAGGATGACATCCCAGGAATCCGCCGCAAAGGGCAGCGCCTGCATGTCCACCTCCGGATAAGAGCCCAGCCGGTGATGCGGCAGGGCCGGCAGCCAGCCCGCCAGGTGTCCCGCCGGGTTCAGCTCCAGCACTTTAAGCCCGCGCCATTCCCCGTCATGAGCGCACAGCTCCCGGAACGTCACCGTCCGCCCCAGACGCCGCAGGATCACCGAGGCCAGGGTCATGGACCGCAGATTGGCTCCGCAGGCCGCGCAGTCCAGTCCCTGCTGAAGGTCCGTGTAGGCCACCTCCTCCGGCGACAGCTCCCAGGCCTGCACCAGTTCCGGCCAAAGCACCGGCCGGGCCGTGAACCGGGATTCCCCGCACACGGCACAGCTTTTCAGGGAATCGGGAATGGAGGGATTATTCATGGAGTCGGCACCCTGCCGCGGCCTGGCCTCCGGCAGCGGAGGAAGGGCGGAGGGGTTTCCGGCTAACCCCTGCCATCGATCAGTTCAATCCGGAATTCCCCGGCGTGAGGCGGGCTGCCGGTCATTCCTGGAAAAATCCGGCAGGGAGATGATCACCGGCGGCGTCTGAGGAGAAGCAGGGAACCACTCAGGCAAGCCAGCAGTCCGGCGGTGGGCTCGGGCACCAGTTTGTAAACCGTGCCGCCGATGTCGACGACATAAAGTTCGCCGAATCCGTCCTCGCCGAACGAGCTGATGCTGCCGGGACCGAGAAGGGTGGGCGCGTTGAGTTCGGCGCTGCGGTCAGTCAGGCCGGTCACGGTGGCTCCGTCGTAGGAGAAAGTGTAAATGGTGCCATTCACGAAATCCCCGTGAAAATACGTGCCGTCCAAGTCGGGAATGGCATCCCCGCGGTAAACGTAACCGCCGGTGATGGAGGCGCTGCCCGCCGGCTGGCTGGCATGGGTGTAATCATAAACGGGATCCACCGCTCCCGCCGGCGGGGCGTCGCCCACCCCCGGATTGTCCCCGGTGCCCTCACGCGCCCGCCAGCCGTAATTGTTCCCGCCCTCCGCGGCTGCGGCTTCGAAGTTCACCTCCTCCCGCGCGCCCTGCCCCACATCCGCGATGTAGAAATCGCCGGTCTGGCGGTCGAAGCTGTTGCGGTAAGGGTTCCGCAGGCCATAGGCCCAGATTTCATCATTGCCCGCAGTGGCTCCCGCAAAAGGATTTCCGGCGGGAATGGTGTAGCCCGGACCTGGCGCACTGACATCCAGCCGCAGAATCTTGCCCAGATTGTCCGACAGGTTCTGCGCGCGGTTGCCGGGATCATTGCTGCCCCCGCCGTCTCCGGTGGCAATGTAAAGATTGGCGGTCTCCCCGGGCCGGAAGCCGATCCAGCCGGCTTTGTGATTGGTCTGCCCGGCAGGCTGCGCCACGCTGATGATCGTCTGTCCGGAAGCGGCACTGACCGTGTTCGGATCCCCGGAAACCGTGTAGCGCGCCACCACCGTGCTGTTCGTGAGACTGTCGATGTAGTTCACGTAAAGCCGGCCATTGGTGGCGTAATTGGGATCAAACGCCAGCCCCAGGAGCCCGCCTTCCCCGGCGGTGCTCACACTGGACGAGAGATCCAGAAAAGGAGCCGGCAGCGTCGAACCGCCCTGAACCACGCGGACGGTGCCGCCTTTTTCGACCACAAACAGCCGCGAATCCCCTTCGGGCGCGGTCACAAACAGCGGCTGACTGAAGCCGGTGGCAGCCTGCTGAAGACTCAGCGCCTGGGCGTGCAGAGGGATCATGCCGAACCCTGAGGCGGCCATGACAACAAGGGAAAGGGGATGCGGTTTCATCGGTTTAGAGGCAAAGACAGGTGAAGCCCCTAAAATGATGATTCCCTCATGACCGCACCAGAAGGAAACATTTCCACTTTGCGGCGTATCCCAAGGCCCCTCCCCGGCGTTACCGCCCGCCTGATTCCCATCACCCGGACCACACATCACACCACCCGGACCACATGTTCACACCGCCCGGACCATCCATACTGCCGGAGGATTAACTCCTCATTTCCCGCGCCCCAGCCGCTGTCCCAGTTTCTCCCGGATGCTGGCGGTGAATTTCTCCACGTGGCTCAGGGTGAAGTCGAGGATATCGAGACTGTCATCCGTGATCAGCGGGGTGAGATCCATGGCGAAGGCCAGGGAGTCGCTGTGGTCGGTGCTGTGGGAGTCGAAAAACGTGGCGTTGGCGCGGCGGCGGCCCATGACGGCGAGATCGTAGCGTTTGCCGCCGGCGATCTGGGAATCAAAGAGGCTGTTGAGCGCGGCGGCGAGGCAATCGTGGCCGGAGACGTCGTGGATGATTTTATCGGCGTCATCCATCCAGTCCAGATTCCGCCAGACCTCGCAGCCATGCACCGCTCCGGGCCGCAGTTCCGGCGGCAGGGAGCGGATGGCCTCCAGCAGGGCGACCGTGACTCCAAGGTGGGTGTCGTGCTTGTCGGCGGGGTTGTGGGTGTAAACCACGCGGGGGCGGCAGAACGTGAGAATTTCCCGCAGATCGTCGCGCAAACGGGAATCGTCCGGGGATTTCACCACACTGCTGGGGTGATCCAGCTGCGCCATCCAGCCGTAACGGCCGACGCGGGCGGCCAGATCCTGCTCGGCCCGGCGCACCGTCATCAGTTCCGCATCGCTGTGATCCGCATAAGCGCCAATGCGCGAGCTGCCCGCGCCGTTGGTGCAGGTGACGCCGCCGAACCAGTCGTCCGGGGAGTGATAACAGGCGGCGATGCCGTGGAAAGCCATGAATTCCAGATCGTCCTGATGCGCGCCGACCCCGAGATGGGTCACGCGGGACAGGGCCCGGGGCATGGCGGCCCCGTCGGGAATGAGCACGGTGGCGGAGGATTGGGAAAACTGCATGATTTGGGGTTCCGCTGGGCGTCAGGATTCCTATCCGACAAGCGCCTCCTGCCGCAGCGCGGGCAGACTGGCGGCGGCGCAGGCCTGGCCCACCCGGCGGCTTTTCTCATCCGGCAGACGCACGCTCACCTGCGCCGCGATTTCCGGGAATTCCGCCTCCAGCACCTCCCGGGCTTTGGCCAGAATGATCCCGCCGCCCGCGCCGGTGGTCACCCGGCCGAGAATGAGCAGGTGGCTGAACCGGTAAAACTCAAAATAATGGGCCATGCTGTATCCCAGATAAACGCCGATGGTCTCGTAGATGGCCGGCACCCGGGGATCCTGCTGGGTCATGAGAAACTGCACCAGCCGCAGTCTTTCCGGAAGACCCATCTCCTCCGGCACGGGGATGCCCGCCGCCGGCAGCAGCCGGCCCACGGCCTGCTGGGAGAAATAAAGCGCGCCCACTCCGGCATCGCCCGACCATTCATCGCGGGCGGCGGCGGGGTTCATGTCCACCGGCGCGAACGCCAGCTCGCTGAGCCAGCCGGTCATGCAGCCTTCCCCGTCCACAAAACCCGCCGCCTCGCTGGATCCCATGGCCACGCCCAGCACCCCGCGCTCGCCAAGGGACATCGCGCCCGCCAGGGCGGTCACATCCCCGTCATTGACCACCTCCAGGGGCACGTTCCACTCCCGCCGCAGCCGGTCAAACAGCCCGCGCGCCTCCTCCAGCCGGTCCGGCGCGATGGAGCGCAGCAGCGAGGCCACCATGAACCGGTTGTTCACGATCACGCCGGCGGAGCTGCCGCCGATGGCGTCCACGCGGGGCAGATAGGAGGCGGCCACTTTCAGGCCGGAGTTCAGATGCTGGTAGTGGTAGTCCGGATCGCTCTGCGTTTTCGGATCCCAAGCGAACTCGTCGCTGTAAACCACCTCGCCGTCCCTCACCGCCGCGACTTTATAATCGCTGGCCCCGAGGTCAAAACCGATGCGGCACCCGTCCAGATGTCCGCCCACCTCGGCACCGGTTTCCCACGCTTCGGGAGCGGCTTCCGCCGTGGTCACCTCCACCGTGAATTCCCGCCCGTAAACGCGGGTCATCAGATCGACATCAAACCGGCGGCTCCCGTTAGCTGAATAAATATCGCGGATGGCCTGACCGATTTCCTCCGGCCCGCCGATCACCAGCCGCCAGCCGCCGCGCATCCACAGGAGAAACTTCACCAGCCGCTCGACATAACGCAGGGTGTCCTCATCGGCTTCCGGCCGCACTTGGGTCCCGTGCACGGAAATCCGGCCATTCTCGCCCTCCAGAGCCACCACCAGTCTGACCCCCTGAACCACACTGGCCTCGTAAGCCTTGTTCCACAGAACCGGCGGCACGAAGCCGGGGTCCAGCGGAGGGGTGAAACGCGGGGAAATGATCATTGGCTGCATAGGCTTTAATAAGACTTCAGAAATCGCGCGGTCTCTACCTGATATCCCATTGGTTTACATCCTTTTCCGGAAGATGCGCGCGCCGGGCGCATCCCGCTCTTGCCCGTCCGGGTGATCCGTGACAGGACAGCGGCTCATGAACGCCCCGGAATCCTCCATCAATGTCCACTACACCGCCGGTCTGGCGCGGCTGGCCCTTTCCCCCGGGGAGGAGGCCGAATATGCCGGCCAGCTCGACCGCATCCTGAAATATGTGGGCCAGCTCAGTGAAATCGACACCACCGGCATCGAGCCCGGAACGCATGATGCCGACGCCTTCGACTTCACCCGAGCCGACAAATCCCGGGACTCCCAGCCCCTGGACAAAGCCCTCCTGAATGCCCCGCGCCGGTCGGGCGATCAGTTCATGGTGCCCAAAGTGGTGGAATAACGGGGCTCTTTTCAGATTTCACATCCGGATCCCGAATTCCCTCATTTTAAATCCCGATTCCCAATTTCCGGTCATCCATGCCGGATCCGGGATCTCCAATTTCCAAATTTCCAATTCTCCATGCTGCACACCCAGCCCCTCACCACCCTGCGCCGGCAGCTTCTGGCGCGTGAAATTTCCCCCGCCGACCTCCTCCGCAGCGTGGAGAAACAGATTTCCGAAACCGACGGCACCATCGGAGCCTATCTTTCCCGCGATTTCGACCGCGCCCTGGCGGAGGCGGAGGCCACCGATCTTTCCCTGCCTCTGGGCGGCATTCCCATCGCCCTCAAGGACCTGATCAATGTCAAAGACCAGCCGACCACCTGTGGATCGAAAATTCTGGCCGGAAAATACATCTCGCCCTACGACGCCACCGTCACCGCCCGCCTGCGGACGGCGGGCGCGGTGCCTTTCGGCAAGCTGAACCTGGACGAGTTCGCCATGGGCTCGTCCACGGAGAACAGCGCGCTGCGGGTCACGCGGAATCCCTGGGACCTCACCCGCGTGCCCGGCGGCTCCAGCGGGGGATCCGCCGCCGCCGTGGCCTCCGGGGAAGCCGTCGCCGCCCTCGGCACCGACACCGGCGGCTCCATCCGCCAGCCGGCCTCGTTCTGCGGCATTGTGGGTCTCAAACCCTCCTACGGCCGGGTTTCCCGCTTCGGCATCACCGCCTACGCCTCCTCTCTGGATCAGGCCGGCCCCATGACCCGCACCGTGGAGGACGCGGCTCTCGTCCTCCAAGCCATCGCGGGACCGGATCCGGCGGATTCCACCTGCTCCCGCCAGGCGGTCCCGGATTTCGCCGCCACCCTGCGCGATGGCGTCAAAGGCCTGCGGATCGGCCTGCCGGCGGAATATTTCATCCCCGGCACCCAGCCCGAGGTCCAGGCCGCCGTGGATGCCGCCATCCGGGAGCTCGAAAGCCAGGGCGCGGAAATCGTGCCTGTCTCCCTGCCGCACACGGCTTACGCGGTCGCCACTTATTACATCATCGCCACCGCCGAGGCCTCCGCGAACCTCGCGCGCTTCGACGGCATCCGTTACGGACACCGCTGCGCCAGTCCCGAAAACCTGCGCGACCTCTACGACCGCTCCCGGGCTGAGGGTTTCGGGGCGGAGGTGAAGCGCCGCATCATCCTGGGCACCTACGTCCTCAGCTCCGGCTACTACGACGCCTACTACACCAAGGCCCAGAAGGTCCGTCAGCTCATCCGCCGCGATTTCCGGGACGCCTTCGCCAAAGTGGACCTCCTGGCCTGCCCCGTCAGCCCCGGTCCGGCCTTCAAATTCGGCGAGCACACCAGCGACCCGCTGGAAATGTACCTCGCCGACATCTTCACCATCGCCGCCAATCTGGCGGGAATCTGCGGCATCAGCGTGCCCTGCGGCTTCACCTCCGGCACGCCCGCGCTGCCGATCGGGCTCCAGCTGCTGGGGCCTCCGCTGGGCGAGGCCACCCTGCTCCGGGCGGCTCACTCTTATGAACAGGCCACCGACTGGCACACCCGCCGCCCGGCCCGGCCTGAAGAGGCCTGACTTTCATCCTCCAGTCCGCACAAAAATCCGAAATTACATGTTGCCAAAGATTCCCGCGCCCCGCTAGTTTGCGCGCACCACGACTTTTTTATGAAAAAGACCATCCTGATCCTACTGACCGTCGGCATTGCCGGCGTGAGCATGGCCGACTTCCAGGCCCCTCCTTCCGAGAAGAACGGACCCATCCGCAAGCTCAGCCGCGCGCTGTCCAACATCGTTTATGGTGTCACGGAAATCCCCACCCAGTGGAACAAGACCAACCGTGAGGAGGGTGGCACCAGCGCCGCCACCTACGGCATCATCCACGGCACCCGCAAAACGGTCGCCCGCCTCGGATTCGGCATCTTTGAACTCGTGACTTTCCCCTTCCCCGCTTACAAAGGCACCTACAAAGCGCCTTATCCTGAGAGCGTCCGGGAGTCCACCCACCCCAGCACCGGCTACCTCGAATTCCCGCCGGAACTCGGCTTCGTCTCCGGCACCCAGCACAACCGCGAGCAGTTCAACTGACCCCGGCCGTCCGCCTCACCGCTGACTTTTAAATTTAAAAACCTCCCCTCCGGCTCCGGAGGGGAGGTTTTTTGTTCTCCTGAGACCCTCCACCACAGGGAAACATTTTCATGCGGACGAATCAGGAACAAGGAGCCATGCGGTTCGGGGTCACTCCTGGGACAGGTGCGGCCGTAACCGTGAATTTCATTCCGCCGCCTGCACGAAATCCCACAGAATCGTCTTCTCGGCGCGGCGCGGAAAATACGCTCGAACCCGTGCTGTAGTACGGAAGCAAGGCTGGGCGGAATTTCAAAAACCACTGAATAACAGCCCGGCTCGCGGCATGCGGCAGGACACCAGCAGGGAGGTCCACAGCCTTATGAGCTGCGGCGCGGACTCTACCTCCACAGTGATTTGCGCGCGGACTTCCCGCACTTTGAGCGTGCCGACGGGGGCCCGGGTGTGCGGGTCGCGCACCATAATCTCCGCCAGCCATGAGCCGTCGGGGAGGCGCTGGACGCGTTTGGCGCCAAGGTTTTCCTTCACCCGGACAAGAAAGTGGCTCTCCCCCGCCGCCAGTGCCGGCCGGAGTTCCCACAACAGCCAGGGGGAGCCGTAAAGGCGGTCGGCCAGGAGCAGGGAGCGGGGCGGCAGGGAGCCGGAAAGATCACGGGCGAGGGTCAGCTCCCCCTCCCCGTCCCAGCCCATGGAGAGCGCCAGAGGGCCATGCGTGCCCAGTTCCACCAGCACGGAGCAGAGCATGGGGGCGAAGGCGCCGGGCGTCCCGCCCCTGCCGGATCCGGGCCTGACGGTCGCCCCGCTGATGGCGGGAGTGTTGCGCAGGTTGAAGCGGTGCCGTCGATGGCCACCAGGCGCAGCCCGGCGTGAAAAGCGTCCGGGCTCAGGGCGGGATCGGCGAAGGGGCGCAGGACCTGCGGGAGAAGGTGCGCCAGGAGTTCCCTGCCGCGGGAGGCCTTGCGCATGGAGAGGGCGGCGGCGGCGATGGAGATGCCCGTGAGGGCGCGCACGGAGGCGGCGTAAGTGCCGCTGCGGGCGAAGGCATGGTATACTAACGCCATGGTCCATGCAAAAGGGGAAAATTTGGGGCGGCCCGCGCCCCGTGGCCCCATGAGGAGGAAGGCCCGGCCGACCAGGGAAGGCGGGACCAGGTCAGCGAAGCAGGAGGGGAAATCACCAAAAAACGGGACGGCGGAACGGCGCAGGAGGACATTACCCGCCTGAGGGCGGCGATATCCTTAAAATTTCAAGTGTTGGTATCGGTTATTTTTTAGACTGCCCGCTGAACCCTTAACGGCATTGGGTCTTGGCTGCGGCACCGCGGTGGATTGCAGCGTTGGCGGCTACTTCATTTGCCCCGGGCATCTCTGGCGCGGCTTGACCACCATGCGGAAAAATAAAATAAATATAACGGTTATTTAAATAATAAACCTTGATAAAAACACAATTTAAATCAGGCAGATTTGTGTTTTTAAAGCACGGTCCCCCCATGGAAACAAGGGGCCTTTCGCTCAAAACCCCCACCGTGGAGAGAGAGGACGCGCCGTCAGTTTTTACCCGGGCGCAGCGGACGGCGTAACTGCCTCAGCATAAGAACACTGCAAATAATCGCAGATAAAATTGGGGAAAAATCTTGCTTTTGCCACTCAAAGTCATGAAAATACCTCCTTAACCATGCAAAAATGACGTAAATCGAGTAATTTTAATACTTTTCTTAAAATCCGACCACTCTCCACTCCTTCATTATGAAGCACTTACTCCGCCCGTCGGCCCTCCCGCGCGTCCTGCCAAAATGCCCTTGGGCCCATCCGACGTCCCCGCTCCCCGTGGCGGAGTGAATGCCCGGGCGGAATTGATCAAGGAGGAAAAGCCAAGATAAAAACACCAATAAACCAACTTAAATATATGTATATAAACTATGAATATTAAGAAATATTTTTTACTGACCCTGTTCGGCTCCGAAATGGCGCAGGCGGGCACGATCAGTATCAACTTCGTCGATGCTTCAGGAGTGGACGACATGCTGGCCGCCGACATCGCCGGCTGGCCGGATCTGGCCGGAACCCATGTGGCCAACTGGAAACGTGCAGGCCGGGACGACGGGGGAGGCGACGGCCTGCCGGACGGCGTGGAGGATCCCGGCAAGGCGACCTCGGAACTGTCCCAGCCCGGCACCGATCCCAACAAGAAGTACGCGGATGGGGACACTGTGGACGACGCCACCGAAGTCCTTTTCGGCAGCAACCCGAAAGTCAACACCAGCGTCCCCACACTGAGCGCGGCGGCGACCGATCTGCTGGCCTACTGGCCGTTTGACGATAATTCCCAGCCCGCGACCACTCTGGACACCCGGCATGGCATTCCCGCCAGCTGCCCAACGCCGCCTCCTTCACCGCTGACGGTGAAGGCCACAGCGGCAAGCCGGGGGACCGGGCCATCAATCTCGGGGCGACCCAGGCCGGAAAAGCGGTGAAGGTGGCTCAGACGGGCTTCCTGAATCTCGCCGCCGCCCAGGACACCATCACCATTTCCTTCTGGCAGAAGCTGACTTCCGTCACCGCCAGCCGGACCTTTTTCACGCCGTTTGTTCCTGCGGATCCCGCCGCCGATAAACGGGTCCTTTCCTCCCGCGCCCCCTGTTCCAACAACAATTTCTACTGGGACACAGCCGGCTGCCGCAACACCAGCACCCAGCGGATCCTTGTCGCGAAGCCGGCGGCACTCAATCCCGTCCAGCAGGGGTGGCGGGCCCGCATTCCGGGTGCGGATTGTTGACCCAAATAAGGACCCCGCATCCGGGTCTCATTCCACAATACGGCGCACATCCCTCCCCGCAAAGTTCCCGGAAAACCATTTTCAGTCACACTATAAAACCATGAAACCCAATACATTCACCCTCTTTTGCGGCCTCGTTTTGGCCGCCCTCACCCCCACGCTCCATGCGGATACGAAAACCTGGAACGGCAGCGTCAACGCCATTTGGGAAACGGCGGGCAACTGGCTGAAATCCGGAATGCCAATGAACACCGACGATGCCGTCCTCACCGGAACCTCCGCGGGCGGCTTCAGTCTGCGCCTGGGCCCGGACACCGCGGTCCGCTCGGTGAACAGCCTCACCTTTGACGGCACCGCCATGACGCCCTACATCATCAATCTCGACAACGCCGGTGTGGCCGGCACGAAGCTGCTGGTGAAAGCTGGCGGCGTCAAGGTGCTGGCGGGCTCCCACACCATTCAGGGCGCAGGCGCGGGAACGACCGGAAAAGGCGGCTTCGAGGAGGGGGGCATCACCTTCAACATCGCGACCGGAGCCACCCTGACTTTGAATACGAAACTCAACCATGGCGACACCATCAAGCTGAACCGCGAGAAAGTGGGCGCGGGCACGCTTGTGCTGGGCGCGAACAGCGGAGGAACGGGTGCCTGGAACTTCTCCGAAGCTGCGATGGGGTTCGTGATCAGGGAAGGAACTCTGAAACTGGCCTCCAGCGGCGCGACGGGCCATTCCGGAAACAAATTCGCGGTGGCCAGCGGGGCGACACTGGAATTGGCCGAGGCCTCTCCCTACGGCTCCCGAAACACCACCCTGACTCTGAATGGGGCCGGGGTGAACGGTATTGGCGCGCTCCACGCCTCCGTCACCTCCAAACTGGAGGCTACTATCAATGGGGCCGGTTCTGTCACTCTGGCGGGGGACACGACGATGGGGGTGGCTGCGGGCCAGACGCTGATCATGAACCAGTTCATCACGGGAATCGGCGGCCTGACCAAGGCGGGCGCCGGCACGCTGACGCTGGCGGCGGTGAACACTTACGAGGGAAAGACGGTGGTTTCCTCGGGCACCCTCATGGCCAACACCGGTTCCGCGACGGGGGCGGGGACGGTTTCCGTGACTGACGCCTCCGCCGTGCTGGGTGGCTCCGGCGGGGTGGGAGCGCTGACGGTGACAGCGGGCACGCTGTCGCCGGGCAGTCAGGGCACGGCTGACACCGGCACCCTCACGACAGGCAATCTTACACTTGGGCCGGCGGCGGTGTGCGAGTTCGGCATCAATGGAGCCGCCGCCGGCACCTTCGATCAGCTCCGGGTGCGGGGCACTGTCACTCTCGGCGGCACCCTGAATTTTGCTCTCATGGACCCAAGTCCTCTGATCAGCGGAGATTTGCTGTGCCTGGTGATCAATGACGGGGAGGACGCGGTAAATGGCAAATTCACCGGACTGGCCGAAGGCGCGGTGTTCACCATCGGCAGGCAGCAGTTGCGGATCACCTACCGGGGAAACTATGACGAGGAACTGCGAAGAGGGTCCTTCACCGGAGGCAATGATGTGATGCTGATGGCGCCGAATACCGTGCCTCCGGCACCTCAGTTCACCATCCAGAGCATCCGTCGGGACGCGGTGATGGGCAATATCACGCTCACCTGGGATTCGGTGCCGGGAGATTCCTACATCATACGCTATTCAACGGATCTTCAGGCTTTTCCTGGAAACCTCGGTGTGGCCGTGCCGGCTGCGGCCGCACCGGCGGCGTCCACCCGCTACACCTTTGCCAGCCCGGTCCCGGACGCTTCGCGCCTCTTCTTCCGGGTGGAGCGGCGGTGAACTGCTCCCTGGATACGGACTGAAGCACCGGCACGCACTGGCCGGGCGGCTCCATCGCCATCAATGACCTGGTTTTCATCGGGCCTTCCGCATGCGGATTCAGTCTGAATTTGGGCGTCGTCGCCAGACCGGGCATCTGCGGCGGAGCATCGGGCGCTCATGAGCGGATCAATAACGCGGCATGGTTTTCCTGGGCAGTGGGGATCCGGTCCTCTCCCTGCCCGGGACACCCGCCGTTCTCATTCCTCTCCGAATCCGCAGGGGGGCGCCACCGCGGCGGGAGCCCTGACCACCTTCCCTCCGGTGGAGTCCCTGGCCCGTCCGGGATTTGGATTCTTTGCCCGGCATGGCGTCAATCTTTGTAAAGCACCGCTGATCAATCTGATGCCGCAACAATCCAATTTGGATGATTAATAACAGAAATGAGCGCAGGCATGGGGTTTTCGGCAACATTTCAGACCGTTCAAAGCGAAGGCCGGAAGAGTATGTTCTGAGCAGGAACACGAGCCCATTTTCCCGAATCCGCTTCAAATTTCGACAGATCAGGCTTAAAACAACGAATGAGCGATTTTTAATTTATTCAAAAAAACGCTTCGGTTGACCATTTCTAATCAACATTAGGGCACCTCTAAAAACCTCCACAACAGTTTGCGGAATGTCCAAACCCTGGTAAAGACGCTGACAACACCATGGCCAAACGCCGCAGCCAGCGCCCCGTCGGGGGCCTTTTCACCCGGCAGGAACGGGAGGCCAAAGTGGCCGCCAAAACCACAGTGCTTGATGTTCTGGATCTGACTCTGGACTGGGAGATGTTCCGCCCAGCGCTGGATCAGAACCTTGATTTCAAACAGTTTGAGCGGGGTCAGCCCTCCAAAGGCGGACGCCCGGCTTTCGATCCGGTGCTGATGTTCAAAGTCCTCATCCTCCAGAAATACCACGCCCTGGGCGATGCCCAGTGCGAATACCGGATCAATGACCGGCACAGCTTCCAGCGCTTCCTGGGACTGGAGCGCGAAGGCCGCATCCCCGACGCCAAAACCATCTGGAGCTTCCGCGAACGCCTTGGCCGTGAGGGGATTGAAGCTCTGTTGCGGCCTTCGACGGCTTTCTGCGGGAGCGCGGGCTGCTGCTGCGGGCCGGCAAAGTGATCGATGCCAGCTTTGTGGACGTGCCCGGGCAGCACAACACCCGGTCCGAAAACCAGCGGATCAAGGACGGCCAAATCCCCGATGGCTGGGAGCAAAAACCCGCCTTCCACCGTCAGAAGGACACCGACGCCCGGCACACCCAAAAGAGCGGCGAACGGCATTACGGTTATAAAAACCACATCAAAGGCGGCCTCGCGACCAAACTCATTTGAGACCTGGACGGTGACCGGCGCCAACGTGCACGACAGCCAGGCGCTTTCCCGAACTCATCAGTGAGGACGCGGACCAGGACACCATCCTGTATGCCGACAGCGCTTACCGGAGCGCGGTCACGGAACTGGTTCTTGAGCAGCACGGGATTGAAAGCCAAGTGCATGAGCGCCCCTGGCGCAACACTCCCCTGACTGAGGCCCGGAAAGCCTCCAATCAGGAGAAAAGCCGCCTGCGGGCACGGGTGGAGCACATCTTCGGGAGTCAGAGCGCCCACGGATCGGACCTCATCCGCACCATCGGGAAAGCGCGGGGCCTGGTTTCAGACCGGGCCGGGCAACCTGCTGCACAACCTCTGCCGGGTCAGCCTTCTTCAAAGCCGGGCCGCCGTCTGAAGCCTTCCGGCGGGTGGAAGCCTCCTTTCAAAAACGGCCCCAGGCCATAAAAAGAGGAGAGACAGTCCACTCCCGCCATTCCCCGTGCCGGCTGCGGACCCCGCTTCACCCATCCAAAAATGGCAGGAGGTTAGCTTGTTTATCAGATCGTGTGGGAAATCTCGATTTTAAGAGGTTCCCTGGATTCTGATGATTTCAGCGAAAGCCTTCAGTTGACAGTGTGGGTGCTAATTTTGATTGATCTGTGCGGCTTGGAGCTTCTTCCATGAGGGATGCACCTTGATTTTCAGATTGAATCTCAATGCGATCCAATAATTTTTTTTCATCAATTATCGGGGCGTCAAAATTTATTATATTATCTCGCTGCAGGGACTTCAATTCATCTGTCGGTGAAATATTATTATTTGATTTTGGTAAGAAAATTATTATTGCAATTGCAATAGAGATAGAAATTGAGGCAGACAATATTCCTTTGTAAAAAAGTGTATTTTTTTTCATGTAATAAATATTTATTTCCAGCTATGTGTTTCTGTAGTGCGGCCGGTGTCCTTCGCAGAATTTCTTGAGCGCCGAATCACTCAGGCCACCAGCCGCCTTCATCGCTTTCAAATATCGATCCATATGGGTGTGACCGGTTAGTGATGTTGGGGATTTGGCTGTTGGAGGAGGGGGCGGTGGTTTTCATCAGTGGCCCTGGCGGTCGAGGCGCTGCCAGAACTGCGCCCAGCGGTCGGAGCCGCGGCGCAGTGCCCGCAGGCAGAGCACCTGCTGCATGCTTTCCGCGTGCCAGCGCATGCCGCCTCCGCAGAGCCGTGCTTTGACGATGGTTTTGCAGGCGGCTTCGGTGATCCCGCTGCCAATGGGCAGGTGTTTGCGCTGTGCCGCCGCGTAGTCCATGCGGTCGGTGTTGTTTTCAAAATACCCCGCCGCTTTGCCAAGGTCCGCCCGCTCCGCGCCGGTCAGCACCGGGCCCGCCTCCAGCTGGCGCCACATGCCGCCAGGGAGTTTCTCCGCCGCCCCGTCCCCGTGTTTGAGCCGGTGGAGGGCTTTTTCCAGCCACTGCGCGGAGGTCATTCCTCCATGCCGGGCGCTGCCCGCGGTCATGGCGGGGGCCGCGCCGGCGGGGTATCCGGTGGTGTGCCAGAAATCAGGGATGAGCTGCCCGCAGTGTTTGGCCAGCTCCGGACGCAGATCCTGCGCGCCGTCGCTCACGCCCACCCACAGAGCCCCCGGATAACGCGCTTTGAGCGTGGCCACCTCCCGGTCCATCCGCGCCAGGAAGGTGGCCTTTCCATCCCCGGGAGCGTTGGCTGTGTAAAGGGTCTCCAGCAGTTCCCCGGCCGCATTGTGAATGGCCACAGTCCCCACCATGACCTGTTTCCAGCCCTCCCCGCAGACGTGGGAACAGGTGCCGTCGTGCCCCAAGGCGATGACCGACGCCTTCTCCGGAGGCGCGGTGGCCACGTAAATCCAGTGCCGCTCCTTGCGCAGGGCCACTTTGGCCACCTCCGCCACCAGCTCCTGGATGAAAGCCAGGGACACATCCCGGGCATGATGCTCCGCCAGATCCCGCTGCGCCGCCCGTCCGCTGGACTCACTGTATTTGGCGGCGATGGAGCTGGCAAAGAGCGGCGCGCTCAGGCCGATGATGCGGGCACGGTCCTCAAAAGGCACATACGTTTTTCCGCCCCGGGGCGGCTGATAGACATGGCGCGCCAGCGTGAACTCTCCGAAACTGGTCTGATAAGTCTCCGTCTGAGTCCCCTTGGAACTCAGGCGCAGACCGCCCGCGTGCAGCGGTCCGCCATCCGCGTCGAAAGCGGCGAGGCCATATTCCATCAGGGCCAGGCCGATCCTGGCGGTGGCCTGCCGCACATCCTTTTCAAAAGCCAGCGCGCTGGCGATGGCCTCCTTTGGCGGGACTTTCACCTTGAAGCGCATCTCCACCGAACCATCGGGAAGAGTCACAACAAGAGGGGAGGGAGCGCAGGAAGCCATCACGCCGGCCACTCAAGCCGGAATATGCGCCGGTACAAATCGGAATTTTCAAAATCCAGCATTCTCTCCTCCGGCATGCGTCCAGGTTACATCACTAACCGGTCACACCCGCCGCGTTTGCCCCAAGATTGGGCCGGGCGACCTTGTCTTGGTCTATGCCTCCGCCCCGAGAATGGCCTTGGTCGGCGGTTTTGAGGTAGAAGGAATTGTCTCAGCTGAGCCACTCACCCTTTGTAAACAATGGCAGGCGCACTCCGGCGTGGAAGTGGAAACTTTTCTCCGTTATTTCCAGTGTTCCACTCAACCTAAATTCTCGAATGAGCGTGAAGCCGCCTCCGCAGGGCAGCGGGTTGGTTG
>JAZKFB010000076.1:0-62549 GCA_040386695.1 Verrucomicrobiota bacterium
GGAATTCGACGCCTGGGTCGTCGCCGAGCGCATGACCCGGCCCTGATGGTTCTAAAGGATCCGGTGAATTCCAAAGTGAATCCGCCATGCCGGGGAACCCGTCTTTACGCCGACGGCGTTGCGTCCGCCAGCCTGGGGTTGCCGACGAGGGAGGCTACCCCAGGTTTGTTCCCATCGTGTTTCCGAACCACAACGTGGTTCCGGCTTTTGGTTGAGGAACTCCAGCATGGTTTGCGGCGACTGGGAGACGGAAAGGCCGGAACCGCGTTGCGGTTCAAGGATTTGTGGCGGGGACCTGGGGTAGCCTCCTGCCGTCGGCAACCCCAGGCTGAGGGCGCAACGCCGTTGGCGTAAAGAAGAACAAACCTGGGGTAGCCTCCTGCGGTCGGCAACCCCAGGCTGAGGGGCGCAACGCCGTTGGCGTAAAGAAATTACCTGATTTTAAGTGTGAACAGGATCAGCCTGATTTCGGGCTTTGGTGCGATAGGCGGCTGTGCTTGTTCCATCCGGGGATTCCGGGCAGAAATCAGTGCGTGTCCAGCCACGCTCGGAGTTCGGTGGCCAGTTTCAGGCTGATGCCGCGCACCTGGCTGATGGTTTCCGGGGTCAGGCGGCGCAGGCGGGCCACGCTGCCGAATTCGGTGAGCAGCAGCTTCTTCCTCGCCGGCGAAATGCCGGGGCAGTCATCCAGGATGCTTTCGCCGATGCGCCGCTTCATGAGCAGCTGGTGATAACCGTTGGCCCAGCGGTGGGCCTCGTCGCGGATGCGCTGGAGCAGCTTCAGGGCGCCCATGGTGTGGGGCATGACGATGGGTTCGGCCTGATCGGGCACAAACACCTCCTCGCGCTCCTTGGCCAGACCGATGATCGGCTGGCTGTGGAGCCCCAGCCGTTGCAGTTCCTCACAGGCGGAGGAAAGCTGGCCCTTGCCGCCGTCCACGATGATCAGGTCCGGCATCCGGACGTAAGCCGTTTTGGATTGATTGTCCTCCGGATGCTCCTCCAGATGACTGGCCAGGCGGCGCAGGGCATCGGGCGCGTCCTCCTGGCTGTGCTCGAAAGCGGCGGGAGCGGCGGCGGCGGACTCCAGAAGAATGCGGGAGTAACGGCGGCGCACGACCTCGGCCATGGAGGCGAAATCGTTCTGACTTTTCACCGTTTTGATGCGGTAACGCCGGTAATTGGCGGTGTCCGGCACGCCATCCTTGAACCGCACCATGCTGGCCACGATGTGATTGGACGAAATATTGGAGATGTCGAAGCACTCCATCACCGACGGCAGGTGCGTCAGCTCCAGCATCCGGCCGAGTTCCCGCACATCCTCCAGCGGTTTGATCTGGTCCGAAGGCGTGCCCCGCCCGCGCGTGAAGCGCCGGACGGGCTTCAGGGTGCGCTGGAAATCCAGGAGCATGTCCCGCATTTCCGCCGCCCGCTCAAAGTCCAGATCAGCGGCGGCCTGGTGCATTTCGGCTTCGATCTCCTTCAGGTGGTCGCGGAATTTCCCGTCCAGAAACGCGCAGGCCTCCTCCACTTTTTTCAGATAATCCGCGTGGCTGATGCGGCCGATGCAGGGTGCGCAGCAGTTTTTGATCACGTCATTATGGCAGTGCCGGTAATCGTTCTCCCCGGGCACGGCCGGGCGGCAGGACCGCAGGCCGAACTGCTTCTGCATCCAGTGCAGGGTGGTCCGCAGGCTGCCGCTGTGCGCGAACGGCCCGAAGTAACGGGCTCCGTCCTCCTTCCGGGTGCGGGTCAGGTGAAACCGCGGCCAGGGCTCCTCCAGGTGGATTTTAAGCAGCAGGAACCGTTTATCATCCCGGAAGGAAATGTTGTACTTCGGCCGGTATTCCTTGATCAGTTTCCCCTCCAGCAGCAGCGACTCGTGCTCGTTGCGGACGGTGTGGTATTCGAAATCCCAGATGCTGTTGATCAGCGCCCGCGTCTTCAGATCCGCGAGGTTGCTTCTGGCGGGCTGGAAATAATTACTCAGCCGCCGCCGCAGATCCTTGGCCTTGCCGACGTAAATGATTTTTCCGAACCGGTCGCGCATCAGATACACGCCCGGAAGGTGCGGAACATCGTGCAGGCGGGCGTTGAGATCCGGCTTTTCGCGGGGAATCATGAGGCGGAGCGGGGCGGGGAAGAGGAGCCCCGGGACGGAAGCGGATTCAGGGCTTGGGGGTTACCGGGAACGGAATTTGAGCCATATGTCAAAGGAACGCATCCCGCAAATTTCAGAACAGGGAAACGCCTGTTCGATCACGGGACGGAATCCGTGGTAACACATACGACGGCCGAAAGTGGCGGGACGAAAGGCATTTTCAAATTCCGGCTTTCAGAAACCGGTGCCCGCACCGGGCGGAATGGATTTTTTCTCCCTCAGGGCACCCGCTTCAGATAAACACAGTCAATCCCAGCTTTTGATATTATCGCTCCAGGTTTCCTCCCTGTGGTCCTTGCCGGAGCACCAGATCAGCACTTTGTTCTGCAGAATCAGCCGACCATCCCTGATTTCGTCCGGATTGGAATTCTCCACGGCCCTGTCGCCGTTGGTGTCCAGGCGCACTTGGAAAAAATTGCCCCAGCCGTCCACTGCGGCGCATTCACCGTCCTCCGTAATCAGGCCGCCGATCCATTTGGGTCCGTCGTGGGCCTGCCCGCGTCTGGCGGCTTTCATGCCTTCGAGATAATTGATGTTCCGGATGTTTTGTTTGGATGGCCCGTCGGCTTCTTTACCCAGCAGAATGCGGATCAGGCCGGATTTTTCCGAAGTGTCGGCGGTAAGATCCAGGCTCCCCGCCGTTTGCCCCGCAGGAACCGGCAGCTTGCCGTAATCACCGTAAAACTGGGTGATGGCGCCGGCAATGAACTTACTGAGCATCCGGGAATCGGTGAGTTTGGCTCTTTCCGGTATCTGAAGCTGGCTGCACAGGGCGATCCCGAACAGGCAGCCCAGTAAAATTGCTCCCGCGAAAAACCAGCTGAGACAGCCAGAAATCCTGCGGGGTTCCAGTGGATTTCCACGTGGGGCAGAACGGGCGTTTCTGTCCAAATCCGCCGCTTCTTCGGAATTTTCGCGCATGACAATGTAAATACCAAAAGCACTTGATCAGAGCAAGATAAAGCTTCAGCAAACCTCTTTGATCCAGAGGGAGGCTGGAGCGGAATGAAGCCCGCAGGCGGGCGAAGTGGTTTTTTGGAGTACGTGCAGCTTGCTGCCGCTTTGAGAAAGGCAGCTTGCCGCCGTTGCGTCCGTCCGCCGTCAGGCCCGCGAATTTCGCGATAGGGCCCACGCCCGCGTGGCAAGCCCCGCTCGGCAAAGCGGAGGCAAGCCGTCCCCACTCCAAAGAGAGACCGTTGATAAGAATTGGCTGATGGGATTTCGTCTCACGGCACCCGCTTCAGGTAAACGTAGTCAATGCCCGCCATGTAGTTTTTGGCGGCTTCGGGATTGCAGCCGGTGATTTCGAGGGAGAGGCGGTGGTCGCCGGGGAGGAGTTGGGCTTTGGTCAGGGTGAGAAGGGGGCTGTGGATGACGCCGGCGCCGGGCGGACTGAAGCCGTCGAAGGGCTGGCCGGCGGGTTTGCCGTCGAGGAGAAATTTCAGGCTGGCGTAGTCGGAGGCTTTGGTAAGGACAATCTGGACCTCGTAAGTGCCGGCGGTGGCCACGGGCAGGGTGAGATCGAGCCGGTCGCCAGGTTTGCCGCCGGTCCACCAGAGCTGGGCGGCGCCGCTCCAGTTCCAGTTGCCGCGGATGAAGCCGTCCATGTCCTGGGCGCTGGCTTTGCCGCCGGTGGCGATGGACTGGAGGCCTTCGCCTTCCAGAGCGCCGGGAATGCGGTTGGCGACGGCGTATTTTTCCGCGCCGGGCTCGCCGGGAAGAGGCACCTGCGACGGGGCGGCGAGGTAGGCGATGAGGTCGCGCTGCTGCTCGGGGGTGAAGGCGGTGAGCTGGCCGGGCGGCATCATGGAGAAGCCGGGGGTTTCGTGTTTTTCAATCTGGGTGCGGGCGACGGTTTCGCTGCCGGTGAGGCTCTGCACGGTCAGGGCGGCGGGGGTTTCGCCGCGCACCATGCCCGCGAGGCTGCGGCCATCCTTCAGGGTGATGAGATGCAGCTCGTAATCCTTGCCGATGAGGGCGTTGGGATTGACGATGTTTTCCAGCACGTAGTCGATGTCCGCGCGGTTGGAGCCGGTGAGGTCGGGGCCGAGTTTCGCGCCCTGGCCAAAAAGGATGTGGCAGGTGCCGCAGGTGACATTGTAGAGCGCGCGGCCGGCGGGAAGGTTGGCGGTGCGGAGGAATTCCGGAGTGAGGGCGGTTTTGAATTTGGCGATTTCCGCCGCCGTGTCGCCGCTGGGAACGGCGATGGCTCCCCAGTTTTTCGTGAGCTTGTCGGTGAGCGGCTGGTTGTTGAAATTCGCGATCTGCCGGGCGGCGAAGGAGGTCAGTTCCGCACGGGGAATGCGGCCGTCGCCGATGGCGTCCAGGAGCAGGCCGGCCCAGTCGGCGCGGCCGGAAAGCGTGGCCACGGCGGCCTGTTTTTCGGCGGAGGAAAGGCCGGCGTATTGAGACAGGATGGCGGTGGCCGGTTTGGCCAAAGCTTCGGGCGGGGCGCTGACGCCGGGCAGGGAACGGATGGCGGCAAGGCGCAGGGTGTTGTCGTTCAGGAGGCTGGTGAGCAGGACGGGGGCTTCGGCGTCCTTGCCCTGGAGAAGCGTTTGCAGGGCGCGCTGGCGGCGGGCGGCGGGGGCTTTCGGATCAAGGACGAGTTCGCGAAGGCTGGGGAAGGCGCGTTTGTCGCCGAAGGAGACGGCAAGGGCTTCCCGGAGGTCCTGGATTTCGGCGGCGCGGTCTTTTTCCCTGGCGTCGGGGCGGCGTTTCAGGATGTCGTCGATATTGGAATAAGCGGCGTCCCAGCCGTCGGGAACCGGAGCGCCGTCGCGGCCGCGCCAGCCTTCGATGGCGGCTTTCAGCAGATACACCGCGCCGTCGCCGGTTTTTTCCTTGGCGAGCGCTTTGACAAGGTGTGGCACACCGCCATCCAGAGCCGAAGCGCGGCGGGCGATGTTTTCGGAAACGAGCGGGATTTTGGAGACTTCGGCGAGGGCCAGGGCGCGCTCGGGATCGGCAGGGACCAGAGGCTCGATGGCATACCAGTACATCTGGGGAAGGTTGTGGTCCTTGGCGTCCTCGGCGTGCTGGATCAGGGCTTCAGCGATGTCCCAGCGGTCGGCGGGCGGGAGTTTTTGAAGGGCGGAGGCAAGGGCGAGGCGGACTTTTGGAGAGGAATCGGATTGACAGAGCTTTTTGAAATCCTGCATCGCCAATCCTTTACTCATGTAGTTCAGAGGATAGTTCTGGGCTCTGTATTTCACACCCACTGCCCGCAGGTCCGGAGAATTGGATGCCACGTAGCTGTCGATGACTGGGTTGTTGGCGGACTGCTCCAGCAGGAAATTCAGCCAGCCGTGCTTTTTGAAAGGCGATTTGGTGTCCTGATCTTTATCGCTCAAACGAGCTTCCATCATAGCCCGCAATTCACTCTCTTTGAGTTTCAACTGCTGAGCATCCGCATCTTTACCGGTAATCCGTTCGTGAATCAGGTGCTGTGCCATTCGCTGCCCCCACCCATTCGTTTCGAACAGCTTTTTGAAGAGATCGGGGATTTCCAGCGAAGTGAGATCCCCCTTCCACGGCTTCCAGGTCGAGTCATACTTCAGCCGGTAAATGCGACCGTTGCCGCGGTCCCAGACGAGGGGGTCGGTTTTGTGGCATTTTTGCGGGTCATACCAGTCGATGAAATACACCGCGCCGTCCGGGCCGACTTTGAGGGCCACGCCGGTGAACCAGGGGTCGTTGGCTTTGAGGAGATCGGGCAGGTGTTTGGCGACATAGCCGGAGCCTTCGGGGACGAGGTTCTCCTGATTGATGCAGCGGCCGTGGATGTTGAAAAACAGCGGACGGCCCCGGTATTCGGGCGGGAAGTTGTCGCCGTTGTAGATGGCCAGACCGCAGTGGGCGTGCCCGCCGCCGAGGTCCTCGGACTTGCCGTTCCCGGCGTGGGGATTGTCGCCGACGTAGTGCTTGTGGTCGGCGATGGTGTCGAGGTTGGTATAAACGTAGGGATTGAAATGCCCCAGGGGATTGCTCTGGCGCAGGTAATAACCGCCCTGGATGATGTGCCAGAAGTGCGGGATGACGCAGGCCTCGCTGAACCAGTCGCCGTATTCGTTGTAGTCAAAACCCCAGGAATTCGAGGTGCCGTGGGCGAAGATCTCGAAGGTTTTGCGCACCGGATGAAAGCGCCAGTAAGCGCAGTTCATCGGCGTGCGGTCCTTGGCCGGAGTGCCGGGGGCGCCAACATTGCTGTGAGTGAACACGCCGTGGCAGCCGTAAAGCCAGCCGTCGGGTCCCCAGATGAAACTGTTAAGGGTTTCGTGGGTGTCCTGCCAGCCGAAGCCATCGAGGAGAATCGTCGGCGGGGCGTCCGGGACATCGTCGCCGTCAGCATCCGGGATGTGCAGCAGGTAGGGCGCGGCTCCGATGTAAACCCCGCCGAAACCCAGTTCGATGCCGCTGACGAGGTTCAGGTTTTCGATGAAAACCTTGCGGGTTTCAAATTTCCCGTCGCCGTCCTTGTCCTCAAAAATCAGCACCCGGTCCTTGCCATTGAACATGTCCTTTTGCTGCGCCGCGTCCGGTTTGGACAGATCGCCGCTGTCCCTGGCCCGTTCGCGGGGCGGATTCCCGGCGCGCTGCGGGTAGGTATTGCCCTCCACGACCCAGATGCGGCCTTTGGCATCGAAGGTGAAGGCCACCGGCTGCACGATGTCCGGCTCGCCCGCGATCAGGTCCACGCTGAAGCCCGGCGGCACCGTCATCTTTTTCACCGCCTCCTGCGGCGTGAGACCGTTGTATTCCTGGGCCACAGCGGCGGGCGGCAGGAGGAGGGCGAGGAGAAAGAGGAGGCGGCGGGACATGGGCCCGATCTTACGGGGACCGGGGCGGGGCTGTAACCGGTGAAATGCGCAAAAAGCCTACACTTTTGCGCGGCTTGATCCATCCGGCGGTTCCAGCAGTCAGGAAAATCCGCTCCTGATTATTGCAGCCCCATGCTGCGGTCCAGTTCATCATCGGGATCGCGGAGCTTGGGCTTGGGCCGCTGGTCGTAGGGGACGATTTTGAGGTTGTTGAATTTTGTGTAGCCGATGCCCAGCTTGTCATCCTTCACCCGGGCCCAGCCTTCGCCCACCGTCGGATCCAGCAGCTGCACCACCGTGCCCCGGCGCAGGTAGTGATCGGGCAGGACGTCGGTGAAATTGGGGACGTGGGTGAAAAAGCCGTTCATCATGACGCCGCCCAGTTTGTAATACCCGCCGATCTGGAGCATGGGCGTGGGGTCGCCGAGAGTCGAAAGCTCGCGGGATTCGTCGGTTTCCTTCTTTTCACCGGAGGAACGGCAGGAGGGCAGGGCGGAGAGAAGACAGGTCAGGGAGCAGAGGATCAGAGGGAATTTCATGGGAACAGGGAGCGGTCCGGGCGGATCGTAGAAGCGGTCCGCGCGGATGGCGACGGGATTTTCCGGGATTGTGAAAGGAGAAGAATCGCCCCAGCATGGGCGCATGACCTCCTGGAAAAATCTTGAAACTCTCCTGCTGCGCCGCCGGGAGACCATCGCCGACCACGCCTGGCGCGACCGCGATGCCGACACCCATCTGGCGGCTCTGCGGGAGGTTTCCGAAGCTCTCACGGCCGAATATGCCCGTCTGCGTCCGGTCCTTCCGGCGAGGCTCCAGCACTACCTGACGCAGTGCAGCTACGACAAGGCCCTCGCCTGGATCCAGGACGGGGTGGTGGCGGACCACGGACCCTGAGCCTGGGACGGAGACCGCGCGTTCCGTCCGGCCCGTCAATTGCCGCTTCCATCCCGTTGACAGGACGCATACGGCATTTAAAATCCCGCCCCTTTTCCCAGTCCGGGACAAGGCGTACCCGCTGCCCGGCGGCGCGCGGTTTTTCCGCATCCCGCCGAATACAGCGTTTTTTCTATTATCCCAAATACTTCATTCAGATCATGGCCAAGATATCCCCGCTCACCGCCCACACCCGCAAACGCAGCGGCAGTGGCGCCCTTAATTCCCTCCGCCGCGAAGGTCTCATTCCCGGCGTCATTTACGGGAAGACCCAGGAGAGCTTCAACATCCGCCTCCGCGCCAAGGAGGTGGAGACCATTCTGCACAGCAGCGTTTCCGAGCACATCCTCGTGAACATCACGGTGGAGGACACCAACGAAACGAAGCTGGCCCTGATCCAGGACGTGCAGCACAACCCGCTGACCGGCGCCATTCTCCACGTGGACATTCACGTGATCCGCGAGGACGAGAAAATCCACGCCACTGTGCCTCTGGAGCTCACCGGCGACTCCGCCGGCGCCAAGGCGGGCGGTCTGGTCGAGCACCTCGTCCACAACCTCAGCATCGCCTGTCTGCCCAAGGATCTTCCCGAGAAGATCGAGGTGGACGTCACCAATCTCGAAATCAACGGCGCCTTCCACGTCAATGAACTGAAGCTGCCGGAAGGCGTCACCACCGGCCTCGGCGGTGGAGTCGTCGTCGTGCTCGTGGCTGAGCCGCGTGTGGCCGAGGAGGTCGTGGTCGCCGCCGCTCCGGTCAAAGGCAAGAAAGGCAAAGCCGCTCCCGCCAAACCGGCCGCCGCCGCTCCCGCCGCCGCCAAGCCCGCCGCGAAGAAGAAATAATCAGCCGCCGGCCGCCTCCGCTTCCGCGCGGGCCCGGTTTCTTCAAAAGGCGCAGGACCCCGTCCTGCGCCTTTTGTCTTTTTGGGGATCTCAGGGTGAGCGGCGGGAGGGCGGCGCCAGCGCGGGCGTTATCTGTTCCGGCCGGGAATGATGCCGCCTGTATCTGGCGGAGGGGGCATTTTTGACGGATTAAGCCTTCGTCACAGAACTCCGTTTTCCCATTTGAAAATTCTCCGGACAGAATCCAGGAAAGTATCAGCCCAATCCGGCGGACGCTTACCACACGAACGCGGCGTCCTGTCCTTACCGGTTTGATCCCCCCTTCCTCCTGGCCCCGCCATCCCCAGGCAATCCTATTTTCCGAGAACCCATCCCATCAATGCTTCCAGAGCACGCTCCTTTCTCCCCTGCTCAGCGTCAGTCCCTTGCGGGCCTGATCACCAGTTTCACTCCCGCCCAGCGTTTCTGGCTCGGAGGATTTCTGTCCGCAGGCGCCGGAGCCGGTGCGGCCCCCGCCGCCGTGGCTTCCAGCGGGGCCTCCACGCCGCTGACGATTCTTTACGGATCCGAATCCGGGAACAGTGAGAAGCTGGCGGACCTCTCCGCCAAGAAAGCCAAGCAGGCGGGCTTCAAGACGGTGGTCAAGAACATGGCGGACGTGACGCCCTCGGATCTGGGCAAAGTGGAGAACCTCCTCGTGATCGTGAGCACCTGGGGGGAAGGCGATCCTCCGGAAACGGCGACGCCTTTCCACAAAGCGATGATGGCGGAAACGCTTTCGCTGCCGAAGCTGCGCTTTTCCGTCTGCGCCCTCGGCGACACTTCCTATGTCAACTTCTGCCAGACCGGAAAGGACGTCGATGCCCGGCTCGAAGCCTACGGCGCGACCCGGATTTTCCCCCGCCAGGACTGCGACCTCGACTACGAGGACCTGCACGCCGCCTGGCTGGAGAACGCGTTGAAAGCTTTCGGTCCGGCCAGCGCCGCCGGATCCAACGGCGGCGCGGGCGTGGAGGTGATTTCCTCCCTGGACCTGAGCGGTTTCGGCTTGGGATCCGCCGCCGCGGCGGTTTACGACAAGAAAAATCCTTTCCAGGGCGAACTCCTGGAGCGGGTGCTCCTCAACGGGGAAGGCACCGCCAAGGAAACCTGGCATTATGAAATTTCCCTCGAAGGCTCGGGCCTGAGCTATCAGCCTGGCGACGCGCTGGGCGTGGTTCCGGTCAATGCGCCGGACGTGGTGGAAGGCCTGCTGAAAGCCGCCAGGCTAAAGGGCACAGAGACCGTGGAGATTTCCGCCGGAGTCTCCAAACCTCTCGCCGACGCGCTGCGCGAGGACTTTGACATCACCGCGCTGTCCCGCTCCATCCTGACCAAGCTGGGAGATCTGACGAAATCGAAGAAGCTGGCCAAACTGCTTTCCGAACAGGGCGCCGACCAGTTCCGCGATTACCTCTGGGGCCGCTGGATTGCCGATGCCATCAGGGATTTCGCCGCCAAGGGCCTGCCCGCGAAGGACCTCGTCTCTCTCCTGCGCAAGCTGCCGGCCCGGCTTTACTCCATCGCCTCCAGCCCGCTGGCGCATGAGGACGAAGTCCATCTCACCGTGGCTTCCGTCCGTTATCACGCTCACGGCCTGGACCGCAAAGGCGTCACCTCCACTTACCTCGCCGATCTCGTTCAGAAAGGCGGCAAGGTGCCGGTGTATGTGAACGAGAACAAAAACTTCCGCCTCCCGGACTCCGCCGACACGCCCATCATCATGGTTGGTCCCGGCACCGGGGTTGCGCCGTTCCGCGCGTTTGTCGAACACCGCGGCGCGCAGGGGAATGCGGGCAAGTCCTGGCTGTTCTTCGGGGATCAGCGTTACACTTACGATTTCCTCTACCAGACGGAGTGGCAGGACCACCTTGCCAGCAAGGCCCTGACCAAACTGGACGTGGCCTTCTCCCGCGACCAGCCGGAGAAAATCTACGTGCAGCACAAACTGACGGAGCGCTCGAAGGAGCTTTACTCCTGGCTGCAGGACGGCGCGCATTTCTACGTCTGCGGCGATGCCTCGCGCATGGCCCAGGATGTTCACGAGGCCCTCCTCGCGGTGATCGAGAAGGAAAGCGGCAACACCCGCGCCTTCGCCGAAGCCTACGTCGAGGACCTGAAGAAAACCAAACGCTACCAGCGCGACGTCTATTAGAATCCCTTGGGAGCCCGGCCATCCTGGCTGGGCGTATCTCCTGTCTCCGGCACCTTCGCCGGCCCCCTTTTCTTTTTTTAAACCGAAACGCACAGGCGAGACGCCCGTGCTCCCATTGTCCACTTTCTCTTCCCCAGCCGCCATGTCAGAACCGAAGCCCCTCGCCGCCAATGAAGGCATCAAGACCCGCTCGAATTACCTCCGCGGCACCATCGCGGAGGGACTGGCCGACCTCTCCACAGGCTCCCTCTCCGAGGACGACCAGCAGCTGATCAAATTCCACGGCAGCTACCAGCAGGACGACCGCGATCTGCGCCCCGACCGCCGCAAGCACCGTCTGGAGAAAGCGTTCAGCTTCATGCTGCGCATCCGCGTCCCCGGCGGCGTGGCCAGTTCCGGCCAGTGGCTGGCGACCGACGCCATCGCGGAAACCTACGCCAACGGCACCATCAAGCTGACCACGCGCCAGGCCTTCCAGCTTCACGGCATCATCAAGACGAACCTGAAGCGGACGATGAAGGGCATCAACGCCGCCGCCATGGACACCATCGCGGCCTGCGGCGATGTGAACCGCAACGTGATGTGCAATCCCAACCCGCACCTCTCCAGCGTCCACGCCGCCGCTCTGAAAACAGCGCAGGATATTTCCTGCCACCTGACGCCGAGCACGCGGGCCTACCATGAAATCTGGCTCGACGGCGAGAAGGTGGAGTCCAGCGAGGAGGAGATCGAGCCCATTTACGGCAAGACCTATCTGCCCCGGAAATTCAAGATCACCATCGCCGTCCCGCCCAGCAACGACGTCGATATCTTCGCCAACTGCCTCAGCTTCATCGCCATCGTCGAGGATGGCAAACTGGTCGGCTACAACGTCGCCGTCGGCGGTGGCATGGGCATGACCCACGGCAACGAGGCCACCTTCCCGCGCCTCGCGGATGTCATTGGCTACTGCACCGTGGAGCAGGCGGTGGATGTCGCGGAGAAAGTGCTGCTGGTGCAGCGCGATTACGGCGACCGCACGGACCGCAAACACTCGCGCCTGAAATACACCATCAACGACCGCGGCGTGGACTGGTTCCTGGCGGAGCTGAACAAGTATCTCGGCTACGATCTGGAGCCGGTGCGGCCCTATGTCTTCACGGACAACGGCGACCGCTTCGGCTGGGTGGAGGATGAAAATGGCAACTTCCACTACACGCTCTACGTTGAAGGCGGCCGCGTCACCGACACCAGGGAATATCCGATGCGCACCGGCCTGCGCGAGATTGCCAAAATCCACGACGGCGACTTCCGCCTGACCGCGAACCAGAATCTCATCATCGCCAATATTTCGTCCAAAAAGCGCGCCGAAGTGGAGGCCCTTCTGGAGAAATACGGCATGGCCCAAAGCCACGAGCGCAGCGCCCTGCGGCTGTCGTCCATCGCCTGCGTTGCTTTGCCGACCTGCGGCCTGGCGCTGGCGGAGGCCGAGCGCTACCTGCCCACCGTGCTCACCGAGTTGGAGGAAACCATGGAGGACGCGGGCCTGAGGCACGATTCCATCACCATCCGCATGACCGGCTGCCCCAACGGCTGCGGCCGTCCCTTCATCTCCGAAATTGGCTTCGTCGGCCGCGGGCCGGACCGCTACAATCTCTATCTCGGCGGCGGCCACGCCGGCCAGCGCCTGAGCAAGCTCTACCGTCAGGACCTGGATGCGGCGGAGATCCGGGAAACGCTCTCGCCCATCCTCCACCACTACGCCAAGGAGCGGACCGAGGGTGAGCATTTCGGCGACTTCGTCATCCGCAGCGGCTATGTCGCCGCCACCGCCCAGGGCAACGACTTCCACCGGAACATCAAGCCCGAAGCCACTCAGGGCTAGAATTCCGGTTGCCACCGCAGGATTGCCGCAACGGCCTCCATCCGGAATTTCCGGATGGAGGCCGTTTTTCACTTCTGCGTCCCGCCTCTGTTGATCTCTGCTGATTGTCCGCCGCTGAAAACCAAACGGGTAAGCGGGACTTCCCGCTTACCCGCTGGATTCAGGCCGGAGTGGGATTGGCGGGAACGGCGGGGGTTTTGGTGTCGGCTTTGGCCTGTTCCTTGGCTTTGGCTCCGGAGACCGGGAGGCAGAAGCGGCCGAGGAGCATGATGATGAGGTTGAAGGCAATGAAGCCCATGAGGCCGTAGAAGGCGGCGTCGATGAAGCCGTAGCTGTGCAGGCCGATGCCGAGCATGTTGGTGCCGAACCACGACCAGCTGGTGACGATATTGCCGACGATGGCCAGGAGCATGAGGCCGCGCTCCCGGACGATGCCGCCCATGCGGGCGTGGAGGATCAGCGCATTCCAGAGCACGATGATCAGGGCGCCGTTCTCCTTGGGATCCCAGCCCCAGAACCGGCCCCAGGACTGGTCGGCCCAGATGCCGCCGAGGACGGTGCCGACGAAGCTGAAGAGGACTCCGAAACAAACAATCCCGAAGACCATGGAGGAGAAGGTCCTGCCCAGCTGGGCCTGCGCGCCGCGGTTGATCAGGCTGCGGATGACGTAAATGATGCCGATCACGCCGGCGACATAGGTGGCCATGTAGCCGAGGGTGACGATCACGACGTGGGTGGCCAGCCAGAAGTTCGTGTCCAGCACCGCCTGCAGCATGACCATGGTGTCGCCGCTGAGGGAGAGAAAATGGGCGATGATCAGGGTGGCGAAGCCGACAAAGGCGGAGACCACCACGCCGATGCAGACCGGCCAGATTTTTTCCAGCAGAAGACCCAGCCCGGTGGCTCCCCAGCCGATGAAGACGGCGGAGGAATAAAGATTGGTGACCGGCGGGCGGCCTTCCAGAACCATGCGGACGATGAGGCCGATGGTCATCAGGACCCAGGCGACGGTCATGAGGCCCATGGAGGATTTGCGGAGATATTCAAAGCGCTGCGGGGCGAACCAGACCGCCAGGCCCAGCAACAGGGCGAAGGCGGAGATCTGCATGGCTTTGTAAAACGGCTCCACGAAGTTGAACAACTGCTCGCGGGTGCCCTTTTTCAGATCCTGGCCGTAGATGCCGACTTTCTCCAGCTGCCCGCGGTAATCCGCGATGGCCTGGGTCATGGCCGGCATGTCCTTGGCTTTGTAGGCGCTGGCGATGGCGGCGTAGGAGGTGAGGGCAAAGTGCGGTTTTTCGGAGGGCGCGGTCATGCGGACTTCCTGAAGGGCATTCTGATAAACATCGTTTTTGCCCATCTCCGGACGGTGGGGCGGAACGATGAGCGGGGCCGCCAGCTGGGTCTGCGCCCAGTCGAGCGCGGCGGTGTCGCCACCGCTGCCGTTCATGCGGGCCTCGAACGCCTGCTGCGCCTGGAGAAATTTGCCGCGGTATTCGGTGAGGGACTGGTCCAGATTGCCGCCGATGCAGGGGCCCAGCGTGGCTTTCACGGCCTGGTAGGTGGAAATGGCCTCGGCGAGATCGATGACGGAGCGCTCGTAGGCGGAGCGCAGTTCGGCTTTGATGCTGGCGGCGCGCTGGGTTTCGCGGACCAGGGCGTCGTATTTCCCGGACATCTGGTTCCAGGAATAATGTTTGCCGTCCACCTGTTTGGAGGCGTCGGGCTCCTTGGGCAGATTCAGCAGGCCTTTGACGTCGTCATTGTCCACCCGGAAACAGGGACGGGTGTCGCCGATTTCCGGAGTCATCATGAGTTCCATCAGCCATTCCATGGCCGTGACCGGCTTGCTGGCGTAGGGGTGCCAGAAGCCGTAATTCCACGGCTCCAGCTGCATGGTCTGCTTCTGGCGGAGAAGCACGAGGGTGTTGCGCGCCAGGGAGTCGAAAGGCTGGTGACGGCCTTTGGTGACCACCGGCAGGGCGCCGAACTCCTTCACGGGCAGGCCGGCGGAGGGGCCGCTGGAGGGATTTTTCGGTCCGCGCAGCGAGCCCAGCGGCCACAGGGCGAAGAGGAGGGTCAGGATCAGGGGAAGCCGTTTTTTCATGATGCTTTCTTTCTGGAGATGAAGCGCCCGAGGTGCAGGAGGAAGTGGCGGCACATGCCGTAGGCGACGAGCGCGCAGCCGAAGTAGGGGGAGAACCAGCCGGGATTCCGGACGACCTGGAGGGAACTGGTGCCGATGGCGGCATTGGTCTGGTCGCGGCCCATCTGGCTCTGGAAGAAGGTCAGGTTGCCGTTTTCAAAACGCAGCGGGGAGTTCATGAAGATTTCCGTCTCGCGGTCCCCCTGTTTATTGTCCTCCTGGATGCGGACGCGGCTGCGGAAATCCTTGGGCATGTCCGTGCCCGGGTATTTGTCATGCGTCGTCTTCAGCAGGGTCATGGCGAAGGTGTGATAGGCGCGGGCCAGGCGCAGGCTGATGCTGTATTCCTGCCCGAGGATGGTCATTTTCTGCTCCTTGAGTTGCGGGGTCAGCAGGAAACTGCCCATGCTGGTGCCGTCGCGGGCCGTCAGTTCGACCACGGCGGAGGGCACATTGCGGGTATCCATGGCGCGTGTCTCGGGCAGAGGCACGGTAAAATACCGTTCGGCCACCGGCGTGCTGGCCTGGGGTTTGGGGAAACCTTCCTCCAGGGTTTTCCCGGCGGCGGTCTGGGCGGCGGCGAAGGCCATGGCCCCTCCCTGCATCCGGAATCGGTCCAGCATTTCCTTGCGGAATTTGGATTTCAGCAGACTCAGAAGCGTGGTGGCTTTTCCGGGGTCGGCGGCGATGCGTTTAGCGCTTTCCACAGGATCCGCTCCGGCGGGCTCGCCCACGGACTGGAGCGCATGCTCCCAGACAGCCCGGCGGCCCGGCGAGGTCAGGGCTTCAGCGGCGGTGCCGGGCAGTTGCTCGGCGAGGGAATATTTGCTTTCCAGCGTGGCCAGCGCCTGGCTCAAAGCGGCCTGCTGATCAACGCATTCCTTGCGGTCCACGAGGTCGCTGTTGGCCATCCATTGCTTCACCTGCACGGAGAACGGCAGCTTGTCAGTGTTGAGATTTTTGCCCGTTTCCTTCAGCAGATCCTCGGGAATGGCGGTCACCTCATCGGTTTTGTCATCCACGGAGCGGACGATGGCCAGTTCCGTCTCCATGTGGCTCTCGCTGTAGTGCTTGGTCTCGCCCTCGCGGAAAGCGAGGTGGGTTTCCCGGGCGAAAAGATCCGTGCTGAGCTGCCCCAGCAGCAGCACCGCGATGCCGAGGTGGACGAGGTCGATGCCGATCTTCCGGCCGCTGGATTCGAACCGTTTGCTGACCATGCACAGCGCCAGATCCGCGGCGATGAGGACCACCTGGGCCATGGCGAAATAAAACGGCAGCCACAGCAGCGATTTGGTGATGAAAAACAGCGCCGCCATCACCACGGCGTAGTGGACCGTCATGCCCACCAGCCCGCCCGGCGGATATTTCAGGCGGCGGAAATGCGCCCCCAGCATGTTCACGAGGAAGATCGTGCCCAGCAGATAACCGCCGGGGAAAGCCGGCAGCACCCACCAGGGATCGCCGCTCTGACGGATGACAAACCAGCTTTTGAACCAGCGGCTCTGGGCGAGGTAAAGCCCCTCATGGACCTGGGCCAGGGTGCCCAGGAACACCAGCAGTATGCTCAGTCCCAGGATCAGGACCGCGAGCTGGAAGGAGGTCAGGTAATTCCAGACGCGCTTGGGGAATGCGGGTTTCTCGGGACGCGGGGCCGGAGCGGGCACGGCCGGCGGAACGGGTTCTGACGCGGGCGGCGGGGGGACGGGAGGTGTTTCGAGGCTCACAACGGAAAAGGCCGGGCGGCCGGGGGATTAAAATTTGACGGTCTTCAGAAAGGCGGTGAAGGCGGTTTTCTGCGATTCCACCGCGGCGGTGGGGCCCTCCATTTTGAAGAACCAGCTTTTCCCGCCGCGATGGGTGAAGGCGGTGACGATGCTTGCGGGCTGATTCGCGCGGCTGACTCCTATTTCAAACAACTGTCCCCGCTCTCCGGCGATCTCCACCGGCACGAGGGCTTTTTGGGTTTCCTCCTCGGAAAGCTCCGGCAGTCCAAAACTGCCGCGCCACATGCTGACAAGGATGTTTTCCCGGCCCTCCATGGAATCCATGGCGATGACTTTGATGCCGACCTCCCCCTGCGGGGTCGCGCAGATGAACATCGGGGCTTTGGTCACATCCTTCGGCATTTCTTTCCAGTCCGCCGGCACGGTGTAGGAAACCGGAGGGGTTTCCGGCGCAGGCGCAGGCGCTGCGGCAGGAGGCGCGCCGTGATTGTGGCCATCATCCATTTCCCCGCCGGGAGGGGAGTAGGGCACCTCCTTCGGAGCCAGGTAGGTCGTGATCTCACTGCGGCGGCAGCCGGGGATCAGCAGCAGGCCCAGCGGCAAAGCCAGCATCAGCGGCCGTATGGAAAGACGGCTCAGGGGTGAAAAAAAGTTCATCATTGGCGGGGGGAAACAACGGGACCGCAGGACTTTGAGGGCAATGCGGGAAGGCGGAATACGGATCGGCGGGCGGCAGTCTTACGCCGCCAGTTGGCCGCAGCGGAATGTTGATCCCCGTCCGCCGCAAGTGCGGAAGCGGGAGTGGATTCTGAATTCTGGCCGCTGATGAGCCTTTTCTGACTGATTTTCAAAAGAACCCTTGGTTGACCAAAGGTAAACTCTCGGTAAACTGAAGCTCATGGCCACTCTTCAATTTGCTTACGCCGGACCGGACGCCGCGCAGCTGCCGGACGGTCTTGCCGAGGCTCTTCCGAACCTGGAATGGGAAGTTTCGGTGCGGAAACTTGAGGGAATCCAGGAGATCACTCCCGCGCCGGATTTTATCTGGGTGGACCTGGGGGAATCTCCCGAACGGTCCTCCAGCCACACCGTGCTGAAGAACCTGGCGCAGCTCCAGAAAACGGAGGGTGCCCATCCTTTTCTGCTTATTTCAGGCAGCGCTCTGGCTGAAAAAGAGCACCATGCCCTGGCCGAGGACATCTATACGATGTTATCCCATCCCGCTGAGATCGTCACCGATCTGGGTGGCCGGCCGGACTTCACCTCCGCCCTGGCTAAATTCCGGGCCATGCGGCGAAAAGGCGCGGATCCGAAACCCCGCAAAGCCTTTGTATCCGTTCCCCGTGCTCCGCTTCCCAACGCCGATCTCCGGTCCGGGCGCGGCAAACTCTCCATCAAACTCATTGCGGAGCTTTACGGGATGGATGTGAGCGAAATCGGCCGCCTGATCGGCCGCCATCACAAAGCGGCATTGAGCAAGACGCCGGATGCCGAGGCCCTTCAGAAGCTTCTTGAGCCATTCGCCGACATCGCTCTGCTGCGCGCGCCCGGCTTTCGGGCCGGCGCTTTCCGTAAATGGCTTCACAGCCGGAATGAGCATTTGGAGAACCGCTCCCCCATGGACTGGATCCGCGGGGGCCGTGCAGCGGACGTCGCCGGTTTCGTTTACGGCATTCTTACCGGCCAGCCCAGTTGATGACCCCGGACTTTCCCGCGCTGCTGCTCACGCTGCCCACTCCGCCGGTGCTTGACATCACTTTGCGGCGCCTGGTTGATGAATCCGCTTTGACCAGCCGCACCCCGCCGGATTATCTTTACACGTCCGGGTATGCCTACCGGCTGAACACCCGGGCTTCCCGGGCTCTTTACGGAGCTGAGGATGCCGCCACCGCCGGCGCGGAATGGGAACGGGGGGTTGCCAAATCGCCCCGGCCCCTGATGAAACAACTTCTCTATTTCATCAAGGTCAGCCTGCCTGTGATTGATTTGGGCGATGCCGCCGTGCTCGCCGCCCTGCAACTCACTGAGAATGATCTGCGTGCCCCCTGGCAATTCGCCTCCGCTCCCACCCGGCTCCAGCTTCTGGGTGATGCCGCCGCCTGTCAAACCCGCTTCGGCGCGGTGCGTTTTCCCTCCGATGCCGCCCGCGCCCGTGGCTTCCGGGGTTTCAATCTCGCGCTTTTCCCCACAGCGATTGTGGCCCCGATGTCGGTCAGAATTCTGGACGACTCGGGCAGGCAGTTACAATACTGGCCTTCTCCCTGATCCGGGAGCATCGGACAGGGCCTCCGTTCGGAAACCCGCACGGCATCCCGGAGGCCCTGTCTGAAATGAATGAGTCTGAAGCTGATTACAGGCGCGACAGCAGCCAGCCGGGGAGATCGGCGATTTTCACGCGGGACTGCGCGCCGCCGTCGCGTTCGCGGACGGTGACGGTGTCCTTCAGCTCCTCGCCCTGCTCGCCGAGGGTTTCGAAGTCGATGGTGACGCAGAAGGGCGTGCCGACCTCGTCCTGGCGCGCATAGCGGCGGCCGATAGCGCCGGCCTCGTCATAGAAGGTGTGCATGCGGCCTTTGAGCAGCGCGAAGACCTCGCGGGCTTTGGCGACGAGTTCCGGTTTGTTCTTGAGGAGCGGGAAGACGCCGACTTTGACCGGCGCGATGCTGGGATGCAGGCGCAGGACGGTGATGGTCTCCGCTTTGCCGCTTTTGCCGTCCGTTTTTTCGTATTGGTCAAATCCTTTGGCAATAATGGCCAGAGCCATGCGGTCCAGACCGGCGGAGGGCTCGATGACGTGCGGCAGGTAGAAGCCTTTGAACAGACGCTCGAACCAGGCGCGGACCTCGGCCTCGCTGAGCGCGCCTTTGTCCTTGGCCTGCTCGGCGGTGATACGGCGCTGGATGAGAGCCTCTTTGGCGGCGTCGTCCAGTTTGGCGACGGCGGTTTTGAGCTCCTCGTCAAAGTATTCGAGAGGCTTGCCGCTGTGCTTCTGGTGCTGGGTGAGATCGAAGTCCGCGCGGGCGGCGATGCCTTCCAGTTCCTCGATGCCGAAGGGGAATTCACACAGAATGTCCACGCAGGCGCGGGCGTAGTGCGCCAGCTCGTCCTTGGTCTGCCAGTAATAATGGATCACTTTGCCAAGGCCGATGCTTTCATAAAAAGCCGTGCGCTGGGCGACCCAGTAACGGTGCCACATGTCCCAGCCCCAGTTCTCCTGCGGCTGGCTGAGGTCCGCTCCTTCGTGCCACGCGGCGACCTGGCCGGAGATGATCTCGATGGCCTCGTCGGGCTTGATGAAAAATTCGAGCTCCATCTGCTCGAACTCCCGGCTGCGGAAGGTGAAGTTCTTGGGCGTGACCTCGTTGCGGAAGGCTTTGCCGATCTGGCAGATGCCGAAGGGCACCTTCACACGGCTGGAATCGACCACGTTTTTATACTGCGCGAAAATCGCCTGAGCGGTTTCCGGGCGCAGATAAGTCGGATCGTCCAGGCTCGCGGTGGGGCCGAGGAAGGTGCGCAGCATGAGATTGAACGGCCGCGCGGGGCCGAGCGCGCCACCGGTTTCCGGATGGAAGTCGATGCTGTTCTCCACTTCGCCCGTTTTGGCTTCCTCCAGCAGCTCAATCTCCTCCGGCTTGCCGGCGGCCTCACCGGCGTTGGAGGCGAGGAGCAGGCGGATCTGCTTGCGGAAGCTTTCGATGTGCGTGCCTTTGGTCAGCAGGGCGCTGATGGTCCGGGTGACGGACCAGCCGCCGGGGGCTTTGGCTCCCGAATAAGTCATGACCACGCCGCTCTGGGGATCGACATGGTCGGCGCGCACGCGTTTGTTGGTCAGCGAGCACTCGCGCATGAGGTCGGCGAAGGTCTCCACATGTCCGCTGGCTTTCCAGATGGCGGGGTTCATGAGAATGCAGGCGTCGAGGCCCACGACGTCCTCGCGCTCGCGGGTCATGGCTTTCCACCAGGCCTCGCGGAGATTGCGCTTCAGTTCCGCGCCGAGGGGACCGTAATCCCACACGCCGCCGCATCCGCCGTAGATCTCGGAGGACTGATAGATGAAGCCCCGGCGTTTGCAGAGACTGACGATCTTCTCCATCACGGGGGGCTCGGACTTGGCGGCTGGGGTGGACATAACTTGGTTTCTTCTATAGCAAAGGGACGCGCTTTCATTTTCCGGGCGTCCGGCGGACCGGCATTCAAGCTGCCGCCGGTCCCTGGCGCAAATGGAAATGCCGCCGCTTCCCCATTCCCGTAAAGGCCGGGGAAGCGGCGGCGCGGACTTTCCGAAGACGATCCTCAGGACTGGCGGGCTCCTGCTTTTTCCCCGATTCAGGGCAGCTGGCGCACGCGGTAGAAGACGCGGGTTTTGGTTCCGGCGATGGTGGTGTCCGTGTAGCTGGTGCTGGTGCCCGCTCCGGCGGGATAGCCGGTGACCAGCTGCACCCAGCCGCCGGGCTGACCGGCGGCGGTGAGGTCGGTGGAGTAGTCCACCGCGTAGGTTTTCCCGGCGGCGGACGGGAAAGTGAGCACCACTTTCGGCGAGGGGTCGGCGGAGTAGGTGATGCTGCTGATCACAAAATCACCGGCGGGCGGGGTGACTCCGGCCACCTCCTCGTTGGTCAGGCCATACAGGTGGAAACTGCCGCTGGTGGCGGTGGTGGAGGCGGGAACCGCCGCCTCGATGACAAGATTGTCGGCATCCGCCGTGTAGCGGTAGTTCAGATAATATCCGTCGTGCATGCTGCCGCCGGGCACCACATACTGCGGGCGGTCCTCGGGCAGCAGGGCGTGGGAGGTCTTTGTGCCGTTGGTGAAAAGAAGGTCAATCGGACGGCCGACGAGGGTGGTGGCCCACAGGCGGATGTAGAAACGGAAATCGTAGGTTTTTCCCGGAGTGAGGCCGTTGAGGGTGTAGGTCTGTTTCGCGCCCGGAGCCGCGCCCGTGGAGGCGTAAACAAAGCCGCCCAGAAGGTCCCGCAGGCCGGTGCCGGTGACACTTCCGGAGGCGGGCACCCAGTTTTCATTCCGGAGCGCGGCGATTTCCCCCTTGGTCCCGGTGAACGCCCACGTGAAATTGTCGGGCGTCGCGGCCAGGCTGAGCGGCGCGAAGGGGACGTTGTTGATGGTGACCGCGTAGCCGCCGCTGATGGCGTGGGTGTAGGTTTTGGTGGCGGAGATGCCGCTGGCGGCGTCATCGGTCAGAGTCACGATGCTGAAGGCGGCCTCCTGCACGGGCAGCGAGGCGATGGCGCTCGGGTCGCTGCCGCGCTCAATCTCAAATCCGTCCGGATAACAGTCCCCGTCGGTGTCCCCTTTCGCGGGATGGGACCCGGAGTCATTGACTCCCGCGACGACACCGGTGTTGCTTTCAATGTTGTCCGTCAGGCCGTCCCGGTCGGTGTCCGTGACCAGGGGATTGCTGGGCGGGCGGATGCTGTCGCCGTTGACCTCCAGCCCGTCCTCCAGTCCGTCGCTGTCGGTGTCCGCGAGTCTGGGATCAATGCCCGCGTAGTGCGGGGAAAATCCGGTGGAGATGTTGTATTCCTGAAGATCCGTCAGGGTGTCGCCATCAAAATTCCCCGTGCCCGCGCCGGGGCCGGGACCGGCGGCGTTGCCTTTGAGATCGGTCAGATTGCCCGCTTTATCCAGTTCCCAGGAGTCGGGAATCTGGTCGGAGTCCGAATCCGCGACGATTTTGAGTTTGATCGGCAGTGTCGCCGTCCGGGTGGGGCTGGAGCCGACCGCTTTCACCAGCACGGAAAGCTCCGTGCCGTCCGCCAGCGGAGTGAAGTCAAACCCGCTGCTCTCCAGGCGGTTGCCCGTGATTTTGAATTTGGCGTTGTCCTCGCCGCCCGCGCCCGCCACCAGCGAGTAGGTGGAGGTTTCGGCGGCATCGTTGAAGGTCGCGGAAAGGGTGCCGATGAGCCCGCCGTTCGTGACCGAGGAATAGAAGGTGGAGTTGTCGAACTTCGCCACCAGGCCATTCTCCGCCAGAGTCGAGATGGCGAAGTTGTCAAAGGCGGTGCCGGGCATGTAATTGCCCAGCTCCATGTAAAGCACGCCCAGATTGTTGGCCCACTGGAAAGTGTAGGCGCTCACGACCTCCGTGCCGTCCACGGAGGCGGTGACGGCGACATCCGCCCCGTCGGCGAAGGAGGTGAAATGATAATCGATGACCACATGGCGCGTGGCCAGAGTGGCGGCATCGAATGAACCCCCGGTGATGCCGGTGCCGCCGTTATCGAAATACTGGGTTCCGCCATTGTCGCGGAAAAGAATGCCGAAATCCGTCTCCGCATGGGTGATGCGCGTGGCCGGCTCCGCCAGCGTGGCCGCAGGGGGGAAACCAACCGCGAAGGAAACCCAGTTGGCCGAGGTGTTGTCAGGCGGGGTCCAGTCAAACTCCACCCGGAAACCTCCGTCGGCGGCAATCAGCGCGCCCGTATCGCCGGAGGCGAAATTCCACCAGTTGGCGAGATTCCCCACGTCATGGAAACGGATGCGGCCGTCGCCTCCGGTGGGGTGCCGAAGCAGATTGAGCTTGTTGGAGAGAATGCCGCTCTGGATGCGGGCGGATCTCAATTGAATGCTGTCCGCCAGCAGCCCGGCACGGCGGCCGGTCTGATCGGAATTGTCAAAATTGGTGGTGTCCGGCGCGTTGAAGTTGTCGGAAATCACCACCGGCCCGGCATGGAGCGGGAGCATGGTCAGGCATAAACCGGTGAAGGTGAGCGCGCAGCGGAAGGGCAGGGAGTTCATGAATCGGGGAAACGGAAGTGGGGATTGGGATTTTCCGGGAAGGGAAGTGATGAACCCATTTTCCAGGAACGCCGGCCAAAGTGCTCATTTTTTCCTTTTCAGCCCAGAAAAAGTTAATGATTTTTTATTCAATCCCCTGGCTCTCACTGCGTTGCGGAAATGTCATCTGGCGGGCTTCCCGCCACCTTTTCTCCGGCTGAGGCGCGTGCTTTGTGAAAAGCCGCTTCAGATCTTCCGGCCCATGGCCAGAAGGGTCTGGAAATTCGGCGGTTCCGGCTCGCGGTCCACCGTGCGGACGTGGATGTCCTGAAACCCCGCATCCTCCAGAAAACCGTAAAGCTCGACCTCCGCGAAGCCCAGCCAGACGTCGGCATACAGTTCCCGCGCCTGCTCGAAATCGTGTTTCAGCAGATCCAGGACCACCAGCCGTCCGCCGGGCCGGGTGATGCGCCAGGCTTCCCGGATCGCCCGCGCGGGCTGGGCGGCGTGGTGCAGGGCCTGGCTGAGAAACACCAGATCCACCGAGGCGTCCGCGATGGGCGGCTCCTCCAGATCGCCGAGCCGGTATTCGAGGTTGGTGAAGCCGTTCTCCAGCGCGGTTCTGGAGCCGAATTCGACCATTTTCTCCGAATTATCGACCGCGATGACTTTTTCCGCCCGCTGGGCCAGCAGCTGGGAAAACGTGCCCTCGCCCGCGCCCAGATCCGCGATGACCTGCGCCGGAATCAGCAGCAGCAGCGCCTCCGCCAGTCCTTTCCAGGAACGCCCCGGCAGATAGCTGCGGCCGAATTTCCCCGCCAGCTGGTCGAAATACGTCCGCGCCGCATCCGAGCGTTTCCGCAGCGCCAGCTTCAGCGCCCGCCGGTCCTGAAGCGCCTCCGGCACACTGTCCGCGCCCTCGCGCAGCAGGGCCTGAAGGGTCGCGCTGACCGCGCCCAACCCGTAAATGCTGTTTTTCCCCGACCGCCGCGCCTGCACCAGTCCCGCGTTTTTCAAAAGCCCGAGCTGGGTGCTGATGCGGCTCTGCTTCATGCACAGAATCTCCTGCAGCTCGGCCACGGAAAGCTCCGCCTGGTCCAGCAGCAGGAGCAGCCGCAGGCGGGTGGGTTCGCTGAGAAGGCGCAGGGAATCGAGCACGGAAACCGTCATGGGCCGACTCTATGGCGGGTCCCGCCCCCGGGCGCAACCCCCGGCCCATTGAAAGAACGGGCTTTGCGGGGTATTATCATCCTTCAGTGAAATCCCCCCACACCCCTGATTTTTCGCATCTTTTCTCCACCCGCCGTGACTTTCTCCAGCGCTGCGGCATGGGCCTGGGCGCGATGGCTTTCCAGTCGCTTTTCGCCGAATCGGCGGGCGCGGCGGGCAATCCCCTGGAGACGCGGCCCCCGCAGTTTCAGGGCAAGGCCAAACACATCATCCACATTTTCGCCAATGGCGGGCCGTCGCAGGTGGACACTTTTGACCCCAAGCCGGAACTGACGCGGATGCACGGCAAGGACATGCCCGCCGAAAACCTGCGCACGGAGCGCAAGACGGGGCACCTGATGAAGTCGCCCTACACTTTCAAAAAGTACGGCCAGTCCGGTCTGGAGGTCAGCGAGATTTTCGCCAAAACCGCCGAGTGCGCGGACGACCTCTGCGTGATCCGCTCCATGCACGCGGATGTGCCGAATCACGAGCCGTCCCTGCTGCTGATGAACTGCGGCGAGGCCCGCCTGGTGCGGCCGAGCATGGGCTCCTGGGTGACTTACGGGCTGGGAACGCTGAATCAGAATCTGCCCGGATTCGTGACCATGTGCCCGGGCGGTTATCCCATTCAGGAAAGCCAGAACTGGCAGTCCGGTTTCCTGCCGGGCACTTTCCAGGGGACTTACATCGACACCCAGCACCGGGAGCTGGACAAGCTGATTGAAAATATCCGCAACGACCGGCTTCCGGTCAGGGAGCAGCGCCGTCAGATCGACCTCCTGCAGGAGCTGAACCGCCGTCACTTGGAGCGCCGCAATGAGGACGCCCAGCTGGAGTCGCGCATCCAGTCCTTCGAACTGGCCTACCGCATGCAGATGGACGCCAGCGACGCTTTTGACCTCAGCCGCGAGCCCGCGCACATCCGGGAAATGTACGGCGACACGGTGCACGGCCGCCAGATGCTCATCACGCGCCGCCTGATCGAGCGCGGGGTGCGGTTTGTGCAGGTCTGGCACGGGCCGGGACAGCCGTGGGATCATCACGACGACATTGAGGCCGGCCACCGCCAGCTGGGAAAGGAATGCGACCAGCCCATCGCCGCCCTGCTGAAGGATCTGAAACAGCGCGGCATGCTGGACGAGGTGCTGGTCATGTGGGGCGGGGAATTCGGCCGCACGCCGGTCGTGGAGCTGCCCACCGCCGGAGCCAACGCGGGCAAGGTCAACGGGCGTGACCACAATCACTACGGTTTCACCTGCTGGCTGGCCGGCGGCGGCTCCAAAGGCGGGTATGTCCACGGCGCCACCGATGACTTCGGCTTCGCCGCCCGGGACAATCCGGTCCACGTCCACGATCTCCACGCCACGATCATGAAGCTCATCGGCTTCGACCACGAGAAATTCACCTACCGCTACGCCGGCCGCGACTTCCGCCTGACCGATGTCCACGGCAAAATCGTGGACGAGCTGATCGCGTGAGTGATGTGACCCGATGTGACGTAATGTGAAGTGAAGTGAAGTGACGGTATCGCGGGTGGCCGTCATTTTGGAGTGCTGAGGCTTGCCTCCTTTCTCAAAACGGGGACTGGTTCCGCGCTCTCTAAATCCCCTTTTTCCAAGGAAAAATGGAATAAGATCTTTTGCTCCTCAGGGGCCGGCCGTGGATGGGACAGGAAAGAACTGGGCTGTTTTTTGGGCCCCTCCGGAAAGCGGATCGGGAACAAGCGTGGGGAAAGCCTACGGTGACTCGCCGATGACGCGGTAAAACGCCCGCGACGAAGGAGGCGAGGTGTCCTTCAACTCCAGAACACCGTTTGCCTCCATCGGGCCGAGAGTGCTGATGGACTGCCAGGAGGTCACGCTCAGATCCGCGCCCCGCCGCAGAGTGTAGGTCCACCCCTTCCTGCCGCCGCTCACCCGCAGAATGGCCACACCACCTTCAAAGGTGAGACTTTCCACCCGGAATGCCCTGTCCTCCACCACTCTGCGCACCGCCACTGAGGCATAGCCCCTCCATGCCGGCACAGTGAAGCCCTCAGCCCCTCTGTAGTAGGAAATGGTGAATCCGGGGGCCGGGCTCCCGAAGAGAGGATCCTGACTGTTAATTGGAGCATTTCCTTCAAAAAGGACCGCCTTCAGGACTGTGCAGCCGGAGAACGCGGAGTATCCGATGCGAATGACTCTGGCGGAGATGGTGACGCTGGTCAGGCCGGTGCAGCCGGAGAATGCGGATTCTGCGATGTAAGTGACGCCGGCGGGGATAGTGACGCCAGTCAGGCCCCTGCAGCCTTGGAACGCGGAATCTCCGATGGAAGTGACGCCGGCGGGGATAGTGATGCCGGCCAGGTTCGTGCAGCCTTGAAACGCGCCGCCTCCGATAGCAGTCACACTGTCGGGGATGTTGACGCCGGTGAGGCCTGTGCAGCCGGAGAACGCCGATTTTCCAATGATCTTGACACCTGCGGGAATGGTGACGCCTGTCAGGCCCGTGCAGCCGGAGAACGCGGATTCCTCAATGGTCGTGACGCCGGCGGGGATGGTGATGCCCACCAGGTTCGTGCAGCTTTGGAACGCGCCGCTTCCGATAGCAGTGACACTGTCGGGGATGTTGACGACGGTCAGACCCGTGCAGCCGGAGAACGCATAGCTTCCGATGTAAATGACGCCGCTGGGGATGGTGACGCCGGCCAGGCCCTTGCAGCCGGAGAACGCCCCATATCCGATGGAAGTGACATTATCGGGGATGGTGACGTCAGTCAGGCCCGTGCAGCCGGAGAACGCCCCGTAGCTGATGGAAGTGACACTGTCGGGGATGTTGACATCGGTCAGGCCCGTGCAGCCGGAGAACGCTGAGTTTCCAATGGTCTCGACGCCGCCGGGAATGGTGACGCTCGTCAGGGCCGCGCAGCCGTAGAACGCCGAGTTTCCAATGGTCTCGACGCCGCCGGGGATGGTGACGCCCGTTAGGGCCGCGCAGCCATAGAACACAAAGTCTTCTATGGAGGTGACACCGCCGGGGATGGTGACGCCGGTCAGGCCCGCGCAGCCGGAGAACGCCGAGTATCCGATGGAGGTGACACCGCCGGGGATGGTGACGCCGGTCAGGCCCGCGCAGCCATAAAAGGCGCCGTATCCGATGGAGGTGACACTGTCGGGGATAGTGACGTCGGTCAGGCCCGTGCAGCCGGAGAACACCGCGTCTCCAATGGAAGTGACGCCGGCGGGTATAGTGACGCCGGTAAGACCTGTGCAGCCCTGGAACGCAAAGTCTCCCATGTAAGTGACGCTGTGGGGGATGGTGACGCCCGTCAGACCCTTGCAGCCTCGAAACGCATACTCTGCGATGGTCTTGACGCCGACGGGGATCGTGACGCCGGTAAGGCCTGCGCAGCCGGAGAACGCATAGGCTCCGATGGAGGTGACGCCGGGGGGGATGATGACGTCGGGCAGGCCCGTGCAGCCGTAGAACGCAAAGTCTCCCATGTAAGTGACGCTGTCGGGGATGGTTATGCCTGTCAGACCCGCGCATCTGGCGAACGCATAACTTCCGATGGAGATGACGCTGCCGGGAATGGTGACGCCGGTCAGGCCTGCGCAGCCTTCGAACGCCGAGTCTCCGATGGAGGTGACGCTGGCGGGAATGGTGACGCCGGTCAGTCCCGTGCAGCCGTAGAACGCCGATTTTCCGATGAAGGTGACACTGTCGGGGATAGTGACGCTGGTGATTCCCGTCTTGGACTTGAAGATAATGCCGATCTCCCGCACCGGCCGCCCGGCGATGGTGGCGGGAATGACCACCGCGCCGCCGGAGCCGGTGTAGCCGGTAAGGGTGATGTATATGCCGCCATTGTTGGTGTACATGAAATCTCCCGCCTGCTCCGCGCGGGCCGCCGGCGTCAGCGCCGTCAGCCAGAGCACCCCGGCCAGGAGGAGCAGCGTGGAGACGGGCTTTCTTCGGCCGGGCGGAAGGGAGGAGGGTGATGGGCTGGAGAAAATGAATCGGGCGGGGGAAAAAAGGGCACGGAACCAGGAAAGCGGATCTTGCATAAGGGGGATGTTGCGGCGGAGGGGGATGAGGGATGGCGGAAATGAGCTTCTTCAATTCGATCCGTTCAGGCGAATGGAGCGAACGGCAATGCCGGGGAGAAGGAATTGAGTTCCTTCATGTGGATGTGCAGTTTGTCACAGGCGATGTCGGGGGCGGCGGTGTCGGCGATGGCTTCGCCCTGGGATTCGTCGTGGCCGGCGATGGTTCCGGTGAGGGCGTCAAGGGTGGGAAGTGTTTGTCGAAGGTGGCGGGATTGGAGCCGCGCCGGGTGAGTTTGGTGTCGAAGGGCGGTTTTTTGCCGCGGTGCAGGAGGTGGTGGCGAGGGTGATGAAGCGGGAGGTGTCCCCGGGGAACGGGAGGCGGGAGAGAGTTTCGGAAGAGTCGGGTATGACAGGATACTGGCGGGTTGAAGCCTGCGGGATGGATAGTGTATTCCAGGTGTTCAGGCGAGCGGATTTCCGGTTCATATCGGGCAGAGACAGGCCGAAAAATCTGCCGTCAGCGGCGGTTTTAGTGTCATATCCCTGGCGATCAATGGATTGTGCTTCCGGCTTTCAGCTCCGCCGTTGTGGGATTTTTTTGAAGCGGCTCTGAATATTTATCTCCGTTTGGAGGAAAAAGGCGTTTGGAGACCGCAAACGCTGATTCCCATTGGCTTTCAGGCGAATGTGATGATGGGAGGCGGGAAGCCCGGATGAAGGTCAAGGGTGGAACAGGCATTTCCTTCTGTCCCCGCTGGGCATCCTGGCCGGTGCCGGTGTCATGGTGTGCTGTGGCAGGGCGGTTTGTGGCTCAAGGCGGATAGATCCTATAAGGCCTATAGGTCTTATAGGACCTATGTGCCGGAAGTTGGGAGCGGCCGATGCGCCCAAACCGGGCAGAATGCCCAGCGGGGCAGACAGGACGCCTTTTCTATCCGGGCCCGGTTCCGCCGCACTTGCCTGAAAGCGAATCAAACTCAAGCCTGGAAGGGCCGGAGACCCCCGGATTCAAGCGCCGGGAAATCTTTGGAAGACTGAAGTGTCCTGAGGCGAAAGTGGCGGTACCCGGCCAACAGAATCCGGTGTTCCAATGGCGAATGCGGGACTGCCGCCCGGGTTCCCGATACCTGGGAATGGATTCCAAGCGTATCGGAATGCATTCAAAGTGCCTCGGAACCCGTTCCAGATGCATGGGAATCGATTCGAAGTGCATGGTAGTCGGTTCCAAGTGCATCGGAGTCCGTTCCAAGTGCTCCGGAATCGATTCCAGGTGCTCCGGAATCGATTCCAGGTGCATGGTAGTCAGTTCAAAGCGCATCGGAACCCGTTCCAAGGGCATCGGAGTCCGTTCAGAGTGTTTTGGCAGGCTCGATCGATCCGATTTTTCACTTGGAAACCGAGCCATTTGGACTGCGGGGACTTGTCACCGCTTTCTCCAGCGGGGCTGGCCACGCGCCCGACGTCCCGGAGCATCAGTCGACAGGCTGGCCGAAGGGTCATGCAAGGGAGGCTGGCCTCCTGTCCCAAACGGCAGCTGGCTCCAAGCATTCCAAATTCTCCTTTTCCCAGGTGGAAATGGCGCCATTCATCCCTGGTCCCGCGTCGCGGAGGAGTCACTGGGAAACGTTTTGAAAACACGCCACCGGACACGCTTCAGCCGCCGGCGTTTCCATCCGTCAGGCGCTGAACGGCAGGGTCCGCCGCCGCGCGCGCCAGCAGGATCAGTCCGCGGAATCCGGCGGCCTCATCCGTGCAGAGGGTCAGCTCCGCCTCACAATGCCCGGTGCTTCCGTCCCGGCGGGTGAACGGGGTGACGGCGCACCATTCCTGATTCTCCGCAAGGTGACGGGAAAGGTTGGCGCTGAAGGCGGCGGGATCCTCCGGCAGAAACAGGCGGTGCAGGCCATGGTCCACCAGATCCGCGGAGGGATATCCGAAAAAAGTTTCCGCCGCCGGATTGAGCGCCAGGATGCGGCCCCGCTCATTGGCCAGCACCGCCGGGGTGCGCAGATGGCGCAGCAGGGCTCCAGGATCCGGAAGAACCCGCATCACCTGACCGGCCACGCGGCTGATGTCACGCAGAGTGAGGCCGAAAGTCACCGGTGGCCCCGGTTCCCCGGTTTCCGCAGTCTCCGCTTCCGCTTCCGACTCCTCCGGCATCCGGACCATGCGGGCCTCCACGGACCGTTCCGCATGGTCGCCGGGAAGACGCAGAGGGAAAGCGCAGCGGACCTCGTGGCCGGGCTCGTCAAGGAGCCGCTCCATCATTTCATCCAGCGGCAGCGGCGCGGTCAGATGAGGCAGGGCATTCTCCAGAAACTGATCCTGAAACCGGACTCCGGGCGGCATGAGCGCTTCAAAATCACGGGAGCGGTTGTGATCGATCACCCCGCCGGAATCATTCAGCAGGAACAGCAGGTCGGGAGTGACTCCGCCCCAGTCGGTGGCGGGGAAAATCTGAGTGATGGTGACGGGCACCGCCGGCACGGCATCCGGTGGCGTTCCCCCGTTCCCCGCAGGCAGCGGGATGAGAATACAGGCCGTGAAAACAGGATGCCCCTGCTCATTGCGGATGGCGGCGACCGCGATATTGACCGGCGTGATCCGCCCTGACCGGTGCGTCACCGTGGAGGCGAACGGCACATCAGCGGCTCCTTCCACCGGCCGCAGCCGGCGCATGGCCTCGGGGGTCAGAAAATCCGCCAGACTGGCCCGCCGCATCTCGTGGCGGAGGCAGCCGGTCAGAGCCTCGAAAGCGGGGTTCACGTCCATCAGATTCCCCGCCGCATTCATGATGGCGAAAGCGGCGGAGGATTGCTGGAAAAGTCCGCGGTGCCGGGCCTCGCTGCTGCGGATGGCCTGTTCGTCAAGCCGCGCGTCCGTGACATCAAAGATCGTCAGCAGCAGCCGGTCGCCGGACAGCGGGGCCGGGCGGAATTCAATTTCCTTCACCAGACCCTCCGCCGTGCGCAGGGAACAGGTCAGGGAATTGTGGCGTCTCCAGACCTTTTCCCACCACTCCTCCAGCGTGGCCTGACGGGATTCCTCATCGTCGCCCGGACACGCGCGCTGGAGCCAGTCGGCCATGCCGCCCGTTTCCGTGACGCTGGATCCCAGCACCGCGCGGTGCTGGGGGTTCGCATAAAGCACCTGAGCCTCATCATCCAGCAGCACCATGCCGAAAGGAGCGGCCTCCGCCATTTCCCGGAATGAGGGATCGGCATGCGGGGGAGCCGTGCCGGGGCCACTTCCGGCAGGCATGGAGTCCGTGATGGTGCCGGAAGGCGCGGCCGGAACGGCGGAATAAACGCCGGTATCAGCCGATGAGCGGAATAAAACCGTGAATCCTGTGCACTCTCCGTCCTCCTCTTTTGAGGCAATATCCGGACAGCAATCCCTCCGGAGGGCTGCGGGGCTCATCCAGTCCCCGCTGACAGGCTCCGGATTTTCCCCGTGATCCGGCTGGCTGGAACCACCGGCTGGAAAAGAAACGGGTTCCAGCACGGCCGCAGCGGAAGGGGGGCCGCCCGGGCCTGCCGCCCGGAGAGGGGCACAGGTCAGGACAAGGCCGCTGATCAGCCCGCACGACGCCCGCCAGGGCTGGATTTCCCAATGCATCAGCTTTTCCGATCCGTCCGGGAGCAGCAGCAGATCATCGCTGCTCTGCTTCACGCCACTTTCCAGACCCTGTTCATAGAGATGGCGCCAGGCCGGGTGCAGATCCGGAAAAATACCGTAATGGGAGAGCCCGGTCAGGGTCATGGCCGGAAGCTGGAACAGGGTGAACCACTGCTGATTCACCGCCAGATAATGCATGGACGGGTCCATAACCGCCACGGCGGCGGGGAAATTCTCAAGCATGACCGCCGCCGAGGCCCCGCGCCATCCTCCCGGAGGAAATCCGGCGGGCCGTTGACCGGAAAGCGGGCCTGCGGAGCATTCCCCCTCATTTTCAGCACTGACGGGCGTGATTTCCGCCATGAGGCCCATGCCGACGGATTCCAGTCTCCTCACCAGATCCGCCGTGTCCATCGGAGCGGTCAGCAGATCATTCACTCCATAATGCGCCGCCGTTTCCCCGGGCATCAGCTGATGATCCGTCCCCATCGCGATAATCCACGGCTGCACGGTGCCCGCCTCCGCCCGCACCCAGGCCACAAACTGTTTCATGGCTGAATTGTTGCCATTCAGAGGAGCAATCACCAGACGCTGCCCTCTGTAAAGTTCCCGGCCTTCGTCCATATCACCGCATTCCACCACCTCCATTCCCTGCTTCCTCAGCCCTGCGGCCACGCGCTGACGCACGCCCGCGTCAGGCTCCACCAGCAGAGCCCGGGAATCGGAGGGAACGGCGGTGACTGGGGTGGGCATGTGAAATTCCGCTCGTTAAATTTCAGAAAGCAGGAGTTTGGAATATTGAATTTCTTAAAAATAAGAAATTCCATTCCCAATTTCGATAAAAATATCCAATTCAGGAAGATAATCAATGTCTTTAAAGATTTTAAAGTCCAAGGCCCCGAAACGGTTCTGAAAGTTAAAATTTCCCCGGGCACCTGCGGGATTAAAAATATCCTCCGTAAAACCGGATTGGCTAAAGAGGCCATCCCCGCTATTTTCAAAAAATTATGATCCTTAAACCTTTCCGGTTCCTCTCCCTGGCAGGGGCTCTCTCGAGTCTTTCCGCCACCGCCGCTCCCCCCGTTCCCGCAGTGCCCGCGGAAACCCGGGCCACGCCCGCCGCCGGAGCTGCTGAAACAAAACCGGATGGCCAGCCCACCGAGGAGATGGAGGCGAAGTTCGTGACCGCGATGACCAATGTGACTTTCAACGGGCGCTGGTGCGGCATCAAAAATGGCGAGCTGGGGCCGGAAAAACCGGAGCAGTATGAAATTGTGGGAGTTGTGAAATCCGGTGGTGACCGCTGGGTCATCAATGCCCGGATTAAATACGGTTCCGTCAACCTGGTGATCCCCGTGCCCGTCCAGATGAAGTGGGCCGGTGACACCCCTGTGATTATTGTGGATAAATTCAGCATGCCGGGCGCCGGGACTTATTCAGCGCGGGTTCTGGTCTATGAGGGCACCTATGCCGGCACCTGGACCGGAGGCGATCATGGCGGTCTGCTTAACGGAATCATCGCCAAAACGCCTCCGAAGGAATCAAAGTGACGTCAGGAGCTGTTTCCTCTCCTTTCCGGTGCGGATTCAGGGTCAAAATCCTCAGGTGGAAGTAGATTTCCCTTGAGTGTTCACGCGGGACCGGTTCAACATGGGCGCGCAACCGGTCTGATTCCGGAGTGCCCGCTTCTTTTCCAGGTTCCATGACAAAATTTTCCCCGAATATGATCTCCGTTTCCCTCCGTTTCCGCGCCGGCCTGCTGGTCACCCTTCTGGGCACCGCTCTCCTCTCCCCCGCCGGCGACATCGTCAAGCTCCGCGACGGCACCACCCTGGACGGCACTCTGCTGAGTGAGACCGACAGCATGGTGGAAATTGAACTGAAAAACGGGGGAATCAGCGATCACCGGAAGATTCCGAGGAAGGACATTCTGGAACTGATCAAAGCCACTCCCGACCAGAAGGAGGCCACCGAGCTGGCCAAGCTGATTCCCAGCAAGGACCAGCTCTCGGACGCGGGATATCAGAAAATTCTGGACGAGAACCTGCTCCCGTTCCTGAAAAAATACCCGGCTTCCCCGAACAAAGGCAAAATTGAGGCCATCATCAAGACCTACCAGGAGGAGATGGCCAAGGCCAAAACGGGCGCGCAGAAAATTGAGGGCCAGTGGATAAGCCCGCAGGAACTTCAGTGGAATTCCTACAACATTGCGGCCCGCCTGCGCCGCATGGCCATGCAGGAAATACTCGGCAGGAAGGACAATAAGACCGATTATCTCGCCGCCTATCAGATTCTGGGTGAACTGGAGCGGGATAAATCCGCCTCCGTTGAAACCAATAAAGCGATTGAACTGTTCAAGGCCGCGATCCCGTCCTTCGACGAGCTGCTGGACCTCCGCATTCTGGAGCATCCGATCCAGGTCAAACAGACCGCCGAGGGACTGAAAAGCATGACCCCCGACCAGAAGCGGGAATACGAGACCGCGAAGCGTCAGGGGGACGAGGATTTCAAAGCCCGCGTGGATGAGGCCCGCAAACAGAAACTGGGCATCCTGCCCTACAACCCGCTGGATCTCAAATCCATCCAGGACGCCAAGGCGGCCCTGAAAAAAGAAGCGGACCGGATTAATAAAATCGATCTGGCCAAGGAGAAACTGGCGGCGGAGGCCTTCCAGACCGGGCTGAAAAATCTGCACGAGAAGAGCTACCTCTCCGCTGTGCGGAACTTTGATGAGGCCGGGAAAGTCTTCCCCAAGGAAGGCTTCATCAAGGAGCGCCTCGACGTGGCCAAACGCGCCGCCGCCGAGGAGGCGAAAGTGAAGGCGGAGGCGGGACCGGCGACTCCGGTGGTGGACCCCAAAAAAGCTCCGGCCCCCGCTAAAACAGCCGCAGGCGCTCCTGTCACATCCACTACCGCCGCTCCCGTGAAGGAAACCGCGGACGAGGAGACTGCGGACGTGCCTGAGGAGGAGAAATCCAATATGCCGATGTATCTGATCGCCGGAGCCGCCGCGCTGCTGCTGGTGGGGCTGATCGTCAAGGCTCTGGGCAAAAAGAAAGCCAACGCCGACGACTGACGGCCTCCTGATGCGGCCGGCCTCCGGCGTTTGGCAGGGTCGCCTCACGGGACTTTATTCTTATTTCTTTTATCTTCCGGGTATATCCGTCATGGTGGCGGATATACCCGGAAATTTATGGCTTACTGTCTCCAGGCAATCATCGGAGCACAGCAGGTACTGCTGCGGCACGGCACTGAATTTCAGCACGCGGCGGTGGTCATGCTGGCCCAGGGCATGGCGATCATCCCGCTGACGGATGCTTTATATGGGGAAATAGGAGTGGGAGGGGAGGTGGACCATTTTTACAAACTGTCCGCCCATGTTGAGGAATGGGCGGAACGCATTTCCCATATGGCGCCTGTGGCTTATATTGAGGCTGATTTTTTCGGTGGCGCCGGGGATCAGAGCGCCATTGCCTGGGTGGACGGGGAGCGGATCATCGGGCCGTTGCACACTGACAATGCGATCAATGAAATTCTTCATTTTCTGGGGGCACGGGTGAATTCCCCGCTGGATGAATTTGACTCCGTCGGACTGGGCCGGCATCGGGACACGGCCAGCTGGACTGATGAAAAAGCAGGATGATCCGATGACCAGAGGCGCTGTAAGGCGGCGCGTATTTCCACAGGGCTCAATTTCAGTGCGGAGCCTGCGCCCCTGGGATGGGCTTGATTTTGTCCCGGGGCTCCCTTTTCTGCGGCCATGCCCAATTCCCGCACCGCCACTCTCACCCGCCGCACAGCGGAAACCCAGATCGCCATCTCCGTGGATCTGGACGGTTCCGGCCGCGCGGACATCGCCACCGGCATTGGTTTTTTTGATCACATGCTGACGCTTTTCGCCAAGCACAGCCTCATTGACCTCGAAGTCCGGGCGACCGGCGATCTGCATGTGGATTTTCACCACACGGTGGAGGACACCGGGATTGTCCTTGGTCAGGTCATCCGCCAGGCGCTGGGGGACAAGCACGGGATTGTGCGCTACGGGTCCATGCTGCTGCCCATGGACGAGACTCTGGCCCGGGTGGTCATTGACCTCAGCGGCCGCGCTTTTCTGGAGCACCGGGTGCCGGAGCGGGTGGATGCCATCGGGCTGTTTCCTTTTCAGCTGGTCGAGGAGTTCATGCGAGCCTTCTCCTTCAATCTGGCCGCCAATCTCCACACCGAAATTCTTTACGGCCGCGACGCCCACCACATGGCCGAGGCGCTGTTCAAAGGTCTCGCCCGGGCTCTGGATCAGGCCATGCGCCGGGATCCGCGGGTGATCGGGGTTCCCAGCACCAAGGAGGCTCTGTAGATTCACCCGCGCCCGCCGCGCGCTTGCGGCGGGCCGGATTCCCGTTTCCGGTGCTCCGTCATGAAACTCGGCATCATCAACTACGGCGGCGGCAATCTTCAAAGCGTGCGCAACGCCCTGCGCCACACCGGCACGGAGGCGGATTACGTCAGCACCGCGGATGATTTCGCCGGGCTGGATGCCCTGGTTTTCCCGGGGCAGGGGGCTTTCGGGGATTCCATGACGGCCCTGAAGCGTCTGGATCTGGTGGAGCCTCTAAAGGACTGGATCGCCGCCGACCGCCCGTTTTTTGGCATCTGCATCGGGTATCAGCTGCTTTTTGAAAGCAGCGAGGAGGACTCCACCGTGGAGGGGCTGGGGATTTTTAAAGGCCGGGTGGTCCGTTTCACGCCTCAACCGGACCGCAAGGTGCCGCACATGGGCTGGAACCGCGTGAAGCTGACTCAACCCGGTTCCCTGGGCTGGGATGGAGCGGAGCAGGATCCGTTTTTCTACTTTGTGCATTCCTACTATCCGGCTCCGGAGGACCCGTCACTCACGGCCGGAGTCACGGATTACGACGGTGATTTTGTCTGCGCCATTGAGCGCGGAAATCTCATCGCCACCCAGTTTCACCCTGAAAAAAGCCAGTCCGCCGGCCTGCGTCTGCTGGCGAATTTTGTGAAAAAACACGAACCGGCGGCAGCGGCGGTTTCCTGAAAATGCAGCTTGCTGCCCGGAGTGTCCGGGAAACCTGTTTCCGGAGTCCATGACTCCTTCTCCTCCGGGGAGGGGGGCGGACATCAGCCATGCCGCAAAGACGGGCCACGGATTTCACGGATAAAACGGATCATCACGGATTTATGGGAGGAGGATTCATCCGGCAGGTGAAGTCGGCCATCCCTATTCCTGAATCCGTGTGTATCCGTGGCCTGTCTCCGCATTTTCAGGCGGATGGTTCTTTCCCTCTTCGTTGCCTTCGTGCCCTTCTGTTCAAATCCTCTTCCGCATTTCCCTGGCCGCGCTGAGCAGTTCCGCCGGGGTCAGGGTGGCGGTGCCGGCCTTGGCGACGACGATGCCGCTGGCGAGATTGGAGATTTCGGCGGCTTCCGGGGCAGGACAGCCGGCGGCGAGGGCGAGGGTGTAGAGCGCGATGGCGGTGTCCCCGGCTCCGGAGACGTCAAAAACCTCGCGGGCCCGCGTGGGAGTATGGTAAAGCGGCCGGTCTTTTTCGAGGAGGGCCATGCCGTGCTCGCCGAGAGTGATGAGCAGCTGGCGGGCATCCCATTTTTCCCGCAGCCGGTCCTCCAGGACGGGTAAAATTCCGAGCAGCGCGCCCAGCGGAACGTCCCCCGGATCAGGCACTCCGGCGGCTTCGAAGGCTTCCTTGCGGTTGGGTTTGATGGCTGTGGCCTGATGCCAGCGGAGCGGATTGCCGGGATTCGGATCCACCGTGACCGGCAGGCCGCGGGCGGCGGCGCGCCGGGTGACGGCATCGACCAGCTCCTGGGTCAGAAATCCCTTGGCGTAGTCCTCGATGATCACCGCGTCCACCTCCGGCAATTTCTCATCCAGCCAGGCCAGAGCCCGGGCCACGAGTTCCGGGGAAGGCGCTTTGATGGTTTCGCGGTCAATGCGGGCGACCTGCTGGCCGCGGGCGACGACTCGGGTTTTGACAATGGTCTCATGCTCCGCGCTGGCAAGCAGGCCGGAGGTGTCGATGCCGTGCTCCGTCAGCAGACCGTGCAGCTGCTCCGTCAGCGCGCAGCTGCCGGTGACGCCGAGCACATGCACGCTTCTGGCGAAAGGCGCGAGATTCCGGGCCACATTGGCCGCGCCGCCGGGGTAGGCGTCCTCGCGGGTGACGTGGACCACAGGCACCGGGGCTTCGGGGGAAATGCGCGTGACATTGCCCCGGATGAAGCGGTCCAGCATCACGTCCCCCACCACCAGCACCCGGCGGGTGCGGCAGATTTCGAGGATGGCGGGCAGATTTTCGGGCGGCATGGGCGGCGGATACGGTCACGCTCCGGCGGGCGCAACGGTGAATCGCCGGAGCCCGGAGCGGGCGCGGTGCATTCCCGGAAGGATTGCTTGCAATGACAGTCCGGATGCCGCACAGGAAGCCGGGCCGCTCCCGGCTTCACCAGGAATTAATCCCCCTGGTTCCTGGGGGGAGGCACGGGTGGATGAAAGAACGCTTCTCCGCCGGTCTTACCCTCCTCAAGAATGGTATCCAGTCTCCTCCTCCCTCAAGTTCAGAAAACCGCCGCCGCTCTGGTCTTCACCGCCTTCGCCGCGGCGCTGATTTCTTTTTTCATCATCTTTCCGCAGGGCAGTGCGGTCCCGCTGGCGGTGAAGGTGTCCGGGAATTTCCACCCGCTGATACTGCACCTGCCCATCGGAATGCTTCTTGGCGCGGTGGTGCTGGATATTTTCAACGGCCCCGGACGCCGGCACGAATCCGCCGTGAACTGGCTGCTGTGGCTCGGGCTGCTGACCGGCGCCGTCACCGCGCTGTTCGGTTATTTTCTGGGCATCGCCGGGGATTATGCCAAGGAAACGCTCACGTGGCACATGTGGACCGGGATTTCCGTGCCCGTTCTCACCTTTCTGACTCTTTTAGCCAAACTTCATTACGATCAAAAACAGCCGCATATGTCCAAGTCCCTTTACCGTGTCCCGCTTTTCACCACCGCCACCGCCGTCATGGTCGCCGGCCATTTTGGCGGCACTCTGTCGCATGGGGATATTCTGAAGGATGTCAAAGTCCTGATCTCAAGCAGGTCCACGTCCGGTCCGTCCATCGCCCAGGCCGTCGAAACGCGCACGGTCTATGATGCCATCATTGCTCCGCTGATGGCCAAAAAATGCACCAGCTGCCACGGTGAGGAAAAGCAGAAGGGCGACCTTCAGCTGCACACGCTTGAGGCCATGCTGAAGGCCGGAGAGAGTGAAAAATCGGCCATCATTCCCGGCAGCAGCGCCACCAGTGAATCCATCGTGCGCCTGCTGCTGCCTTTGGACCATGAGGAGCACATGCCGCCCGAGGGCAAAGCCCAGCTCAATGCCGACGAGCAGGAGGTGCTGCGCTGGTGGATCGACGCCGGTGCCCGCAAGGATCTGAAAATCAGCGACCCCCAGATCCCCTCCGCCGTGCAGGTGAAGATGATCAGCCTCGCCGTTCCCGGCATTGCCCTGGCACCCGGAGCCCACGGCGACACCGGTCCCGCCGGGGAGGAGGGCAAACCCGGAGCGCCCGCTGCCGCCGGAGCCGCGCCCGCGCCCGACATGGCCCCGGTGCAGGCTTTGGAGAAGGAGCTGGGCGTCGCCATTCTCCCGCTGGCGCAGAACGATGCCGCGCTGACCTTCAACTGCGTGAACGTCGCGGATAAATTCGGCGACGCGGAACTCGCGAAATTCGCCCCGCTGGCCGACCGCATGTCGGAGATGAACCTTGGCCGCAGCAAGGTCACCGATGCCGGGCTGGCCACGCTCAGTGGCATGAAAAATCTGAAAAAACTGCACCTGCCGAACACGGTGGTGACCGATGCGGGCATCGACGCCCTGCTTCCGCTGGCCAGTCTGGAATACCTTAACCTCTTCAACACCAAGGTCACCGACGCCGGCCTGGCCAAACTGGAGAAACTGCCCAAACTGAAGCGCCTTTACGTCTGGCAGACCGGCGTGACCAAACCCGCCGCCGAGGCTTTGCACACCAAACTTCCGGAAATTGTCATCAACCTCGGCTGGGACAACGAGGTGAAAAGCGCCGTGGCCGCCGTGCCCGCCGCTGTCGCCGCGGCTGCTGCTCCCACGGTCAATCCGGCTCCCGCCGCCGCCGCGGATCCTGAGCAGCCGGTGTATGTGGCGCTCATTCAGCCGATTTTTGTGGCCAAATGCGCCGGTTGCCACGGCGAGGATAAAAAGAAGGGCAAATTCCAGATGCACACCTTCGAGGCCCTGATGAAAAACGGCGACAGCGGCAAGCCCGCCGTGGTGGCCGGGAAATCCGGGGACAGCCTCATCATCCAGCGCGCCCTGCTGCCCAAGGACGAGGACGAGCACATGCCGCCCTCCAACAAGGATCAGCTCACGGACAAGGAACTCGGTCTCATCAAATGGTGGATCGACTCCGGCGCCAAAACCGACGTCAAGCTCAAGGACGCCGGCCTGCCCGACAACCTGAAGTAAGCCAAAGCCGCTCAGGCTTCCACCCGGGGTGGATGGGCGGGAAGCCGGAATGAAATTTCCGGTTTCCGCCCCGCAGGATCGGGTGATGGTGCGGGCTGCCCAATTTTTCCCATTGCTCCCATCACCATGATCAAAGTCGGACTCGTCTCGCTTGGCTGCGCCAAGAATCTCATTGATAGTGAAATCATGATCGGTCACCTCCGGGGAGCCGGCATGGAGATGACCTCCAACGAAAGCGAGGCCGATGTGCTCATCGTCAACACCTGCTCGTTCATCGACATGGCCAAACGCGAGAGCATCGGCACCGTGCAGGACGCCGTGGACGCGCGGGGCGAAAATGTGGAGCGGAAGAAGCAGAAAATCATCGTCGCCGGCTGTCTGTCCCAGCGGTTTTCCAAGGAACTGCCGGGCCTGATGCCGGAGGTGGACGCTTTTATCGGCCTGGACCAGATCACCCAGGTCGCGCCGATCATCGAAGGCCTGCTGGGCCGGAGCCGCGCGGCGGAGGATTCTCCGGAAAATCTGGTCACGAGGCAGCCAAAATACATCCCCGACTACGACACCCCCCGCTTCCGGCTGACGCCGAAGCATTCCGCCTACGTGAAAATCGCGGAGGGCTGCAATCACACCTGCTCGTTCTGCATCATCCCGAAAATCCGGGGCCGTCACCGCAGCCGCACCCAGGAAAGCGTGGTCCGTGAAGTCCGTGATCTGGTGGCCTCCGGCGCGAAGGAGATCAATCTCATCTCCCAGGACCTGACGTATTTCGGCATGGACAAGTGGACGGAGGCCCGCCCGAATCCCCGCAGTCCCGTGGACAGCTCGCGCGGCGAATCCCTGGCCACGCTGGTGCGCGCGCTGAACGAAATTGAGGGCGATTTCTGGATCCGCCTGCTTTACACCCATCCGGCGCACTGGAGCGACGAGCTGATCCTCGCCATCGCCGAGTCCCCGAAAGTCGCCCGTTACGTGGACATTCCGCTCCAGCACATCTCCGACCGCATGCTGAAAATCATGCAGCGCGAGACCACCGGCGACTACATCCGCGAACTGATCGCCAAAATGCGCGCCGGCATTCCCGGGCTGGCCATCCGCACCACGTTCATCGTCGGTTTTCCCGGTGAGACCCATGAGGATTTTGAGGAACTGCTGGAATTCATCCGCGTCACCCGCTTCGAGCGCGCCGGCGTCTTCCGCTACAGCCGCGAGGAGGGCACCAAAGCCTACAAGCTCGACGGCCGGGTCCACCACAAAATCAGCGAAAGCCGCTGGAACCGCGCCATGCGGGAGCTTCAGGGGATCGCCGAGGAGTTCAACGCCTCGCATGTGAAGCGCACCATGCGCGTTCTGGTGGAGAAACCCGGCGTGGCCCGCACGGAAATGGACGCTCCGGACATCGACGGCACCGTTTTTGTGGATCAGGCGCTGCCGGTGGGGGAATTCGCGGAGGTCACCATCAGCGACTGGCGGGGCTATGACCTTGTGGCGGCACGGTAAGTTGGGGAATTTGAACAGAAGGGCGCGAAGGAAACGAAGGGAGAAGGAGGGAGGGCAGGGGTGTTCTGCCGGTCCGGCACCTTCCGGTGCTCCGGCGGCTGAAGCTGGAAACTGGAGGAAACGCAGGAGGGCCGGGAGGAAAAGGCGGCTGATTTTCCCTGATGAAACCGTCAGGCGGCACGCGTAATTTCCGGCCTATGAAACGTCAGACTCCGGAGTTTTCCCGCCGCGGATTTATGGGCAGCGCCATGGCCGGTGTGGCCGCGCTTGGCGGCCGTGCCGCCGCCGCGCCGGAGGCGGCGGTCCCGGCTGCCAGACCGCCGTTCCGCAATCCGTTCGTTTACAAATTCGGTATCGGGGATCTGGAGGCGTATTCCATCAGTGACTGTGATCTGGCCTTCCGCGAGGGCATGGACCTGATGTGGCCCGAGGGTGACCGGCCGGAAATGCGCGAGGAGATGACCCGGCACGGCGAGAAACTGGATTCCCTGCCGCTGTATGTGAATATTCTGGTGGTGAAATCGGGTAAGGAAGTGGCGGTTTTCGACGCCGGATTCGGAGTCGGGAACAACCCGAGAATGGGCTGGCTCATGGACGGTCTGGCCATGGCCGGCATCAGTGCGGAGGACGTGACCGCCGGTTTCCTCAGTCATGCCCATGCCGATCATCTCAATGGTTTTGTGAAGGACGGAAAACCGGTTTTCTCCAACGCCGCCGTGTATCTGCTGCCGGAGGAACTGTCCTTCTGGCGCGCGGCCGAACCGGATTTCTCCAAATCCCGCCGCGACAAAAACCACCTGCCGGGCATGATCCGCGATGTCCGCGCCCGCTATGACGCCCTTGGCAGCCACCTCCAGACCGTGAAGGACGGCACGGAGCTTTTCGGCGGCAAGGTGCGGGTGGAGTCCGCGCCCGGCCACACGGACGGGCATGCCTGCTTCCGCATCCGTTCAGGCGGGGAGGAACTGCTGCACCTGACGGATCTGGCGCACCATCCGCTGCTGATGTTCACCAATCCGGACTGGACCATCGCGTTCGATCACGATCCCGCAAAATCGGTCATCACCCGCAAAAAATACTGGGCGGACGCCGCCGCCAAACACACGCGCTGCTACGGTTTCCACCTGCCCTGGCCGGGGCTGGGCCACATCCTGGATTATGGAGCCAGCTCCTACCGCTGGTGGCCGGAACCGGCCGCCTGGTCGGTGTGATGAAGTGGGGAGGGATGACTGACTGACAGACGGCTTTTTAAAACAGAGGGCCTGCGCGGATCATACCCCGCGCAGGCCCTGCTGCTGATGAAAAAGTCCGATGGCGGTCCCGGCCGTCTCCGGCCGGATTTTCAGACGGCGGCCTACTCCAGCACCGCGTAGGTCTTGCCGCCGTGGGAGACTTTGGATCCCTTGGCCAGCGTGCCGGATTGATCGGCGATATAGGAGTTGTCGGAGACACTGACGCCGCTGTCCTTCACGGTGGCGAAAGCCACAACCGGTTTGCCTTCGGCGCTGGTGACGGGCACGGCGAAATCCGTTCCGTAGTTTTTGGCGACTTCGGATTTCGCGGCTTTTTCCCATTCGAGATCGACCTGCTGAACCTCCTTCTCGGCCTCCGCTTTCACTTTGGCGGCGGCGGAGGGATCCTTCTGCCTGACGGCGGCGGATTTCACCGTCGCCCGTTTGCGGACTTCCGCCTTTTTGTTTTCGTACTGCGGTTTCAGGGATTTTTTCTCTTTGGCCACCATGCCCTGGTAGTGATTCTCCACGACCACTTCAACATGCTGCCGCTGGGCGGCGGTGAGCACCGCGTATTTGTGAACGGTGGCGACCAGAGAGACCATCCGGGAAATATTTCCCAGATCATGCGGATTCCGGCCAATATCCCTGATGGTGCTGGCACCATTCAGGATGTCACCGGGAAGACCGGCCAGGACAGCGGGATTCATATTGCCGCACCCCGTGAGAGTCAGGGCGGCACCGCTGGCGAGAGCGACAGGAAGTTTAAACCGGCGGAACATGTCGAGCATAGCAGGCAGGGAGTGATGGTGAAGTGTGGAAAGGTGCGTAAAGGGAATATACGCATGGTATCCGTCCGGATTGCGCCGCCTTTCCAAAAACGGAGGTTTGCGGAAAACTGACGAGGGAAAACCGGGACGGCGGCATACTCTTTCAGGGCAGAAGATCAGCGTGCCGCTCCACCCAGTCCCGGTCGGCGGGGATCTTCGAAGCCCGCCATCTGGCCACATTTTTTTTCAGATAATCCAATGCCTGCTCATTGCCCTGCCGGGCTGCCCGGGTCAGATTATCCCGGCCCAGGGTGAGATTGGCGGGAACGTGCTGCCCGCTGATCTGGCAGAGGCCCAGCAGGGTCAGCGAGGGCACGTCACCGGCTTTGGCTCCGGCCTCCAGAGCCGAAATCATGCGGGCGTTATCCTTTTTCGCGTTATGAATCTTGGCGAGGTAATACCATGCCGACGCGGTATTGACGCTTCCGGGTGCCCGGGTGGCGGCCTCCAGCGCTTTCCGGGCCTGGTCCAGCAGGGCCGGGGTGCTGGTTTCCTCCGCCTGTTCCAGATAACAGAGGCCCAGCATGTAATCCGCCTCGGGATGATTCAACTCCTTGAGTTTGAGAGCCTCCTGAGTGGCGGTCCCCAGATTTTTCTCCTCCCCGATGCCGGTGCGCAGCTCCTCGGCGTGCAGCAGCAGTCCCTCCGGCTCGCCGCCCGCCGCCGCTTCCCGGATGAGTTTGGCGGCTTCCTCCAGCAGGGCTTTTGCGCCCGCCGCATCGCCCTCCGCCGCCTTCTGTTTGGCCAGTTGGCGCTCATGGCCGCCGACGATGGCTTTCGCTTTGAGGTTGCCGGTGAGGCGGATGGCTGCCTTGTAGAAATCCACTTTCTTCTGCGTCGTGACGTCCGTCTCCGCCAGCATCATGTAGGGAATATCCGTTTTCCAGAGTTCCGCCGTGGCCCGCAGCGTGTCCTCCAGTCCGCGCACCATTTCCCTGTGGGGTTTGATGATGTCCAGAATCCGGGGGATTTCCGCCGCCAGGATTTTCCCCCACTCCGGATCCTTGTTGTAAAAATCGCGCGTGGTCTTGCCCGTCGCGGCGACGTTGATGGCTTCGAGCGATTTCTGATAATCCTCCGCGTTCGGTTTGGTGGAACGCATTTTCTCCGCCTGCATCACGTGCAGCAGCAGCCAGGTGCGGGGCACACTTTTTTTGGCCTCCCCGGGCAGTTGAGAGAGTTTCTGGAACAGCTCGTCGCGGTTCTCCAGAGCGTGATCCTCCAGAAAATCATCCAGCAGGCCCTGCACGGTCACGCTCAGTTCCGGGCGGAGATTTTGGATGAAAGCGGCATTCTTCGCCACCGTGTCCGTATACAGCGTGAGAGCCGCTCCGGCGTTTTTCTGCACGGTGAGATAAGGCAGGTCCAGCTTCGCCTGAAGCAGGAAGCGCTCCGGGGGAAGTCCGTCCCAGGCCGAGACAATGGTCAGGTCCTGACGGAGTTTTTTCTCCACCTCCCCGGAGGGCGGCAGCGGTGTGCTTCCGTTCTCCATCCCGGCCAGAATCCCGTCAATGGCCTGCCGGGCGTCGTTGAGGACCGCGCCGCGCTTGCTTTGATAGAAAGTTCTGATGACGGGATCGGTCTCCTGCTTCTGAAAACGCTCATCCGTCTCCACGGACCAGTGGAGCAGAGCCGGCCAGTCCTGGGTGGTGAGACGGGATTTGCGCTCGCCCTCGTATTTCACCCAGGCCTCCTGGCCTTTGAGTTTGGCGGGATCAATGAGCTGGCCTTTGATGAAAAATCCGGCCACGCAGGCGGCGGCGACGCCAATGATGGTGCCCACGACGATGGTGACCAGGCGCTTTTTCTGCGCTTTGTGAAGCTCCAGAATTTTCTGCTCGATCTCGCCGCGCTGGCCTTCCAGCCGCTGCTGCTCGGCCTCCAGCTTCTCCCGGGCCTCGTCGTCCTGATAGGACGCCTCCTGGTCCATGCGGTTGATCAGCCGCTCCTGCGTGAAAACATCCTCCCTCTGACTTTGCAGCCGCGCCTCCTCGGCGGCGATCTCCTGCCGCAGGGCGGTCAGCCGGGCGTGCTCGTCGCTCTCCATGCGGCCCAGCTCGGCGGCGCGCTCCCGCATGCGCTGCAGGTGCTCCGCCTCCTCGTTCCGGCGGCGCTCCTCAAGACCGGAGGCGAAGGCGGCTTTCTCGCGGGTGAAGGATTCCATCAGGCGCTCATGCTCGGCATCCAGAGCCTCCCGCCGGGCGGCCAGAGCGGCGCGCTCGTTTTCAATTTCCCGTTTCTGCCCGGCGAGCCGCTCCTCCAGCTCCTGGGCTTTCTGAGCGACCTGAGCCGCCAGCTCCGCCTCCTGGGCGGCCAGCTGCGAGCGGGTGGCGGCGATGGCCTCGCGTTCGGCCTGGAGTTCGGCCATGCCGGTTTCCCGGGCCCGCTCCGATTCCCGGGCCAGCGTTCCCCGCTCCTCCTCCAGCTCCCGTTTGGCCTTCGCCAATTCCTCCGCCAGGCTGGCCTCGCGCCGGGAGCGCTGATTCTCCAGGATTTCCCGCTCCTCCGCAAACCTTGACTCCGCCTCCGCCAGCCGGGCCATGGCGGCCTCGTTGGCCTGCCGCTGCTCCGTGGCCGCCTGGGACTCCACGCTGCCCGCCTGGCGTTCCGCCGCCAGTTCCGCGCGGTGCTGCTCCAGCTGGGAACGCTCATCCGCCAGGCGCTGACGCTCCGTCTCCATCTCCTGCTGACGCCGCGCGGCCGAAGCCTCCTCCTCCGCCGTCAGACGGGCATAACGCTCGTCAATCTCTCTTTCCGCCGTCTCGAACTGCTGGCGCAGGGTGACCAGTTCCTGATTCTGCGCCAGAAGCCGGCGGTCCAGCTCCGCCTGCTGATCCGCCAGGGACTGGCGCTCGGATTCCAGCGCCGCCACCTGCTGCCGCAGCGCCTCCTCCGCCTCCTGCTGCGACCGGGCTTTGCCCTCCTCCAGACCCTGCTGCATCGCCAGCAGCCGCTCGCGCTCCTGACGGAGTTTGCGGAAACTTTCCTGCTCCCGGAGAAGTGACTGCTCCTCGCGCTCCTTCAGCGTGCGCTCGATTTCCTCGCGCTGCCGGCCCCATTCGGACTCGCGCTGGCGGCGCTCCTCCTCGAATTTCTGAAACTCCAGCTGCGCCCGCAGTTTGATCTCCTGCTCCAGCCGCTCCTGCTCCCGCCGTTTGACCTCCACCTCGCCGGTTTTGGCCTCCAGTCTCAGACGCTCCTCCTCCAGCTTGCGCCGTTCCTGCTCCGCCCGCTGCGCCCGGTCGCGCTCCTGCCGGGCAAACTCGTCCTTGGCCTCGGCCAGAGCGGACCGCTCCTCATCCAGCATGGCCCGGGTGGCTTCCAGCACCTCCTCCTGCTTGAGGCGTTCGGCTTCGGATTCCAGCCGCTGGCGCTGAAGCTCCAGCTCCTTCCGTTTCAACTCATAGTCCGCGGAAATGCGCCCGGCGGAGCTGCCGCCGCCGGAGGAGCCATATTTGGTGCCGGGCCGGCTCTGCGTGCCAAACTGCGTTCCTGGAGCGCCTGTCTGGGTGGGAGGTCCGCCAAACCGGGATCCCGGGCCGGATTGTGACGGGGGGGCAAACTTCGATCCCTGCGTGGATGGCGGGCCCGACACCGTGCCGGGCCGGGCGAAGGTGCTGCCCTGCTGCGGGGGCGGGCTTTTCAGCGCGGCGTCCCGGGTCAGCATCAGATCCTCCTCCGGTTCAGGCGGCGGGACATAAATATCCGGTTCCCGGACCCCCTCGGCCTGACACAGTCCCACCAGCACGGTGGCTGCCGTGGCCGCGCGTTTCTCCGGTGTGAAGGGCGGCAGGCCGAACGATTCAATGAGATCATTCGCCTCCGCCCCCAGCCCCGGAATGGACACAAAACCCGCGCTGGAGCCCGACTGACTGCCGCCGGCCCCGCCCAGCAGACGGTAGACGAGGTGCAGAAAAGCGCCCAGCAGGGGCTTAGGCGCTCCTGTCAGTTCCGGTGCCGGAGTGGGCTGCGCGATGGTCGGATAATCCTGCGCGGCGGGGCTCAGGCGCAGCGGATTCACCTTCACCGCCAGATCCGTCCAGCTTGAAAGGGGCTGCCGCAGCAGCTTCGGCCAGGCGGCGGGATCATCGCCGAAAACCGGCGAGGTCAGGAAAATCTGATGCAGATCCGTCTCCACCGTGCCCAGACCTCTGGAGCCGGCGAAATCGAGAGCCGAGGCCAGCTGTCCCAGCAGCGGGGCCGCCTCCGCCAGAGTCAGATGATTTCTCGCCTTGAGCAGCGACAGCAGGCTGGGACCGTAAACCCATTCGGAAATAATCTGGGCTCCGGATTCCGATTTCTCAAAATCCAGGATTTCGACCAGATTCGGATGCTTCAGGGCCCGCAGGGAAAGCACATGACGCTGGATTTTTCCCAGCACATTGACTTTCTCCACGATCGCCGGGTGCAGGTATTTCAGTGAAATAATGCGGCCGTCATGGGCATCCCGCGCCTTGAAAATCTTGCCGGTGAGATCGCTGTCGGGAGATTCGGAGAGAATCTCGAACGAACTCATGCCCAGCACCGAGCCCTCCAGCTCCCGCGGCCGGAAGTGCAGCAGCCCGGAGGAGGGGACCGCGAATCCGCCCGCCGCCAGCAGCGTCTGAAAAGCTTCGGAAAGGCTGTCAGGATTCTGATAGCGCTCCTCAGGGCTTTTTTCGATCATCCTCCGCAGCAGCGCCACCGCCGGCGGAGGCAGCGGGGGCAGGCGGTCCCAGGGAGGCGGGGTGTTCACATGATGGAACATCACCTCAAACTGACTGCCGCTGAACGGGGCCCGGCCGCACAGCATGAACCAGAGGGTGATGCCGAGACTGTAAATATCCGACCGGATATCCAGCCCCTCCTGCTCCAGCAGCTGCTCGGGGCTGGCGAAAGTGGGAGTGCCCACAAAACCTCCCTGGCTTAAATCCGGATTCGTCACCACATCCCGCGCCAGTCCGAAATCGATGAGCTTGATCTGCGGCCGGCCCTGGGCGTCGTTGACCAGGATCATGTTCGACGGCTTGATGTCGCGGTGGATGAGATTGTTCCGCTGCACGGCCCGCAGCGCCTCCGCCGCCTGCTGTCCCAGGGTGAATACATCCGCGGGATTCATGGGCCCGTGCTCCTCGACATATTCCTGCGGGCTGGGGCCGTCGCAGAACTCCATGGCGTAAAAAACCCCCTGCGCGGACTCTCCGAGGAAAAAGACGTCCGCCACATTGGGGTGGTTGATCCGCGCCATGCTCTGCGCCTCCTGCAGGAAGCGCTGGCGGGCCTCGGGCCGGCCGGCGTGCTCCGGCGCCATGACCTTCACCACCGCGAAGGACAGCAGATTCCGGTCAAAGGCCTTGTAAGTGAGCCCCATGGCGCCTTTGCCCAGCAGGTGCGGGGAACCATCGGCGCGGGTGAGGACTTCGAAATGCTGAAAACGGAGAGGGGAAGCCATGGGGCGGGCGTGGAGGCTGCGGGCCGGATGCGGTCAGCAAGGGAACGGGAAAATAAGGAGAATGCAAACCACATTCCGGAGAGTCCGGCCGGCACCGTAAAAATCCGGTGATTTGAATAGTTGCATTCACATTAAACAAGCATTTAATTCAGGGAGTCCGCAGGGATCCATTCACTGTCCGAAAGCGGTGAGGAACGCCCTGGTATTCCTCACCGAGTGTCTGGAAACCAATGATTTAACCTTTTTTGTTTTTTTCTGCAATTTCAGCGGTCATTCTGCGGATAATGGGAAACCGAGTTTCGGCCCCGGCAGTTTCTGCTGCCCGCGGGCCGTTTTCAGCAGCCGATAACCACTGACCAGCAATTTCCCGGACGGTTTTTTTGGCCGGCCGGAAACCAAGGAGTTAAAGTTATGTCCAAAGAAATTTTGATCCCCATGTCCGCCGCCATGCTGAAATCCATCAAACCTGTGAAAATCAGTCCCGCATCCGGACGGCAGCGTCTGCTTTTGAAACTGACTCCGTGGGCGGCTCTGCTGATGACCGCCGGAACCTCGGTCGCCCAGGAGACGGCTCCCGCCCCGGCTCCGGTGCCCCCTCCGGCCAATGCCCCCGCGCAGCCGCCGCCCGCCGCCGCGGACCCCGTCCCTGTTCCCGCCGGGCCGGCGGACATCACGGCACCGCCGCTGGCGCCGGGAGACACGCTCATTCCCGGCGTTCCGGCGGGCCCTGACAACAGTCTCATGCCGGATCTGCCGCCGGAGGCGATGCTGCCTTTCAGCACCACGCCCCAGGCGGTGGAGAAACGCCGCGCCATTCCCTACAGCGAGGCTTCAAAGGGGCAGGTGGACTCGCAGATCGAGGCCGCGCTGGATGAGGTGAGCGCCCGCCGCATTTCCCTGATGGACGCGGTGCGCATCGCCCTGCTGAATGACCCGCTGATCCGGCTGGCCGGGGAGGAGGTGGCCATCGCGGAGGCCTCACGGCAGATTGCCGCCGGACTCTTCGATGCCCGCCTCTCCACAGGCGTCAGTTATGCCCAGCGCCATGCCGAAATGTCCGAGGCGGAGGTGGCGCAGAACCAGGAGCAGTTTGACCGCAACAACGCGCTGATCAAAGCCACCCGCAGGGAAAAGGCCAAAATCAAATCCGATATCCGGGGCCTGGAGGCCGGCATCGACCCGCCCGCCGACACCAAGGAGGGCCAGCTGCGCCAGGAGCAGAACAATGCCGCCCTGGATGTTCTGAGGCAGCTGGGGGTGGCCCAGGGCATTGATTTCAACGAGCTGGACCGGAAGCGCGACGAGATCAACAAGCAGGGGATCGAAACCCGCAAGGAGGTGCTGGATGTTCTTCAGGAGACCGAGCAGAACGCGCGCAAGCAGAACAAGCAGTTCCCCGTGATCAGCATGCGGCGGACAGACACCATGACCTACGATATTTCGGTCATCAAACAGTTCCGCAACGGCATCGCCCTGACGCCCTACCTGCAGTATGACAACAGCCAGAACAATGTCTCAAGGCGGGGTGGCGGGCGCCGGGTGAACCGCAGCGAGATGGGCCTGGACCTGACGATTCCCCTCGGGCGCGGGCGCGGCACCATCGCCGCCTCGGGTCAGGAAATGGCGGCGGAAATCGACATTGAAGCCAGCCAGCTCAGCCTCCAGCACACAGTGGCGGAGCGGGTGACCACGGTGGCCTCGGCCTACTGGAACGTGGCGGCGGCGCAGGAGCAGCTGGCCTTTCTGGTGCGCTCGGAAATCACCAATTCCGCCCTCGTGGGCCTGACGGACGCCCTTATCAAAGCGGACCAGGTGCCCCGGAGCGGCGCCGCGCAGCCCCGCGCGAGTTACGCCCAGTCGATGGCTCAGCGCCTGCAGGCGGAAATCAGCCTCCAGGAGGCCCAGCAGAGTCTGGCTCTGGCCATGGGGGTCCATGAGGAGGGCATCATCTACGCCCCCCTCGCGGGCGATCCGCTGCCGTCCATCATTCCGGAGGGCACGGTGGGCAATTTATCCGTCAGCACCCTGTCCCGCAATGCCTTCGCCTACCGCGCGGATTACCGCGCCGCCCGGAAATCCATCGATTCCGGCAAGCTGCTGGCGGAGCAGGCGAGGCTGAATGTCAAGCCCCGGGTGGACCTGAGCCTGAGCGCTTTTTACACCGGCCGGGATGAGGACGGCTCGCGGGACAGCGTTTACCATCTCTACACCGAAAACACCAGCGGCCCCGGTTTTGCGGTGGCCCTGCGCATGGACTGGCCGTTTTTCCTCAACGAGGCCAAAGGCACGCACGCTTTGCGCGAGGCCAATCTCGCCAGCCGGCGGGAGCAGATGCAGCTGATTGACAACGGCATCGTCTCCGGCATCAGCCGCTCCTGGTTCGCGCTGAAACTGACCGCGCGGCAGCTTCAGCGCCAGGAGGAGGCCGTGAAATTTTACGAGCAGGCGCTGGGCACGGAGCGCGAGCGGTTCCGTCTGGGCACGGCCACGCTGCTGGATGCCATTGAAACCGAGGAGCGTCTGACGCTGGCCCGCGCCCAGCTGGTCAACACCCGTCTGCAGAACGCTCTGGCGCTGGTGCGGCTGCGTTTTGAAACCGGCACTCTGATGCCCCATGATGTGGCCGGCAGCACGACGGTGGCCCGGGAGAATTTTGTCACCCTGCCGGTTTTCGGAGTCGCGCCGGTGGATGACGCCATCGCCCCCCGCTCCGGCCTCCAGGAGGCCAAAAACCGTGTCCTCGGGGAAACGGACCCTCATCGTGTCCTGCGGAAAATTTACGCCCGGGAAGCGGCCGGCACGCCGAAGGATGCCGCTGAAGCCGCCGTGCGCCGCGCCGCCGCGACCACCGCTCCAGGCGGCAAGTAAGCCGCTGACCGCCAATCGCTCCCACTCCGGCGGATGCCTGCCGGCGGACGGACTGTCACCGCGTTTTCAGGCGGTGAGGCGGGGATTTTCAATTTCACTTATCCACCCCCATGGGACCCAACAAGGATTTATTCACCAAGGCCTCTCTCGAAAAGCTCTCCACTCCGGAACAGCTGGATATTCTGATGGAGGTCACGAAGCCGATGGGCTGGATCAGCCTCCTGACCACCGGTTTTCTGCTGCTGATGGCCATTCTGTGGGGGATTTTCGGCTCCATTCCCATCCGGGTGGACGGAAAGGGAATCCTCATCATCGGCGGCTCGCTGATTGACATTGAAGCCGGCAGCGCCGGGCGGATCAGCGAGATTCTGGTGAAACCGGGCGATATTCTGAAGCCGGGCGATCCCATCGCCACCGTCGGCCAGAGCAAGCTGGTGGAGGACATCAAAAACGAGAAAGCGGCGCTGGAGGACCTGAAAAACAAAGCGGTCCGCGACACCAAAAACGAATCCGAGAGCCAGACCCTCGCCCTCGCGGCTTTGGACAAGGAGGAAAAAAGCCTCCAGGAGCAGATCAAGGCCTCCGCCATTCAGGTGCAGAGCCTTCAGCGTCAGCTGGCCACCAGCAAATCCTCCTACGCCCAGGGCCTGTCCACGCAAAGCAGCGTGCTGGCGGCGGAAACCCAGGTGAATCAGGCGGTCAACGCCGGAAAAGTCCTCCAGACGCGCCTGCAGAACATTCCCACGGAACGCGCCCGGGCCGCCCAGTCCTCGGACGCCGCCGGCAGCAGCCGGGCCAACCTCATCGCGGAGGCCGAGCGCCGCATCGCCACCCTGGAGGGACAGCTGATCTCCAGCAGTAAAATTCTCTCAACCCACGCCGGGCGCATCATCGAAATGACGGTGGGACGCGGGGAAATTGTGACCTCCCAGACCAAGATCGTGAGTCTGGAGCCACTGGACGCCAAGCTCACCGGCATTATTTACATCTCATCCGGCGAGGGCAAAAAAGCGGGCGAGACCATGGAGGTCCGCATTTCCCCGTCCACGGTGAAGGCGGAGGAATTCGGTTTCATGAAAGGTGTCGTGCGCTCCGTCTCCACCTATCCGGTGACTCCCCAGGGCATCCAGCGCACGCTGCGCAATGAGGCTCTGGCCAAGGAACTGACCGGCGGCAGCGCTCCGCTGGAGGTTGTGGTGGATCTCACGGAGGCCGCCAACGCCAGCGGTTATGAATGGTCCTCCCCGCAGGGGCCGCCCGTCGGTATTTTCGGCGGCACCATGTGCACGGGCTCCATCATCATCGACCGGAAACGTCCCATCAGCTATGTCATCCCGCTGGTGAAGGAAAAACTGGGAATGTGATCCACCGCTTTTGAACGGAAAACCCATGGCCTCCGCTTCCAGAAAATCCCCTCCGGCCCCTGAAGCCAAAAAGGGCCCCCTCAAACTGCCGCGCCGCGTGCGCACGCCCACGGTTCTCCAGATGGAGGCTGTGGAATGCGGCGCCGCCGCGCTTTCCATCATCCTGCGCCACTACGGACTTTACATGGCGCTGGAGGAGCTGCGGGTGGAATGCGGGGTTTCGCGCGACGGCTCCAAGGCCAACAACGTGCTCAAGGCCGCCCGGAAATACGGAATGGAGGCCAAGGGCTACAAATACAGCATGGAACAGCTCGCGGGGCTGAAAATGCCCGTGATCGTTTTCTGGAATTTCAATCACTTCCTGGTGCTGGAGGGGTTCAAGGGAAACCGTGCCTTTCTCAGTGATCCCTCCGGCGGTCCGCGCACGGTCACGATAGAGGAGTTCGAGGGCTCCTACACCGGCGTCGTCCTGTGCGTCGAGCCCGGCGCGGCTTTCAGGCCCGGCGGCGACAAGCCGTCCTTCTGGGTCTGCCTGCGCCCGCGCCTGAGGGGCTACGAATGGTCGGTGATGTTCGTCATGCTGACGGGCCTGTTTCTGGTCGTTCCCGGCCTGGTGGTGCCCGCCTTCACCCGGTTATTCATCGACGAGGTGCTGGTCTCCCAGAAAGGCGACTGGGTGAAGCCGCTGCTCATGGGCATGGCCGTGACCACGGTCATCTCCATGTTCCTGACGTGGACCCAGCAGTACTACCTGCTGCGCTTTGAGACCAAACTGGCCCTGACCACATCGCTCAAGTTTTTCCGCCACGTCCTGCGGCTGCCGATCGAGTTTTTCAGCCAGCGCTTCGGCGGTGAGATCGGCTCCCGCGTGGCCATCAATGACAAGGTCGCCAAGGTCCTCTCCGAGCAGGTGGCCACGCTGCTGATGCAGATGGTGACCTGCGTGTTTTTCGCGGTGCTGATGTTCCAGTATGACTGGCTGCTGGCGGTGATCGCCATCAGCTTCGGCCTCTTCAACATGGTGGCCATGCGCCTGGTCAGCCGCAAGCGGGTGGACACCTCCCGCCGTCTGCTGCAGGAGCGGGGCAAGCTGATGGGCACCAGCATGGGCGGGCTGCAGATGATCGAAACCCTCAAGGCCACGGGCGGCGAGGCCGAGTTCTTCGCCCGCTGGGCGGGGTATCAGGCCAAGGCGCTGAAAGCCAAACAGCAGCTCGGCATGTTCTCCCAGATGCTCGGGGTGCTGCCGCCGATGCTCACCGCCGCGACCACCGTCGGGGTGCTGGTGGTGGGCGGTCTGCGGGTGATTGACGGCCATCTGACCATGGGGATGCTGGTGGCGTTCCAGACCATCGTGGCCAGCTTCACCCGGCCGATCAATGATTTCGTGAACTTCGGCGGCCAGCTTCAGGAGCTGCAGGGGGACATGAACCGCCTGGACGATGTCAGCCGCTATCCGGAGGATCCGATGTATCAGCGCTCGGAGCTGCCGCGCCCGGATTATCTGAAGGAGGTCGTCAAGCTCACGGGCAAGCTGGAAATCCGCAATATGTCCTTCGGCTACAGTCCTTTGGAGCGGCCGCTGATCGAGGATTTCAATCTGACCATCGAGCCCGGCCAGCGTGTGGCCCTCGTCGGCGGCTCCGGCTCCGGGAAGTCCACGGTGGCCAAGATCGTCGCCGGTCTTTACAAGCCCCGGAGCGGTGAGGTGCTCTTTGACGGCATGCCCCGCGATCAGATTCCGCCCGATCTGCTGAACAATTCGGTGGGCATGGTGGACCAGGAGATTTTCCTGTTCCAGGGCACGGTCCGGGATAATCTCACGATGTGGGACAACACCATTCCTGACAAAAATATCATGGAGGCCATGAAGGACGCCGCCATCGCCGACATTGTCACCGCCCGGCCCGGCGCGGAGAACAGCGCGGTGAACGAGGGCGGCAGCAATTTCTCGGGCGGCCAGCGCCAGCGTCTGGAGATCGCGCGCGCTCTGGTGGGAAATCCCACTTTCCTCATCCTGGACGAGGCCACCAGCGCCCTGGACCCGACGACCGAAAGCGAAATCGACACCAATCTGCGCCGCCGGGGGTGCAGCAGCCTGACGGTGGCGCACCGGCTCTCCACCATCCGGGACGCCGACGAGATCATCGTGATGAACCGCGGCCGGATTGTTCAGCGCGGCACCCATGAAGGCATGAAGAACGTTGAAGGCTACTACAAGCACCTGATCAAGGAATGAGCACCGGAACCGACACGCTTCTGCCTGAACTGCCTGTCCCCCCGCCACCGGAGGAGGATCAGGGCAGACCCTCCCTGCTGGGCGGATTTTTCAGCCGTCATGGCCAGGAAATGCGGATGGAGAGCAACCGTCCGATGCTGCTGGACCAGGCGGACAAAGTCTATTTTGTCCTCAGGGGCCGGGTGGACCTTTTCACCACCGCCGTGGAGAGCGGGCACTCCTCCGGCCCGCGCAGCCACTTCCTTTCCGCGGAGCCGGGCAGCCTGCTTTTCGGCATCGACGGCTCCGGTCAGAATCACGGCTTTCTGGCGGTCGGCGGCATGGGAACCACGGTGATCGAGCTGCCGGTTCCCACGCTGCAGGCGGGCACGCAGAGTGATCAGATTTCCGCCGAGCTGGTGGAGGCCATTGAACGCTGGGTTGGCGATGTGGGCCGCCGGGCGACGCGGGGTCTGACACTCCCGCAGGCGGATGTGAAGCTGAAAACCGGCGTGGAGGCCAGCATCGCCGCCGGGCAGATCGCCACTTCCCGCAAAGGCGCGGCCTGGATTTACGTGCGCACCGGCGACGCCTTTTTCCTGGACACCGAGGAGCTGGATTTCTCCGGGGCCAATCTCATCTTTCCGGTCACGCCGGACACCTGGGTGGAGTTCAACGCCGCCAGCGAGTTCACCTGCTACGACACCGCCACCTGCATCGGTCACAGCGCGCTGTGGGAGGGGCTCTCCGCTTTTCACCTCGCGGTCTGCCAGAGCGAGTTCATCAGCAAGGCCCTGCTGCAGGTGGATGAGAACATCCGCCTGCATTCCAAGGAGGAATACCGGGGCGTCGCCCGCGATGCCGCCCTGAGGGAGGTGGCCTCGGTCATGCGGCCGGAACTGCGGGCCGTGGGCGCCGAAAGCGGCGGCAGCGGGCAGGATTTTCTGTTCGCCGCCTGCCAGCTGGTCGGGGAGCACATCGGTGTCGTCATCCGCCAGCATCCCGAAGCCCACAAACTGGGAGCCAAAGCGGACCGTCTGGGCGTGATCGTGCGCGCCAGCCGCATCCGCTCGCGGATGGTGGGCCTGCGCGACGACTGGTGGAACCGCGAGCACGGGGCCATGCTGGGTTATCTGGCCGCTCCGGCGGATCCCTCCGCCGATCCCAAAAATCCGCCCGCCCCGGTGCCGCAGGATCCCGTGGCCCTGATCCCCCGCAATGGAGGCTACGAGCTGATCAATCCCGCGACCGGCGAACGCCGCCGGGTGACGCGTGAGACCGCGCGGGGGCTGTATCCCTTCGCGCAGGTTTTCTACCGGCCTTTCAAGGACGGCATTCTGACCGTGATGGACGTCGTGAAATTCGGCAGCCGCGGCCTGGCCGGGGACGCCATCCGGGTGATGCTCATGGGCTGTCTCATGGGGGTGCTGGCCACTCTGACACCGCTTTTCAGCGGACAGATTTTCGACACCGCCATTCCCGGCGCGGAGAAGGGGACGCTGATTCAATTCGGCATCGCCCTGCTCAGCGGGGCTTTCGCGGCCGCCGCCTATCAGGTGGTCCGCAGCCTGGCGGTGCTGCGCATCGAGGGCCGCATGGATTACTCCGTGCAGGCCGCGCTGTGGGACCGGCTGCTGAATCTGCCCTCCACTTTTTTCCGCAAATATGCCGCCGGGGACCTTGCGGACCGCACGGCGGGAATTGATTCCATCCGGTCGCTGGTGTCCGGCGTCGGGGTCACGGCCATTCTGGGCGCGGTGACGTCGGTGTTCTACCTGTTCGTGATGTTCAAGTTCAGCGCCATGATGGGGCTGGCCGCCATCGGACTGGTCCTGGTGGCCATGATCCTGACAGCCGCCGCGAACTACGCGCAGCTGCGGCATCAGCGGGATGAATCCAACATCCGCGGCTTCATTTCGGGGCTGGTGCTTCAGTTTCTCACGGGCGTCAGCAAAATCCGTGTGGCCGGCGCCGAGGATCATGCCCTGAAAGTCTGGGCGCGGAATTTCGGCAAACAGAAGCGCATCGCCTGGACCATCGGCCGCATCGAGAATTTCGTCACCGTGTTCAACGCCGGCTATCCGGTGCTGTGCACCCTCACCATTTTCGCCACTCTCGTGCAGGTGCAGACCGCCGCCGAGGGGGGCGGGGAGCCGATCACCACGGGCTCGTTCATCGCCTTCAACACCGCTTTCGGCTCCTTCCTCGCCGCCATGCTGGGTCTGAGCCGGGCCTCCATGAGCATGCTGGCCGTGGTGCCCGTCTGGGAACGGCTGAAGCCCATCCTGCTCACGTCCCCGGAACTGGGCGAGGACCGCATGTTCCCCGGCGAACTGACCGGCCAGATTGATCTCTATCATGTCAATTTCCGTTATGATCCGGAAGGGCCGCTCATTCTCCAGAATGTCAGCCTGAGCATCCGTCCGGGCGAATTTGTGGCTTTTGTCGGGCCGTCCGGTTCCGGAAAATCCACTCTGCTGCGGGTGCTGCTGGGTTTTGAGGTCCCCGAGTCCGGCAAAGCCTTTTTCGACGGCCAGGATCTCCAGACGCTGGACCTGCGGGAGGTGCGGCAGCGCCTCGGCGTGGTGCTCCAGACCAGCCGCCTGGCTCCGACCACGATTTTCCAGAATATCATCGGCCCCAACACCAGTCTCACTCTGGAGGACGCCTGGGCGGCGGCCGAGGGCTCGGGCCTGGCGGATGACGTGCGGGGGATGCCCATGGGCATGCAGACCGTCATCAGCGAGGGCGGCGGCACTTTTTCCGGCGGACAGAAACAGCGCCTGATGATCGCGCGGGCCATCGTCAACCGGCCCCGCATCCTGTTCTTTGACGAGGCCACCTCCGCGCTGGACAATCAGACCCAGAAGATGGTCACCAACAGTCTGGACGCCATGCATGCCACCCGCATTGTCATTGCCCACCGTCTCAGCACCATTGCCAACGCCGACCGCATCGTCGTCCTCGTGAAAGGGCGCGTGGTGGAGAACGGCACCTATGATGAACTGATCAAGCTCAACGGCCATTTTGCGGAGCTGGCGCGCCGCCAGGTGGCCTGACGACCATGCCTTCCCGAACTCTCTCCACCCCCACCTCCCGCCGTTCCGCCGCGGGACAGAACTCCTCCGTGCCCGCCCTGCCGCCCGTGCCTCCGGCTCCGCCCGGGCTGCTGCCTGTCGCGCAGGTGATTTACCAGCGTTCCGTCGCCCTCTGGGGGCCGGAGCGCGCGGTTTCCCTCGTGGGGGAATCCCCGGCGATGGAGGCGGTGCTCAATAAAGTTCAGAAATTCGCGCGCTTTGACGAGCCGATTCTCCTGACCGGGGAAAGCGGGGCCGGGAAGGAGCTTTTCGCCCGCGCCTGTTATCTGCTGAGCGACCGCACCCACAAGCCTTTTGTGCCCGTGAACTGCCCGCAGTACACGGATGGAAACCTGTCCGTCAGCGAGCTTTTCGGCCATAAAAAAGGCTCGTTCACCGGCGCGGCGGCGGATCACAAGGGTCTCTTCGAAACAGCGGACGGAGGCGTGATTTTTCTGGATGAGATCGCGGATCTGCCCATGCCCACGCAGGTCATGCTCCTGCGCGCGCTGGCGGACGGGGAATTCAAGAAACTGGGGGACAACACGGTGTCCCGCGTGAATGTGCGCGTCATCGCCGCCACCAACCGCCCGCTGAAGGAGCTGGTCGCCGCCAACAGTTTCCGCAACGACCTCTATTTCCGGCTTTGTTATTTCCGGCTGGAGCTGCCGCCCCTGCAGGAGCGGGAAAGGGACTGGAAACTGCTGCTGGACCACTGGCTGTCCCTGCTGGGCGCGCGTTACAAAGTCCGGCGCTCCTTCTCCAGGAAGGCGCTGGATTTTCTGGCCTCCTATTCCTGGCCCGGAAATGTCAGGGAGATCAAAAGCGTGGCCACCACCGGTTATTCCATGGCCGAGGGGGAGGTGATAGAGATGGAGGATTTTGAGAGCGTGCTTTATGAGCATCAGACACCCGAGGCTCTGGCGGCTCAAAGCAGCATGAAGCGCCAGGCCTCGCCGCCGGTGGTGGAGATTGATCCTTTCGCCGAGACGTTCCGCGTCATGCGCGACGGGGAGCAGACGTTCTGGGACGCCATCCACAAGCCTTTCATCGAGCGTGACTTCAACCGGTCGCAGCTGCGCGCCATTTTCGAGCGCGGACTCCGTGAGGCCAACGGCTCCTACAAGAACCTTCTGAGTCTTTTCAACCTTCCGGAGGGTGACTATCAGAAATTTATGGATTTTCTTCGTCATCAGCGGCTTAAGCCGGAGTAAAAGATGGATGTCCGGAGGATTTCCGGCACTTCCGCCCGCCCGTCCGCCGCCGCCTTTCACCATGCATTCCAGAAGACCAGCCGTTCTGCAGCACTTCGGGTTTTCCGCGGAGACGAGGGAGCGCCTGCTGGCGGCTCTGTCGAGGGATCTGCCGGCGGTGTGTCCGGATCCCGCCCGGACGCCTCTCGGCAACGAGCTTTTCGTGCCGGACTGGATCACCTGCTGTGTGGACGCCCACCGCCGCGGGCCGGTGGCCGCGCTGCGGGATATGCTGTTTGAATTGAATTTCCCCATTATGGCGGGCATCAGCGGCACGCCGGAATATCAGAATCTGGCTCTGGCCGGAAGCCTCAGCCTGGAGGATGTCAGGAAGGATCTGACGCTGGCCGGCCCGGCCTGGACAGCCCCGGACAGGATCCGCGTTTTCATGCATGACTGCGGGGCCGGTCTGCTGCCGGTGATTCATGCCGCCACCCATGCGGATTTTGTGATCCTGCTGCAGGCCATTGTGCACCGCAACGAACCGGCCGCGGTGCCGCTTTCCATGGGCTCCAGCTTCATCAACGGCTACTGCAACCGGAACCGCTATCTGCGGATCCGGGAAGCCCTGGCGCTGGGGGTCATCGCTCCGGAGGCAAGAAATCCGCAGCTCTGGAAGGACAAAATGCTGGTGCTCGCCTCCGGCCCCTACAGCGGCGTCTCCGCCTCCGCGGCGGGTCTGGGCCACGATGTCTGGATGGAGCGCTCCACCCGCCTGCGGATTCACCATGAGGCCTGCCACTATCTCAACCGCCGGCTGTTCCCGAAACTCAGATTCGGCCTGCAGGATGAGCTGATCGCGGACTTCGCGGGGCTGATGGAGACGGCCGGCGGTTTCAAAGCGGCGGATTTTCTGTTATTCATGGGGCTGGAGCGTTTTCCGGAATACCGCTCCGGCGGACGTCTGGAGAATTATCCCCGGGAACTGGGAGGGAGCGCGGAGGCCGTTCATGCCGTGGCCCGTCTGCTGGTGGAGGCGGCGGTGAACCTGGAGAATTTCTTCTCCGGATGGGACACTGTGCGCTGGGTCATTAACAAACTTCAGGTGCTGGCCACCCTGACATGGCTTCCGCTTGAGGTCCTGGCAGGTCCGGATGCCGGCGGCATTCTGAAAGGGATTCTGGATACTCCTGAAAACCACTGAGGCTGAAGGGTTTTTCCCCGGAGCCTGACATTTTTTTATTGATTGCCGGATAACGGAACGGGGATGGATTCACCGCTCCATCAAATGGAGCCCGCGCTCCATAACTGCTTGAAAAACAACGGGAAAATACCCATCAAAAGAAACCGAAAAAATTATTCAATTTTAAATCGTTCAAATTCAACGAGTTACTGGATATTCAAAATTCATGGCACGCGCTGAGCTTTATTCTTATCCCGTTCCCAAAAACTGCCTCTGACGGTAGCCGGGAATAAACAAAACATCTCTTACCCCAACCAACAACATCCAACCGCCCGCGAGGGCACCAAACCAAATGGCCGAAACACTGACCCGCACCGAGATCGAGGAAATCGTCATCAGCAACGCCGCCAAACACGCGGAATACCGTGAGGCGCTGCTCAAGGACCCTAAAAAGGTCATCGAGACCCAGCTCAACAACAAGCTTCCCGAGGGACTGGATGTCAAAGTGGTCCAGGAGACCGGCGACACCATCTACCTGCGCCTGCCGCACGTGATCACGGAGGGCTCCGAGCTCTCCGACTCCGACCTGGAGCAGGTGGCCGGCGGCAAGGACGACTCCGACAGCGGCAACACGACCTACACCTGCAACAACGCCACCGGCGGCTTCAACACCCGCAACGAGTTCAGCAGCGAGGTCTCCCTGCTCTAAAATCTCCCCTAACTCGCTTCTCCCGTCACCCCCGGGTGGCGGGGGAACAAATTCCCCACCGCAAAACCAAACCAACCAACAAAATCCAACCGCCCGCGAGGGCACCAAAAATATGGCCGAAACACTGACCCGCACCGAGA
>JAZKFB010000077.1:0-35976 GCA_040386695.1 Verrucomicrobiota bacterium
CACGCCTCCGCCACCGCGCCCGCCATACCCGACGGTCATCCGTCAAACGCTTACGAAAATTCTACGGACTTGCCGCGCTGACACGCATGAACTGCCGGGCGGCGGCGGCCAGGGAATCGGGGGAACGGAAGGTCACCCGCTCCATGCCCTCGTCCGCCGGGACGGCGGCGACCTCCCGCATGGTGGCCGACCAGTCGGTCAGATTCGTGGAGACCGAAGGGATGGAAACGGCGGACGCGACGAGCGGCCGGCGGAGAAAAGTGATGGCGGGATATTTCGTGCCGGTTTCCGGATCCGTCCAGATTCCCGCCGCGGTGGGCGGACTGTCCGGCCGCAGGGGATTCATGCCGAGGAGAAACTCCTGGCCGTTGGTGAAGCCGTCACCGTCGGGATTGGCGGTGACCGTCTTGTCCGCCGCCGCCGCGTCCTTCCGGAAATAAAGCTGCTGCCACTCGGTGTAGGAGGCGACGGAGACATCCACATCCAAGTCCCACGGCTGGAGGGAATCCCCGCTTTTCACCAGTTCCTCCACCGTTCCGGAGCCATCGGTGTTCCCCCGGTTGACCCCGCCTTTGCCGATGCCGGCGGCGTTGGTGCCGCTGTCCACCCAGTAAAGTTTGCCGCGCGGCTGGTCCAGCCACAGACCGTGGGCCGCGCACAGGCCGGTGTAAACATCCTGCACCTGACTGAGCCCGGAGGCACCGTCGAATTTCGCGCGGCGGATGCGGAAAGTGTCCTTCTCACACCAGTAAAACCAGCCGGTCACAGGGTCGATCTGCACGCCCCGCACATTGTTCAGGGCCGGGTTGAGGACAGGCACCGTCAGCGGAGTCATGGCCATGCCGCCGGCCGGACCGTTGGCGGTGTAAAATGAGGCGTTGTTGTTGTCCGTGAACAATTTCCAGGCTCCGGAGCCGGTCGGCCAGCCTCCCGCCGTCTCCGCCACGGTCAGATAATAGGCGCCGGAGAGATTTTTGGGGAAAGAGCCGTCGGCACCGTCCGCCACCGCGCCCGGCAGGGCCACGCGCCCGATCCGCCCGGCGGTTTCGTCCGCGAAATACAAATAACGGTTCCGCTGATCGAGGCATAAATCCCGCAGCCCGGCCCCGGTGCCGACCGTGGAGACGGCCCCGGCGGTTTTGGTGGAGAAATCGAACGCGGCGGAGACGATCACGGTGCCGTCATTGAAATACAGTTTCCGGCCCGCCACGTCCGCCACCACGCCCCGGGGATCGGAACGGGACTGCAGACCCGCGACCGGAACCGGGTTGGAGCCATCCAGCGCGCAGGTCCTGATGCCCCGGCTGCCCGACTGGCGGTCCGACCAGTAAATGCCGCCCGCGCCCGCCGATGAGCCGAAGACAACGACAAGGCTGGCGGGTAAAATGCGGCGGAATAACATGAGTGCTGTTTAATGGAAAATCGAGGCGCCGGTCAACGGGCAAATCATATCCATAACTGAAAATTCCTCCTGAATGATCGGGAGTTCCGGGAAAGGGGCACAAAGATCCAGCTTCCCAGTCCATGGCCACTGTAAAACCTGCGTCGGCTGGTTTTTGGGAAACGTTTATTCATTAACCGCTTTTATTTAAATTACAGGGATCAGTCTTTCATCCGGAATCAGCCCGGTTCAATACAGGCTGTTTCCGCCTATCCCCCCGATATGAAGACCCCCCGTTCCCGGCTGTTCCCTCCTCTTCTCCGCTATTTGCCCAGCACCCGGAGTCTCTCCGTGAGCCTGGCGGGTCTGATTCTGGCGGTTGCTCCCTCCGCGTTCTCCTCCACCTGCACGTCCTTCTCGCCGGGCATCGGGCTGGGGATGGTGGATTTCACCACTCTCAAGGAGGCTTCGGGGCTGGCGGCCAGCGCCCGCAATGCCGGCGTGCTGTGGACGCATAATGACGGCTCCGGCAAGAAAGTGTTCGCGCTGAACACGGATGCCCAGCTGCTGGCCCGTTTTGACACCGGCACCAAGGTGGATGATGTCGAGGACATCGCCGTGGGACCCGGCCCGGCGGCGGGAGTGAATTATATTTATCTGGCGGACACCGGCGGGGCGGGGCAGGCCGCGGAGGTCAGGAGTCAGGTGAGAATCGTGCGCATTCCCGAACCCGCCGTGAGTGCCACCGCTCCGGCGGCTCCGCCCTCCACGGACTTCACGGGGGTGGAATCCTTTCTGCTCACGTATCCGGACGGCGGCAGTTTTGACGCCGAGACCCTGCTGCTGGATCCGGTCACTTCCGACGTGCTGATTCTGACCAAGGAAAAGCCGGTCTGCCGCCTTTACCGGGCCAATCTGAACGCGGCGGCCAACGGAGCCAGTGTGCCGCTGGCTTTTGTGGCGAACGTCGCCTTCAGCGAACCGTCGGGCGGCGATATCGCCATGGACGGCAGCCAGATCGCGCTGCGCAATGAGAACGCGGCCATGATCTGGAACCGGGCGGCCGGGGAAAGCGTGGAGACGGCCCTAGCCCGTGCGGGAGTCAGCATTCCGGTCATCGGCACTCCCGTCGAGCCCAATGGGGAAGCCCTTGCCCTGATGCGCGACGGCAGCGGCTACATGACCGTGAGCGAGGGGGAAAGTCCCATTCTGTATTTCTTCGAATCCCAGTGCCCGCGCCCGCCCTCCATCGTGTCGCCCCTGTCAGATCAGTCCGTAAGCGCGGGCGGAACGGCGACGTTCAGCGCGCAGATTTCCGGATCTCCGGCTCCGGCGTATTCCTGGAAATTCAATGGCACGCCGATTGAGGGGCAAACCGGATCCACCCTGACGCTCACGGCGGTCACCGCCGCCAGCGCCGGGACTTACGAGCTGACCGCCGCCAATGATCAGGGAAATATTTCCACCTCCGCCGTGCTGACCATCGGCGGCGCGGCGGCTCTGCGGGTCACCGAAATCATGTCCCAGGCGGGTCCCGGGAACGCCAACAGCGCCGACTGGTGGGAGCTGTCCAGCTTCGACACCCGGCCGGTGAGCCTGGCGGGGTGGAAGTTCAACGACGACGGCGGCGGGCTGGCCACCGCGTTCACCCTGCCGGCGGGGCTGAGCATCGCGCCGGGCGAATCGATCATTTTCGTCGAGGAACTCACCGCCGCGCAGTTCCGTGCGTGGTGGGGCGAGGCCGCCGTTCCGGCCTCCGTCCAGATTGTCACCTACAGCGGCAGCGGCCTCGCTTTTTCCGCGAACGGCGACGGCCTGCGTCTGTGGAATGCCGCCGCCTCGGCGGATGCCGACACCGTGGTTTCGATTGATTTCGGAAACGCCACCGAGGGCGTCACTTTCACCTACGACCCCGCAACCCAGCAGTTCGGATCGCTCAGCCAGCAGGGGAAAAACGGCGCCTTCAAAGCGGCGGGCACCGCCACCGACATCGGCTCCCCGGGACTTTACCGGGCGGCGGCGGTGATTCCTGACGTGACCATTGCCCCCATTCCCACCGGCATCCGCATCGGTTTCACGACCGTGGCCGGGCAGATCTATGAGCTCCAGGTCTGCGATGATCTGGGCACCGAGCCGTGGAGCCCCACCGGCGACGTTTTCACGGCTCCGGACAACAACGGCGGGTTCTTCGAAAAACCCGTCAGCGCCACCCGCCGGTTTTACCGGATCGGCGTGAGGTGAGATGAGGGGAAATGGCGGCGGACGACGGCCCTGGTCACCACCGGTAAGTCATCGTCACCCGCACCGTGCGGGGCTCGGCGGGGTGCAGGTGGATATCGCTGACGGGGGCGCTTTCCCAGGGAAGACGGGATTCGTAGTAATATTCAATGTCGTTGTTGTCGCGGTCCAGCAGGTTCAGCACATCCACGGCGACCTCCCAGTTTTTCCGGCGGTAACCGGCGCGGGCGTTGAGGGTGAAGGAGGATTTGGACTCAATATTCCCCGTCTCCTCCAGCGGGCGCGGTCCGAAAAACCGTCCGCGCAGACTGCCGAAAAATCCCTCCGCTTTGCCCATGGAGATGCCGCCCGACCACATGGTGTCGATGCTGCCGGGAATGTGGTCCTCATCCCCCGAGTCTTTGAACCGCGCGTGGCTGAGCGCCAGTTCCGAATCCAGCGTGAACCATTCGGCGGGCCGGTAATAAGCCGCCCATTCCAGGCCGTAGCGGCGGCTGCCGGGGCCGGCCTCCGAGGTGCCGGCGTCGCCCACGTAAACCAGCTCGCTGTCACTTTCCAGCCACCACAGTCCCAGAGTGGTGGTGACGTGCGGCACCAGCTGGCTGCGCACGCCGATCTCCGCGCCTTTGGTGCGGACGAGCGGATCCACCGCGTCGGCGCTTTCCCCGCTGTTGGGATCCGTGGTGATGGTCACGCCCCGGGCGTCATTGCTGTGAAAGCCCAGGCCGCCGTTCACATAAAACTCCGTCTCCGCCCACGGGCCGAAAACCAGGCCCAGCTTGGGGCTGGCGATGCCCGCCCAGTCGTCGCCGCTGTTGACGGAAAGATCGCTGTCCACGTCGAAGCGGAACAGATCCCCGCGCATTCCCGCCGTGAAGCGCATCCAGTCGGCCAGACGCATTTCATGCTCCGCGAAGATCCCGGCCGAAGCCTCATACACATCGTCCTGGCGCACCGTGTCATACGGCCGGCGGGCCTCCGTTTTGAAAAGCCCCACGCCGTCCAGCAGATCCTGCCGCGTGTCCAGGCCCAGCGTCGTCCGGGCCTCGCGGCCGCCAAGCTGATAATTCCAGGTGCGGGTGGCCTTCAGGCCGGCGAACCACCGTTTGTCCGCCTGCTCGAACTGGTCGCCCCGGTCGGGATTGTCGAGGAAATAGGTGAAGTTGGAGAACAGGTCGAGATCGTAATAGCCCAGATAGGCGCTGATCCGGTTCACGGCCTTCTCATTTCCCCACTGCCGGATCAGCTGTAGGCTGGCGCGGGAGGTCTCGCCGCCCTCCGTTTCGCTCAGGCGGCCAAAGCGGCCGATGGTGCCGTCGTCGATGGCGCGTTTGGCCACCTGATCCGTGGCGTCCCATTCGCCGGAGTAATACATCGCCGTCAGGCTGGTGAAGTCCGTCTCCGTGCCGGTGTGGTATTTGAGAAACCCGTTCCAGCGGCGGTAACCGTCGCCCTCCTCCCACGGGCCGTTCTCGTGGGAATACTCCAGGCCCAGTGTCAGATCCCCGCCGCCCAGCGCGAAGCTGTCACCGAGAAACGCCCGGTAATAATCGTCCTCCCCGAAGGTGAAGGTGGCGATGCCCTGCTCCAGCCGGTCCACCAGATGGTAATTGGCCTCGCCCGCTGTCGTCAGATCCCCCAGATCCGCGAAGTAGGGGCCTTTGCGGTAATCCATGCCCGAGATGAGTTCCGGGACCAGAAAATTCAGATCCGCATACCCCTGGCCATGCGCGTGGGTCCGGAAATTGATCTGCATGTCATCCACAAACAGCCCGAAATCCGTGCCGTGGTCCAGATTGAACCCCCGCAGGAAATACTGATTGGCTTTGCCGCCGCCGGAATGCTGCGTGATGACCACGCCCGGCACCGCCTCCAGCAGCTCCCCGCGCCGGAGCAGCGGGCGGTCCACCAGCTCCTCCGCCGTGACCTGTCCCTTGGTCGCGGAGGGGGCGATTCCCAGAAGATCCTCCGCCTTCCCCTCCACAATGATCACCGGCAGCGCCTCCGGCTGCCGCGTCGGTGCCGGCGGGGCGGCGGACGGGGAAACGGGGACGGGCTCAGCGGCGGCGAACGCCATCACCGGGCACGTCAGGAAAAGAAAAAAACGGGTCATGCGCCTCTGAAACGACAAACCCCGCCGCGCCCCACGGCGGAACCGGAGGAATTTGACCCGGTTTGAAGTGCATGGAATGCGGCGTCCCGGGGACGGAGTCCGCCCCCGGGAAATCGGGGTCACCCCGGGGAATGGAATGACGTGGCCTGACGGCGGGAAATGCGGGCAGGGGCGGGTTTTTTCCTGGCGGGATTTTCCTGCGGTGCTTTCCTGAGGGCGAACGTGGGTTCCGATTTCATGACCGAGCATAATCTTCAGCGGGTTCTGCGCCTTGCCGCCGCCCATCCCCTCAAACCGGAACGCGGGCCAGGGACGGATGCGGGCGTGGATTTCGCGGACAGCACCCTGGCGCGTCTGCCGGTGGTGCGGTTCGTGATTCCCGGCAGTGCCCCCGGACGGCGCATTCTGTGGCTGGCGGGTCTGCTGGGAGTGCTGACGGCGGCGGCGGTCGGGATTTTCAAAGACGGGGATTCTCCCGGAACTCCTGTCCCTCCCCCCCTGAGCCTGTTCCAGCCGGCGGAGCTGGAATATCACCCGGCCGGCGGCTCCAAATGAGCCCGCGCAGTCATATTTTCCTATGGCTCACCGCCACGGCGGCCATGGCCGCGCTGACCTCGTGGATCGTCACCAACCGTCCGCGTCCGCTGGATTCCCCCCTCAAAAAAGGCGGCGGCCAGGAAGCGGCGGCCCTGTCGCTGCACGAGTGGATGCACCGGCAGCTGAGCCTTTCCCCCGCGCAGCACACGGCGCTGGAGCCGCTGGAGTCGCAGTACGAAACCGAGCGGACGCGCCTCCGAGCGGACATCGGACGGCTCGGAAAGGAACTGGCGCTGGCGATGCGCGATTGCGCGCCGGACGCTGAAGTTCTCTCCATTCAGGCGAAACTCCATGTCGCCCAGGGCGAACTGCAGCAGGCCACCCTGAAGCATTTCATCGCCATGCGGCAGCATCTCAATCCCCGGCAGGCCCGGGAACTCGCCCTCTGGACCCATGACAGCCTTCTCCTTCAACCTGCCGATTGACCCGCTCGCGGGGTTTCCGGCCGGGGCGGTCCCGGCGGAGAGCGCCCCGGAGGTTTGCTCCCCGCAGGAGCTTCAGATGATCCGTCAGGCCCAGGCGGGAAGCCACGCCGCGTTCCGCCGTCTGGTCGAAAGTCATCAGGCCCTGATCCACCGGCTCTGCGCGCAGTGGCTGCGGAGCGGGGACGACGCCTCCGAGGTCTGCCAGGATACTTTTCTGAGAGCGTGGCAGGCTCTGCCCGCGTGGGAGCCCCGCGGTAAATTGAGCGCCTGGCTCTGCCGGATCGCGCTGAATCTGTGCCGGGACCGCGCCAAGTCCCGCGCCGGCCGCCAGCGCCGGATGACGGTTCCCCTGACAAATCTGACCGTCGTGCCCGCCTGTCCGCAGGTCGCTCCGGACGCGGCGGCGGTCCATTCCGGGGACATGGAGAAACTTCAGGCCGGCCTGTCGGTCCTGCCGCCGGCGATGCGGGAGGTGCTGATTCTCTGCGGGATCGAGGGGCTGAGCCACCGGGAGGCGGCGGCGATTCTGGAATGCTCCCCCCGCGCGGTGGAGGGCCGGCTTTACCGCGCCCGGCAGCTCCTGCTGGAGTGGTGGAACGGGCATTCCCCGGAGACGGGGAGCTGACCGGAAAGAAGGAAAGAGGGACGGCGGCGGAGGGAAGTCCCCAGAATCCGGCCGCCGTCATGGATCCTCAATGCGCCACACATGCGCGGGGACCGGTGCGGCGCGGGGGCCGGGCCAGTCAAGGTTCTGCTCCGCCAGCATGGCTCTCAGGCGCGGGAGATCCCAGAGCTGCACGAGGTGGCCCGTGCAGAAAACCGCCAGACGCGTGCTGTCCGGGGACAGGGCGATGGCGCAGATGGCATGCGGTGAGGCATGGCGCAGACGGACGATCTCGCGCTTGGTGGCGGGTTCCAGGAGGGAGACGGAATCCCCCGTCAGATTGACGGCGAGCACGGAAAAATCCCCGGGGAAAGCCAGCTGGACGGTCAGCGAGGACCGGGTGGCCAGGGGGATGCTCCAGCGGCGGGTGCCGGCGCGGGCGTCCCAGCAGCTGACCTCCTCCTGATCGCCGATGAAGAGGATGCTGTTTTCCCGGCCGAAAAGAACCGAGGCCTGGGGAAACCGGGTGGGGATCGGTTTAAGCTCCTGGCGGGTGATGGTGTCCCATATTCTCACTCCCGGCACTTTCTCCTGGGAAACGGCGGCCAGGCTGCCGTCCTGGTTGCTGGTGACGGCATCCAGCCCCTTCTCCACGTTCCCGATGCTGGCGGTCTGGCGTCCGGTGACGGCGTCGTAAAGCTCCAGACAGGTTTTGCGGCCCATCGTCAGCACCCGGTTATCCCCGCTGAGCGCGCAGTGATTCAGCGTGCGTTTGTTCCCGGGCCCAATCCAGTGATCGCGGGCGGGAAGCAGGCGGAAACCTCCGTCCTTCCCGGCCTCCGCGGGCCAGATGCTCAGCCCGGCGTCCCCCACGGAAAACAGCCGGCTGCCGTCGCTCCGCCATTGGAGACTCCAGCTGGAGCCCACCGCGCTTTTGCCCAGCGGCACCCCGGTGATGCCGTCGAAATGCAGCAGCCCGTCCAGATCCCCGGCGGTGAGCAGGCCGCCGTCGGGGCTGAAGATGATGCGCCAGCAGCCGGCCGGGCCGACCTCGTCCCGCAGCGGGTGGGGAACGGAGAATTCCTTGCAGATGCGGGAGGAGGTGAGCTTGTATTCCCGCAGTTCCCGGCCGTCGCGGTCCTCGCAGAGAAAGCGGTCGTCACCGGGGGCGAAATGGGCCTCGGAGCCGGTGCAGGGAATGATGGCCACCGTCTGGGCGCTGCCAATGCTCCACAGGCGCGTGGTTTTGTCGCCGGACTGACTGAGAAGGGTGTCCCCGGCGTAATTCACCTCCAGGGTGCTGATATTCCCCTGATGGCCGGTGTACTGCCGGGGCAGACCGCCGGAAACCATCAGCCACTCGTAGATTCTGAAATTCTCCGTGCCGATGAACACGCTCTGCCCGTCCGGCCGCCAGGCCGCGCACCGCACATTGGCGCCGTCCGGATGGCGGCCCTCAAAGAGGGATTTGCCGGTCGCGGTGTCCATGATGATGAACTTCGGCTGCTGCGCCTCCTCCCGCCGCTCCACCTCCCCGGACTGGCCGACCACCAGTCTGGTCCCGTCGGGGCTGAAGCAGTAAGGCCGCGCCTGCCTGGCGAATCCGGTGCGGAACGGCCCGGTGCGGACTCCCGTTTCCAGGTTCAGCAGGGAAATGGTGCCGTCCACCGATCCCAGGGCGAGAGTGCGGCTGTCCGGCGAGAAACAGGAATAATAACAGACCAGATCCCGCGGCACCCGCACGCCTCCGGAAACGTCCCAGAGATACATCATCAGATCGGTCGGAGGCCGTTTGATTTTTTTCGACTGCTTCACCGGCCGGATGCAGAGGTAACGTCCGTCCGGGCTCAGGGGGCCGTAACCCTCCGGATCCATGCCGGAGGCCGTGACCGAGCTGATGACACTGGAATCCTGAAGCCGCCGGACCGTGAGAATGCCGTGCTCATCCCGGTGGGTGTAGCAGGTCATGGCGGCGTCCGTGAACACGCGCTCCGTGGCCTCCAGGGCGCCGTAGCTGATGGTGCGCACTTTCTCCAGACCGGTCATGGACAGGGCGCTGATGTATTCCTCCCGCACCGCCTGCGAGGGCCCGATGGCGGCGGCGAGCTTCAGGGCGCTGAGAATCTGCTCCTGATTCCCCAGCTTGGCGCTTTCCCTCAGCGCGCCCGCCTGGGCCACGAGGGCATCGTGCAGATGGTGGCGGGAGGTGTGGAAGGCCAGGCCGAGAACCGCGCCGCCGACCGTGAGCGCCAGCCCCAGCAGGGCCGCGAGGGTGGAGGGCAGGGGATTCCGCAGCGCCCAGCGCCACATTTTCTCCACTCCGGTGACGGCGCGGGCCTGGATGGGGCGTCCCGCCAGCCAGTTCCGCAGATCCGCCGCCAGAGCCGAGGCGCTGGCGTAACGGTGCGCGGGATCCTTGCGGATGGCTTTCAGACAGATCGTCTCCAGATCGCGCGAGATCTTCGGATTGACGGCGCGGGGCGCGGTCACGGGCTCGTCCGCGATGCGCCGCAGGAGAGCGGTCAGGTGGGTTTCCGTGTGCGGCGGATCGCCGGTCAGGAGTTCATACAGAATCGCGCCCAGGCCATAAATATCCCCGGCGGTGGTGGCGCGTTTGGCGGAGCCCGAGGCCCATTCCGGCGGCAGGTAATTCGGCGTTCCGAGGATGGTCGCGGATTTGGTCAGGTGGTGGCCGCCATCCCCGTCGTGCAGACGTTTGGCGATGCCGAAATCGCTGACACAGGCGCGGTTTTTCTCATCAAAAAGAATATTCGCGGGCTTCAGATCCCGGTGCAGCACCCCGTGATCATGAGCGGTCTGGATGGCGTCCGCGAGGTGCGCGGTCAGGGTGGCGATGGCCCGCCAGTCGCCGGTATGGCGGCCGGCGTTTTTGGCCAGATTGCCGCCCGGGGCCAGCTTCATGGTGAAGTAGGGCAGGCCATTGTAATCCCCCACCTCGTAAACGGGCAGAATGCCCGGATGATCCAGCCCGGCCATGGCCTGGACCTCGGAGCGGAACCGTTCCCGCATTCCCGGATCCTCCAGCAGGTGCGGCAGCAGCATCTTCACCGCCACCCGGCGCAGGGGTTCGGCCTGCTCGGCCTCATAAATGATGCCCATGCCGCCGCGGGCGATTTCCCGGATGATGCGGTAGCCCCGCAGCAGCAGCAGGCCGGGCCCGGCGGTCTCCTCCCGGAGCGGTTTTTCCCCGTCCGCGGCCTCCGTCTCATCCAGCAGGCAGACAGGACACAACCCATCGAGGCGGCCGGAGATCAGCACCGCGCCGCACTCCGGACAGCAGAGGGGCGGAGCCTCCTCAGCCATGGAGCAGCACCTGTTTCAAATGTTGCATCTCCTCCTCGATCTCATGCGGCGCGGACACGGTGCGCGCCACCTCCAGCCGCAGCATCTCCCGGAAGGTTTTCCGCAGGCGGCTGACATCCGTGCGCAGCGCGCCCTGGGTGGTGCCCAGCTGCACGGCGGCCTCCGCGTAATCCGGAAGGGTGCCGCCCTGGGTGGGCAGGAATCCCTTCAGCACCTCAAACTCCCGCCTTCCGCGGTTGGTCTCATATTCCACCCGCACCCGCACCAGCGCGGCCTCCATGGTGGTCAGCGCCCATTCCCGGTCAAAAATCCGCTCATCCGGCCGCTCGTCCGCCAGCACCGCCTCGCCCGTGTCCTCCAGGGAAACCATTTCGATGCCCCGCTCCCGCAGCCGCCTTTCCTTCCGGATCTCACTGCTGCCGACATAGCGCTTCAGCGAGCCCATGAGAAACGACCGGAATTTCCCCCGCAGCGGGTCCGCCTTCCGGAACAGCGAGGTTTTCATGGTGTGCAGGAAAAACCCCTGCGTTAGATCCCGCGCCTGATCCTCGCCCAGTCCCATGCTCCGCAGGGACACAAAAACCGGCTGCCAGTATTTCCGGCACATCGCATCCATGGCCGCTTTGGCCTCCGTTCCTCCATTCAGAGTGGCCTCGGCCAGGCGGGTCCAGCGGGTGGTGGGAAAAGGCATGAGTGAGTTCACTTTGGCGACCCTGGCTCCGTTTGGCGAGGCCAAATCCATTCCCGTGCGCGGATTGGCCCAGGCATCCGCCGCCCTGGAACCGGGTTGCCGGTGACAGCCGCGTGCCGACCGGAACATTCCTTCGGCGGAGGCGGACATGGCGGCGGGTTCCGCCGGCGGGATGTAATAGCGGATATAAAACGCTACGGCGCGAACTCCTTCACGCTGCTGACGGTGAAGCTGTGGAATTTCTCCATCCGGGGAACGGCGGGAGTGTTGGGAATGGCGGCGTTCAGACTGGTGAAATCGACGCTGAGCAGCCGGACGTCGCCGGGATCCAGGGAACGCTCAATCAGACAGGAGCCGCGCCATTCCCCGGTGACGGAGAGATTCCCCACGCCGGTTCCGGCCCGGACACCACCGGATTTGACGCGAACGGCGGCGGCGGCGCGCGGAGTTTGAAGAGCCTGCGTGATGAGATGCAGCTTGAACACATTCGAGCGCACGGTCACGCGGGGGTAGAGATTCGCGTAGGGCCGCTCGCGGGAATTGTCGCCTGTGGGGCGGTGGTCCGCCCAGAAGCCCTCGCGGGCGGTGGTGTCGGTGCGGCCGATGATCCATGGAAGGTCCCAGACTTTATCGCCGTCATACTGGTTGTTATTTTTGTCCGGAACCAGCCACAGCTCGCAGATTTCCCCGGCGCTGCGGAAGGTGTTGTAAGCCAGAGGGAACCCTTCGGGATCCCGGCCCTCCCGGTAGCGGGTGAGGAACTGTTTCACGGTTTCCTCCGCATTGATGAAGTGGCGGTAGGTGGGGTCGGGGTTGTTGGGGGACCCATCGGACGCCACCCGTTTGTATTTGTCCGCCGCCCCGTTGGGGATGGCCAGCAGGCGCTCGCCGCGCAGCAGGGCGTGGAGGGCGGTGGTGCGGCTGATATAGAGGAACGGGAAAATCTGCTGGTTCAGGTTGATTGTCCCTTGGGTGGTGTGGGCAAGGCTGATGCCCCACGGCTCGATCACCGGCATCCAGAACATGTCGAGGAAGAAGTGGTCGCGGGGCCCGCAGAAGTTGGCGAAGGGCAGGCCGGCCGGCGGATTGTCCCGGGTGGGATTTTTCATGACCTTCTGAGGGTCATTCATGCCCGGATCGGGGCGGAAACGCAGCGTCTGCCAGGGCACCCGCGCCTGGAGGCCGCTGGGGATGGAACCGAAATCGACCGGCGAGCGCACAAGGAAATTCGGGGAAAGACACTGGGCGGGTTTTCCATCCGACAGCTTGAGGGGGTACGTCAGTTTGGTGAAATAGGGGATGCCGCCGTTGTTCCGCCGGTCGCCCTCGTCGGGGTAGTTCATGTAAGGGCCGTCCTCGGCGGCACCCGGACCGTTATCGAAATCCCCGGTCTCGTCGGGATCGGAGGACCCGCGCTTGGCGAGCCGGTTCCGGCCATCCCGGCGGCCGAAGGCGAAGATGGGCTGACGGGCGGTGTCACGGCTGGCGTAAGTTGTCAGATCCGGATCCGGTGTTTTATTCAGCATTACGGATTTGTCACCCATATCCCGCCTGTCGGGCAGGGGCAGAGGCAGACTGCTCATAAAACTGCCGGGAGTGGGCTGAATATAGGACGGCACCGCCTGGTTGTTGATGAGGGTCATGGGGCTGTAATTGGCAAACCGCATCCGTCTCAGTGCCGGGTTTTCGTTGGCCTCGTAAAATGAGTGGGCCATTGGAGTTTTGCTGTTGGCATGAGCGACAAAAAGATCCCCGTCCGTCCGCAGAGTGGTGGTCAGGCGGTAGTCGCCGTGAGGAATCACGAGACTGCGGACCACGCAATTCGGATCCGGAAAAGGATTCATTACCGGATTCATGGTGTATTGGCGTGCCTGCCTGCGGAGGGACACATTTGTGAGAGGCAGGCGCATGTTGTCCCCGAAGGTTTGCGGCAGCCTCAGGTCCACGGCGCTGGTGACGTTGAAGGGGCTTGCGGGACCGTCCATGATCATGATGCGGACCGTACTCGACGAATCCACCATGAGAGAGACGGGCACCCCGCCGTCACTCTCGGTAGCCATCCGGATGCAGATGGGGCTGCAGATCGCCAGATTGTTTCCATTCGCCTCCTCATTTGTGGCGATGGCGGCGCGGGGCCCCTGCATTCCACCATAGGGAATCAGCCCCGCCGCGATTTTCCGTGCAAGGCCGCCACTCGTGTTGCCGCCGCTGCTGGCGTCGCGGTTGCCGCAGATTCTGAGCTGCTCTGTTTGCGATCCGCCGAGACTGCAGATCAAAGGCAGCACATCCCCCGCAGAGGAAGTGCCGGCCGCGGACTGGGGGTCATTGCTGCTGGCATTGATGGTGGAGATGGAGAGGCCTCCGCTTCCCATCACCGGCGACCAGCCGATTTTGGGATTGAAGGCCGCCATGACAAATCCCACCTCCACGATATAACGGATGCCCGGGGCGTCATTATCCATCGCTATCTGACGGGACCTGGAATTGGCCGGCATCAGATTCACGAGGGTGGTCCATTCCTGACTGCCGGCCCCGGTGCCTTGCTTTTTGGCGGCGACATTCACCACCATGGCGATTTCAGACGGTCCCATCAGCCTGCCGGCGCCTCTGGGCACGCGGTAAGTGTTGTTGGAGAAAAGCAGGGCGGAGTTGTGATTGGTCGCGGCGCCGCACCCGCAGAGGCCGGTGGCCTGGCCGTTGCCGTCGTCATATCTGTCGGCGGTGGTCAGGAAGGCGGGCTGCATGTTCATGGACCGGGTGAAGTCCAGCATGTTCAGCAGGATCTGGGAGCGGTCCGACGCGTCCAGCAGCGTCTGGCCATTCTGTTTGTTCACATTCGAATCCGCATAGCGGTCGCCCGTGGCCGGATTAAACCCGGCGGGATACTTCGAGGCCAGCGTGAGGCCGGAGGGATCCTCCGGCAGCGCCGGGACAAGAGGGAAGTTTGCGGAACCGGGAAATTCCGGCGGATATCCGGCGACGGGCAGCCGGGTGAGTTCCTTGAGGTATTTGAAAAGATTCACAGTCCGCGACGGATCCACCGCCCCGGAGGGGAAATAAAATTCGTTATGCCGTGAGCTGGGATCCCGCCGCTGGATAAAGTAAGGCCTTTTCCCGAGCATGGCGCTCATCGCCAGAGTGATGTCGTAGGGGCTGACGGTGGAGGGCGGGACGCTTCCGGTGGAATTGAGGACATAAGGCAGCGCATTGGTGTCCACGGGAAACATGGAGACGCGCGGGTAACCCTGATTGGTCATCTCCATGGAACTGCTGCGGTGGGTCAGGAAAAACTGCGACCTCGCCAGGCGCTGGAGAAATTCGCCCTTCGGATCCTGCCCGTCCGTTTCCATGCTCCGGCGGGGAGTGTCCAGGCTGACGGGGTATTGCGGGGAGGCTTTGAAATAAGCCTCGTCCATGGAGGCGAAAAGATGATCATCCGCTGAATTGTTCACCGCCGCCCCATTCCGCGGTGTGGGCCGCGTCCCGCCCAGGGTGCCGGTCTCGCCTGTCGAGCGTCCACTGGTGATGAAGGGCGTGAGCCCCCAGATGAGATCCGCCTGCTCATTCGTCAGCGCCGCCTGCATGCTGGCCCCGATGGGCATCGTCCACGAGCCGTCCGTGCCGGTGTAGCGTCGGCCGGGGAAAAACACCGCGCTGAGATCCACGGTCGCCGGATGGCCGGGGTAACGCTGGAATTCCCCCGCGAGCGGCTGCGTGTGTGCCAGCCAGACATCCTCCAGGGAAGTGGTGCGCGGCGTGTCCCAGATGGCGGGCACGGAGGCGGTGTTCAGGTTCACCTTGCAGGACTCGTCGTCCGCCCACCACGCCATGCGGCCGATGACGGGATTTTCGCGGGAAAGGGCTCCGGTGAGCGCGGGATCCAGCGGCATGAATTTCCGGTCCTGGGCCAGCCAGCCGAGGGTGCCGTCCTGAAGCTGGTAAATCCAGCGCACCGGCATGGGCAGCAGGGCTTTCACGGGATCCACCCCGCCGATGACTTTCGGGCCGGATTTGGAACCGTAGGTGAAGCCTTCGGTGTTGACCGCCGGATCGGATTTGCCGTTGTACATCCGCGGGTCGGCGATCGGATACCGGGCCACGCCGTTGCTGATAATGGGCAGATTCAGGTCCGTGAACTCGTCCGGCCGGGACACCCAGTCCCCGGCCAGATCGTCATTGATTCCCGCAAGCAGGAGATCCGTTTCCCCCGGCGCGATATTGCTGATGAGCGGCACGGCGGAGGAGTAAAGCTTGTAAACCCTGTTATGCGCCCGCTGCGTGTTGCTGTAGGTGCGGATGGCGCCGGGCTGGGTGGTCCATGACAGAACATCCTGCGGGCTGCCGGTGCCTCCCCCGGAAGCCACGAGGGTGTTGGCGGCGCCCAGCTGGGCGGTGACCAGACTGATCACCGTTTCCCGCATCCCGGACGCGCGCTGCACCTCCGCTTTGTCCAGATTTCCCGCGCGGGACGCCGCCGACATCCGCAGAAAGGACACCGCCAGCGCGGCCATCAGCGTCAGCAGGGCCAGCACCGTGAGAATGGCGACGCCTTTTTTCTTCGCGGGGCCGGATCCCGCGCGGCGGGAGGTTCGGAAGGGATGGTTGAAAAAGTTTAACATAACGGAGGGATGGATGTTAAATTGACATTTTATTCATTCGAAGAAAATCAGGGAACTGAATATTTGTCGCTTTTGTAGTGACATTGTAAAATAAATCAAGATTTGAATACACGCACTGGCATAAAAAGAGGCGGGGAACCTTTGCCTCTCTTTCCAGGGGCTGCGGGAGAAACACGGGCGGGATTTTCCCATCCGCTCCTGGATCCCGGCCGGGCGGCCAAAAATCCGGGTGCCAGCGGCGCGGGTTGAGCGCATGGTGCGGGGCGGTCCGGCGGATTCCGGACGGCCAACCCCCATGAACACCAACAACACCAAACCGATCTCCACGCGGGGCAAGGCGCTGCGTCTGAACCTTGATCCCTCCAGCTACGGCACTTTCGCCGAAATCGGGGCCGGTCAGGAGACGGCGGCCTGGTTTTTCAGGGTGGGCGCGTCGTCGGGCACCATCGCCAAGACGATTTCGGCGTATGACATGACCATCAGCGACGCCATTTACGGCCCCAGTCCGCGTTATGTCTCGCGCGAGCGCCTGGTGGCGATGCTGGATCATGAATACGCGCTGCTCACCGAGCGGCTGGCGCCCAAACGCGGGGACAGCACGATTTTTTTCGCCTTCTGCAACACCGTCCGCGCCCGTGCCTTCAGTGACAAGGGCGGCGCGGAATGCCAGGGCTGGGTCGGCATCCGCTACCAGCTCCGCCCCGGCGGCCCGGCCCACGACATTCTCCTGCATGTCCGCATGCTGGACGACACCAATCTGGAGCAGCAGCGCTCGCTGGGCGTGCTCGGCGTGAATCTGATCTGGGCCGCGCTGTTCCACCGGGATCACATCAAGCCGTTCGTGGAGTCCCTCATCGACGACCTGAGGGTGGAATCGATGGAGATCGACATGCTCAAATTCCATGGCCCGGACTTCAGTTATATCGACAACCGCGAGGTCGCCCTGCAGCTGGTGGAGAGCAATCTGACGGAAGCCGCCTTCTTCACCAGCGACGGCGAGGTCATGCAGCCGTCGGAGAAGCTTTACCGCCAGCCGGTGCTGGTGCTGCGCGGCAGCTTCAATCCCGTCACCCTCGTCCACACGGACATGCTGGCCAGCGCCGGCGCGGAATTCCGCAAGCGCCTGAAGGATCCCGGTCAGCCGTGGATTGAGCTGATGGAGTTCAGCATGAACAATCTCTTCGCGCCGAAAAACGAGCTGACGCACCAGGACTTCCTGCGCCGCGCGGACGTGCTGCAGCGGATGGGCAAGAGCGTCCTCATTTCCAAATTCGGCGCTTTCCACCGGCTGGGCACCTACCTCAGCCGCTACACCCAGGAGCCGGTGGGACTGGTGCTTAGCGTGGACGTGCTGGAAAAACTCTTCCAGGAGCGCTGGTACGAGGATCTGCCGGGCGGCATCCTCGAAAACTTCGGACGGCTCTTCAAGAATGCGCTGCGGCTGTATGTTTATCCGATTCTCGACCGCGACGAGAACCGCATGCGCACCGCCCAGAAAGCCAACGTTCCCGGTCATCTCCACAGCCTTTTTGATTACCTCCTGGAGAACGAGCGCATCCTCAACACCGCTCAGCACGCCAACCGCGCGGTGCTCGATTTCTGGACTTCCGATGTGCGCTCCATGATCGCCAATCATGACCCCCGCTGGCGCGCGCTGGTGCCCCCGGAAATCGCCGACGCCTACGAGGCCGAGGCGGCACCGAACTGAACCTGAATTCCGGGAAAAAGGCCACCGCCGCCGTCAGGCCGGATGAAACGGGGCCGGAGCGGGGCCACACCCGGCTTTCCGCATCCCCGGGCCTGACGGCAATCAAACCAGCCCCAGCGTCTCCAGATTCCGCCGGTGAATTTCCCGGAATCTCCCCGCGTTCTCCGGCAGCCTCCAATCCTCGTCCCAGGAGGGGATCATCTCCTTCAGCCGGGCTTTTCCCTCCTCCGCCGCCAGCAGCCGCGGCAGGCAGGTCCGGATGATGTCCAGAGCGATGCTCACACACACCGACGCCCCCGGCGACGCGCCCAGCAGGGCGGCGAGGCTGCGGTCCTCGCTGCTGATCAGCTCCGTGCCGTAATGGACGATGCCGGCCTCCCCGTCCGTTTTTTTGATGGCCTGCACCCGGATGCCCGCATCCGCCAGCCGCCAGTCCTCCTCCCGGGCTCCGGGATAAAACTGGCGCAGCAGGCCGAGGCGGCCGGCCATGGACTGCGTGCCCTCCTTCACGAGATACCGGATCAGATCCAGATTGTGCCAGCCGATGCGCAGCAGGGTCGTCAGATTGTCCGGTCGGATGGAGCGCGGCAGGTCCGCCCAGTGGCCGTGCCGGTGCAGGAATTTCGTGGTCCAGGCCGCGAACGGTCCGAAAAGCAGGGCTTTTTTCCCATCCAGCACCCGCGTGTCCAGATGCGGCACCGCCATCGTGGGCGCGGCCCCCAGCGCCTGGCCGTAAACCTTCGCCTGATGCCGCCGGACGACTTCCGGGTTGTCGCAGACCAGCCATTGTCCGCCGATGGGAAATCCGCCCAGCCCTTTGGCCTCCGGGATGCCCGATTTCTGAAGCAGGGGCAGGCTTCCCCCGCCCGCTCCGGCAAAAACAAACTTGGCGCGGCTGGTCCGGCGCGTGCCCGCGGCCAGGTCCGTCACCTCCACCTCCCATCCGTCCGCCGTTTTCCGCAGCCCGTCCACGCGATGATTGACGGCCACGCCGCAGCCCTCCTGATTTCCCAGCCAGGCCAGGAGTTTGCGGGAAAGAGCGCCGAAATTCACATCCGTGCCGCTCCTCACTCTTGTCGCCGCCACCGGCATCTCCGCCCGGCCCTCCATCAGCAGGGGAGCCCATTCCGCAAGAGTTTCCGGGTCCGTGGTGAACTCCATGGATTCGAAAAAGTGATGCCCGGACAGCCCGGCGAACCGCGCCCGCAGAAACTCCACCTGCTCCGGCCCCTGGACAAAACTCACATGCGGCACCGCGTTGATGAACTCCGCCGGCCGGTCCGCCATCCCCGACGCCACCGCGTGACTCCAGAACTGAAGTGTCTGTCCGAACTGCCCGAAAATCTCCACCGCCTTGTCCACATTCACGGCTCCGTCCGCTCCGCGCGCGGGCGTGTAACTCAGCTCGCAGAGGCCCGCATGGCCGGTTCCGGCATTGTGCCAGCCGTGGGAGCTTTCCTGCGCCAGCCCGTCCGCCGCCTCATAGACCTGGATGCGCAGATCCGGAGCCAGCCGCCTGATCAGTGCCCCGAGGTTCGCGGACATCACGCCGCCGCCGATGAGAATAATGTCCGGATTTTCCGCAGTCGTGGCCATGCTCCGGCATAGAGAGGCCGGGCCGGAACCTCAACCCAAAGTGGAGCCGCAGGTCAGGTTTTACGGCTATTTGCAGACACCCCTTTTATTTCCGGCAGGATTTAACTGTTTAAATGTCACACTAAATGGATTGACCTCGTTTTTTCAGGCGGCATTTTTCGGAATTCAAATGCAAACAGGTGAAACGCATTCTTTCAACGGGGCTTCCGATGCTGCTTTCCTCCGCGGCGGGAGTGTGGTGCGCCCTGCTGGCCGGCGGGCGGCGGGAAACACCGTCTGAGGAAAGACATCCGGCGGCCATGATGGCCCCGGTGCCTGCCAATACCCTGCGGCGGCCCGTGAAACCGGAAAAATACGCGACCGCCAGAATCTGGATTGATGCCTTGGCCACTCATCAGCGGGTCGAGGATCTGCTGACGCTGACGCGGACCCTGCCCGCAGGGGAGGACCGCGATATGGCGTTCAGAAATCTTGGCTATCAGTGGCTGCCTCTTGACCGGAAAGCCACCATGGAATGGATTGAAAATGTGCCCGAAGCCGCGGCGCGGGAACTGGCTTACGGTCAAGTGGTGAATGTCTGGGCAGGCATGGATCCTCATGCCGCCTCCGTCTGGGTGGCGGCTTTGCCTGACGGCCCCGTCAAAGCCGCCACCGCCTTCCGGCTGGCACGCTCCATTCAGTCCCTGGATCCCTCCAGCGCGCTCATCTGGGCTATTGAGGGACGGGAAGCCCCCCGCGGGGATGCCAATCTGACATGGCTGGCCACCTGGGCGGGCCGTCATGATCCCGACGCCTGTCTCAGGATTCTCAGAAGTTCCAGCCTGCCGGCGGAGGAAAAACAAACTCTGGCGCGGCTGGCTCTCAAAGACTGGAATTCAGCTCAGGCCCGGTCCGGCCATTGGGACAAAATCCGATCAGTCTTCCCGTCCTTCTCCTCCCGGCCATGAACCCGCGCCATTTTCTCCTCCCGGCCTGCTGCTTCTTTCTGGCTTACGGCATGACGGCCCGGTTTCAGAAAATCCACCGTCCAATGCCTCCGGAGGCGGCCCGTCCGTCCTCCGCCCCCCGCTCCGGAGACTCCCCCGTTCCCCGGGGAGCCGCGAAGCTGCCCGGCGGCCGGTTATCCCTGGAGGAGGAAATCGCGGCTCTCCCGGTTCCGGCCCCTGATGACGGAAACGATGAGGCTTTGGCCCGGCGGTGCGCGGAACTGCTGCCCACCAGTCCCTGGGCGGCCTTCCGGCTGGGAATGGCGCGGTGGGGATTTGATCCGGACGCCCAGCGTGCCGCCGGCATGGCCCTGGTGCGGGCCGACCCCGCCGCCCGCCGCCTGCTTTCGAAGTGCGTGGACCTGCGGTCGCGGAACATGCTGGAAAGCTGCCTCATGGCCAGTGAGACCGCGGCCCATCCCCGGGAAAAACTCCGCTGGGCGGAAGCGAATCTTGACGGGCATGTCCGCCATGCCGCCGTGATGGCCGGAGCGGCCGCTCTGGCTGCGGAGGATCCCGACGCGTTGCTTGATTTCGCCCTCGAACCCGCTCCCAGTGAACTGACCCTCTCCGTCATGAAGCTGGCTCTGGAGGAGAAAATCAAAAGGGATCCGGCCGCCGCCGCTCTGTGGATTCACCGGAATATTCCGGAGGTCCGCAAAGAGAGCATAAGTCTGGAAATTTTCGGAAAATATGCCGTCACCTCCCCTGACATGGCGAAAGCGCTCCTGCCGGAGCTGGCGCCGGAGCTGCGGGAACCCATGGTCCAGGCTCTGATGGAACAGATCACCGGGGACCCGGATGACACGGGGGAACCATATACGCGCAGCGTGGAAATGATTCAGGGGCTCCCGGAGGATTTAAGGATTCCCGCATTCCGGAAACTGATCGCCCGGAGCAGCCCGCAGGATAACGCCCAGGGCTTCCCCGCGCTTCTGTCGGCCGGCACCGGTCCCGGCGAGCGGGAGGCGGTCCTGGAAAGTCTCCTGATCCAGGCTGCCGAAGACTCCGGACCGGGCGCGGCGGTTTTCCTGGGTCAGCTTCAGACTCCCCGGGACAAAGCCGCCGCCTCCCGCGTGGTCCCTTACCTCACCGGCCTGACGGATGAGGGCCGGACCGCGCTGCTTGACCGCCTGAAGTGAAAATAACAGGCCCGGCGGCTCCGCCCTCCGCCGGAGCACGGCGATGGACGGATGGAGCGGCCGGACGGCGGGCCGGAACGCGAAAAGCGCCTGTTCCGGCGTGGGAACAGGCGCTTGGGGAGCTGGTTCGGAGCGTTGGCCCGGTTACTCAGCCGGCCGGGCTCACTTGTAGCTGGCCTGGCTGCCTTTGATGTCGCGCTTCTTCACCCAGGGCATCAGAGCGCGCAGCTTGGCGCCGGTTTTCTCGATCGGATGGGCTTCGCCGTCCTTCAGGAGTTTGTTGTAAACCGGGTAGCCGCTTTCGTATTCCTTGATCCACTCCTTGGCGAACTTGCCGGACTGGATGTCCTTCAGCGCGGACTTCATGCGCTTCTTCACGCCGGCGTCGATGATCTTCGGACCCACGCTCACGTCGCCCCACTTGGCGGTTTCGGAGATGGAGAAACGCATGCCGGCGATGCCCGCCTCGTTCATGAGGTCCACGATGAGCTTCAGCTCATGCAGACACTCGAAGTAAGCCATCTCCGGGGAATAGCCGGCTTCCACCAGCACTTCGAATCCGGCCTGCACGAGGGCGCTGGCGCCGCCGCAGAGCACGGTCTGCTCGCCGAAGAGGTCGGTTTCGGTCTCCTCCTTGAAGTCGGTCTCGATAACGCCGGCACGGGTGCCGCCCACGCCCTTGGCCCAGGCCAGCGCGGTCTTCTTGGCCTTCTTGCTCGGGTTCTGGTAAACGGCGATGAGGGCGGGGACGCCTTTGCCTTCCGTGAACTGGCGGCGCACGATGTGGCCCGGGCCTTTGGGGGCCACGAGGATCACGTCGATGTCCGCGGGGGGCACGATGGTTTTGTAATGAATCGCGAAGCCGTGGCTGAAGAGGAGGGTCTTGCCCTTCTTCAGGTGGGGGGCGATGTCCTTGTTATAGACGCCGGGAATCTTGGTGTCCGGCACGGCGACGAAGATCACGTCGGCCTTCTGCACGGCTTCCGCGGCGCTGAAGACTTCAAAGCCGAGGTCCTTGGCGACCGGGATGGATTTGCTGCCGGCGTAGAGGCCGATGATGACATTGACGCCGCTCTCCTTGAGGTTCAGGGCGTGGGCGTGGCCCTGGGATCCGAATCCGATAACGGCACAGGTCTTACCCGTGAAAACTCCGAGATCGGCATCTTTGTCCGTGTAAACTTTGGCAGGCATGAAGCGTGGTGTTGGTTGTGGGTGGGGCAGTGGGGGAGAGGAATTTGAACAAAAGCCCGCGGAGGGCTCAAAGGAGCGGCTCTTTATAAAAATGTAAAAAGCCTTGGTTTCCTCCGCTTCCTTCTGTTCAAATCTTTTCCGGATGGAAAGGGATGGTCTGTCTCAGTCGGCGGAGACGGCTCCCTCCTCGGGAGCGTCGTTCAGGCGGGGCAGGGCGATGCGGCCCGTGCGCGTGAGATCGAGGATGCCGAAGGTCTCCATCAGCGTGGTGAACTTCGCGATCTTCGCGGTGTCGCCCGTCACCTCGATGGTCAGGACCGTGCGGCCCACGTCGATGATTTTGGCGCGGAAAAGCTGGCAGATTTCAATCACTTCGGGACGCGTCTGGCGGTCCACCTTCACCTGCAGCAGCACCAGCTCGCGGTCCACGTAGTCGCCCTCGCGGAAGTCGATCACCTGGATGACATCGATCAGCTTGTCGAGCTGCTTGATGATCTGGTTGAGGACATTCTCCTTCTCCCGGACGACGATCGTCATCCGTGAAATCTTCGGGTCGTGGCTCGGGCCGACGTTGAGGCTGCGGATATTGTAGCCGCGGCCGCTGAACATGCCGGCCACGCGGGCCAGCACCCCGAATTTGTTTTCAACGAGAACGGAGATGGTGTGATAGGTCATTGGAGACGTAACCGGAAGGGCCGGAAAAGGGCGGGAAGACTCCCCCGCTCCCGCCCCGGCGTCAATGCGGATTTTCATGCGGGCAAACCGCCGTCTCCCCCGCCCGGAACTCCCCGTTCCCGCCGCCGCCGGCACCTCCTTGCCGCCATTGATTCCACCACTTGGAAATCAATTCCGGGTTTCCCTGCGCCCGGAATTTTCCGGCGGCCCCCGTAGGCCCAGTGAGCCCTGCGGATCATACAGGGCCTGTCCTCCCTTTCCCGCCGAAGGCTCCGGCCAGCCGCCTGTCATGCGCCCGCCCTTCATGCCGGGATCCTCCTCCACCAGGCCATGCTCCCCGCGGAAGGCGGACCCCTCTCTCCGGAATCTGGTCGGACGGAGGATAGGGCAACCGGGACGGAGGAGGGATTCCCGCAGCGGTGGTATTCGCCTTGGGGGAGGGGAAATTTGGAGTGCGGGGACTTGTCACCGCTTTCTTCAGCGGGACTTGTCCCGCGCCCGGCGTCCCGGGACGTTGTCCGCAGGCGAAGCGGTGGATCGGGTGGCGGATTCCGCAGCGCATCGCGCGACGGAGGCAAGCCTTCGGCCTCAAGGCGGGAGCTGGCTGCGCGCACTCCCAATTCTCCTTCCCCCAGGAAGAAACGGGATGAGGCTTTTCCCGGAAACAGCGGCGGTTTTTGTCGTCTCGGGTAGAAGCGGGGCCTATGGTCCCGGGAAAGTCCCCTTCAAGGAGACGGAAATCTTTGGCCGTGGCACCGGGCTGTTCTGCTTTTTGCCCGAAGTCCCCGGCCCGGGAAAGGAACACCGCCATCCTTCTGGAAAACGCCAATGCTTTGGCACCAAACGGTTTAGCTCTGTGACCGGACTGGGAAAAACGTTGCCCAAAGAAGCCCGTCGTGCCGCCTGAGTGGGTGGGTCTTTCGCTTGATTGAGCATTTTGGGCGCTGATTTCGGGAATTTGGTCTCACGATTCGGCAGTTTTGCTTCACGATTCGCGGGTTTGACTGCTGGATGAGGGAGTTTGGAGACACGATTCGGGAGTTTTTGCTCACGATACGACGTTTTTGTATCAATGCAGGGCGGGTTGGCGGCTTATTTTTGAGGTTTGCGGGAACAGGGCAGGGTGGGACCGGCTGAGGTGGCCGGGTGGAGGGTGGAAGAAAGGGGGTGAAACCTTGTGAGAGGTTAACGTTCAGGTGATTAGGTTGGAAAACACGTTTTTTCCCGATGATCGGACAGGTTTTGAAGGGTTGTCGCCCCTCGTTTTGTTCATAAATTCAGGTTTTTTGCTGGTCTTTTTTCACAGTGGGATTAGAGTGAATGGAATCAGCCCAATTGCCGCCATGCCTATCACCGGACCCGCCTCTTATGTTCCCACCACGGATGAGTTTATCGCCCATTGGACCCACGCCAATGCGGACTCGGCCCCGAAAGTGGTGGTGGTCGCTCCCGCCAGGCGGGAGGATCCCGCGATCCCCCTGGCGACGCTGGTGGCCCTGCGGGCGCAGCTCATCACGGAGCGCACGGCGGTGGTGACGGGGCTGAACAAGCAGCACGTCGCCCGGGAAAAGGGGCAGATGCAGAAACGGCTGCTGCTGGAGCGTTATGATCAGTTCGCGGGCCTGCTCCGGGCTTTCTTCAGTCAGACGCCTTATCTGTCCAGTCTGCCGGTGAAGCCGAGCGAGACGGAGCTTCCGGCGCGGTTCCTCGACACCATGGAGGCCATCCTCTCCCTTTGGGTGCAGATTGAGGACGACGCGCCGCCTCTCGGGGTGGAGCTGCCGCTGGTTCTGAAGGACGATTTTGACATCACGGGGATGCAGGACGGAATCGCCCTGCTGCGGGCCCTGCTCCTGGATCTGGCGCAGAAGGAACAGGCCACCAGCCTTGCCCGCTCGCGGCGCAATCAGGTGCAGGATAAGATTTACCCCATCCTGCGGGACTACCGGCTCGCGGTGCCCGCCATTCTCGGCAAAAACAGTCCGCACACGGAGACGCTCCCCCGGCTTTCCCCGCTGCCCGGCAAAACGCCGACGGGCGTCAATGCCAGCGGTACCTTTATCACTCCGCAGAACGAGGCCAGAATCGTGCACACCCTGTCGCCGGACACGGATATTTCCCACTACGAGCTGCGCCAGTGCCCGCCACCGGACTATGTGGGCGACGACGAGACCATCATCGCCACCCACCCCGCGGGCGCGCCGCCGGAGTTCCTCACCCAGGCCGGCCTGGTGATTCCGGGGGACCGCTCGCTCTTTAAAGTGGTCACCATCAATGAGGACGGCCGGGAGAAAGCCAGCAACGTGGTGGATATCACCTGGCCGGCGGCTTAGCGGCGGGTGGAAAAGCCGGGATGGCTGTGCCGCCGGGCATCCCGCCTGGTGCCGCTGCCATGGGGTGCTGTGGCGGGGGCGGTTTATTTCTCACGGCGGACAGGCCCTATAGGGCTTATAAGTCCTATAGGACCTATGTTCCGGGGAGCCGGGAGCAGCCGATGCTCCGGCACCGGCGGGACAGCCGGGGTGCCAGTTCCACGCGGCGGCCGGTTTCGGCATAAAGGCATCGGATGCTTGCCGGGAATGGTGTAAGTCCGCCGCAGGCCGCTGGACTGGCACGACACACAACGGAAAGCCCGGATTCGATTTTTCTTTGCCGGAACGTTAGCCAAACTTCAGCGTATCTCCTGTATCGTGAGCAGTGCCTACACAGTGATCTGGAACGGTGACCGGGTAAAAATCGCCAGGAGGCATGGACTCGTGGGCAAGGGCATTGAGTTTCTCTTTGGCGGCCCGCACACCTCGCAGCCAAGTTTTACCAGAGCCGGGGTTACAGCCGGGGATGTCGTGTATCCGATTTCCGTTCGCGATGGCAGGGTTCACATTCTCGCACGCGTTGTGACGCGGCAGGTGGTGACGGTGGAGGACTTCATTGCTGCTCATCCCGGCCTTTATCCATCGGAACAGCACGGGCAATGGCCCTCGCAGACTCTTGAGTCCGGTATCGGGTTAAATCCATGGCTTCGCGCCTTGAACTGGACCTGCTCAGATCACGTGCTGCTGACGGAGCGGTCCACTCCGCTTAATCCTGAGACCGTGCTTCCGCCCGGGATGCTGACACGATTGACTTACCGTTCCAGGAAGGCGGAGAGGCCCGTGAGAGGAATTGTTGACGGACGCCTCACCACGCTCGTCAGTCTTCAGGGCGTATATAAATTGTCATTGTCATCAGCATCTGATTTTGACAGTCTTTTTCCGCCATGAGCACGAACACCGCGTCACGAAGGGCAGGCAAGGCGCTGATGTGAACTGCCGGGCTGCCCTGTCATTCCTGTTTTCCAGGATTCCATTCCGTCATCCCGTTTCCACGCTTACCTCCACCCACCGTCGGCACCACCTGATCTATGTCTCTTCTCGCCAAACAGCAGCTGGAACAGGCGCGCCTCTTCACGGATCTGGAAGACGCTCTGCGTTGCCCGGACGAAGTCCTGCGTCTCTATCTTCAAAGCCCGGATTCCAGCCTCGTCCGGCTTGTGGAATTGCGGAATCTCCAGGAGCTGAATATTTCCTGCACGGACATCACGGCCATTCTTCCCATGATCGGCGGATGGCCGCGGCTGCAGTCCCTCGCCCTCCAGGCGTGTGATTTGCAGGGCTTTCCCGGGGAAATCGCGGCGCTGCCGCATCTGAGGAAACTCACCCTTGGCAATAACCGGCTGACGGCATGGCCGGAGGAGCTTTTCCGGCTGGAAAAGCTGGAGCATTTGGATCTTTCGCAGAACAAGCTCTCAGAGATTCCGCCGGGGATTAACAAGCTGACAAAATTAAAGGTGCTCAGCCTTGACTATAACCGGCTCGAATCGATCCCGTCTGAATTGGGACAGCTCCCGCTTCTTGAATATCTGCATCTGAACTCCAATCATCTGCGGCATCTTCCGGATTCGATCGGAAATCTCACCAGCCTGCAAAAGCTCGTCCTGAACTACAATCAGCTGGAGACGCTGCCGGACACCATCTGTCATTTGAGTCGGCTGGACTATCTTTCGCTGAAGGGGAATCCCTTCAGATCCCTTCCGGCAGGTCTGGCCGGGATGGCTCATATCGCCGACTTCAGTATTGAGGCGTCTCAGCGCCGGCTGTTCATGGACTGGACTTACAAACACGGCAGCCTGCCGCCACGTGTGGAAGTGGCGGAGATGGGATTTTTCCTGTCCCCGGGGGACCCGTTACACAATTCCCTCATCGCTATGATTGAGGAGGACGAACTGACAGAGGATTCCGCAGTCATCCTCAGCGCCGCCCGGTCCGCGGTCAAAATCGAAACCACGGTGCCGGACGATTATTCCGTGCCTGGCCGTTCACGTTTTGGAGGATTTCCCGATCTGGAGGATCTCCGCGATTTTCCGGAAACCGAAGGCCGCTCATGGAGCTTTCTGGCTCAGATCAATCTGGCGGACCTGGTGCCGCTGGTGGACTTTCTGCCTCCCTCGGGGCTGCTGGTTTTCTTTGTGGAATCCACGGAGACGTTCCGGGCCAAAGTGCGGTTATCCAAAGCGATCCCGCTGGACTGATCACCGCGCGTCCCGATTCTCCACCCTTTGATGAGAGTGATGATTACACACGGCATCCCCATTGTCTGAAATTTGAGCGTTACCTGTCCCTCCCTTTTTCCCCGCCGGACGGGTTTTCATTCGAGGCGGGAAGTGAGCCTTGTGACCGGTATGAATTATTGGCCGAGAGCGTGAATCATCACATCAATGGCTGCACTTCCGGGCCGGGCGACTCTCCGCAGGAGCAGGCTGCGGACGAGCTGGGGGGCTTGGCCGGTGAATGGGTGCCTCTCCTGCAGCTGGGTTATGATGGGAATACAGGGTTTTGCTTTTGGGACGCCGGCACTCTCACCTTCTCCATTCATGTGGAGGACCTGCGCCGCTGGGATTTCTCCAACGTCCATGTGGCTCTCGAAAGCTCGTGAGGGAGGACGGGGATGAACGGGGAGCGTTTCCAGGGGGACGCAGGATAAAACCGCCCTTCGGGCCGTCGCCTTCGAGTCTTCCAGACTTGGAGGCGATGCTGAAGGGGCTTCAGGGCATGACGGGAGCCGCCTGAAGGAGCATTGGCAAATTCCTTCCCCCAAGGTGGATGCCGCTTGGTCGTCAGGCGGTGGTCGCGGGGGCGAGGAGGGGGGCGGGGACGGGTTCCGGGGGCGTTGTTTCCGGCTGGGGCAGGGGGACGGCGGGGGTGGTTTCCGCTGGCTCGGACTCTTTTTCCTTCATTTCATGGGACGGGGCCTCGGTGCCGATGGGCCAGATGTGGAAGCCGCCTTTGCTGTGGCGGCCGATTTCCCAGGTGCCCCAGATGCCTTTGGTCTCGCGGAAGCCGGTGTATTCCACGGAGTGGGCCCGGACGTAGGTTTTGGTCCAGAAGCATTCGCCCTCCTCGGGGTAATACCGCCCGCCGATGTTGAACAGCCCGATGCCGTCGGAGCCCTCGCCGGTCATGAATCCATTTTTGAATTCGAGGATGAGATCCATGAGGTGGCGCTGGCTGTCTTTCCCGTAGGTGTAGAAACCAACCCATTGGCCGGAGGGGAAAATGGCGTCGCTCATGAGGAGGAGTTTGCGGGGGAAGGGGAGAGAGAACGGAAAGCTGCCGGATGCTGGGTGCCGCAGGAGCGTCAGCGGTTTGGAAGGGAACGGCAGGTGGCGGGCGGCGGGATGCCGGTAAACAAACGTTCCGGAAGGGGCGCGGTGTCAGGGCGGAGGCTTTGGACTGCGGTGACTTGTCACCGCTTTTGGGAAAAGGCGCCTTGGTGCCGGGCGCTCCATCAGTCCAGGGGCTGCCTGGAGTTGTTTGTCCCGGGACGGCGGGCGCGGGACAAGTCCCGCTGGGGAAAGCGGTGACAAGTCACCGCAGTCCAGGGCTTTCAGCTTTGGCGGTGACTGGAATCCATGAGAGGGCGGGGAAAGGCTGAGGATTTTGGTTTACGGGAAGTTAATGCCGGGCGGGGGAACGGACGATTCTGATTCGACTTTGTTGAATGAAAGAAAATGGAGGAAATCATCGGGCTGGAAGCCCGATGGCCACGCAGGCTGGAAGCCTGCACCACCGGGGGATTAGTCTAACAAAGTCGAATTAGAGCCTATCCGGATAACCCTGCGGGGCGGCGGGGCGGACGGAGTGGAGCAGGGCGGATTTGGAGTAATCCGGATAGGCTCTTAACGGAGCATCGGAAGGGGGAACCGCAGCTCCGGCTCATGGGAAGCCGGAGGCTTTCCAGCGGGTAGCCGGTGGTTGAGCGCAGCGACACCACCGGAGCCCGTCCCCAAAAAAACCGCACCCCGGCAGGGGTGCCATCCTCCGCGTCCTGTGCGGGGCAGGATCAGTCGACGCTGCCATCCCTGCCGGGATGGAAAGGCGGAGACGGAGGTTCCCGGTGGTGTCGCTGCGCTCAACCACCGGCTACCCGCTGTTTTCCCTCCGGGAAAGAGAACGGACGGGGGCGGCGTCACACCCGGGTCATGTCGAGGAAGCCCTCCAGCTGGCGGATGCGGGTGGGGTGGCGCATTTTCCTTAAAGCTTTGGCTTCGATCTGGCGGATGCGCTCGCGGGTGACGTGGAATTCCTTGCCGACCTCCTCCAGGGTGCGGCTGAAGCCGTCGATGAGGCCGAAGCGTTTTTCGAGAACGGCGCGCTCGCGCTCGTTGAGGGTGTCGAGGACGTCCTTGATCTTGTCCTTGAGCATGGCGAAGCCGGTGCGCTCCATGGGGTTGTCGGCCCCTTTATCCTCAATGAAGTCGCCGAAGGTGGTGTCGTCGCCCTCGCCGACGGGGGCCTGGAGGCTGATGGGGGTCTGGGCCATCTTGAGGACGGCGCGGATGCGCTCCACGGGGAGGTGGATCTCCTCGGCGATCTCCTCGGGGGAGGGCTCGCGGCCGTATTCCTGCACCAGCTGCTTCTGCACGCGCATCAGCTTGTTGATGGTCTCGATCATGTGCACCGGGATGCGGATGGTGCGGGCCTGGTCGGCGATGCTGCGGGTGATGGCCTGGCGGATCCACCACGTGGCGTAGGTGGAGAATTTGTAGCCGCGGCGGTATTCGAATTTCTCCACGGCCTTCATCAGGCCCATGTTCCCCTCCTGGATGAGGTCGAGGAAGGGCATGCCGCGGTTGGTGTATTTTTTGGCGATGGAGATCACCAGCCGGAGGTTGGCCTCGACCATTTCCTGCTTGGCGCGCTCGGCATCGCGGAGATGGGCGCGCATCTCGTTGTAGGAGGTGTGGAAGTCGGCGGAGTTCAGCCAGACGCGGCGCTCCACGGCGTCGATTTCCCCCAGGGCCTCGGCGTCCTCCGGATCCTGGGCGATGCGGCCTTCGGCGGCGGACAGTTCGTCCATCAGCTCGCGGGCGAGACTTTCGAATTCCTCGACGGTCTTCTGCTTGAAGTAGTATTTTACAAAAGTCTTCTGAATGCCGGCATAGGCTTTTTTGAAGTCCGCGAGGGCGGCCTCGCGTTTGGCGGGCTGTTTGGTGGAGCGGCTTTTCTCCCAGGCGGCCTGGGCGGTCTCGTGGGCGTCGCTGACCTGGGTGTTGAGCTTGAGCAGGCCTTTTAAATACCGTTCGCGGCTTTCGATCTTTTTGTCCTGCACCACGCGGTCGGTGCGCTCCTCGTTGTCGAGGAGCTTGCGGGCGAGGTCGAGATAGGCGTCGGCGATGAAGCCGAAAGTGTTCAGGAGGCGCTGGACGTTTTCCTCGGATTTCTCAATGCGGATGGAGATCTCGACCTCCTGCTCGCGGGTGAGCAGGGGAACCTGGCCCATCTGCTTGAGATACTGCCGGACCGGGTCGTCCAGGGTGTCGGCGCGGAGAGCGTCGTTTTTGTCATCGAGATCCGGCATGTGCCGGTGGACGGAAGGCGAGGGGCTCGGCCGCACCCGGTCCACCTGGGAGGCGTCGATGATGTCGATCTCCAGATTCCGCAGGCGCAGGATGATCTCCTCCACCACGTCGGGCGAGATGAGGTCGTTGGGCAGGGCGTCGTTGAGGTCGTCGTAGGTGACGTGCCCCTGTTCCTTGGCCAGCTTGATGAGTTCGCGGATTTTGAACTGAATGTCCGGCGAGTCGATGGAGTAATCCTCCTGAGGCGCGGGAGCGGATTCAGGGCTATCCTTGCGCGGGCGTCCACGGCCGCGCTTGGCGGGGGAGGCGGAGGATTCCGGGGAAGCGGCGTCAGCTTCGGCGGAGGTTTCGGAGGGGGGAGGGGGAAGGGAATCGGACACGGGGGTCATGGGGGGACTTGAGGCAGGCGGGGGAGCCGGTGCCGGCGGATGGATCCTGGTCGCGGGGGAGTCACCATGCACCGGATCATGCGTGGCGGACGGTGGAAAACTGATGGTGAAGGTTTTGGGCGGGAGGACGGGGGACGCTCGGGAATAAAAAATCGGGGAGCGTTCAAGCATAGGGAGCCGGAAAATACGGGAGGATGTGAGGATACGTCCGGCGGCCTCGTGCGGACACGAAGATTTCCGGCAGGCCAGCGGGACGGTCAAGAAATTCCTTAACCCTCCGGCCGCCTTTTCCTGAGCGTATTTATATGCGATGTGCCGTTTTGTGAGGGGACCGGTTTCCGCTCCCGGTGCCGGCGGTTCCGGTTGGCGGCCTCCCTCCGCGGAGGCCGCCGTTCCGGAGTTGTTTTCAGGACAGGGTGCCCCGGATACGCTCCAGGAGGACCTTGGTGGCGCGGATGCCATCGGGCTCGGAAAGTTTTTTGCCTTCATATTCAATCCCGACAAAGCCGTGATATCCGTGCTTTTTAACCACAATGTCCATCATTTTGACATAATCGGTCTCCGCCTCATTGCCTTTATCATCAAAAACATTGGTTTTGGCGCTGACGCCTTTGGCGAAGGGCATCATTTCATCCACGCCTTGGTAGCGGTCATATTCCTTGAAATTGCCGAAGTCGGGCAGGGTGCCGCAGTTGGGCAGGCCGACGGCTTTGATGACGCCGGTGAGCCAGCCGCCGTCGGAGGAATTGCCGCCGTGGTTTTCGACGATGACATTGATGCCGAGGGGCTGGGCGAAGGTGCTGAGCCTGCGGAGGCCGTCGGCGGCGAGTTTCGCCTGCTCCTCACGGGTGCCGGAACTGTGGGCGTTCACGCGGATGCTGTGGCAGCCGAGGAATTTGGCGGCGTCGATCCACTTGCGGTGATTGTCAGCGGCCTTGCCGCGTTTGGCGTCATCGGGATCGCCGAGATTGCCCTCGCCGTCGCACATGATGAGCACACTGGTCACGCCGTTGTCGGCGGCGCGGGTTTTGAGGCCGTTGAGGTAATCCCTGTCGTTGGCTTTGTCCTTCCAGAACTGGTTCACATACTCCACGGCCTCGATGCCGTAGTCGCGTTTGGCGATGACCGGGAATTCCAGATGGTCCAGCTTTTTGGAGAAAAAGGCGAGGTGGAGTGACCAGCCGGCGAGGGAGATCTTGAAGGGCGGCGCTTTGGCGGCGTCCTGGGCCAGAGCCATGGCCGGACGGGCGAAAGGCAGAGCAGCGGCGGCGGCGAGGCCGGCGCGGAGAAAATGACGGCGGTTGTGCATGTGACTGGTTGGTTGGATGAATGAAGGAATGGGCCGGTCGGCGGAGGAGTGGACGGCGGGGACAATGCCGCGCTGAACCGTGCATTTACGATGCTGAAGCAAGGCGGGGGAAACACTTTTTCCCGGAAACAAAGCGGCCTATCCGTTGGCCATCACCTCCAGACTGCCGTCGCGCCGGATCTCCATCACGGTGGCGGTGCCGGCCAGTTCCCCGTCGGCCTCGTAGGGCAGGGGTTCACCGGCCTCGATGCGCAGGGCGGTGGTCTGGAAATACGTGACTTCATCCCCGACGCCGTAGCGGCCGGAAACCAGGCCTTTGGCGATGGCGTAGAATTCCTGAAGGCCGTGCCGCCGCATGACCACGACATCCAGCAGCCCGTCACCGGGGAGCGCGGCCGGAAAAAGATGGAACGGACCGCCGTAACGCCGGCCATTGCCCACGAGAACGACCGTGCCCCGGGCCGTCGGCTGGCCGTCGGCGTGCACGGTCATCAGCGGCGCACGGCGCAGCAGCAGGCGGAGGCCGGCAATGACGTAGCTGAGCGGGCCGAATTTTTTCTTCAGCTCCCAGGTGGTCTCGCGGATAATGGCCGCGTCCATTCCGGCCCCGGCCAGCTGGACAAAGCGGGTGTCCTGAATGCGCCACAGGTCCACCCGGCGGCGCTGGCCGTGCTCGATGATCCGCCAGCAGGCATCCAGCCGCGGGGAGGGCAGTCCCAGCTCGGCCGCAAAGACATTCATGGTGCCGGCGGGCAGGACCCCCAGGGTGGTCCGGGCCGCCGCGCCGGCTTTGGCGATGCCGTTCACGACCTCATTCACCGTGCCGTCCCCGCCTGCGGCAACCACGAGGGGGGCTCCGGCACGGGCCAGTTTTTCGGCGATGCGGCAGGCGTCACCGGTGCCTGTGGTTTCATGCAACTCCACCAGCGGACTCAGCGCACGGATATTCTCCCGCCGCCCGCCCGCGCGGGCACTGCGCGCGTTCGGGTTCATAATTACGGGAATAATGCGCCGGGCGGTCTCCGGCGGCGGAGGCGTCACCATTTCGATCAATCTGGAGTGACTCCGTTCCCGGCGCGATGGAAATTATCGCTTTCTGTTCATTTTTTCATCATCCGCGAATCCAAGGCGGGTTGGCGTCACTCTGAAGAATTTGAACAGAAGGGCGCGAAGGACAGGAAGGAGGAAGGGCGGAATTTGAACAGAAGGAAGCCGGGGGAGCGAAGGATTGGGGGATTTGAACAGAAGGGAGCGAAGGCAGTGAAGGGAGCGAAGGATTGGGGAATTTGAACAGAAGGAAGCGAAGGGAGCGAAGGACAGCAAAGCCAAAGGATTGCCGCCTCCAATCCTTCGCTCCCTTCGCTTCCTTCTGTTCAAATTCTTCGGATTTGATCTGACCGGGCCGCGCCCGGTGAAGGGGGAGCAGGGAACTCCCGGCTTTCCGGTTGCCCCGGGGAAAGGGTTCCGCCACCCTCGGCGCTGATGAAATTCTGGTTCCTCGCGTTAATCACCATCGCCGGCTGCGCCGGTCTGCTGGCGTGGGTGGTTCAGCGCAGGGTGATTCCCGCCTTTGTGAGCAACACCAACGGGGAAATGGTGGCCGACTGGCACGGAGCCCTCGTGGATTTTTACAGGGATGCCAAAACCTGGCCGGACACGGCGGATCCCAAACTTTTTGCTGAACAGATCTTTACGGTCGTCGGAGCGGATGGGAACCGCATCTCGGCGGGATACCTCCATGGCCGCGAGTACAACTATGACTGGGCCACGGGGCAGGCGCTGGATATTTACCAGCGTCCCCTGAAAGTCACCTTTTCCGGCGCGTCCTGCGAAGTGCACAGCGCCGGTGCTGACGGGGTGTGGGGGAATGGGGACGATGTTTCCTCGAAGGAGGTGCGGGAGCATGCCATCGGGGAAACGCTGGCCGAGGCCCGCGCTTTGTCCGCCGTCCGCGCGGCCCGGAAAAAATAACCGCGTTCCGTTTTCTGACCGATGCAGACTTATCTCGATCTTCTCCGCCTGGTGCTGCGCGACGGCAAGGCGCGCACCGACCGCACGGGCACGGGCACGATTTCCTGTTTTGGCGCTCAGGCGCGGTATTCCTTGGCGGAGGGTTTTCCGCTGCTGACAACCAAAAAAGTCCACCTGCGCTCGATCATTCACGAATTGCTCTGGTTTCTGAAAGGCGAGACCAACATCGGCTACCTGCGGGAAAATGGCGTGACCATCTGGGACGAGTGGGCGGATGAAAACGGCGACCTCGGTCCCGTCTATGGCGCGCAATGGCGCTCGTGGCCGGCGGGGGACGGCCGGGTCATTGACCAGATCGCGGAGGTTATTTCGCAGATCCGCCGCACGCCCGACAGCCGCCGGCTGATGGTCAGCGCCTGGAATCCGGCGCAGATCGCGGGCATGGCGCTGCCGCCGTGCCATGCGCTGTTCCAGTTTTACGTGGATCAGGAAGCGGGCACGCTGAGCTGTCAGCTTTACCAGCGCAGCGCGGATCTTTTCCTCGGCGTGCCCTTCAACATCGCCTCCTACGCGCTGCTGACGATGATGATCGCCCAGGTCACCGGGTATCAGCCCGGGGATTTCATCCACACCTTCGGCGACCTGCACCTTTACCAAAATCATCTGGATCAGGTCCACGAGCAGCTTTCCCGCGCGCCGCGCCCGCTGCCGGTCATGCGCCTGAATCCGGAGCGGAAATCCATCGACGATTTCCGTTTTGAGGATTTCACGCTGGAGAATTACGACCCCTGGCCCGCGATCCGCGCGCCGATCGCGGTTTAATTTCCTTTTGCCGCCTGAGGGAGCGGATGGCTTGGGGGAGCGGATGGCTTTTCCGGTCAGCCGCAGAATGGAACTGACGGGCCACGGATGGCACGGATTCAACGGATATCACGGATGAGGGATGAGGACGAGGACGAGGACGAGGATGAGGATGAGGATGAGGATGAGGATGAGGATGAGGATGAGGATGAGGATGAGGACGAGGATGAGGACGAGGACGAGGATGAGGACGAGGACGAGGATGAGGACGAGGATGAGGATGAGGATGAGGATGAGGATGAGGATGAGGATGAGGATG